>JBJXGX010000127.1:0-46489 GCA_046160305.1 Burkholderiales bacterium
AACTTTCGATTGGCCGATATGGCGACGCAAATCGAAGTGGCGCGGCAAATGGTGCTGCATGCGGCGGTGCTGCGCGATGCGGGCGAGCCCTGCCTCAAGGAAGCGTCGATGGCCAAGCTGTTCGCGAGCGAAATGGCCGAACGCATCTGTTCGGATGCGATCCAGATCCACGGCGGCTACGGCTATGTGAACGACTTCCCGGTCGAGCGAATCTATCGCGATGTGCGCGTGTGTCAGATCTACGAAGGCACGAGCGATATCCAGCGACTCGTGATCGGGCGCGCGATCGCGAACGAATAAGGTGAAATCGATCTGCCTCTTTGCCGGCGCCTCGAATGGACAGGACTCCGCCTATGCGGAAGCTGCCAGGGAAACCGGACACCTTCTCGCTGCACGCGGTATCACCCTGGTATTCGGCGGCGGTCGTCGAGGGCTCATGGGCACGGCAGCCGATGCGGCGCTTGCCGCCGGTGGGCGCGTGATCGGCGTGATCCCCGCCTCTTTACAGCGGCGAGAACAATCGTATGCAGAGATAGCGCTGACCAAATTGCACGTCGTACGCTCCATGCACGAGCGGAAGGCGATGATGGCGCACCTAGCCGATGGATTTCTCGCATTGCCCGGCGGTTTCGGTACGCTCGAGGAACTCTGCGAAATGACCACCTGGACGCAGCTCGGGATTCATGCCAAGGCGGTCGTGCTGGTGAATGTCCGTAACTACTTCGATTCGTTGCTCACGATGTTCGATCGCGCGACGAGCGACGGTTTTCTCGACGCTGCGCATCGCGGAATCGTCCTGTCGGCGCCGACACCCGCCGCTGCATTGTCGACCATGGAGCGCTTCGCTCCGCCCACGGTCGCGCCGTGGATCGATCTCGAGGAGGCCTGAGTCCTACCCATGTCTGCACTTAAATCACGCATCACCCCGCGCTCCGACGAGTTCCGCGCCAATGCAGAGCAGATGCGCGCGCTGGTGGCCGACCTGCGCGCCAAGATCGACAAGATCGCACTGGGCGGCGGCGCGGAGGCGCGCGCCCGGCATGTTGCGCGCGGAAAGCTGCTGCCGCGCGAACGCGTCCGCATGTTGCTCGACCCCGGATCGCCCTTTCTCGAGTTGTCGCAGCTCGCCGCGTACGGGATGTACAACGACGATGCGCCATGTGCCGGCATCATCACCGGCATCGGACGCATCTCGGGCATCGAATGCGTGGTCGTGGTCAATGACGCGACGGTGAAAGGCGGCACGTACTATCCGATCACGGTGAAAAAGCATTTGCGCGCCCAGGAAATCGCGCGTGAGAACCGCATGCCTTGCCTCTATCTCGTCGATTCCGGTGGCGCCTTTCTGCCGGAGTGGGACGCCGTATTTCCTGACCGCGAGCACTTCGGCCGCATCTTCTACAACCAGGCCACGATGTCGGCTGCGGGAATTCCGCAGATCGCATCGGTCATGGGCTCATGCACCGCGGGTGGCGCGTACGTGCCGGCGATGTCCGATGAGACCATCATCGTGCGCCAGCAGGGAACGATCTTTCTTGGCGGACCACCGCTGGTGAAGGCCGCGACCGGCGAGATCGTGAGCGCGGAAGACCTGGGCGGCGCGGAAGTGCATACGCGCCAGTCTGGTGTCGCGGATCACTACGCGCTCAACGATCATCACGCGCTGTCCATTGCCCGCCGGATCGTCGGCAATCTCAATCGCACGAAGCCTGTCACCGTCGCGGTTCGGGAGCCTTGTGATCCCCTGTATCCCACCGAGGAGCTGGACGGTGTCATTCCGGCCGACGTGCGCAAGCCCTACGATGTGCGCGAGGTCATCGCGCGTCTGGTCGATGCGAGCGTGCTCGACGAATTCAAGGCGAACTACGGCACCACCATCGTCACGGGCTTCGCGCATCTCTGGGGTTATCCGATCGGGATCGTCGCGAACAACGGCATCCTTTATTCGGAATCGGCACAGAAGGCGGCGCATTTCATCGAGCTTTGCAGTCAGCGCGGCATCCCGCTCTTGTTCCTGCAGAACATCACCGGTTTCATGGTGGGCAAGAAATACGAATCGACCGGCATCGCGCGGGACGGCGCCAAGATGGTCATGGCGGTGGCGTGCGCGCGCGTGCCGAAGTTCACCGTGATCATCGGCGGATCCTATGGCGCGGGAAACTACGCGATGTGCGGCCGTGCATACGGTCCGCGCTTTCTCTGGATGTGGCCAAACGCGCGCATATCAGTGATGGGCGGACAACAGGCTGCCTCGGTCCTTGCAACCGTCAGGCGCGATGCCATTGAAGCGAAGGGTGGCACCTGGGCAGAGGCGGAGGAAGAGGCATTCAAGCAACCGGTTCTCGACCAGTATGAGCGCCAGGGACACCCCTACTACGCGACGGCACGCCTTTGGGACGACGGTGTGGTCGCGCCAAGCGACACGCGACGTACACTGGGGCTTGCCATGTCCGCCGCGCTCAACGCACCGATCGAACAAACACGGTTCGGTGTCTTTCGGATGTAGTGCCCAGCAGATATCGAGATCATGGCTCGCAAGTCTTCCTTGTCTTCATCGCTTGACATCAATGTTCAGAACGGCGTGGGCATCATCTGGATGAATCGTCCGGCCGTGCGAAACGCGATGGACGACGTCGTGATTGCCGATCTCGCGCGGGCCTTCGCTGCAATGGCCCGCGACAAGGCGGTGCGCGCCGTGGTACTTGCGGGGCACGGCCCGGCGTTTTGCGCAGGCGCGGACCTTAACTGGGTCAAGCGTACCGCCGGACAAACCAGGCAATCACATGAACGCGACGCGAAGGCGATGGGCGCAATGCTGCTCGCGCTTGATCTGCTTCCAAAGCCGACGATCGCCCGCGTGCACGGCGCCGCGGTGGGTGGTGGCGTCGCGCTGGCCGCTGCGTGCGACATCGCGGTCGCGGGAACGTCCGCTTCGTTCTCGCTCCGGGAGGTCCGGATCGGTCTGGTTGCCCATGCGGTCGCGCCGTTCGTCGTCAGCGCGATCGGATCGCACCGGGCACGCCGCTTTGCATTGACCGGCGAGACCATCGATGCAGCCGAAGCGTATCGAATCGGCCTCGTTCATGAACTCGTCCAGGACGCGGGCCTGGACGATGCCGTCAACGCGATGCTCGGACACCTCTTGCAGGGAGGGCCTGAAGCGTTGAAGCGCACCAAACGGCTCCTTCGCGAACTCGACGGCAAACCCATCGCCGCGGCGCTCCTTGCCAGGGCGGCAAAGCATTTCGCCGCCGAGCAGGGCAGCAGCGAAGCCAAAGAGGGCCTGCGATCATTTCTGGAACGACGCAAAGCAAGTTGGCACCCGGAGACCTGATCCAATGTTCAGAAAAATCCTGATCGCCAATCGGGGAGAAATCGCCTGCCGCGTGATGCGCACCGCGCGACGCCTGGGCGTGCGGACCGTCGCGGTGTACTCCGAAGTCGATGCCGGCGCGATGCATGTGGCGATGGCGGACGAGGCGTTTTGCATTGGTCCGGCGGCCGCACGCGCGAGCTATCTCAATATCGAAGTTATCATCGCCGCGGCCAAGCGCTCCGGTGCCGAAGCCATCCATCCGGGTTACGGATTCTTATCCGAGAACGAAGCGTTCGCCGAGGCATGCGCGAAGGCGGCGCTCGTTTTCATTGGCCCACCGGCGAACGCGATTCGGGCGATGGGCTCGAAAAGCGCCGCGAAGCGACTCATGGAAGAAGCGCGCGTGCCACTCGTCCCCGGCTACCACGGTGACAATCAGGATCCCGGCTTCCTGCATGGCGAAGCGGATCGCATCGGCTATCCCATCCTGATCAAGGCGTCCGCGGGTGGCGGCGGCAAAGGGATGCGGATCGTCGAGAAGTCCGCGCAATTCACCGATGCGCTCACCGGTTGCAAGCGCGAGGCGAAATCGTCGTTCGGGGATGACAAGGTCCTGCTCGAACGGTACCTCACGCGTCCGCGGCACATCGAGATCCAGGTATTCGCCGATACCCACGGCAACTGCGTGCATCTGTTCGAACGCGATTGTTCAGTGCAGCGCCGGCACCAGAAAGTGCTCGAGGAGGCACCCGCACCCGGCATGTCGACGGAGCGGCGCGCGCAGATGGGTGATGCAGCCGTCGCAGCCGCACGCGCGATCGGCTATGTTGGCGCAGGGACGGTCGAGTTCATCGTCGATTCGAACGGCACCTTTCATTTCATGGAGATGAATACCCGTCTCCAGGTCGAGCATCCGGTTACCGAGCTGATTACCGGGCTCGATCTGGTCGAATGGCAATTGCGCGTCGCGGCGGACGAGCGGTTGCCGCTGCTGCAGAATGCCTTGCACATCAGCGGCCACGCATTGGAGGCGCGCATCTACGCCGAGGATCCATCGAAGGGATTTCTCCCAGCCACCGGTCGCATCGCGCATTTGGGGACGCCCGCACAGTCGGCCCATGTTCGCATCGACACGGGTATCCGTGCGGGCGATCAGATCTCGCCATTCTATGATCCGATGATCGCCAAACTCATCGTCTGGGATCTGGATCGCGATCGTGCCCTCGCGCGAATGCGGGGCGCTCTTCGTGAGTTTCAGGTGGTCGGGCTCGTGACCAATGTCGATTTCCTGCAGCGACTGGTTTCCTGCCAGGCATTCGCAAGCGCTGATCTCGATACTGGCTTGATCGAGCGCAATCGCGATGCGTTGTTTCCACCTGTTCGCCCAGCCTCCGATGCTGCACTGGCCCTCGCGACGATCTCGGCGTTGCAGGCGAACGACGCGCTGGCCGCGACCCGTGCACGTGCGTCCAATGATCCTCATTCGCCCTGGCAGCTTGCCGATGGCTGGCGCCTGAATCAGGATAATCATCACGTCCTCACTTTTCGCGACGGAGACGAATCGCGCGAAGTCATCGTCCACTATCGAGCCGATGGCTACGAGATCGAGGTCGGCGCCGTTCGCCGCAAGCTATCGGGCGTGGTCGATGGCGTGCATGTCGACGCGCGCCTCGACGATACGGCAATCCATGGCACCGTCGTGCATGTTGGCCATCGGCGCGACGTCTTCATCGGCGCTGAGCATCGCATCCTGGAGTTCGTGGACCCCTATGCGCACGATCTTGACGATCTTGCCGGCGCGGGTTCGCTGAACGCACCGATGCCGGGGAAAGTGATCGCGATCATGACGCAGGCCGGCGCGCGCGTCGAACGTGGCACACCGCTCCTCGTCATGGAGGCGATGAAGATGGAACATACGATCGCGGCCCCCAAAGACGGGGTGATCAAAGAGATCCTCTACAAAATCGGCGAACAGGTCGCCGAAGGTGCGGCGCTCATCGCCTTCGAAGAACCGGCGTGAGCACGCAACCGTCCAACGCAGGCCGATCGGCGCGGCAGGAACCGGAAGCATGGGATGTCCCATCGCCTTGCATCAACATTTGCCGGATGAATGAAGCGGCCGGTGTTTGCGAAGGCTGCTTTCGCACGATCGGAGAGATCGCGAATTGGTCTGTAATGAGCGCATCCGAGAAGAAAATGGTGTTGGCCCGGATCAATGAACGCCGCGTCGATTGAGACGTGCGTGACTGTGCTCCCTCAATCCATTCAATTCATCGAGCGCGGCTGGTTGTCGTGCAACAGCATCGTTTTCAGCGGGGCCGATGGCCATGCGCTCATCGATTCCGGCTATGGAAGCGAGGCAGACGAAACGCTCGCCTTGGTCGCTCGCGCATTGAATGGCAACACACTCGATCGTCTGTTGAACACGCATTGCCATTCCGATCATATGGGGGGTAACGCGGCGATACAAAGCAATCATCCTGTCCGGACCGCGGTTCCGGTTGGTGAGGCGCCCCTGATCGACCGGTGGGACGATGCCGAGCTGATGCTTGGGTATGCAGACCAGTTCGCTGAACGATTTCATGTCGACGCGACGTTTTCCCCAGGTGATCAAGTTCGCCTCGGTGATCTCGACTGGCAGATCCTGCCCGCGCCGGGCCACGATCCGCATGCCATCGTGTTCTTTGCTCCCGACGAACGCATCCTGATTTCCGGCGATGCGCTTTGGGAGAACGGATTCGGCGTGGTCTTTCCCGCGTTGCGCGGCGAACTCGACGCCTTCCGCCTCGCCCGCGAGACGCTCGATCGGATCGGCAAGCTCAATCCGCGGGTCGTGATTCCCGGGCATGGACGCGTCTTCAGCGGCGTCGATGCAGCCCTCGAACGGGCCTACTACCGGCTCGACGGTTATGAGCAGAGTCTCGAACGCCTGGCTCGCCACACCGCGAAGGTGACGCTATCGTTTGCGCTGCTAGCCAGGGGGGGATTGCCGGTTGCGTCGCTTCCCGCATACGTCGAACGGGTGGGGATGCTGCGCGATCTGAATGCCCAACATCTGAGAATGACCGCTGACGCCTATGCCCAGTGGCTGTTGGGTGAGCTCACGAGAGCAGGGGCGATTCGAGTTGAGAATAGCGTGATCAAGCCGCGTGCTTCGGCATGATCGAGTCTGCATCGGCGATGCGTTGAATAGCCGATCGCACGTCGATTCCCATCGTTCCCGACTGCGCCTCAAAATCCAAGGGGTGATCGAAAAGAGCGCTATCTTTTTCCGCTGAAGGGAAGCATCCGCTTTATCCTTTTTAATGTTCGTCAAGCTGGAGTACCAAGGTCCGCCGATTGGTGTGGCCGTGAAACCACGGCATTCGCACTGCTGCGCCGGTGCTCGTGACGTGCCTGGGATGTGGATCCGAAAACATTCCCGCCAGCCCCGATGCCATGCACACGCGACTGATCACATCGAGTTATGCGAAACGCGCGGCTAGGCTGGGCGTTGCGATTGGATTCGTGAACGCGCCAATCAAATTGCGAGCGCGCCCGCCCAAGGCTATCTTGGTTTAAGGAGAATGACGGTGGGTGCTCGATTGCCGATCGACGCCGGCGCCATCGCCCAGCTTTGCACTCGGCATCGCATCCGGAAGTTGTCGCTGTTCGGTTCGGTGCTAAATGGAACCGACCGTCCGGACAGCGACGTGGACCTGCTGGTCGAGTTCGACCCGCGCGCGACACCGGGTCTACTCGACATGGCAACGATCGAGGCGGAGCTGTCCGATCTGCTTGGCGGGCGGCGCGTAGATTTGCGGACCGCCGAGGATCTCAGCCGCTACTTTCGAGATGAGGTCGTGCGCGAGGCGGAAGTCCAATATGTCGCCACGTGATCGCGTGCGCCTCTGACATATGATCGATGCGACGGAGGCGGCCCTCCGATTCGCCAATGGGCGAAGCCGCGGGGACTTGGACACCGATGAGATGCTGCTGTTCGCACTCGTTCGCGCAATCGAGATCTTGGGCGAGGCCGCATCAAAAGTATCGGCGGAGGCAAGAGTGCTGACCCCAGACGTGCCGTGGAGCGCGGTCGTCGGCATGCGCAATCGACTCGTGCATGCGTACTTCGACATCAATCGGGACACACTCTGGTCTACGGTCAGCCAAGCACTCCCACCGTTGCTCGCACATCAGCGAGCCATCGACCTTGATGGGTGAGCGTCCTGCGGCCTTCAGGTATCGCGAACAGGCAGGCCCCGTCAAACCGCCTCAACGGTCATATCCTCATCGACCGTTTTTACCAGGCTCTCGATTCCCGACAGTGTTGCCGACAACGAACTCGGGCAACTTCCACACGCGCCCTGATAGTGGACCTTCAATATCTTGCCTTCGAGGCCCATGACGTAGAGATCGCCGCCATCCCCCTGAAGGAAAGGCCTAACCCGCTCATCGAGGAGGTCAATGATCTGCGAGAGCTTGATCCGGTCCTCATCGGACAGCGCCGGATCGTCGAGCGCCTGATCGGGGTTCTCGCCGAACTGCGTGGATTGCGTCTCGGCAGTTGGCGCCTCCCGGATCGGCACGGCGAGCTTTTTCAGGAGGTCCGGCCACTCGGCGCCACCGTCCTGCGTCACCGTGATCCAGTGATCGACATAGAAGACGTTGGTGACGTGCGGCATCTCGAACAGCGCCGAGGCGAGCGGATCAGCGGTGGCCGCGTCGGCCGAATCATAGGAACGCGATACGCCCCAAGTGAGCGGTTCCTTGAGGATGAACTTCTTGGCGTTCGGATTCGGCGTGCTTTCGATTTCGGCAATTTTTGGCATGATTGTTTTCGGGTTCGTAGTCAGGCCGCGCCGGACGCAACCGGATCAGCATCACCTTCGGTCGTTGCACTCGCAGTCTGATGAAGCGCCGCGTGAAGCGTGTGCCAGGGCAGTACCGCGCATTTCACGCGAGACGGAAGATCCTTGATGCCCGCGAATACTGCGAGACGCGCAAGACCCGGCGACGGGGGAGATTGAACCGATCCGGTCACCATCCCGCGAAATTCGTTCACGAGCGCTTCGGCATTGGCAACAGGCTTGCCCTTCACCGCGGCTGTCATCATCGAGGCGGACGCCTTGCAGATGGCGCATGAATGGCCTTCAAATGCGATGGCGCCGATCGCCTCCCCGTCGAGCTTGAGCGCGACCCAGATGTGGTCCCCGCACAAGGGATTGAGACCTTCAGCGCGGTGCGTCGCATCATCCAATTTGCCGAAATTGCGCGGCTTCTTGTTGTGATCGAGAATCATTTCCTGATAAAGCAGCTTTGGGTCCATGAGTCGAGCGATCAGGAGAACAGTTTCTGGACCTTGCCGATCGCATCGACCAGCGCATCCACTTCTTCGAACGTGTTGTAGAACGCGAATGACGCGCGCGCGGTCGCAGGGATCCCGAAACGCTGCATCACAGGCTGCGCGCAATGGTGCCCGGTGCGCACGGCAACGCCTTCTGCATTGAGCAAGGTGCCCACATCGTGCGGATGAACATCGCCGACATAGAACGAAATCACCGCGGACTTTTTCCTCGCCTGCCCATAGATCCGCACACCGCCAAGGTTGGCGATCCGCTCGGTGGCGTAGGTCAACAGGTCGTGTTCATGCGCGGCAATGCGATCGAGCCCGATCGCGCTCACATAGTCGAGCGCCGTCGCGAGCTGAATGGCCTGCGCGATCTGTGGGGTACCCGCTTCGAACTTGAACGGAATGGTGTTGTAGGTGGTCTTCTCGAATGTTACCGAGAGAATCATGTCCCCGCCGCCGCGGAACGGTTTCATCTTCTCCAACAGCGCGGCCTTGCCGTACAACACGCCGATCCCGGTCGGCCCGTAGATCTTGTGCCCGGTGAACGCGTAGAAATCGCAGTCGAGCGCCTGCACGTCGACCGCCATGTGCTGCACGGCCTGGGCGCCATCGATCATGATCGGCACGCCATGGCGGTGCGCGATGTCGATCATCTCTTTCACCGGATTGATCGTGCCAAGGGCATTCGAGACGTGCGTGATCGAAACGAGCTTGGTGTGCGCATTGAACAGCCGCTCGTATTCTTCGAGGATCACCTCGCCCGCATCGTTGATCGGGGCGACGCGAAGCTTCACACCCTTCTCTTCACCAAGCATCTGCCAGGGCACGATGTTCGCGTGGTGCTCGAGATGGGTGATGATGATCTCGTCGCCTTCGGCGAGGAACGCGCGGCCATACGAATGCGCGACCAGATTGATCGAGTCGGTGACATTCGCGGTAAAGATGATTTCCCGGTCTTCCTTGGCGTTCAGGAATCGCTGCACGGTCTTGCGTGCCGTCTCATAGGCATTGGTGGCGGTCTCGGACAGATAATGGACACCCCGATGGATATTCGCGTGTTCGTGGGTGTGGTAGCGCACCAGACGGTCGATGACCTGGCGCGGCATCTGCGCCGAGGCGCCATTGTCGAGATAGACGAGCGGTTTGCCGTGCACCTCGACGGCGGAAAGAATCGGAAAGTCGGCGCGGATCCGCGCGAGATCGAGCTTCGACTCGCGGGGCGTCATGCGCCCGATGGCTGGAGCGTTCATAGTGAATCCTTGGTACGGGTCTGTTCCATCACCGCCTCGTGCAACCGCTCGACGACCGATGGAATCGCGATGCGATCGACCACTTCCGCCGCGAAAGCATAGGTGAGTACGTTCCGCGCTTGCGCCTCCGGCAGGCCGCGACTGCGCAAGTAGAACATCTCCTCGGCATCGAGCTGACCGACCGTTGCGCCATGCGAGCACTTCACATCGTCGGCGAGGATCTCAAGTTGCGGCTTGGTGTCGACATGCGCGCGTTGCGAGAGCAGCAGGTTGCGGCTTTCTTGCGCGGAATTCGTCTTCTGCGCATCCTGGCGGACCAGGATCCGGCCGTTGAATACGGCATGCGCGGCATCCCCGACCACACACTTGTGCAGTTGCCGGCTGGTGCAATGCGGCTCGCGATGATCGATGAACGAGTGGGTATCGGCGAGCTGCCGTTCGTTGATGAGGGTGAGTCCGTCGAGTTGGCAATCCGCGCCGGCGCCGCTCAACGAAACGCCAACCGTCTCGCGCGAGATGCGCCCGCCGAGCGTGATCGCATTGGAGGAAAACACGCCGTCGCGCTGTACCCGCGCCGCACGCGAAGCAAGATGAAATCCCTTTGCGCCTTCCCGCTGCAGCTTGATCACGCGCACCCGGGCATTGTCCGCGACATCGATTTCGCTCACCGCGTTGACGCAGTAGACGCCCTCACCGGTCGCGACGAAATCCTCGATCACGGTAACGTCGGCCCCGGATTCAGCAATCACGAGGGTCCGGTTATGAATGGCCGCTTCACTTTGTGTCGCGATATTGAGGACATGGATGGGGCCGGTACTGCTCGCGTTCCGCCGCGCCAGGATCAGCGCACCGTCGCTCAGATACGCGGTGTTGATGGCGCGGAATGCATCGGCTCCGATCGGTGCGATCTGCCCGAGCCGTTCGCGAATGATGGTGCCGTAGTCCGATAGCGCACTTGCAAGGGGCGCCACGATGATTCCGCCGACGAGCGACGCCGTCGAGAGCGATGCGGCGAATATGCCGTCGACGAACACGAGGCGCGTGGTCGCCTCGGGAATCGCGAACGTCGCAAGGGTGGCCGCATCGATCGCGCCGCCGACCCGGCTCGGACGAAAAGCCAGCCGGTACAAGGGCGACAGATCCGTGAAGCGCCACTCTTCGTCCCGGAGCGTCGGCACAGTGAGCGCGTTGGCGCGCTCGAGCCCTTCGGCACGCAACTGATTGAACCAGCCTTGTGGGCCAGCCGGATTGACCAGTCCGAGCGACCCGGCCGGACCCATGGGGTCTCCGCTCAGCACGCTGGATAGATAGGCGTTGGCGCCGATCGCGTTCATGACGATGCCCGTCTTACGCGGCCGCCGCAACCCAGTCGTACCCGCGCGATTCCAGTTCGAGCGCGAGTTCCTTGCCGCCCGTCTTGAGAATGCGACCACCCTCCATCACATGGACGTAGTCGGGAACGATGTAGTTGAGGAGACGCTGATAATGGGTGACCAGCACGACCGCGTTGTCGGCGGTGGAGAGCGTATTCACGCCGCCGGCGACGATGCGTAGCGCGTCGATATCGAGGCCCGAGTCGGTTTCGTCGAGAAAGGCGAGCCTTGGTTCGAGCAACGCCATCTGCAGGATCTCGTTGCGCTTTTTCTCACCGCCCGAGAATCCTTCATTCACGCTCCGATCAAGAAACGCCGGATCCATTTCGAGGAGCTTCATCTTCTCGCGTACGAAATCATCGAATTCAAGCGGATCGAGTTCGTCTTTGCCGCGCGCACCTTGCACGGTGTTGTAGGTGAGGCGCAGAAACTGCGCATTCGCCACGCCGGGGATCTCGACCGGATATTGAAATCCCAGGAACAATCCGGCACGTGCGCGCTCTTCCGGGGCGAGCTCGAATAAATTCTTGCCGTCGAGCATCGCCGATCCGGTGGTCACTTCGTAAGAAGGATGCCCACTCAGCGCCTTGGCGAACGTGCTCTTGCCCGAACCGTTCGGACCCATGATGGCGTGAATCTCGCCGGCCCGAACAGTGAGGTTGATGCCCTTCAGGATCTCGACGCCACCCACTTTCGTGCGCAGATCGCGCACCTCGAGCAGGACGGGGGCGTTTGCGCGAATCATCCAACGCTCCCTTCTAGCTTGAGCCCGAGCAGCTTCGACGCTTCGACGGCGAACTCCATCGGCAATTGGGTAAACACGTCCTTCACGAAGCCGTTGATGATCATCGATACGGCCTGCTCGGTATCGATGCCGCGGCTGGCGAAGTAGAACAACTGGTCCTCACCGATCTTCGAGGTGGTGGCCTCATGCTCGATTTTCGCGGTGCTGTTCTGCGCGCGAATGTAGGGAAAGGTGTGCGCGCCGCATCGGTCACCGATCAACATCGAGTCGCACTGCGAGTAGTTGCGGGCGCCATCGGCACGTGGACCGACCTGCACCAGACCGCGATAGCTGTTGCTCGATTGCCCGGCCGAGATGCCCTTCGAGATGATGCGGCTGCGCGTGTTGCGCCCAAGATGGATCATCTTGGTGCCGGTATCGGCCTGCTGCTTGTGGTTGGTCAGGGCCACCGAATAGAACTCGCCCACCGAATTCTCGCCTTGCAGGATGCAACTTGGATACTTCCAGGTGATCGCCGACCCGGTTTCGACCTGCGTCCAGGAGATCTTGGAATTCACGCCTTTGCAGAGACCGCGTTTGGTCACGAAGTTGTAGATGCCGCCGAGTCCGTTTGCATCCCCTGCATACCAGTTCTGTACGGTCGAATACTTGATCTCCGCATTGTCGAGGGCGACCAGCTCAACCACTGCCGCATGAAGCTGATTGGTATCGAATTGCGGCGCGGTGCAGCCTTCAAGATACGAGACGTGCGAACTTTCTTCGGCGATGATCAGCGTCCGCTCGAACTGCCCCGACTCCTGCGTGTTGATGCGAAAGTAGGTGGACAGCTCCATGGGACAGCGCACGCCCTTCGGAATGAAGCAGAACGAGCCGTCGGTGAATACCGCCGAATTGAGCGCGGCGTAATAGTTGTCGGTCGTCGGGACCACCGAGCCGAGATATTTGCGCACGAGTTCCGGATGTTCCTTCACTGCCTCCGAGAAGGAACAGAAGATCACGCCCACTTCAGCGAGCTTGTGTTTGTAGGTTGTCGTCACCGACACGCTGTCGAAGATCACATCCACCGCCACACCAGCCAGCGCCTTCTGCTCATGCATCGGCACGCCGAGCTTCGCGAATGTGCGCAGCAACTCGGGATCGACTTCATCCATCGACGCGAGCTTCTTCTTCGGCTTGGGCGCGGCGTAGTACGAAATCCCCTGGAAGTCGATCTTGGGATAGTGGACATTCGGCCACGCGGGCTCGGTCATCGTGAGCCAATGCCGATAGGCGTCCAGGCGGAATTCAAGCAGCCATTCCGGCTCGCCCTTCTTCTCCGAGATGAGCCGGATGACGGCCTCGGACAAACCCTTGGCGACGACATCGGATTCGATATCGGTGTGGAAGCCGTGCTTATACGGCTGATCGATCAGATTTTGTAGAACGGAACTCATTGGGTAGGCCAGAGCGCGACGCCGGAGCGGGGCGCTTTCAGTCGATATTGAAGCTCTCACCGCATCCGCAGGTGCTTTTCACATTCGGATTGGTGACCGTGAACAGCTGCTTGAACCCCTCGCGCACGAAATCAAGCTCGGAGCCGTCGAGATACTGAAGTGCCTTGCCATCGACCACCAGCTTCGTTTCATGGGCTTCGAACACCGCATCATCCGGCGCGATGTCCTTGGCCATGTCGAACGTATAGGCGAGGCCGTTGCAACCGACCCGCTTCACGCCAAGGCGCAGGCCGATGCCGCCATACTTCTGGACGGTGGTCTTGATCTGGGCAGCAGCGTTTTCCGTAAAGCGTACTGGCATGTCGAAACCGCTCCTTCAGGCAGTGATGGAGGTGGAACTCAAGGGGGCATCCGATTTCGACCGGCCGTGCATCTCGATCACGTGAACCCCCTTCGCTTCGATCTTGCGACGATCCAGATCATCGATCAGCTTCGCGAGCGACACGCTGCGCAGGAAACTGAAGATATGTTCGTTCAGACCTTCCCAGAGATCGTGCGTGATGCACTTCTGGTCTTCGACACAGTTTTCCTGGCCACCGCACGACGTGGCATCGATCGGCTCGTCGACCGCGACGATGATATCCGCCACTGAAATCTCGAGGGGCGGACGTGCCAGCATATAACCACCGCCAGGCCCGCGCGTGCTCTTCACCAGCCCGCTCCGCCGGAGCTTCCCGAACAACTGTTCCAGATAGGAGAGCGAGATTTTCTGTCGCCCGCTGATCTCGCCAAGCGAAACCGGGCCATCGCCCTGATTGGTAGCGAGGTCGAGGACTGCGGTAACCGCGAAGCGGCCTTTGGTCGTGAGGCGCATGGAACCTCCAATTCGTGAGGGTTGATCGCGATGGGAATGCCCAGAAGCGTAAACCCGAGCGGAGTAGTCAAGTATAACGATTCCTGACTAATTTGATCAACTATCTGACCTGAAGTTCCCTTCGCGATGCCCACGGCGGCTCGGCGGCGGACCCCGCTGGCCAACCATGACGACACAACGGCTTGGCGAGACATTACCTTTGCGATGCCCGCCACCCCGTTGACCTGTTGTGGTGCATGGGGTTGATCTCACAGATGATTCGACTATCGACTGAGGATCACCTTGACCGGCCCGCCGCCCGCGACCACCGAGCCCGCCAGGGCGATCCCATCGGACTCCAATCGGATGCGAACCGGCGCCCGCAGGCTGGATTCCGCATCGATCTCGAGCGTGCGGCCGCGGAGCATGGCGCGCGTAACACGCATCGGCTCGCCGCTCAGCAGCACCTTGGCTTCGACTTCCTGATACTTCTGCGTCAGCTCAAGGTGAACAGATCGGTGCGCGCCGGTCATCGCGCCTTGCCACGCACCCGCTACCTGCGCCGGAACGATCCACAGGAAGATTTCGCTCTTCTTCAGGGGACCGACCGGTTTGTCCGGCACATCGAGCACCGCATGGTCGTCGGATCGCCAATCACCAAGGTGATAGTCATGCGAGACGATCCGTGTCCCGGGCTTGAGCGCATACAACTTCGGACGAAGCTCGATGTTCACATCGGGCAGCAGATACATGGTGATCACACTGGCTTCATGCAAAGGCGTCTTGAACAGATCCTGCTCCATGAATCGTGCGCGCTCACCAACGCCTTGTTGCCGCGAGGATTGATTGGCGAGGATTACCAGCCGCGGATCGATTTCCACGCCAAAGCCCCGCGCCCCCAGCTGCTTGGCGGCGGTGATGACCAACCTGCCATCGCCGGATCCCAGATCGATAAGGAAATCCTTGGGGCCGACTTTGCCCATCGCCAGCATCGCGTCGACGACCTTCTGCGGCGTCGGTACATAGGGCGTATCGAGATCTTTGGATTCCGGCTGCGTCTGGGCGGCTGCGATGAACGACACGCAGGTTGCAAGCGCTGCCACGACAATAAAATGAAGATTCATGTTGCTGTCCGCATGATCAATAGCCTGCCTTGGGATACGGCGTCTGCGCGTTGCGCTTGTAGACGAGCAGATTGCGTTTGTAGGAAACGACGAGCTGACCGTGCTGGTTGTACGCACGCGTCTCGACATTCAGGATGCCTTCGTTCGGCCGCGATTTCGATTCGCGCTTCTCGAGGATCGTCGATTCCGCATGCACGGTATCGCCTGCGAACACGGGACTTTGCAGCGCGATGTCATACCACCCAAGGTTCGCGACGACCCGCCCGAATGTGCGCGTTGACAATGCCGTCGCCGCGCTGATCAACCACGTCTCGGCCACACGATAGCGGCCATCCTGATGCTCGCGGATCCAGCGTTCGTCGTGATATTGCGGCGCGACGTCGAGCGAACGGTACGCATGTTCGATCGCCTCGTCGCGATGAAACGTGCGCCGCGAGTAATGCACGAACGTTTCGCCCGGCGCGCAATCCTCGAAGAAAAAGCCGAACTGCTCGATCAGCGTTCCGTCGGGGACCTGCCGATGGTGGGCGAACCGCGGATCGGACGCGCGTTGCTCGTTCCGGCCCCGGTCGTCCGGATGCTTCCCTCGCCGAAAGATTTCGACCGTATAGGTGATGCGCGCGACCACCCTGCCTTCGGCGTTCACGCCGCGCGACACGACATTCAAGTATCCGCAGTCCTCGTCGTTGCTCGCCTCGACACCCAGGATTTCCGATTCAGCATAAAGCGTGTCGCCGCCGAACACCGGAGCGGTCATCGCGATTTCCTGCATGCCACGAATCGCGCGACGCTTGGCGAACGTTTTGGACGCCATGCCGATCACGCGCTGCAATGTGACCGTGCTCACCATCAACGGCTTCTTCCAGGTCGTTTGCGCCGAGTAGTGCGCGTCGTAATGGATCATCGCGCTGTTCAAGGTGTCGAGCGCCTCATCGAGATTGTCCTGCTGCGTGATCGTCACGCCGGGTCGATGCCGGAAGCGCTGACCCGCGGCGAAATCCTCGAAGTCGAGGCCGAATCGCTCGATATAGCGCTTGTCACCGGCAATGCAATACGCGGAAAACGGTCCGGCCTTGTCGGCCACTACGACGGGGCGCTGTGGAGCAGTCTGCCCGACAGCGCTCACCGGCACCCCCGCGCGCCGCGCCAGCGCGAGGATCCGCTCCTGCACTTTGACGATCGGTCCTTCGACCATCCGTCCTTGATACTCGACGACATTGCCGGCCGAACGCTCGAATGCCGCGACAATGCCTGCCGCGCGCGCGGCCTCTTCCTGCGTCGGCGTGAACACGTCCTGAATCGGCTTCACCTGTTTCGGATGAATCGCGAGCTTGCCGGTGAAACCCATCGCCTTCACACGGACCGCATCGCGCTGCAATCCCGCGTCATCGCTCAGATCGACATGCGGAACATCCACCAGACCGATGCCTGCCGCTGCCGCCGCTTGCACCAGCCGCGCGCGCGCCATGAACATCGGCTCCCATGAGAGTTCGGCACGGAATTCGACCGCGAGATCCGCACCACCGAAACCAAGCGAGCGCACCCGCGGACTCACCGCTGCGATGGCCATTGCCGCCTCCAGCCCACGCGCCGATTCGATGGCGCACAGGAACTGGATCGTCGCCTGCGGACCGGTCAACTGACGCACGAACACATCGACCTCAGGCGCGGACTCGACCTTCGGGATCACGATGAAGTCGGGCACCGCGCGCGAGGCGATCAGCGCTTCGAGGTCCTTGACGCCCGCCATGGTGTGCAGGTTGTTGACACGCAGGCCGCAGAGTTGTCCGGTTGCAAGCGCGGCGCGCCAGTCGCCGCTGAAATGCTTGATCACCGTCGCGCGCGCGTGATCCTTGTCTTGCGCGGCGACCGCATCCTCAAGATCGAGAATCAGCGCATCGGCGCCGCTCGCCGCACCCTTCGCGAACCGCTCGGGGCGATTGCCCGGCGTAAACAAAAACGAGCGACAAAAACTGATATCTGCGTTCGACATGATTGATCGTCGGTTGACGAGCTCGATTGGAAATGGCGTACCGCTGCAAGGTGCCGAGGCGAGCGACCCGCGACACGGTGCTGTGTGCGATTATAAAGCCCGGCCGCACAGCCACCGTCCGCAAGCACCCACTAAGGATTACGGATAGGGGTGACAGCCCTATCCGCGCTCCGTTCCCTTCTCCCCCACGCGGGAGAAGGGCTAGGGAAGAGGGGGCTGAGCGTCGCCACTTCGTTACAGAAAGCTCAGTAGGAGGACCCATGATTAACAGATTGCGCCGTACTCGGGGGCAGCAGGGCGTTGCCGCGCCGATCGCCATTGCACTGATCGCCACCGCGCTCACGTTTCTCATCGCACCGGCACACGGACAGACCTATCCGAATCGTCCGATCAAGATCATTGCGCCGTTCCCGCCCGGCAATGCGGCGGACGTCGCCTCGCGCGCCATGATCGATCGGCTTTCGCAACGACTTGGACAACCGGTGGTGGTCGACAATCGTTCCGGCGGCGCGGGGATTATCGGCGTCGAAGCCGCCGTAAGATCGCCCGCGGACGGCTACACGCTGCTGGTGACCTCGATCTCGCCGGTGGCGATCCTGCCCGGCGTATACAAGAAGCTTCCCTACGATGCAGAAAAGGATTTGACGCCGATCTCGATGGTAGGCTTTACCTCGATGATCCTGGTGGCGGGCAATAACATCGCGGCCAATTCGCTCCAGGAAATGATCGCACTGCTCAAGGCGAGCCCCGGCAAGCATAATTACGCGCACATCGGCGGCGGCACCATTTCGCATCTGATCATGGAATCACTCAAAGCGGCCACCGGCATCGATGTAGTCGGCATCCCGTACAAGGGAAGCGCGCAGGCGCTGACCGACATGATGGGCGGCCAACTCACCTTGATGTTCGACGGCATGACCTCGGCCAACATCCAGGTCAAGGCCGGCAAAGTGAAAGCGCTTGCGGTGACCTCGCACAAGCGCTCGCCGTTCGCCGCCACCGTACCGACCATGGGTGAAGGCGGCGTTCAGGCCCTCCACGATCTCAACATGATCGCGTGGATCGGCATGTTCGCGCCGGCCGGGACGCCGCGCGCGGTCATCGAACGCTGGAACACCGAGCTGAACGAGGTCACGAAGCTGCCCGACGTGATCGAACGCCTCGGCAATGTAAGCATCGAGCCTTCGCCCTCCGCGACGCCTGAGGCCTTCGGCGAGTTCCATCGCAACGAACTCGTGAAATGGGCGGGCATTGCGAAGACCGCGGGCGTGTTCCAGTCGCAATAGCGAGCGTAGGGCCCCATGCATGCGCGGACAGGGCTTCGACAGGCTCGGCCCGAACGGATTCCCAATTCACTTGTCCTTGCGCGCAAGCGCCGATGCGAGCCGGTTCATCCGTTCGCTCGAGGTAAGCAGTTCCTCGGCAAGGTCGCGCACCTTCTTGCGCTCGCGACGCGCTTGCGAGCGCAGCAGATCGAACGCCGCTTCGCGATCGATCGCGAACCGCTCCATCAGAACACCGACCAGCATTGCCGATGCCTCGCGATCGTCGAGCACCCCGCGAAGACTCACGGCGGATTCCCGAAGCTTCTTGATTTCCCGCGACCGGTCGAGCGCCGCACGAATAGCGGGAATCAATTGCGCCGGATCAAGCGGTTTGACCAGGTAGGCGATTGCCCCGGCCGCGCTCGCCGCATCGACGAGATCGGACTCACCGAACGCCGAAAAAATTACGAACGGCACCGCCGTATGCTCGTTCATATAGCGTGCGACATCCAATCCACCGATGCCGGGAATGCGAATGTCGAGGATGATGAGATCAGGAGCCGGTTGTGCATTGGCAAGTCGAATGGCTTCCTCGGAATCGCCCGCAACGCTGACCAGATACCCAGCATCCCGCAACGCGGCCGCCACTGACATGCGCACCAGACGGTCGTCGTCGACCACAAGAATATGCGCCTGCTCTTTGCTGGTGCGATGCTCCGCCGGGTCGGCGTGCGTCGTCGAGGGGCTCGACGATCCGCGTTGATCGGGCGCGCTCGCTGCCGCCGGACGGATGTCGGCGCCGTCGCGACCTTGATCGATATTCACTGATTCGGATGTACTGGGGAGAGGATCCGAGGGCGTGGATGGACAACTTCCATACGGGTTCGGCATCTAGCGGGGATTTATACATTGATACATTGATACATTGATACATTGGCGGTCGAACAGGGCCGGTTTTTCTGGTTTCCGGACTCTAACGATTTCAGACCCTAACATCTGCGATCGGTCACGTCGATTCATTCGATCACTATGAATTTGCCTGGGCCATCACCTGCCTGACGCGCGATCAGCGGCGTCCCGAATAGAGGCTCGACGGCGATAATGGCGATCGACTCACCAATCGACGGAAAAGGAATCCATGACGCTTGATGCGAAGAAGTCCGCGGCAAGGCCGCGTACCGCCCGTCACAACACGCATTCACCTGAGCCCGTGGATCCCAATCGGGCGGAACGCGTCGAGCAGTTGGAATCAAGCGATACCCGGTTCCAGAGTCTTCTCAATCTGACCGCGGATCTTTATTGGGAGCAGGACGAGAAGTTTCGATTCACTTTTCTGTCCGAAGCGGCTCAGGGAACATTGCGGGCGCCCCCGCTCGCCTATCTGGGGAAGACCCATTGGGAAGTACATCCGGACGGCGCCGATGATGAGCAGTGGGCGAGGCACCGCGCTTTGCTCGAAGCGCACAGGCCGTTTCGCGGCGTCGAGATGATGTTCAATACGGCTGAGGCCGCCGCGTGCCATCTGTCAGTGAGTGGTGATCCGGTCTTCGACGCCGAAGGCCGGTTCCGAGGTTATCGGGGCGTCGAAACCGATATCACGCGCCGCAAATGAGAGGAAAGTGCGCTGCACGAAAACGATGAGCAGTATCGGCTGACGTTCGAGCGCGCGGCCGCCGGCGTGGCACATTTCGACATTGATGTGCGCTGGCTCCACATGAATCAAATGGTCTGCGAGCTCACCGGCTATTCACGCGACGAGCTGCGCGCGCTCACAACCTGGAATATCACGCATCCGGACGATCTCGATCGCAACCTTCGCGAGGCTGCCCGCCTGCTCTCAGGCGAGATCGACACCTACTCGATGGAGATGCGCTACATCAGACAAGACCGGGCCGTCGTGTGTGTGCATCTTACGTCTTCGTTTATTCGGGACAGTCAGGGCGCACCGAGGTATTGCGTAAGCGTGGTCAAGGACATTTCGGATCGGAAATCGGCAGAGCTCGCCCTTACGAAACTCAATGCCACGCTGGAACAACAGGTGCTCGAGCGCACGCGGGCGTTGCGCGAATCGGAGGAGCGGACGCGCCATGCCGCCGACGCCGGCGGGGTCGCAATTTCGGAATGGAACTTCCTCACCGGTAGCATGGTCTGGTCGGATCTGGCATTCACTGCGCTCGGATACACGCCGGGTGAGGTCGCGCCGAGCTTCAAGGTCTGGGCGGCGCGTGTCCATCCGATAGATATTCTGCGGGTGAAGCAACGATTCGTGCGGGCCATGCAAATCCGCGCGCGATTCCTAGAAGAGTATCGAATCGTGTGGCGAGACGGCACGACACATGTCCACGAATGCCATAGCGAATTCGCCTACGACGACCAGGGTGAATGCATTCGCATGCGCGGCATCTGGGTCGATATCACCGAACGCAAGAGAGGCGAAGCGCTGCGGGTCGAGCGTGAATTGCAATTGCGACGTGGGCTGATCCGCGACGTGCACCACCGGATCAAGAACCACCAGCAAGGCGTCGCCGGGCTATTGCATCACATCATTCGACGGCGGCCCGACTTGCGGGAGACGCTGGCGCCTGCCATCGCACAGATGCACACGCTGTCCCTCGTTTACGAATTGCGTGGCGAATCGCGCGGACCGGTCGCTGTCGTCGAGCTGGTGGATGAGATCGTTCGCATGACCAAGTCGAACGCGGAAGGATCCCTCGACATCCGCTATCAGTCCGACCTGCCTTCGCACGCGCAGATCACCGATGACGAGGCCGTTCAGCTCGCCCTGATCATCAACGAGCTGCTCGCCAATGCGATTAAGCATTCGCCTCCGGCCTCGACGCCCGCGACCATCACGGTGGAAATGCATGGCACGCCGGACCAGGTGCGCATCGAAGTCACCAACTCCGGAACCCTGCCCTCAGGCTTCCAACTCGAGAGCGCCGGTCAACCGGGACATAGCGGGCTCAGCATCATCCATGCGCTGCTGCCACCCAACGGCGTACGCCTCAACGCGACCGCGTGTGACGGGCGGGTACGCATGACCCTTGTCATCACCGCCCCGGTGCTGGCGCTTGCGTGCGCTTCGGCTTCGCAGGAACCCTCCGGAGCACCAGGCGGAAACGCCCTGGGCGCGTAGTTCGCCTGGAATTTGCGCGGCAGATCGCGCAGATTCCTGGGTGATCAATACGCTAAGCCGCGCAAAAGCGGTACGAAACCCAGTCTATTCAGTCGATCAGCGCGCAGCGCGGACTGATAGTTTCCACCGACGCTGCCAGCACTAAGCAGCGGTCGGCGCCCAAGCGGCGTCTAGCGGTACCCACTCGCTGCCAACACTACGCAGCCGTCGACGCCCGATCCGGCGTCTAACGGAATGGAATCGAACGCTCGCAGGCGACACTGCCCTGCGCTCGAGTCCACGTTTGTTGGAGCGACAGCATGCCCCACGCAGCCCCGGCGGCACACGCTGCCACCATCCCACTTCTCGCCGTCGCGGCACTCTGTCATCAGCACTTCACGCGGTCTGCCGCGCAGATCGCAATCCGCGCGCGCCACGGCCTGAAAAACGAAAACGAACATCCCTAGCGCAATGCGCGGGCGCGCCGCCGCGCACGCGTTTCACCGCCAACACAGGAGAGAGCAGATGGCCGATCCGAGCAAAGACGACCTCACCGGTGAGATCCTCACGGCGGTACTGCCCATCTGGGGGCGGCAGATCCACACTGCGAACGGCCAGATGGAAGAGGCTGTCACCGCGCTTGGCGCGCGCTTTGCTGCGCTGGTGGAGAAGCTCGGTGCGGCACTCGAAACTTCTTCACGGCAATCGGCGGATGCCGTAGTGACCGCCACGCTCGATGAGCGCCGCCAACAGCTCACCAAGACGATCGAAGCATTGAAGTCGGCGCAGGCCGGGCGCGACGAGCTCGGGCGAGCGGTTCGCGGGCTCACCGAGCTCACGAAGGAGCCGCGCAGCATGGCCGCCGAAGTCCAGACGATCGCCTTTCAAACCAACCTCATTTCCCTCAACGCGGCAATCGAGGCCGCGCGTGCCGGCAAATTCGGGCTTGGCTTCGCGGTCGTCGCCCAGGAGGTCCGCACGCTTTCGATCGCTTCGCGCGAAACCGGCACCCGGATCGCGGAGAAAAATGGCGCGATCGAAGCGGCGATCCTGCATGTGGCGCAGACGACCGAACAATTCTCCGCGCACGACGCCACGATGATGGCGGCCTCCGAGGCCGCGATTCATAGTGTGCTCGAGCGCTTTGGTGCCGTCACCGGGCGGATGGCCGCCTCGGCCGCGGACCTGCGACAGATGAGCGCTGAGATCAAGGACGAGGTCGCCGAGTCGCTGGTACAGCTTCAGTTCCAGGACCGCGTTACGCAGATTCTGCGGCAGGTTTATCTCAGCATGAACGCGGTGCATGAGCACCCGCTCGACAATGAGACCGACGTCGCCCTGCTGCTCGCCGACATGGCGGAGGGCTACGCCACCGCCGAGCAGCGCAGCGCAGCGACCACATGGGGCTCGCCACCGAGCGGCCCACTCCCAAAGAGATCACATTTTTCTAATCGGTTGAGGCTGCTATGGGCAAGAAGATTCTTATCGTGGACGACTCCGCCTCCGTGCGACAAGTCATCGGCATCGCACTCAAGGGTGCGGGCTATGACGGCATCGAGGGCTGCGACGGGCGGGACGCGCTTGGCAAGCTGAATGGCGAGAAGGTGCATCTCATCATCAGCGACGTGAACATGCCGAATATGGACGGCATCAGTTTCGTGAAGGCGGTGAAGGGTCTGGCCGCCTACAAGTCCACGCCGATCATCATGCTCACGACCGTATCGGAGCAGGCAAAGATGGACCAGGGCCGCGCCGCCGGCGCCAAGGCCTGGGTGGTGAAGCCGTTTCAGCCGCAGCAAATGCTGGACGCGGTCGCCAAGCTGATCTCACCGTGAGCGCGCCATGCAGATCGACACGGACATGACCATCTACACCGCGGCCGCGATCAAGACCACGCTCCTCGCCGCGCTGCATAGTGGCGACACCACCCTCGACCTTGCGCAGGTGAGCGAAATCGACACGGCAGGGCTGCAGTTGCTTTTTCTTGCGCGCCGCGAGGGCGCCGCACGCGGCACGCCCGTGCGCTTCGTGAACCCGAGTCGGGCGGTGCTCGAACTCTTCACGCTGTGCCATCTGACGGACGCGTTCGGCGCAGCCGAGGAGCCGAAGCCATGATATCGGACGGCATGGAACAGGCGTTTGCCACCTTCCTCGCCGAGAGTCGCGAGCTGCTCGGACAGATGGAGACGATGCTGCTCGGGATCGAGCGCGAGGCACCCGACACCGAGACGATCAATGCGATGTTTCGCGCCGCGCACACCATCAAGGGATCGGCCGGGATGTTCGGACTGGACGGCATCGTGGCGTTCACGCATGTCGCCGAAAGTGTGCTCGACCGCGTACGCGCCGGATCGATAACGCTCGACAGTGAGCTCGCGTCGGTGTATCTGGAATGCGGCGATCATATCGGCAAACTCGTGGATGCGGTCGCGGCCGACACGGAACCTGACGCGTCGACGCAGGCAGCCGGCGCCCAACTGCTCGTCCGGTTGAACGTCCAGCTTGGCGAGACTGCCCCAAGCGGCGCTGCACTGCCCGAGCCTGCGCATGAGCATAAGCACGCGCAGCAAGACGATGGCATGGGATTGCGCGTCGCGAGCGGTTGCTGGCGCATATCGCTCCGCTTCAAACCGAGCGTGCTGCGAGACGGGATGGATCCGCTTGCGTTCATCCGCTATCTCGCCACCCAAGGCAAGGTCGAGGGGATGTTCGTCGTTGCCGCAGCCATGCCCGTACCCGAGGACATGGACCCGGAAGACTGCTACCTCGGGTTCGAAATCGCATTCAAGACGGTCATCGACAAGCAGGCGATCGAGCGCGCATTCGAGTTCGTCCGCGACGACTGCACCTTGCGCATCGTCCCGCCAAATAGTCTGATGAACGAATACCTTCGCCTGATCGAAGAGCCGCCCGAGAAGGACATCCGGCTCGGCGAAATGCTCATCCAGTGCGGAACGCTCACGCAGAAAGAGCTCGACGAGGCGCTGCGGATCCAGCGGCAGTCCGCAGCATCCGCGGACGGCAAGCAGCGGCCGATCGGTGAGATTCTGGTGGACGAGAAGCTCGTGCCGCCCCAGGTAGTCGAGGCGGCGCTCGCGAAGCAGGGCGCGGTCAAGGAAAACAAGGCCGTCGAGGCGCGCTCGATCCGGGTGGACGCCGATAAGCTCGACCAGTTGATCGATCGTATCGGCGAGCTGACGATGGCCGGGGCCTCCACCGAGCTGGTCGCGAAGAAAGCCGGCCTTCCCGAGTTGCTCGAATCCGCCTCGGTGCTCGCGCGTCTCGTCGAGGAAGTGCGCGACTCTGCCCTGACATTGCGCATGGTGCAGATCGGCGCCACGTTCTCGCGCTTTCACCGCGTGGTGCGCGACGTTTCAAAAGAGCTCGGCAAGGACATCCGCCTCGAGATCGATGGTGGCGAGACCGAGCTCGACAAGACGGTGGTCGAGAAGATCGGCGATCCGCTGATGCACCTCGTGCGCAACTCGATGGATCACGGCATCGAGCCCGCCGCGGTACGCATCGCCGCGGGCAAGCCCACGCAAGCGGTGGTGCGGCTGAACGCATGCCACGACTCGGGCTCGATCCTGATCGAGGTGACCGACGACGGCGGCGGCTTGAAGCGCGACCGCATCCTGAAGAAAGCCATCGAGCGCGGGCTGATCACGAACGACGAGACCCCAAGCGACGAGGACATCTTCCAGCTCGTCTTCGCGCCCGGGTTCTCCACCGCCGATCAAGTCACCGGCCTCTCGGGCCGCGGCGTGGGGATGGATGTGGTCAAGCGCAACATCACTGCGCTGCGCGGGTCGGTCGCAATCGATAGCGTCGAAGGCGTCGGCGCGACCGTTCGGATCAGATTGCCGCTCACCTTGGCCATCATCGACGGTTTCCTCGTGCGTGTCGGCCGCTCTGCCTTCGTGATTCCGCTCGAGTGGGTCGAGCAGTGCATCGAGCTCACGCACGGGTCGGGCACCGAACGCTATCTCAACCTGCGGGGGGAGGTGCTGCCGTACATCCACCTGCGCGAGCTGTTCGAAGTCGAAGGTGAAGCGGAGCGGCGCGAGAGCGTGGTCGTTGTCCGTTACGCCGGGCGCAAGGCCGAATTCGTCGTGGACGAGTTGCTCGGCGAATTCCAAACCGTCATCAAGCCGCTCTGCCGGCTGTTTGCGCAGCTGCGGGGCATCGGTGGCTCGACCATCCTGGGTAGCGGGCAGGTGGCCCTGATTCTCGATGTTCCGGCGCTGGTCGCGCAGGTACAGGAAGCCGCGGACGAGACAACGTCGCGCGCGCGGGCGGCAAAGCGACAGAACGGATTGGGTCCGGCGCGTCGACGGGAAGCGAACGTTGAGCGTGCGGGCCACCCTGCATACCAGTCAAACCGTGGAGATCAACCATGCAATTGAGTAATCTGAAAATCGGCACCAAATTGTCGCTCGCCTTCGGGGTCATTATCGCTTTCATGATCGGCGCGGTCAGTCTCAGCCTCTTTGACCTGGCCATCATCGATCATCATATCGACGACATCGTCACCGACCACAACGTCAAGATCCGGCTCAACAACGCCATGTCGGAAGGCGTGCATGTCGCGGCGCGGGTGACTCGCACTTTGGTGCTGCTGCACGACGATGGCGAGATCGAGCGCGAGGCGCAGAAAATCGCGACGGCGCGCAAGGTCTACGATGAGGCGTGGCAAGCGCTGCAGAAATTCCCGGCGAGCGATAAGGACAAGGCCCTGCGGGCGAAAATCGACCAGGCGAAGGATGAAGCCCGGGAGGCAAACGACAAAGTCATCGGGTTAGCCAAGGCGCATAAGGACGAGGAAGCGATCGCATTGTTGTTGAAGCACGCCGGGCCGCTCACGCAGAAATGGCAAGGCACCATCGACGAGAACCTGGATTACCAGGAAGAAGCCAACAAGCAGGCCTACGAGGTGACACAGGCTACCTACAACAAGGCGCAACTGATCTTGATCGTGGTTACGGCATTGGCCGTCACGGGCGCGGCCGTACTTGGCTGGCTGGTGACCCGCGGCATTGTCGTGCCGGCGGGCCGGCTGCAGGAGGCAATGATGGCTTACGCGAAACCGGTGACCTGTCGGTCCGTGCGGAAGTGACGGGCAAGGACGAGATCGGGCAGATCGCGGAAGCATTCAACGCCTTGAATGAAAAGCTCGGCCAGGTCGTGTCAGAGGTAAGCGCCACATCGGATGCCCTCAGCGCCGCCTCGGACCAGATCAGCGCCACCGCCCAGCGGCTCTCCCAGGCCTCGAGCGAACAGTCATCGAGCGTCGAGGAAGTGTCGGCTTCGATCGAGGAGATCGCCGCCTCGATCAGCCAGAACACCGAGAACGCCAAGGTCACCGATTCCATCGCGGCCACCGCGTCCAGTGAGGCGGCGGAGGGCGGCCAGGCGGTTGGCCGGACGGTGCAGGCGATGCGGAGTATCGCGCAGAAGATCTCGATCATCGATGACATCGCCTATCAGACCAACCTGCTCGCGCTCAACGCCGCAATCGAGGCGGCGCGTGCGGGCGAGCACGGCAAGGGCTTCGCCGTGGTGGCCGCGGAGGTGCGAAAACTCGCCGAGCGGAGTCAGGTCGCGGCACAGGAGATCGGCGAGGTCGCTTCCTCGAGCGTGCAACTCGCCGAGAGGGCGGGCAAGCTGCTCGATGACATTGTGCCCTCGATCAAGAAGACCTCCGACCTCGTGCAGGAGATCACGGCGGCCTCCCAGGAGCAGACCACCGGAGCGGCCCAGATCAACAGCGCCATGAGCCAACTCGCAACAACCACGCAGCAGAATGCTTCGGCAAGCCAACAGCTCGCCGGCACGGCCGCGGAGATGACGAGCCATGCACAGCAACCGCAGGCAAGCATCGATTTCTTCAAATTCAACGGCACGCGCCCGGCCGCAGGGTCCGCGACCACGTGGCCGACCGGCATCGCCGGTGCAGTTACGCCGGCGCAGCGCGCTGTCGCGCGATCGAAACCCGCGGCGGCACGCCACCACGCGACGCATGCAGAAGACGTGAACGCGGCCACGATGCCGGTCGTGCCGCTTCGCGGCAACGGCCACGATACGAGCGGGACGTTCGACGCGCATGCGTTCACACGGTTCTAGGAGAACGCCATGGGAAAGGCAATTCGCTCGCAAGCCCTCGCGCGCGACCAACACCACGATCGGAATCAGTTCCTGAGCTTCCTGCTCGGAGGCGAGGCCTTCGCGCTTGGGATCCTGGCGATCAAGGAGATCATCGAATACGGGCCGCTCACCGAGGTGCCGATGATGCCGGCGTTCGTCCGCGGCGTCATCAATCTGCGTGGTGCGGTCGTTCCGGTGATCGACCTCGCGGCACGCTTCGGTCGGCCAAGCGCGCCCAACTCGAAACGCACCTGCGTGGTGATCATCGAGATCGCGGCCGCAGATGGCAAGGAGGACATCGGAATCGTGGTGGATGCGGTCAACGAAGTGCTGGAGATTCCGTCCGCCGAGATCGAGCCGCCGCCTGCCTTCGGAACGACTATCTCCGCCGACTTCGTCGAGGGTCTGGGCAAGGTCAACGGCAAGTTCATCGTCATCCTGAATGTCGACAAGGTACTTTCGGTCGAAGAGATGACGACACTCAGTCGCACCGACCTCGCCATTGCAATGGCGCCGGCCTGACGACAATGGGCGGCTTGCAGATCACCGAGGTGGAATTCACCCGGTTTCGCGCGATGCTCTATCGGATCGCCGGTATCAACCTCACGCCGGCAAAGCGGGAATTGGTGTGCGGCCGGCTGGCCGACCGGATTGAAAAGCTCGGGATGACAAGCTTTGGCGAGTACTACTGCCTGATCGGAGAACGGCCAGCTGAGCTCCAGCGCGCCGTTGACCTGCTGACGACCAACGAAACATACTTCTTTCGCGAGCCGAAGCACTTCGATTTCGTGCGTCGCGAGGTGTTGCCGCGCACGCGGCCCAAGGACATGTTCCGCGTCTGGAGCGCGGCGTGCTCCTCGGGCGAGGAGCCCTACTCGCTTGCCATGATGCTGGCCGAGATGCGCGGCGCGACCGGCTGGCAGGTGGTCGGCTCGGACATCAGCATGCGGGTACTCGACCGTGCGCACCTTGGACTCTATCCCCTTGAGCGTTGTCAGAACATCCCGCCTGCATACCTGAGAAAGTATTGTCTCAAGGGCATCGATGCGATGGCAGGCATGCTCTTTGTTGAACCGGCGATTCGCCACGGCCTTCGATTCGTGCAGATCAATTTGAATGCGGCCTTGCCCGCGCTCGGTCAGTTCGATCTCATCTTTCTTCGCAATGTACTGATCTACTTTGATCTCGACACCCGGCGCAAGGTGGTGGCACGGCTGCTGGCCGTGCTCAAGCCAGGCGGCCATTTCATCATCGGACACTCCGAGACGCTCAACGATATTGGCGCGGGTCTGGAGCAGGTAGCGCCCTCGATCTACCGTCAGCCAACGCGGATCGATAAAGCGCGCGGGCCGCGCACTCCGCAGAGCGACATTCATCAACCGACGAGCCGGCGCGTGGCTGCCTGAGGCGAACCCAATGCGCGCACGGCCGGCGTTGCCCTATCGAGGATCATTAAATGAAGCCAATCAGTGTTCTGGTCATAGACGACTCGGCGGTTGTGCGCCAGGTGATTTCGCAGCGACTCGCGCAGGACCGCGGGATTGCGGTGATGGCCGCGGTGGCCGATCCTATCTTCGCCATGGAGCGCATGAAGCGCGAGTGGCCGGACGTGATCGTGCTCGATGTCGAGATGCCGCGTATGGATGGCATCACGTTCCTCAAGAAGATCATGGCCGAGCGCCCGACGCCCGTCGTGATCTGCTCGACGCTCACCGCAAAAGGCGCGGCTACGACCATGGAGGCGCTCGCGGCCGGCGCGGTCAGCATCATCGCCAAGCCGAAGAGCGGCATCAAGACCTTCCTCGAGAATGCCTCGGGCGATCTCATCGAAGCGGTCAAGGCGGCCGCGCGGGTCAACGTGCGCAAGCTAAAGCCGCGTCCCGCGATGCCAAGCGTTACCGCGCCCAAGCTGTCGGCCGACGCGATCCTGGCGCCTCCGTCCGGTCGGGCGATGGTCCAGACGACCGAGAGCGTGGTTGCGATCGGGACTTCAACCGGTGGCACGCTTGCGCTCGAAGAGGTGCTCACACGCCTGCCGCGCATCTGCCCAGGCATCGTTATCGTGCAGCACATGCCGGAGAAGTTCACCGCTGCGTTCGCCCAACGCCTCGATTCACTCTGCGAGATCGCGGTGCGCGAGGCGAAAGGCGGGGAGCGCCTCTTGCCTGGATATGCGCTGATCGCGCCAGGCGGACGGCATATGCAGCTTCGGCGGAGCGGCGCTTACTACTACGCCGATGTCATGGATGGTCCGCCCGTCAACCGCCACAAGCCTTCCGTGGACGTTTTGTTCCGGTCGATGGCGCGCCATGCCGGAGGCAACGCGCTTGGGATCATCATGACCGGTATGGGCGATGACGGCGCGCGCGGCTTGAAGGAAATGCGCGATGCCGGCGCCGAGACGCTCGCCCAGGACGAGGAAAGCTGTGTCGTATTCGGGATGCCCAAGGAAGCGCTGCGGATTGGTGCGGCGGTGCGCGAAGTGGCGCTGGCGCAAGTCGCCGCCGAGATTCTGCGCTTCGGCGCAAGGGGCGGCGCGAACCATGGCGATGCGCGTGCTGCGCAGACGAGGCCGGCTTGATTCGTGACAAGCGCAAAGTGATGTGAGGCGCGCGCAGCCCGCGCACCCGACTACTCGTACTTGCGTGTGTCCTCGATTACCTTGCCGTCATTGGCGAGTGAGCCCGACGGAGCCCGAGCGACCTCGCCACGCAGCTTCGTCACATCGCGAATGCTGTCGGCGATCGCCTTCGTGAGCGCATCATTCGCGGCACCGGCAAGTTCGCAATGAAGCACCATCCGGTCCTGCCCGCCGGTGTTGTCGATAACAAGGCGCGCCTTACCGATCTCGGGGTGGCGCTTGACGACTTCGGCAACCTGCCGCGGGTGCACGAACAGGCCGCGCACTTTGGCGGTTTGATCGGCGCGGCCCATCCAGCCGCGAATGCGGGTATTGGTGCGGCCGCACGGGCTCGTGCCGGGTAGTACAGCCGAGAGATCGCCCGTGGCGAATCGCACCAGCGGATAGTCCTGGTTGAATGTGGTGATCACCACTTCGCCGACCTCGCCTTCAGGCACCGGATCACCCGTGCCCGGCCGGACGATCTCGAGCAGCACCCCTTCATCGAGGATCATGCCCTCCATCGCCTCGGACTCGTACGCGACCAAACCGAGATCAGCGGTACCGTAGCTTTGCAGCACGCGAATGCCGCGCTCGCTCATGGCCTTTCGAAGCGCGGGCGGCAGATATTCAGCACCGACCGCGGCTTTCTTGAGGCTCGGTAGATCGACTTTCAACTCGTCGGCCTTCTCGACGATGAGCTTGAGAAACGAGGGTGTGCCGACATACACATTCACTTTCAGATCGGCGATCGTCGCGACCTGCATCTCGGTCTGACCGACCCCGGTCGGCACGACCGCGCAACCGATCGCGCGGGCACCGGTTTCCATGAGCGAACCGGCCGGCGTGAAGTGATAGGCGAAGGTGTTGATGGCGAGGTCGCCCGCACGCACGCCTGCGGCGAACAGCGCACGGCCGCTTCGCCACCAGTCGGTGCTGAATCCTTCGGGCTCGTAGATCTGTCCGGGCGAGACGAATAGGTTCTTGAACTTCCCGATCGGAATCGCATTCAGCCCGCCAAGCGGCGGCATCTGGTTCTGAAGATCTTTCAGCTCCGACTTGCGGGTCACCGGCAATTTTGCAAGTGCCGCGCGACTGGTCACGGCAGTCGGGTCGACACCCGCGAGAATGCGTGCAAACCCGGGAGCGTTCTTTTTCGCATGAACGATCTGCACGGAAAGCGCGGCCATGAGGGCGCGCTCGCGGTCCTGCGGGTCGCGCGTTTCGAGGGCGTCGTAGTAGTCGGGCATGGCGTCAGTCCTTCCAACTTTGCTCAGAAATTCACCGCACCCCCTCAAAAATTCACCACGGAGGACACGGAGGATAAGGAGGAACCGCGGGAGGATAACGCGATCAAAAATACCAAGCGAGGCAGCCCGAAATTTGTCGGCAAGGGGTGGGCCGTTTGGCCCTTTACCGAACCGTGCATGGCACCGATCCCAAGCCCACTGCAATTGCACTACCAATCACGCTTTTCCTCCGTTCCCGCCGCGTCCTCCGTGGTCAATTTTTGAGAGACGGAGCAGTCGGGCAAGCCTTAGGACAGCCAGCGCTTGCGCCGCCGATAGGACTTCACGTCGCGGAAGCTGCGGCGCCCGCCGGACGAAAAGCCAAGATAAAACTCTTTGACATCTTCGTTTTCCGCGAGCGATTTGCCCTCGCCGTCCATCACCACGCGGCCGTTTTCCAGGATGTAACCGTAGCCTGCATACTTGAGGGCGACGTTGGTGTTCTGCTCGGCGAGCAGAAAACTCACCCTTTCCTTCTGGTTGAGGTTACGCACGATCTCGAATATTTCTTCCACCAATTGCGGCGCCAAGCCCATCGACGGTTCATCGAGCAGGATCATCTTCGGTCGTGCCATCAGCGCGCGGCCGATGGCGGTCATCTGCTGCTCGCCACCCGAGGTGTAGCCCGACAGCGAAGTACGCCGCTGCTTCAGACGCGGAAAGTATTCGTAGACGCGTTCCAGGCCCGTGCTCGTCTCGGCGCGGCTACGCGTATAGGCGCCGGTGAGCAGGTTGTCCTCGACCGACAGGTGGGCAAAGCAACGCCTGCCCTCCATCACCTGCACCACGCCCCGCCTGACCAGATCCGCGGGCGTTAGACCTTCGATGCGTTCACCGAGATACTCGACATAGCCCTTGGTCACCTCACCGCGCTCGCCTTTGAGCAGATTGGACACCGCCCGGAGCGTCGTCGTTTTCCCCGCGCCGTTGGCGCCGAGCAGGGCGACAATGCCGCCTTCACGCACCGTGAGCGATACGCCCTTTAGTACGAGGATCACGTGGTTATAGATCACCTCGATGCCGTTCACGGAGAGCAAAATTGGTGCTGCGGACATCGCAGGCAGTGCAGACATCGAATTCCTCGCGAAAAAACGGCGCCGGAGGATCGCTCCGACGCCGCCTCCCTACTCAAACATCAGCTTGATCCTTTGGCGCAATCGCGCTTGGTGATCTTCTTCTCCGCCGCATACTTCTCCGCGGAGGCGCGAATCATCGGCTTTAAGATCGACATGTCCGGTTGCAATAGGCCGGGTTCCACGACCCACTTGCTGCCGTCCCAGGTATGGATCTGCGCGGAACTGCCGCCCTCATGGTCGGTGCAACTCGTGCCGATCGGCGTCATGAATCCCTCGAAACCGAGCCGCTTGATCGCAGCGGCGTCGATCGCGAGGTTCTCGAGGCCCCAGCGCACTTCCTCGCCTTTGAGGGGCTTGTTGCCATACCTGGACTGCGCTTTTCTTACCGCTTCGACCGACAACATCGCGTTGGTCATACCACGGTTGTAGAGCACCTCGCCGAAGCCTTCCTTGTTGCCGGCCGCTTCACCCTTGGCGTGCACATGCGTGAGGATGTCTTTGTGCACCGCGCCCTGACCGGCCGGCGCGAGGAAGGTGAGTGCGTTGTAGCCTTTCGCGCCGTCACCGGCGGGTGTCACGTCGGGCTCGGCCCCGGACCACCACACGCCGTACATCTTCTCGCGCGGATAACCGGTGGCGACCGCTTCCTTGATGGAGGTCGAATTCATTACGCCCCAGCCCCACAGCAACACGTAGTCAGGACGCTGCTGGCGGATCTGCAGCCAAGTGGCTTTCTGCTCCACGCCCGGATGGGTCACCGGAAGCAGCAGCAATTCAAAGCCGTGCATCTTCTGGCGCTCCTGCAGGAGCGGAATCGGCTCCTTGCCGTAGGGCGAGTCGTGATACACGAGGGCGATCTTTTTGCCCTTCAATTTATCCAACCCACCTTCTTTCTTGCCGAGGTACTGCACCAGCATGTCGGACGAGGTCCAGTAGGTGCCACCCAGCGGGAAATTCCATGCGAACACCGTACCGTCCACCGAATCCGCGCGGCCGTAACCGGCGGTGATGAGCGGAATCTTATCGGTGAACGATTTGTCGGTCAGCGCGAAGGTGATGCCGGTAGAGAGCGGGTGGAACACGGTGGCGCCGGTCGTGCCCTTGCCTTTCAGTCGCTCGTAACATTCGACACCGCGGTCGGTCGCGTAACCGGTTTCGCACTCCTCGAAGGTGATCCGGACGCCGTTGATGCCGCCATCACGGGCATTGACGAGCTTCAGATAGTCAACGTAACCGTTGGCGAACGGCACGCCATTGGGCGCATAGGCGCCCGTACGATACGAGAGCACCGGAAAGAACTGCTCGCCTGCCGCCGGGGCGCCTTTTTTTGCGGCTGCGCCTTTGTCCTGGGCCTGCAGCGCGGTGCTACCCAATACCGCGGCCATGGCAATTCCCGCCGCCAACACCGTGTACTTCACGCTTGCGTTTTGTCTCATTTCCATCCTCCAGGTAAACATCTACACAAATAATACCCGCTCAATGTGGGAAGGGCCACAGCCGCAACTTCTCCTTCCCGATCGCCCACAGCCGAGCCAAACCATGCGGCTCGACGATCAGAAAAAACACGATCAGGGCGCCAAAGATCATGAACTCCAGGTGTGACGCCATGGCGGTCGAGATCGGGACGCCAAGCCAGGCCGGCACTTGATTGAGCAGGATCGGCAGCACGACGATAAACGCGGCGCCGAAATAGCTTCCCAGGATCGACCCCATGCCGCCGATGATGATCATGAATAGCAGGTTCAGTGACAGAGTCAGGTTAAACGCGAGCGGCTCCCAGGCCCCCAAGTGCATGAACCCCCACAGGGCACCGGCGATGCCGCAATAAAAAGAACTCACCGCAAACGCGGTGAGCTTCGCGTACACCGGGCGGATTCCAATGACCTCGGCCGCGACATCCATGTCGCGCATCGCCATCCATTCCCTGCCGATGTGGCTGCGCACCAGATTCTTGGCGATTACCGTAAAGACGATGAGCAGCGCGAGCAGGAACACATACTTCTCCACCGGACTGTCGATTCGCCAGCCGAACACCTCGATCGGCGCCGTCTGCACCGAACCCGAATGGGCGTAGTTGGTGAACCACTTCACGCGCGCAAATACCCAATCGATGAAGAACTGTGCGGCGAGCGTCGCCACGCCAAGATAAAGGCCTTTGATCCGAAGGCTCGGGATACCGAAGATCAAACCGACTGCTGCGGCAACGAGGCCTGCGAGCACCAGCACGAGTAAGAAATTGAGCTGCGGTATGCGCAGCACCAGGTTGTAGGCCGCATAGGCCCCTACCGCCATGAAGGCCGCATGCCCGAGCGAGATCTGACCGCAGTAGCCGACCAAGAGGTTGAGGCCGATCGCGGCGATCGCGAGAATCAGAAAGGGAATCATCAGCGAGAGAAACACATAGTCGCCAAGCACCATCGGCAGCACGCCGAAAGCAAAGATCAACAACGCGACCATCAAGATACGGTCCTGACCGATCGGCAGCATCTGCTGATCGGCGGCGTAGCTCGATTTGAACTGTCCGTTCTCGCGGTAAATCATGGGTAGACCCGACAAACCATGGTTAAACCCGATCGATGTGTTTTTCGCCAAACAGGCCTTGCGGCCGGACGAGCAGGAATACCAGCGCAAGCATGTAGGCAAACCAGTTTTCAATCCCTCCGCCCGCCAGATCGAAGGCCTTCACCAGGACTGGCCCGAGAAACACTTCAGCCATTTTCTCGCCCACGCCAATAATCAGGCCGCCTACGATCGCACCGGTGACCGAGGTAAAGCCACCGAGAATCACCACCGGCAACGCCTTGAGCGCGACCAGTGAAAGCGAGAACTGGACGCCAAGCTTGGAGCCCCAGATGACGCCCGCGACCAGCGCGACAACCCCCGCCACGGCCCACACGATGACCCACATCCGATTAAGCGGAATGCCGATCGACTGCGCGGCCTGATGATCATCAGCAACCGCGCGGAGCGCACGCCCGGTCGGCGTGAATTGGAAGAAAAGTGCCAGACTTCCCACCAGCGCCGCCGCCACGATCGCGGCGAGAAAATCCTCTTTGTTCACCAGGATGCCGCCCTGGAAAATATTCTGCAGGACCATCACCGGCTCTTTGGCGATGCCCAATTCAATCCTGTAGATATCGCTGCCCCAAACGGTCTGGCCAAAGCCATCCAGAAAGAACGTGACGCCAAGCGTCGCCATAAAGAGGGCGATGGCCTCTTGGTTCACCAGGGGCCGGAGCACCAGCCGCTCAATGAACCATGCGAGCACTGTCATGATCGCGATACCGACGACGATCGCCGCCCAGAGCGGCATGTGTTCGGCCAGGCGCGCTACCGCGAGCGCGGCGAACAGCACCATCGCACCCTGCGCAAAATTGAATACGCCGGAGGCCTTGAAGATGAGCGCGAACCCAAGCGCCACCAGCGAATACAACACCCCGGCCATCAGGCCACCCAGCAACACCTCGACGTAGAACCCCGGCGCGGACGCTCCGGTGGCAAGCGGCAGCACCAAGCCCACCAGCAGCACAACACAGACGGCGATAAAAGGCGCGTTCTTGTTCATGGCATCAGTGACTCACGCCAAGGTACGCATCGATCACCGCCTGATTGGCACGCACCTCATCGGGAGTGCCATCGCCGATTTTGCGCCCGTAATCGAGCACCACGACGCGATCGGAGATATCCATCACCACACTCATATCGTGTTCGATGAGCACGATGGTCGTGCCGAACTCATCGTTCACGTCGAGAATGAAGCGGCACATGTCCTGCTTTTCCTCGATGTTCATCCCGGCCATCGGTTCATCGAGCAAGAGGATCTTCGGTTCCATGGCGAGCGCGCGTGCGAGGTCCACACGCTTTTGCAATCCATAGGGCAGGCGGCCGACCGGTGTCTTGCGATAAGCCTGGATCTCGAGAAAGTCGATGATCCGCTCCACCACCGCGCGATGTTCGTTTTCTTCGCGCAGCGCGGGGCCAATGCGCAGCGCCTGGAGCAGGATGTTGGAGCGCATCCGCAAATTGCGCCCGGTCATGATGTTGTCCAACACTGACATCCCTTTGAACAAGGCGAGGCTCTGAAAGGTGCGCGCAATGCCGCTCACCGCGACTTCGTGCGGGTCCATATGGTGATATTCGCGTCCCAGATAGCGGATGGTCCCCTTCTGCGGTTGGTACACGCCGTTAATGACGTTCAGCATCGAGCTCTTGCCCGCGCCGTTCGGACCGATGATCGCGCGCACCTCGTGTTCACGCACATCGAATGACACGTCGGTCAGTGCCTTGACGCCGCCGAATGCAAGCGACACGCCCTCGATCGAGAGGATCTGCTCGCCAATGCGCGCGGCGCGATCATTCTCCATCGTCGCCATCACGCCGCCTTTCTGGCCGCGGCCGGTGGAAAGGTTTTCGCATCGCGGATCTTGAGGTCAGCGGAAATCGACCCGGTCCGCCCGTCCTCATAGCGCACCTGCGCCTCGATATGCACCATGTTCTTGCCACCGTATAGCGCATCCACCAAGGCCGCATATTTCTCGCCGACGTGGCCGCGGCGGACCTTGCCGGTACGGGTGAGTTCGCCATCATCGGCTTCGAGCTGCTTATGCAGGATCAGGAAGCGTTGGATTTGCGAGCCCGCAATCTCGGATTCGGCGGCGATATCGGCGTTGACCTTTTCGATGCAATCGCGGATCAAATCGTAGACTTCATCACGCGAGGCGAGATCGACATAACCCCCGTACGAGAGGTTGCGCTTCTCCGCCCAGTTCCCCACCGCTTCCATGTCGATGTTGACCGTCGCGCAGACGGCCGCGCGCTTGTCACCGAACGCCACGGCTTCTTTGATGTAAGGAAAAAACTTGAGTTTGTTCTCAAGATACTTGGGCGCGAATAGCGTGCCATCGGCCAGGCGCCCGACATCTTTGGCCCGGTCGATGATCTTGAGGTGACCGTCTTTATCGATGAATCCGGCATCGCCCGTCATGAACCAACCCTCGGCATTCTTCGCTTCGGCGGTGGCCGATGGATTCTTGTAGTACTCGCGGAAGAGCCCTGGTGATTTGATCAGCACCTCTCCGCCATCGGTCACCTTGAGCTCCACCCCATGCACTGGCGGACCCACCGTATCGGCCTTCACCTGGTGATCCGGCTGCACGCAAACGAATACCGCGGTTTCCGTCGAGCCGTAGAGTTGCTTGAGATTGACACCGATCGAGCGATAGAAGCTGAACAGATCCGGGCCAATCGCCTCCCCGGCTGTGTAGGCAAGCTTGATACGGCTCATGCCAAGCGCATTGCGAAGCGGCCCGTACGCAAACACATTGCCAAGCATATAGAGCACACGATCGGTGAAAGCAACCGGTTCACCGTCAAGGATGCGCCCGCCGACGCGCGTCGCGAGCTTCATGAAGTACTCATACAGTTTGCGCTTGATCCAGCCCGCATCTTCCATGCGGATGGTGATCTGGGTGAGCAGCGCCTCGAACACCCTGGGCGGGGCGAAGTAGTACGTGGGCCCGATCTCGCGCATATTGGCGGTGACGGTGTCGGCCGATTCGGGGCAACTCACACAGAATCCGCATACATACGCCTGGGCATACGAAAAGATGTTCTGCCCGATCCACGCCATCGGCAGATAGGCGAGGACTTCCTCGCTGTCGTCGAGCTTCTCCCACTCAGCGCCCATGCGTGCGGCGACCAGCAAACTCTGATGGGTATGCACGACCCCTTTTGGATTACCCGTCGTGCCCGATGTGTAGAACATCGCCGCCACATCGGTCGCGGTACCGCGGTCGATTTCGCCCTGGAAGAAATTCGGATTGGCGCGGTCAAAATCGCGTCCGGCCGCCTGGAGATTTTCAAAACTCGCGAGTTCGGGCTGCTTGTAGTGGCGCAGCCCGCGACCATCGTCGTAATAAATATGCTTCAGCATCGGGCATCGATCGCGGATCTCAAGCAGCTTATCGACCTGCTCCTGATTCTCAGCGATGGCGAATTCGATCTCGGCATTCTGAAAGACAAAAACCCATTCGGCCGCGGCGGCATCTTGATAAAGCGTCACCGGAACGCCACCAATGGCCTGCGCGGCGGTCGTCGCCCAATAAAGACGCGGACGATTGTCGCCAATAATCGCCAGGTTCATGCTGCGGCGAAATCCTCGCGCTGCCAAGCCGCACGCGATGGTTCGCACTTCGGTGAGGACTTCGGACCAGGTTGTGGTCTGCCAGATACCGAGGCTTTTCTCGCGGATGGCCGGACGACCACCACGCACCTTGGCGTGATGAAGCAGCAAACGCGGAAAAGTGTCGATCGCTTCTGCCATGTTCCTCCTCGTTGCCCTTCGCTATCGCAGCGTGATCCGTTCCGCAACCGTTGTATCCGGCCACCGACGGTCTTAATCAAGGGCGACGGATTGTACAGTAGACCCTATGTGGTTTACCGAATCGGCCCAGTGCGGACCCGTGGCGCGATTCAGGCAGCGCATGCGCCATGTGCGCCGGGCGCGGATTGTCAGTCACAATGGCGCGGTCCACGATTGCCACGATTTGACCATGCTCACGGCGCCACTCGACTGGCTAGTCACAAACCGCATCGAGGCAACCGCCACCTTGCTTGGGCTCATCAATCAGTGGCTCACGATCCGGCGCAACATCTATTGTTGGCCGGTCGGCATTGCCAGTGTTGGGCTCTTTGCGGCGGTGTTCTTCGATGCGCGCCTCTATTCCGACCTCCTGCTCCAAGGTGTGTATGTCATCTTGCAGGGGTATGGATGGCATGCTTGGCTGCACGGCGCGCCCGGTCGCGCTGTCCTCGCGATTCGTCGCCTCGCGCCGATCGACTATTGGCGCACGCCGCTCCTGATCGTCGTGATCGCAACGTTACTTGGCAGCGTCATGCGCATCGCCACCGATGCCAGCCTGCCTTATGTCGATGCGACCGCCACCGCCTTGAGTCTGGTGGGGCAGTGGCTGCAAGCCCGCAAAGTGCTCGAAGGGTGGATCGTGTTCATTGCCGCGAACCTCATTTTCATCGGCATCTATGCAACGAAAGGGCTTTACATCACCATTGGCCTCTTCGTCATCCTGACCGGGATGGCGATATCGGGATACTTCGCTTGGCGTGCGGCCTATCGGGCCGGAACGCCATAGGCCTCCGCCCGGCACGCGGCGCAGATTTCCGGAAAATTACTCGCGCCGGCGTCAACGGACAAATTATCATGGTCAGGCGGCCCAACGATCGGGCGCTGAAAATATCCGCTCGAATGGCTTGTCACCTGATTGCGCGCACCACGATTCTCGGCACAGAATTGAACGGCGCGCTCCAACCATCAACCTGCAAATGCCGGCCTGGATCTCTCAAAAATCGCCTGGTGCGTATGCCTCGGCCTGCTTCGCGCTGGTAATCGGCCTTGTGTCGCCTGCGTATGCACAGTTGTTTCGCTGGGTGGACAGTGAAGGACGGGCAACGTTCTCGACGACGCCCCCGCCCGGAACGGCGCGGCCGCACGATCAAGAAAAGCGGGCACCCGTGCGGCCCGCTCAAGTCACCGCGCCGTCAACCGTCGTGCCGAGCGAAAGACCCCTCACACCGCGGTTGGAACCCTCCGACGACGCCAAGGCAGTGCAGGCGAGCCACGAGGCCCCCAGACGGCAAGTGACCGCCCCCACGACGCAGGTCACCTTGTATGGAACAAGCTGGTGTCCCTATTGCGCGCGCGCCCGTGCCTACTTCCAGACCTACCGGGTCGCCTTCCAGGAACTCGATATCGAAAAGTCGGCGACGGCCAACGCCGCGTTCAAGAAGCTGGGCGGCAACGGCATCCCGCTGATCGTGATCAACGGGACAGCCATCCAGGGGTTCGACGAGCAAAAGCTGGAAATCATGCTTGGATTGCGCTAAGGGGCGGGAACGCTGCTCGGCGCCAGATGACCGGAAACGCCTGCGAATCCATCGGCCCGCCCACGCACGGTGCGCCCGATTCCGGTGGCGGCGGTGACATGAACCCGTCGCGCAGGACGAATCGCGCATCATCGCCGGTAAATCGCGCGGAGAACGCGCGGCGACGATCCGTCGATGCATTGCCCGGCGCGCCGTGCACGGTAAGTCCGTGGAAGGCGAGGCAATCGCCGGGCTCAAGGGACCAGCCAAGGATCGTGAACTGGTCACGGGCACTATCGACGTCGGGGGGCTGCTCGAAGCGCGCCTCGGTGTTCTGATGCGTTTTCGCATCGGCGAAACGCTGCGGCTGATACCACTTGCCGGAGCGATGCGATCCGGCCAGAAACTCGACCGTCGTCTCGCGCGATACCGGATCAAGCGGAATCCAGAGACTGACGATGTGATTACCGTCGACCGGATAGTACGGCTGGTCATGATGCCATGGCGTCTTCTCGCGCGTGCCCGGCTCCTTCACGAGCACATGTTCATGGTACAGATTCACCTTCGATGAACGCATCAGCGCACCCGCCGCCTCCTTGGCGGGGGACTCGTAGAAGAACGCGCGATATTCCGGAATCCGGTCCCAGTTGCAGTAATCGCCAAAGAACATCCCCGGTTGCCCCTCGGGCGTATACCGTTTGGCGTACCGGCCGGGTTCGCGAAGGTTGCGCTCCACACCGGCACGCAGGAGATCGATCCATCGCTTTTCGAACACCCCACGCAAGCACACGGCGCCATCGCGATCGTACGATGCGATGTCCGCGCTATTCAGTCCCTGTGTCTGGCCCATAACAATGTCATCAGCGATTCATGCCATCGGGCTTGCAATGGTAGCGCTTTGCCTCGCGATCGTGGCGATGGCCGGCGATACGCTCGAGCCAACACGCATCGACTCCGACGCGTTCGCATTCGAACAACCAGGCGCGCTCCCGTCCATCGCGTACCCATTGACCCTGACTGCAATGGCCACGCCGTCGATCGAGCCCGACCCCGATCGCGCAATCCCGCTCCGCGACGCGAGCGGGCAGGCACTTGGTCCGACATTGTCCGACGGACAGTTCTGCGAACTCGCCGCCGCCGGCAGTGGCGTGATCGGCAATGCCACCTATCGCGTGGTGGGAACGAGCCGTGATCCGCAGGCGAACTGCCGCCGCCACTTCTCACGCCTTGCTCGCAAAATGCCGGTCGCCGCCGGCGCACTCGGTCGTAGTGTTTTTCAGCGCATCGAGACCGCCTACGGTCTAGGCGCGGAGCACTTTCGGCTGGTGCCGTGGCGGTCGGTCGCGGCCGCCCGTTTCAAGCCCGGAACCGTGCTGTTCATTCCAGCCCTGCGTGGATGGCAAATCGATGGTCCGACGACCCATGATGGCTATGTGTTCGTTGCCGACCGCCTTGGCGATGCGCCCATCACGCAGATATCGCTCGCGGTCGATGCCAGGCGCGCAGGACCAAGCCTCCCGTCCGGCGACATCACCGGCTTTGTCATCGACGGGCGCGCGGTCGTGGCGCCATTGCATCGCGCCCATGCCATCCAATGAATTGGCGCGAACGTGCGGTGCTATTCTTACCGCGCCCAATGAACCGACGACGCATTGAAGAGACGACACTTTGAATCCCCCATTTCGCGCCGAGCATGTCGGCAGCTTTGCGCGGCCCGACCGCCTGTTGGAAGCCGCCCGTGCGCACCGTGCCGGAACCATCACCACCGAAGCGTTCGATCGCATCAAGGACGATTGCGTGCGCGAAGTCATCGCCTTCGAGGAATCGATCGGCATGCCGTCGGTCACCGATGGTGAGTTCCGCCGTCGCATGTGGTCGGCCGGGTTCATCGACTCGGTCGAAGGATTCGGTCTGCGGGACAGCATGGGCGCACTCGCCTTTCGCGACGAGAGCCGGCATCTCGGTACGCTCCCGTCCCCGTTCGCCCAAGCCAAACTGCGCAGGAAGCATCGCATCGTCGCCGATGACTATCGGTTTCTGAAGGCGCATGTGAAGCGGGGCGTACCGAAAGTGACGATTGCCTCGCCCGATGTCATGCACTTTTTTCTTGGGCCGCGCGCGTTCGATACGAGTGTGTACGCCGACCGTGAGGCATACTTTGCCGACTTGGTGAGCATCTATCGCGATGAGATCGCCGATCTTGGCAAAGAAGGCTGCACCTATCTCCAACTCGACAACACGGCCCTCCCCTGCAACTGCGACGAACGGGCCCGCGCCGATGTCGCGCAACGCGGCGAGAACGCGGATGCGCTCACGCGCCGCTATGCACGCCTCATCAACGACGTATTGGTGGGTAAACCGGTCACTATGACGATCGGGATGCATCTTTGCCGGGGCAATCTGAAGAGCATGTGGATGGCCGAAGGCGGCTACCAGCCGATCGCCGAAACGCTGTTCAACGCGATCAATGTCGATACCTATCTGCTCGAATACGACACGCCGCGTGCGGGCGATTTCTCGCCGCTCAAATACGTGCCGAAGGGAAAGCGCGTCATGCTCGGTCTGGTCAGCACCAAAACGCCGGAGCTTGAGTCGAAAGACGAACTGAAGCGACGCATCGACGAAGCGGCGAAATGCGTTCCGCTTGCGCAGCTCGGCCTCAGCCCACAGTGCGGGTTCGCGAGCGGTCCGGGCGGCGGACAGGTGATGACATGGGACCAAACACGGCGCAAGCTCGATCTGGTCGTGGAGGTGGCGCACGAGGTGTGGGGGAGTGCATAGGGGCAAGGCGTGGACGTTCACCACTCGGCACGCACGGAACACATGACACACGCAGAACACCAGGCGGAGCACCAGGCGCCCAGAAAACATCGGGGACGAAATGAAGGGGATGAAATGACCGGGACGGAATCCAGTAGGACGATCACTTTGAAGGCATGCTGCGGCATTCTTTTCCTTCTGGCCTTGCATCCGGGTGAGGCGGCCGCGCAGATCTATCCATCGAAGCCGATTCGTTTCATCGTGCCGTTTCCGGCGGGCGGTCCAACCGACGTATGCGGGCGTTCGGCGGCGAAAGCGATATCCGATGCGCTCGGTCAACCGGTCGTCGTGGAAAACCGACCTGGTGCCGGCGGCACGATCGGCGCGGATGCGATCGCCAAGGCGGCGCCCGATGGCTACACGATCGGTCTGCCGACGATCTCATCGCTTGGCGTGGCCCCGCACATGTTCGCAAAGCTGCCGTACGACCCGCTCAAGGACTTTACCCCGATCACCAACGTGTGCATCGCAGTCGGTGCGCTGGTCGCCCATCCGTCATTTCCGCCGAACAACGTCCGGGAGCTGATCGAGCACGCGAAGGCCAACCCCGGGAAGATCAATTACGCATCGCCCGGGGTCGGCACCATTGTCCATCTTGGTATCGAGCACTTCGCGATTCTCGCGGGCATCAAGCTCAATCACGTTCCATACAAGGGTGCGAGCCCGGCGCTGGTCGATCTGTTGTCGGGTGCGGTGCTGCTATCGGGCGATGCATCCCTCACCGCGGCCATTCCCAACGTCAAAAGCGGCCGGCTCAAGGTCATCGCTGTGACGAGCCGAAACCGCTCGCCGTTGCTCCCCGATGCCGGGACGATCGCGGAGGCCGGCTTCCCGGGCTTCGATATTTCCGCCTGGTTCGGCATGGTCGGTCCCGCCGGCATGTCACCCGACATTGTCGCCAAGCTGCATGGTGCGACCGTCAAGGGGCTCCGCGAGAAGGACGTGGTGGATCGATTCGCCACCATCGGCGCCGAGGTGATCGCGGACACACCGGAACAGTTTGCCAAAACGATCCGGGAAGAAGTATCGCGGTGGGGACCGGTCGTCAAGGCAGCCGGTGTCAAAGCTGAATAACGAACCGCGAGGGTCCGATGATGGCCTATGACGCTTCGCGATTGTGTCCGTCGGCGCGCGGCCGTGACGTTCCCGCGGGCAACACAACGCTGTACTGCGTGGAAGCGGGAGCGGGTCGCCCAGTCGTCTTGGTCGGCGGCTGGCCGCAATCTGTTCATGTGTGGCGGCATGTATTTCCTCAGCTTGCGGAGCGCTATCGCGTGATCGCCATCGACCCGCCCGGACTGGGCGATTCAGCGAAACCGGCCCCGGCCTATGACATCGAAAGCATCGCAGCGAACATTTGGGCCGCCGTCGATGCACTTGGCCTTGTGTCACTCGACTTTGTCGGCTTCGATCTGGGCATGTGGATCGGCTACCCGTTCGCCCGCGCGCAGCCGCACCGCGTACGCTCACTGACATTGATCGATGCCGTCCTGCCGGGGCTCGTGCCGTGGCCGCCCTTCGCGCCGGCCGCGGCGAATCGCACCTGGCATTTCGCCTTCAACATGCTGCCGAATCTGCCTGAATTGCTGATTGCAGGACGCGAACGCGAATTTCTCGAATGGCTGTTCAAGTCGCGCACGCCGACCCCGGGTGTTTTCAACGACGACGACCTCGACGAGTTCGCGCGCGTCTATCGTGGGCGGGATGCGATTGCATCGGCGGTCGGCTACTACCGTGCGTTGCCTGCGACGATGAACCAGGTGGCCGCGCTCGCGCAGTCGGGCGTGCTGTCGATGCCCGTCCTCGCGGTAACGGGGAGCATGGGCGTGGGCCCATCGATGATCGAGTCGGTCAAGCGCATTGCGCCCGATGCGGAAGGGCTCGTCATCGATGGCTGCGGGCACTATGTCCCGGAGGAAGCACCCGCCGCTTTGCTCGAAGCGCTGGGTCGCTTGCTGGCGAATTAACCTGCTGGAGGAGGCAAGTCATGGCTGAGGTGCGCGAGAGCTTCGATTGGCCGGTGATCGTCCAGTCACTCAACGATCTGCTGCGATTGAAAGCGATTCCGATCGGCATGAAACTCTTCGAGCGCGTCGAGGACATGCAGGCTATTCCGAAGATTCGCCGGCCAAGCGGCATTCACACGACCGACCAGATCGTCGCCCAGGCGGCGCGTCTTGGATTCACGATCGGCATCACGAATGACGATCTCGTCGGCGCGCAATGCGGCGCGGTCATCGGCCTGCATCCCCAAGACAGCGAATGGTTGTCGGGCAAACGCATGGCGGGCGTGTGGTACGCAACCATCGAGGATGCCGGCGCGCATCAGGCGGCGATGCATGTGGTGCCCTATGGCAAGTATCAGGCGATGGCGGTCTCGCCGCTCGCGGCAAAGCGACTCGATCCGCCCGATATCTGCCTCTTCTACGCCACGCCTGGGCAGATGATGTATTTCATCAACGGGCTGCAATGGGCCGGCTACAAGCGCTTCGATTGGAGCGTGGTGGGTGAATCGGCGTGTGCGGATTCATGGGGCCGGGCGCTTCGAACGCGTGAGCCGAGCTTGTCGATCCCGTGCTATGCGGAGCGCCGTTACGGCGGTGTTCTCGACGAGGAAATGCTGATGGCTCTCCCGCCGGAATACCTGCCGAAGGCGATCGCCGGCATGCATGCGCTTGGCAAGAATGGCCTGCGCTACCCGTTTCCACCGTACGGGATTCAGTCGGATGCACGGGCCGGCCTTGGGGCGAGTTACGGTGAGGCAAAACCGTGATCCGAGCCGGTCGGGGCGGCTGCGTTCGGTGCTAGGATTCCAGTCATGAGCACGGTGACCGATCTTGTGACGGCCGACGATCTCCTGCAA
>JBJXGX010000128.1:0-11511 GCA_046160305.1 Burkholderiales bacterium
AGCTGGCGATTCGCGTGAAGTTGGGCCCGGCGTACCAGGCCATCAAAGGAATGGGGTCACAGGAAGCCGGCGGCAATTACGAGCGCGCTTGTGAAATCGGCGCTCGTATCGGTCACTCGCCCGAGGCCTTCCAAGGACTATGGGGACACTGGCTGTATTGCAACCTCACCGGCCGCGGTCAAGCGGCGCGCGAGCGAGCTGATCAACTTGTGCTGCTCAGCGATAAATTGGGTGAAGATGAGTTCCTGCTGCAAGCGCACCACGCGCGTTGGACAACGTTTCAAAATCTCGGTGAGCTGGCGATCACGCGCTTCGACATCGAAGAGGGTTTGCGTCTGTACGATCGTAAACGCCACGCCCATCACGCGCATATCTATGGTGGCCACGATCCCGGCGTGTGCTGCCGGACACAAGGCGCCATGTGCCTATGGGTATCCGGCTATCCGGATCGCGCCAATCGCCTGGTCGATGAGGGGATCGCGTTGGCGCGCGAGCTTGATCACCCGTTCAGTTTGGCCGTGGGTCTTTGGTTTGGCGGTTCAGTCAAACTGTTCAGGGGCGACGGCGCACAGTGCCAAGCGTTTGCCGCCGAATTGCAGGAACTGTCGCAGCGGCGGGGCTTCAAGACGACCGAGCCGCACGCCATGTTTCAACTCGGTTGGGCGCAGACGATGGCGGGACAAACCCAATCCGGCTTGTACCTCATGGAGCAAGGCGAAGATCGCCTACGCGTGCTTGGGCAACACGGTTGGCGGCATTTTTGCCTGGCGACTATTGCCGGCGTCCGCGCGCGCATCGGTGAGAAGACGCGCGCATTGGCGCTCGTCAATCAAGCGATCGAGCTGGCGGAGCGCACCAACATCGAAAGTTGGCGCCCCGAGTTCTTGCGCCAACGCGCGCAGTGGATGTTCGATCTCGGTGAGCTCGATAAGCAGGGCGCCACGCAACAACTGTTGACCGCGCTCGCGCTGGCTCGGCAGCAGACGGCACATATGCTTGAGCTCCGCGTGGCAACGAGCCTGGCGCGCATTCTCGCCCGCGGCGACAAGAGCAACTGGGCTGTCGACACATTGGCCGACTGCCTTGGTCGTTTTGTCGAAGGCGCCGACGCGCCCGACCTTCTTGCCGCGAGGAACGTGCTGGCCGAGCTGCGCTCAGCCTGAGCCGCTCGGGCGATGTGCCCGCGCAGCGGGTCTCGTCAGCAAGGTCATTCGTCTGTGATCCCAATCACAGTTTTCGTGTGGGTCGGCGCAATGTAATGCGCCCCGCCGCGCTCGATCATGTCAACCATCGAAAGCGCTGACAGGACGCTAACCCGCAGGTGATCGCTGAAGTCGTCGCGGTGCTCTCGATCAACCACCGTCGTCAACGAGAAGGAGTATCGACCATGTCCACGAAAATTCTGCAAATCAACTTCAAATTCAGCGTTCCGCGCGCAGCCTACGAGGACACCGTCGCGCCGATGGCGGGCGACTTCGCCGCGGTGCCGGGGTGCCGCTGGAAGATCTGGCTGATGAATGAAGCGGAAAGTGAAGCGGGAGGGATCTATTTGTTTGATGATGACGCATCGTTGAACGCCTATCTCAACAGCAAGCTGGTTGCTGCGGTGACGAGTCATCCCGCGTTGAGCAATTTCAGTGTGAAGCAGTTCGACACGCTGGAAGCGGTCACCAAGGTCACGCGCGGCCCGATCGAGAATGCGGCGCCTGTTCGGCAGGCGGCTTGACGATCGAGGTGCAAGCCGACGTGGGCCAGGGCGGCAAAGCAACGCGTCTTGGCTCGAACAAGATGCGTCTGGTCCGAACGATCGCATTAGTCCAATCGCGCCCGATGCGTATCGGGCGCGATCGCTTCAGCTTCGCATCGACGATAGACCTCTTCCATCGCTCTATGCATTGGTGCGACCGAGGCTTCCGCCATCTTGAACGTGTCTTCGAGCGTCGCGAACTCTTCTTCGATCTGCCGCAGGATCGACGCCTCGTCGATTCGTGCGAGCTGCCCGTCACGCATCACGAGCTCGCCATCGACCAGCACGTGCGAAATGCTCGCCCCGCGCTCGGCATAGACGAGCTGGCGGACCGGATCGGACAGCGGGACGAACGGGATCGATTCCAGCCGATACGCGACGAGATCGGCGGCGCGCCCGACTTCGATGGTGCCGAGCCGATCGCCCAGTCCGAGCGCCTTCGCGCCGCCCACGGTCGCGGCATGCAGGACTTCGGCTGCGCTTAGCCAGCGACGATAGTCACCGTCGCGCACTTTGCCCAGGCCGGCGGCTGTGCCGAGCACATTCAGCATATTCGTTGAGCTGGTCGAGCAGCAGCCGTCTGTTCCCATGCTCACGTTCACGCCGGCGTCGAGCAGCGCGCGCACCGGTGCGATACCCGAACCGAGAGTCAGGTTCGACCAGGGATTGTGCTGGGCGGTGGCGCCGGTTTCAGCGAGGAGAGCGATCTCGCGTGGATTGAGCCACACCGCGTGGATGAGCGTCGTCTTCGGCTTGAGAAAGCCCTCCGCATGCAGATGCTCGACCATGGTCTTGCCATAGAAATGGTGTCCGGTCACCACTTGCAGTCGCGTTTCCTGCACATGAGTGATCACCGGCAGATCGAGGTCGTCGGCCATGCGCCGAATCGCGCGGAGGAATGCCGGTGTGCAGCGCATTGGTGCCGACGCCGAGGCGATCACCGATACACGGCGCGAGCGCGGATGGCGGGCACTCGCCAGCGCGCGCGTGGTCGCGAGGATCTCGTCCGGATCGGGGCGCGGCAGGGCTCGCAATGACGCGAGCAGGGCGGGCGGAAACGCATCGTCGACGAATGGAAAATTGTCGACCACCGGCCGATCCATCATTGCAAAGCCGACGCAGGCGCGCACGCCGAGATCCTCGTACGCCTGCAGCACCGCATCGATCACCGTGTGATTGACGAAGCCGCCAAGTGAAAGGTCGTCGACGACCATGGTCGCGCCCGAGCGGAGCGACTCGATCGCAGCGATCATCGTTCGAAGGTAAGCCTGACGCCAGGTGAGCGGAACCGGCACCGGCGTGCGCACGTAATGCATCCACAGCTCAAGCGGCAGATTCTCGGTACGCCCCTTCTGGAAATTCTCGTGCGAGTGGAAGTGACCGTTGATCAGGCCTGGCACCAGCAGATGCCGGTCGAGCGCCACGACCGTGTCGGCGTTCGTGATCGAGCCGGCCGGCTCGATCGCCGCGATGCACCGGGTCTCGATCAACACGTCGCGCGGCTGCCGGTCGAATGCGAACCGTTCGCCATGCAGCGTGCACGCACCACGCAAGAGCAGTTTCATTTCGCGTTCCTCCGGTTCGTAATGCGTCGATCAACTGAACGATTGCGTCTGCTAATAGGGGTGCGCGCGCTTTGCCGCGCAGACTCCTGGCGCGCTATCCTTATGCGGTTCACCCGACACGAGGAGACGCGAATGAATGACGAACAGTATATGGACAGCGCGCTTGCGCTGGCGGCTGAAGCGATGCATCGCGGCGACTGGCCGGCCGGCGCCATCGTGGTTCGCGACGGGATCGTGATCGGGCGCGGCAACAATCGCCAGGTGACGGGTTGCGACATCACCCTGCACGCGGAGACCGAGGCGCTCCGCGACGCCTTCAAGCGCCTTGGTGCGACCGACCTTGGAGGCGCGACGATGTACGCCTCGATGGAGCCCTGCCCGATGTGCGCATGGGCGATCCGGCTTGCCGGCATCACGCGGCTCGTGCTCGGTGCCCGGAACGCCGACTTGAATCGCACGGATCTCGGCACCTATTCGATTGAGACATTCGGCGCGCTGGTCGGTGCTTCGATCGCGCTTACGACCGGCGTGCGCAATGCCGAATGCGTGGCGCTGCGCCGTAGCTGGGGCAAGGATCAGGTGAGGCGGGCGTGATCGCGGCATCGTCAGCGCATATGTTTCGAGATGCCGGCGACACGTTCCATCACGATCACGGCGAGTACGGTGATACCGATCAGCACGCCGGACACAGCGGCCGCGCGCACATCGAGGTTCGATTCGATAATGTGCCAGAGGCGGATCGGCAGCATTTCGCTGCGCGCATCCGATAGAAAAAGCGAGATCGCGACATTGTCAAACGATGCCATGAACGCGATGAACGCACCCGCCGAGATGCCCGGCGCGATGAGCGGCAAGGTGACCGTGCGGAATGTGAACCAGGCACTCGCGCCGAGGCTGCGTGCGCTCTCGATCATCGCGGGCGGCAGCTGAACCAGGCTCGCGCTCGTGGTGCGCAGGATATACGGCGTCGTGATGGCGATATGGCCGATCACCAATGTCGTCATCGAGAGTCCTTGCCCGGACAAGTTGAAGAGCACCAGTAGCGCGAGGCCGAGTGCGAGTGTTGGGAGCATCAAGGGCGACATGAAGACGGCATCGAGCACACGCGCCAAGACGTCACGCCGGCGCGCCAAGGCCATCGCCGCGGCGACGCCAAGCAGGACGGAGAGGCCCGTCGATAGCGCGGCGACCTGCACGCTCAGGAAGGCTGCATTGACGATTTCCGGCGATTCATTCCAAAGGGCGGCATACCAGCGTACGGAGTAGCCTGGCGGCGGAAATTTGAGCGAGAAGCCATTGGTGAACGAGGTGATGATCACGATGACGGTCGGCGCGACGAGGAGCACGATCGCGAGCGCGCCGAGCAACCCGAACACTGCATGGAACGACAGGCGCTCGATGCGTGATGCGCTCGATTCGCGCGCCTTCTTGTCGGGCACGCGCGCAGTCGTGTTAGGCATGAACAAATCCCACGCTGCGCCGGCCGATCAAATTCATCACCATGACAATGATGAGCACCGATACGAGGAGCAGCATCGCGATCGTTGCCGCGAACGGGTAGTTGTTGGCCTGGATCGCCTGCTGATAGATGTAGTACGGCATGAACATCTGCTGGCCGCCACCCACCAGTGTTTGCGTGACGAAAGCGCTCGCCGCCGCGGCGAACACCAGCAGGCACCCCGCGAGCAGTCCGGGGATCGATAAAGGCAGCGTGACTTGAAAGAATGTGCGCCACCTGCCTGCCCCGAGCACGTGCGACGCTTGCCGCAAATTAGGATCGATGTTGGCGAGGGCGGTGATCACCGGCAACACCATGAGCGGCATTTCGATCTGCGCCAGTGCGACGACCACCGCCGTCGGCGTGTAAAGCAGGCGAACCGGCGTCTCGATCCAGGCGAATGCGAGCAAGGCCTGGTTGATGATGCCTTCCCGTCCGAGGATGACCACCCAGGCGAATGTCCGCACCACTGCACTGGTTAGTAGCGGCAGTACGATCAACAGAATCAACACCCGCTGCACGCCACGCGGCGCGAGCGTATAGAGGTAGGCCAACGGGTAGCCGATCAGGGCCGCCACGATCATCGTCTTTAGCGCGAGCCACAGGGTCAGGCCAAGAACGCCGAGATTGAAGGGATCGCCGAGGAATTTTGCGTACTGCACGCCCCCCATCGCGTTCAGCTCGCTGGTCGTATAGAGGCTCACGATGCCGAGCAGTCCGAGCGGCAGGAATACGAACACGGTAAAAAACAGCGCGAGCGGGAGGGTGAGTTGCCATTCGCGGGCCACGCCTCGCGTTGGCGTGAGGGTCGCGATCACCGGGGCAGTACCGTGAGCGGTGCCCCATCTACGAAACCGAGCCGAACCGACTCGCCCGCTCGATAGCGAGTCGCGCCGCTTGACCGGCCGGTCGTGACCTTGATCGGCGTGTGGTCGGACAGCGTGAGCTCATACACGATCGTCGGCCCGAGCGGGAGAAACATCTGAATCGTGGCTGGAAACCCATCCTCGTGCGAGGCGGCGAACCGCAGATGCTCGGGTCGAACCGCCAGGATGACCGGGCCGTCACGGGTGGTGGAACTTGCCGGCGGCATGCGCAGCGTATCGCCTGAGGCGAGCGTGAAATGGTGCGTCGAACCGCCGCCCGAACGTTCGTCCGCACTGGAGCCTGAACTGCCGCCGCGACCGAGTGTTCCGTTCAGCAGATTCGCCGTGCCGACAAATCCGGCCACGAAGAGTGTCGCGGGTCGATCGTAGATCTCTTCCGGTGAGGCGAACTGCTCGACCCGACCTTCGTTCATGACCGCGATGCGATCGGCCATGGAGAGCGCCTCTTCCTGGTCGTGCGTCACCATGATCGTCGTGATGTTGAGCTCGCGTTGCAGGCGCTTCACCTCGATTTGCATGTCAAGACGCAGGTTCTTGTCGAGCGCGCCGAACGGCTCATCAAGAAGCAGAACCTGCGGGCTCACCGCGAGCGTGCGTGCCAATGCAACGCGCTGCTGCTGTCCCCCGGAGAGCTCGCGCGGATTACGTTCGCCGAAAGATTCCATGCGCACCAGTTGCAGCATGCGATCGACGGTGGCGTCGATCGTGGCGCGATCGCGGCCGCGCGCGCGCAGGCCGTACCCGACATTTTTGCGGACCGACATGTGCGGGAAGAGCGCGTAATTCTGGAACACGATGCCGGCCCCGCGTTCATTCGGCGGCAAGGCGTCGACGATCTGCTCACCGATCGCGACATGGCCTTCGCTCTGCAGGAGCAATCCGGCAATGATCCGGAGCAGCGTGGTCTTGCCGCAACCACTTGGGCCTAGGAGCGCGATCAACTCGCCCGGCGCGATGCTCAAGCTCACGCTGTCGACTGCGACGGTGCCGCCATAGCGATGCGTGACCCGGTCCAGGGCGACGCCGACCTTGTGCGTGGCGGAATCGGCCAAGCGCTCCCCTTCACCCTGCTCGATTTGCATGACCAAACCGAGGAGAGTCAAATGAACATCGATCTCGATCGACGCCGTATCGTCCAGGGACTCGCCGCGCTCGGCGCGTCAGGGTTGGCGCCGGCCATCAGCGTTGCGCAAGCGAAGTCCATATCGGCCACGACCTATCCTGGTGCATGGGAATCGGCGCACCGTTCCATTCTGGTGCCGGCCTTCCAGAAAGCCGCCGGTGCGACGACCAATCTGGTTGCATCGCTTGCTGTGGATACCGTATCGAAGATCGTCGCGGCGCGCGCCAATCCGCCGTACGACGTCGTCATCCTCGACGAAGGCCCCTATCTCGCGGCGCTCCAGCACGATATTTTCGAGAAGATTCCGACCGAAAAGCTCCCCAATCTCAAGGACATTCCGAAGAAGTTCATCGACTCGCGCGGATTCGGTTGCTTCGTTTCGGGCCAGATCATCGGCATCGCCTACAACAACGAAAAAATCAAGAAGCCACCCACATCCTGGAACGACCTGTTGAAGCCCGAGTACAAGGGAAGAGTCAGGCTATCGAGCATGGGCTCGACGCTCGTTTCCGCGTGGATGGTCGAGATGGCCAAACTGAACGGCGGCGGCGAAGAAAATATGGAACCCGCGTTCCAGTTCGTGAAGAAAATGCTGCCCAATCTCGGTGCAGTCGCGACCAGCCCCGGTGCGTTGGCAACGCTGTTCCAACAGGGACAGATCGACATCTCGGTACACTACAACAACAACGTCGGTGACATCGCCGCCAAGGGCGTGCCCATCGCGCTTGCGCGCCCCGATACCGGATATCTGCTGATTCAAAGCACGATGCACGTCGTCAAGAACACCAAGAATCCGGATCTCGCCGCCGCGTACATCAATGCGGCGATCAGCCCCGACGTACAACAGAAAATGGGCGACGCGCCCTATTTCGTCGTGCCGACCAATGAGAAGGTGCAGTTCAGCAAAGGCCTGCAGACGTGGGCGAAGGACATGAAGGAACTGCAGACCTTCAAGACGGTGGACTGGGCGAAGCTGAATCCGCGGCGCGGGGAGTACATCGACCGGTTCAACCGGGAGGTGAAGATTTAGTTGGTTGCAAGACCCCGTTGCTTTCTATGCGCGGCGCTGCCAGATTGCAGGATTGCGGCGACCGTGAAAAACCGCGAGGACAACAATGGAATCCCGGCGAACCCTGAAGTAGATGCAGTATGGGAAGCGACGCGCCACTGCGCGTCGAATATCGCCGAATACTATTGGATAGTGCTCGGGTGCGGCCGCAGCGCTGGCGACGGCTTGCTCGATCTCGATGGTAAATTCCTCGTCAAGGCCGGGGCGCTGCTCGTTGTAACGGGCGGCCGCATCCTCAAACTCGCTTTTCGCAGCGCGCCGGAAGAGGATACGAAGTGTCATCGCTCCAAGCGCGATCGGACTGAAGCTTTGACCTCGTCCCACGGGACTACGTCATCCGGGAACGCATCGTCGTCCTCAACTCGGCGATCCAGCTCGGCGCGTTGGTCATCGGTGAGCGGAAACCCCTTCGCGTCGGCGCAGATCGTCGCCCATATCTCTTCGACGAGCGCCAAGCGTTCGTCGACGTTTAGTCGATCTATCCCCAAACTCTTGACGGAAATACTCATGGTTGCCTCCATCTGAATTGGCAATCTAGCACCTGTGCCCGCTCGATGCAGAAAGGTATTAGCGCCCACGATTAGCAGCCGCCGAGGAGCGGCGCGACGAGGGCATCGCAAGTACGCTTGCGAAGGTCGGCTTGAGTGCGGTGTGCAGGCTACCCCTGGAACTCGGCAACAGGTCAGGTACCGAGCGATCAACCGCCACGGATATTCGAAGTACCTTGATTCGCTTGACCTCATGCATGGTCTGAGCTGTGAAGTACGATTCACCGCAATGAGGACAAGACCACATCGGAATACCTTCAATGACCAAAAGGGCTTTCCCCGCGCCAAAACTACGCGAGACGGTACGACGCTGAACGCCACGCTCTCCACACGAGGCGCACCGATGGCTAGACAAAGTAGATAGTGATGACGACGAGGGTGCCGGTTTGGCCAAGCTTGACCATCGTTTCGCCTTCGAACCCGTCGAGGGTTCGGCCACGAACGACCGTCTTGGTTTCCCGCGTGCGGCGATCCCTTTGTCTTTCAATGATCTGGCCCGTGAGGAGGACACTTTCGAGGTCGAGGATCGTGAGATTGTCATCGTCTAGCTCTTCGGCGGCGTGAATGGATACGACGTAGTTCAGCGAACGAACAAGATCGCGAATCCGGTAAGCTGCGGCCCGGGAGGACTCTACCAGACCCCGGTTTGACTGCCCAACGTCGCGCATGAGGCGCCGCCGAGAGTAGTGCCCGAGGTTACCGCAAGCCACGCTTGCGACGGTCGCTCTCGATGCGCTGGTTCGGCGGCAGGAGAGGCGCCCCGGCAGCCAGCTGCAATGGGCACCCGATCTCTGCCTCGAACGCATTCTGAATCACTTTCATTTGACCTCCGTAACGAAGCTCATAAGCGAAACCTGGCTTCCGATAACGCGCCCCTTCTCCAAGGACACAAAAACTGTAAGCCCACCGTCGTGAGAGGCGACTACGGCGCCTGCCGGAAAAAAACTCGAGCAGAAATCGATTGCCGATCGGTGGCGCGAGCCCCCGAACTCCGAGGCGTCTACCGCGTCGCCAGAGTACGGGCGCGAAGGGTTGGTCGACCGAAGAACTTGTGTGGCAGGCTCGCGAAACTTGTTGCAGATCACCCCAAACGCCAATACGTCTGGCGAACCGTTTATGACGATGGCTCCGTCGACCTTCGCCAAGCTTGATATGGACGTGGTAAGCGCACGTCGCCTCAATAGATCCCATTCTTGTGCTGCTTGCTGCAAGAACTCGTGATTCTGGCCGCAGCCGGGATTCAGAAGCCGAACGACCGACGTTCGCATTTCCCACATTTCTCGGTAAGGTTCCCACCACTCGGCTCGCATTGCAATTCGCTCTCCTAAACCTTCCAACTCGCCACCGATCGAACTTCCTCTTGGGAGGATCCAGAGCGCACCTCCGGTTCCGTGCTGTTCAATCGCAAAACCAATGTCCAAAAGTGCTGATGCGACTTTCCAGTCAAGAGTCGCGGGTTCCGTGGGGAAAAGCCCGGCGCTCTTCAAGAAAACTTCGGCCACCGTTCGATTAAACGACATGCCGCCGAGCTGTTTTATGCCTCTTGGGCCGACGTCGAGAATTTGTTCAAAGCCATTTGAAACCCTTACGGTTCCTGGGCCACGAGATTCAACACGCAGCCATAGTGGAGAAGCACCTACGACCGAAGGAAAGCTGCCGAGGATCCCTTCGATGCCAACGCGATCGGGGGCATCTTCGACCACTAGCAATCCTCCGTCCGCTGAATGTGCGGGAGACAGCCGACGAATCGCATCCCGAGAGATCGGGTGACGTGCCGCGAGCCGAATAATTCCTCCGGAACCAGTCAAAGCGGCTCGCGGGGCGAAGAAGAGGCGAGCCCTGATTTGATTACCCTCGTATTGATCGACGCTGGACCAAAACACGTCTTCCAGAATGCGGCGGAGAGCACCTTCGCTCGGAACGATTCGCGGCCGACGCAGCTCGTGCATTTGGTCAACGATGCTGAGCACCTTTTGCGCGATGGCCGTGGAGTCAATCATGGAAGCGTCGCATGCGAGCAACGAGTTGAGGATGGGGTCGCCAGAGTGAATCCGGACGCCGAACGCCAACGGCGAGCCGCTGCCGAGGAGCGCAGCGACGAGGGAATCGCAAGTGGGTGAAGGCCGCTTGCGACGGGCGGATCGACCGTTTTGTTAGCCATCCTTCTTCGGCGGCGCGGCCGGAGGAGGCGGAGGGGGCGGCGGCGCAGGTTTCACTTGCGAGGGTGGCGGAGGATTCACGTTCGCACCATCGTTAATTCCGCGCCTACCCGTGTTGGGCCAAGGCGATGGGGGCGGCGGGTTAGGGGCTTTTCGGCTCATTCCGTTGCTCCCACGTCTTATGCATGAACTCAACCCATTTTACGTCTTCCACGTTCACGAGCACTGATTCGACGCCTGTGATTGGTTTCTCGACGGGTTTTCCGACGTCCTCAGTGAGCCAAGAGGCCTGAACAAGAATGAAATGGCCTCGCTTTGGCTCAGATGGCCACTCATTGGGCCAGCCGTAGAGGCGCCGGTCGTCCTTTAGGTGCAGAACCACATAGGTGACGTTCTTCAGAAACGCGCCAAACCATTCAGAGGGAAATGAAGTCTCCCTGGTGATACCAAGGCGTCTTGCGAGGCGATGGAAACCATCATTGTTCGCAAAATAGGCGAATACGGCACCGAGAAGACCTGCAGTGATCGTCGCACATACGACCTCGGAATCGGCAGTCCACGTGCCTACCTTCCAGTACTGCCCAATCGCGAGAAGCGTTGACTTCTCAAGGAAGACGATTGCCTGTGTGATCAGCGTAAATATCAGCGCCTGAACAACGCGCTCGAACTGGTCCGGCCTCGGATGAGAGGTAAGTCCATAGAAGATCCAAGCCGCCAGGAATCCTGGCAACAGATACTGGGCCAGTGCGATCGTTTCCTTGGCGACAGTGCCCATTTTGGATGGCTAACTAGCCCGTCTTCACCAACTCGTCCTCGAATTCTGCCATTTTCGCGCTCAGTGCTGAGCTAACTGATTGATGTAGCAAGGAGCCGATTGCCAAAGCAGCGTGTAGTGCCGACCTTGGTCGTTGCGCT
>JBJXGX010000129.1:0-55618 GCA_046160305.1 Burkholderiales bacterium
TCGGAGAGAGATTCCGGTTCAGCAGCGCGCGAAAGTCCGTTCAGAAACGCTTGGTAGCGGCGCCAGATTTTCTCGCCTCCAGGCGCACGTTCGCGCCCTATCGTTTGCGCTCGCAGCTCGGAACCCAAGAAATGACGGACGGCATCGACCGCTTTGCGTGGATCGCGGCCGTGGATCTTCGGATCGAGGCCGGACACGTCGCTCATCGAGCGCTGATATTGATGAGCCGCTTCATCCAGCACCAGAAATTGTTTGTCCCGATGCTTGGGCGCGCCCGAATGCATCAGCCCAACGAAGAGCCCGCATTCGAACGGCATGTTGAAACGCGGTAACTTCCCCACCCGGGCCGGCAGACGGCTGACATCATGAATCGTCAGGCGGCTGTCATGCATCAACGCGTTGATTTTCTCGAGCCGTAGCCGCCCGTAAGCCTCTTGTACCGCGAGTTGTGGCGCGAAGCCGCAATCGATGACCGCAAAGGCTATCGCCCGCAGAAGCGGGAGGTAGTCGTTGTCAAAGGGACAATTGATGAAAACTCGGCGGCCGGGAGAGACCCTGGTCGCCCTTGTCCGTGGGCGAATCAGCTTGCCGCTCAATCGGCCCGAAGCATGGCGCGCAGCATCGCGCGGCGCTGCACGATAGACAAACGGTGCTCGCCGATCACGGTCGGAGTAAACACCGCGCGTAGTCGACGGCATTGCCAAAGGGCTAGTCGAATTGCTCGCCCGAATATCGACACGAGATCCACATCGTGTTCGTGCAAGATTTTGGCGAATTCCTTGTGCGTTTTGGTGCTGCGCGAAAGCCGGGCGAGCTTCGAGAAAATTTCGAGGAGACGAGTCCGCAGAAGGGACCCTCCCAAATGCTTTCCTCTTTTCCTCTGCGTCCCCCGTGTCCTCCGTGGTGAATTTCTGAGGGGGTAGAAATAACGCCCGAGACCCTTCACGTCCCGTATCGCACCCGGGAGTTGAGCTGCTTCAACGCCGCGATCGCGCTATAGCAGGCAAGCAGCGCGGTTTTAGGATTGTCGGGCGAGGGCACGCTTTCGAACTTGATATTGATCGTCCCGGTCTTGCCGCGGATATTGATGAAGTGCGTGTTGAATTTGAGCGCCGGGTCCGCGACGACTTTGAGGCGCGTGCGATCGAATCCGATGCCGGCCATCGACAGCACCGCCGCGATATTCACATTCGCTGGAAAGTGCGGGACGCCTTCACGCGCCGTGCCCTCGAACAGCACGACCGGTCCGCTCATCCGATCCAGATCGATGCCGAGCCGCTCGACGTAGGGGATGTTCTTCCACGCAGCGGGCGGTTTCGTCACCGCGATCTCGACATGCTCCGCGCCGGCCGCGCAGACACCCTTGAGGGCATCGAGGCCGCCGATCCCGCCCGAGGGCACATACAACATCGCTTTGCTTTGGGCCGCGGCCGCTTCGACCTTGGCGCGAAACGCGTCATCGGTCAGCGCGCCGCCGGATAGAACGATGAACGCGATACCACTTTCCAGGACCGGCAGCGCATGCGAGCGTACCGCTTCATGGGATGCGGCTTCGATCACTACGTCGGGCCCGGTCGCGAGCAGCGCGCCGATGCTCGTGACGAATGGAATCTTATGTGCCAGGGCAAGTGGCTTCCCCTTCGACGCATCGCTTCGCCCCGCGATCGACACCACGTTTGCGTCGCCCAAATCACCCCGCTCGACCGATTCAAGTATCAGGCGAGCCATCACCCCGCCACCGATGATTGCGATGCGCATAGTGTCCCTGGTGAAATGAAAAACGGGAGGACGAGCCTCCCGTTACGGCAGCGATGCGACCCGCTTACCTCGCGTTACGTCCGAACCCGGTCGAGGTTGCGCTCGAACCGCGGCCGAACGATTCGGTCGAAGCCGCCGGCGTGCCGCCGTGGGTGATCTGGCCACCCAGGGCACGGATCCGATCTTCAATCGGCGGATGCGATGAGAAGAGCGCCATGAACCCGGGACCGCCGCTGATGCCCGATGCCGCGAACGACTTGGGCAATGCGCCGGGTGCAAGGCCGCCCAGCCTCGCAAGGGCATTCGCCATGGGTGCGGGGGTGCCCATGAATTTCGCGGCACCGGCATCCGCGCGGAACTCGCGGCGGCGCGAAAACCACGCAACGATGATCGAGGCGAGCACGCCGAAGATTATTTCGCAGACGAAGCTCGCGACATAGAAGCCGATACCGACCCCGCGCTCGTTCTTCAGGATGACGCGATCGACGAAGTAGCCCACGATCCGCGCGAAGAAGACGACGAACGTGTTGACGACGCCTTGCACCAGCGTGAGCGTGACCATGTCGCCATTCGCGACATGCGCCACTTCGTGCGCGAGGACCGCCTCCACTTCTTCGCGGGTCATCGATGCAAGCAGGCCGGTCGAGACGGCAACGAGTGCACTGTTCTTGAACGCACCGGTCGCGAACGCGTTGGGATCACCCTCGTAGACGGCAACCTCGGGCATGGTGATGCCCGCCTTGTCCGACAGCTTGCGCACCGTTTCCACGAGCCACGCCTCGGTTGCATCGCGCGGTTGTTGAATGACCTGTGCGCCGGTCGACCACTTCGCCATCGGCTTTGACATGAGCAGCGAAATGAAAGCGCCCGCAAAGCCCACGACCGCCGAATAGCCAAGCAGCATCGGCAGATCGAGCCCGTTCGCTGTGATGAAGCGGTTCAACCCGAACACACTTACGACGATGGAAATAACCGCCATCACCGCGATGTTGGTCGCCAAGAAAATAATGACTCGTTTCATCGAGCGTCTCTCCCGAACATGACTTCGTTGGATTCACCGAGCTTCACGCAACTGCGCTACGACGCTCAGCCCCCTCATCCCTGGCCCTTCTCCCGCGGGGGGAGAAGGGAACATCGTGCGAATATGGATGGTATCCATATCCGTAAATCTCAGTAATCATCGGCCTGCGGTGGACGGTGCAGGTCCGTCGTGCGTGCGATTGGATAACGTTGGATTTATAGCATGACGGCTTGCTTTTCACGCGCACCAAGCGCGTCGCGGCAACGTAGACCGTCGCCGCGCGGGATGGTTCCGTTACGGAGCCGTGCCCACTCCTGGCGCCGGCTGCGAAGGCCGCGGACCCTTGAACGCACCGCCTTCGATGAAATCGCGCCGAAAGCCGGTGCTCACGTCCTTGGCCGCACTACTGGTGCCACGGCCAATCGCGCGGCCGGTGTCCCTGGCGGCGACCGCCAAGCCGCTGCCGAGTTCCTTGGCGTCGCGGCCGATGTGTTGAACGGCATCTTTCGCGGCAGCCCCGCTGCTACGAATGGATTCTTTCAGGCCGGTCTCGGCAGCGGAGAGCCCGGGCGCCATGGTCAAGGCGATCGCGATGCAGGCCGGAATGATCGAGGAAATTGATTTCATAAGGGCACGATTCTACCCCCGATCGATCGAGTGAACGCGGACGAGTGACCGCTATGCGCGCCGATTGTCCGAACGCCGGACCCATCCGTCATCGGCCACGCGATGGTGCGGCGGATTCAGGCGGAGCAGGGTGAATCCTGCCTCGCCTTGCGTTCAGTGGTGTTCAAGCAGGGAACCGAACCCCGCGATTTTGTCGTTGAATCCGTGGTGTCGCAGCGCATGCCAGTAGATCGCGGTATTGATCGCGATGACCGGTTTCTTGAGATAGATTTCCGCGGCGGCCGCCACGCGCGCGCAAGCAAGGTTGGTTCCCACCTGGACGATCGCATCGACATCCGGGCTGTTCACCTCCCGAATGGCATCGTGCAGGCGCGCCTCCGGCACATGAGCGATGAGCACCGGACTCTCGCAGCTCAAGCCGATGAGTTTCACCACCTGGAATCCCGCCTCCTCGAAAAAACGCTTCACGTTCATGTCGCCCACCGGCCAGTAGGGCGTCACCACGCCGATCCGCTTCACGTTGTAGAGATTCAAGACTTCCGAACACGAATCGGCGCCCATCGACACCGGCAATCTGGTGTGGGATTCAAGGAGCTTGCGCAGGTCGCGGCTCGCCTGCAGCCCGTTCCAGAACGTCTCGGCGGAAATACCAAGCACCAGCCGATCGGGACGGCTCGACATGATCGAGTCGACCGCCGCCATCTGCGCCGCTTCGATCAGGGCAATGAGCTTGTCGAAATCCTCGTTGCTCTTGAGCGGGATATCGGGAATGGCGATCCGGCTGGTGTGATTGGTGACACCGACCGGCCGCATGTCGTCGAACTCCGGCTCGACGCTGGTGTTGGTGGAGGGGATGAGGACACCGAATTTCGCGCGATAACCAAGGGAGTCGGGCATGTCGTTCGTTCCGGTTGATAAGGTATTTCGCGATTCTAGTAGGATGGCGCGAACCCGTTTTGCAGGAGTGCGCCATGCCCGATCCAAAGCTGTGCCGCGTGCCGGTGGCCAAGATGGATGCGCGTCTGCAGGCAGAACACGCCGCGACCTTGAAATTGCGCGACGATGCGACCTTCGTCGAAATCGGAGCGAATGCCCCGGAGCACATGGCGTGGTATCGCGATGAGTTCTACGGGAAACTTTTCTACGGCGGTCGTGCCGACGTGCGCACCAAAGAGTTGATCCGCTATCGGCTGTCAATGACCCACGGCTGCGCGTTCTGCAATAAGGGCAACAGCGTCGCTGCCCGCAAGTCTGGTGTTACGCAGGAACAACTGGACCATGTGATGAACGAAGCGCACTCTTGCTTCGACGCGAAGGATCGCGCGGTGCTCAAGCTCGCCGATCAGATCGCCATGACGAACATGCACGGCGCGCTCGACGGCCCGCTTTACGCCGCATTGCGGCCCCACTTCGACGATGCGCAGATCTTCGAGCTTGGCATGGTGGCTGGCATGCTGACCGGCATGGCCAAGTTCATTTTTGTGTTCGACCTTGTGGAGCGGGAGGCGAATTGTCCGATGGGTCGGTAGCGCGATCGCGGTGGGCCGCCCCCAACACCTTTTCTCGGTGCTGTCGCGTCCTCTTTCGCGAATTCTTGAGGCGCCGTGAATTTTTGAGGGCGCACGAGCACTGTCATGACAATGCCGTAGGCCGCGGTCTATACTGATCCGAAATCCCGCAGGCACTACTTGGCTTGGTGCGGGATCGGGCGCGCGCCGATTGGCGACCGTCGCCTCGGGAAACCGGCTCGTATCGACGATGACGCCGGCGCGCATGGACTTAGACGGAATCATGCTTCGACTTTTTACTACTATGCCTGCCTGCTCGGATGTCAAGCGCCAGGATCGCGGCTTCACTTTGCTCGAAGTGCTCGTGGTCATGGTGATCATCGGGCTGCTGGCGGGCTATGTCGCGCCGCGCTACTTCGGGCAATTGGGCAAGTCCGAGGTCAAGGCTGCCCAGGCGCAGATCAGCGCATTCGAGAAGGCACTCGATACCTATAGGCTCGAGGTCGGCCACTACCCAACGACCGAGCAGGGGCTTGCCGCGCTCGTTGCACGGCCGGAGAACGTTCCAAAATGGGGCGGTCCCTATCTTCAGAAAGATGTTCCGCTCGACCCCTGGGGCAAACCATACCAATACAAGGCACCCGGTGAGCGGCGCGAGTACGACATTCTCTCGTTCGGCAAAGATGGCCAGCCCGGTGGTGCAGGCGACGCGGCCGACATCACGAACTGACATCGCGAGCTGACACCGCCTCATGCGCTACGAAGTCCGGGCCTTGAAGGGTAACGAAGGCGTCGTGTCCATCGCGCTCGATGCACCGGACGAAGCTTCCGCCATCGAGCAGGCGCGCTCGCAAGGGTTGGCGGTCTTGTCGGCGCGTGCGCGCCGGGCGTGGCCTTCTCTCTCGCGACCGTTTGATCGCGGATTCCCGCTCGTGCTCTTCAGCCAGGAGCTGGTGGCACTCCTCCAGGCCGGGCTCTCGCTCCCTGAAACCTTGGAGACGATGGTCGAGAAAGAGGGGCGGAGTGAAACGCGAGGCGTGCTCGGTCAGGTGCGCGACAAGCTGTTCGAAGGCCGTTCGTTTTCGCAGGCGCTCGAATCGTTTCCCAATGTTTTTCCGGCGCTCTACATCGCAACGGTTCGTGCGTCAGAGCGAACCGGCGATCTCCCCGAGGCCTTGCGCCGCTACATCGCGTACCAGGAGCGCATCGAATTCGTGCGAAAGCGCGTGGTGTCCGCGTCGATCTATCCGGTGGTCCTCCTCGCGGTCGGCGGACTGGTCACGTTGTTCCTGCTCGGCTATGTGGTGCCCCGTTTCTCCGGCATCTATGCGGATTCCGGCCGCGATCTGCCCTGGATGTCGCGCCTGCTCCTCGAATGGGGTGGGCTCATCAACCGGTACGGAATGTTCTTGATGATCGCGCTGATCGGCGTGGTGGTGTCGGCGATTGTGTTTCGCGATCAACTGCTGGCTCTGCTGATGACCGCGCTTACCCGCATCCCGGCGATCGGATCGCGGATGCTCGTCTATCACCTAGCGCGAGCGTATCGCACGCTCGGGATGTTGCTGCGCGGCGGTATTCCGATCGTGGGCGCGTTGTCGATGGTCACCGGTCTGTTGCCGCTCGATTTGCGCGATCGCCTCAACCGCGCCACGAAACGGATTCGCGAGGGCGTAAGCATTTCCAACGCGATGAGTGAAGCGGGCCTCACTACGCCGGTGGCCTCGCGCATGCTCCGGGTCGGCGAGAAGAGCGGCGATATGGCCGAGATGATGGAGCGCATCGCTATCTTCCATGATGAAGAGCTGGCGCGCTGGGTCGACTGGTTCACCAAACTGTTCGAGCCGTTGCTGATGGTGCTGATCGGGGTGATCATCGGTGCCATCGTCGTGCTGCTCTACCTGCCGATCTTCGAGCTTGCCGGGAGCCTGCAATGAACGCCCGCGACGCGGTGATCGTGCGGTTCGCGGCCGAAGAGATTGCCGCCGCGCGCAAGCTCGCATCGAGCCGGCAATCGAGCGTCGTCGCAAGTCTGGACGAGCTGGCCGGCCAGCCACCCGAGTTGTTCACCGCGCGGCTTGGCGCCACCTTGCATTACGTGATCGCTTCAATCCAAGACCTGCATCGATGGCAACCGGCCACCGATCTGCTGCCGTTCGGCGAGGCGATCCGGGCTCAGGTCGTGCTGTTCCGCGATGAAGCCGGAGACCTCCGGCTCGTGTTCGGCGATCCGTTCGCAACCAACCGCCTTGCCTGGGCCGAGCACCGCATCACCGCACCGTTCGCCTGGACGCTCGCGCATCACGCCGACGTGGCGGCGTATCTCACCCGCCAGGAAGACTCGGTGTCGACGGTCGAGAATATTCTTCCGACCGCCACCGGCGTGGTGTCGCTTGATTCGGGTGTCGAGGACCTTTCATTCCGCTCGATCACCGAGGATGCAAGTCAGGTCGTCCGGCTCGTGCGATCCACGCTCTACGATGCACTGAAGACCGGGGCTTCCGACATTCATCTCGAATCGCAGCCAAGCGGGCTGGTCATCAAGTACCGCATCGACGGCGTGCTCGTGCCGATCGGATCGATGGCCGGTCTCGATCAGGCGGAGCAGGTGATCTCGCGCGTGAAGGTGATGGCCGAACTCGACATCGCCGAGCGGCGCGTGCCGCAGGACGGCCGCTTCAAGGTGAGCACGCGCGGACGCGAGATCGATTTTCGCGTATCGGTCATGCCATCGATCTTCGGCGAGGACGCGGTGCTGCGGATCCTCGACAAACAGCGGCTTGCCGACGAAGTGCGCGGCCTCACCCTCGACAGCCTGGGCTTCGATGATGGCGCACGCGGCACGATCCGGCGTCTGGCGAATGAACCCTACGGCATGCTGCTTGTCACCGGCCCCACGGGTAGCGGCAAGACCACGACGCTTTATGCCGCGATCACCGAGATCAATCACGGGCGGGACAAGATCGTCACGATCGAGGATCCGGTTGAATATCAACTGCCTGGTGTCCTGCAGATTCCGGTCAACGAAAAGAAAGGGCTCACCTTCGCGCGCGGCCTTCGCTCGATCCTGCGCCATGATCCGGATCGCGTGATGGTGGGTGAGATCCGCGATACTGAAACCGCGCAGATCGCGATCCAGGCCGCGCTCACCGGCCATCTGGTTTTCACCACGGTGCATGCGAACAATGTGTTCGATGTGCTGGGTCGCTTCACGCATATGGAGGTCGATCCCTATAGTTTCGTTGCGGCGCTGAACGGCATCGTGGCGCAACGACTGATCCGCCTCAATTGCCCGCATTGCAGCGAGCCGGCGCGACCCGCTGACGATCAACTCGTGGCCGCCGGGCTCGATCCCGCCGCGGTCGGCGCGTTCAACTTCCAATCCGGCAAAGGCTGCGGCCAGTGCCGCGGGACCGGCTACAAGGGGCGAACCGCGATCGCCGAAATGCTGGTGCTCACCGATGTGCTGCGCGAATTGATTGTGGCGCGCGCACCGATCCGCTCCTTGAAGGAAGCCGCGAAAGCGAGCGGCACGCAATTCCTGCGCGAGTCGGCGGTCGCGCTGGTCGCTGCCGGCCGCACCAATCTGGAGGAGATCAACCGTGTCACTTTCGTGGCGTGACCGGGTCAACATTCTTCTCGCGCCGGGCAGCGTGCATATTGCGCGCTTCGGCAAGGGATGGTCGCCACGCGCGGTGTGGTCGCGATCGATGCAATGCACCGACGCCGCCGAGAATACGTGGCAGCCTGCGCTCGACGCACTCGGGAAGGTTCTCGAATTGCAGCGTTGGACCGGCATCGGCGCGCGCGTGGTCGTGTCGAACCATTTCGCACGGTATGCGCTGGTGCCCGATGCCGCGATGCTTCGCGATTCGGCGGAGCGCATGGCTGCCGCGCGCCATCAGCTTCAGGCGATCTATGGCGAAGGAAGCGGATCATGGTGCGTCGCCATCGGATCAGCGCCGTCGAAGGGCGCGCTGCTTGCCTCCGCGATCGACGCGCCATTCCTCGCGGGCATCACCGCGGCTTTGTCCAGTGCGGGACTGCGGCCGCTCGCCGTCGAGCCTTTGATCGCGAGCGCATTCAATCAATGTCGCCGGCGGATTGCCGCGGGCGCGACATGGCTGGTCGTCGCCGAACCCGGCCGTGTCAGCCTCGCGTATCTCGATCGAGGTGCGTGGCTCAAGCTCCGGGTCGAACGCCTGCGCACTGCCCTTGGCGAGGCGTTGCCCGCGTTGCTCGAACGCAGCCGGCTTGCTGATGGGGATTTCGCACCGGCCGGCCAGGTCCTGTTCGTATCCCGCGAGCCTGCGCAGATCGAGCTTCCGCGCGGCGACTGGACGATCGAACGCATCGTGCTCGATGGATTCGGTGCGAGGCAGTGATGCGTCCATTGCGTCTCGACTTCTTACACCCGATTCCGCCGCATTCCCGGTTAGGGCCGGCGCTGTTGTTCGCGGGCGCCCTCGCTGCCGGTGTCGCCGGCTGGCGCTTCGCCGCACTCGATAGCGAAGCCCAGCGCCTCGAATCGCGCTTGGCCGAGACGCAGCGGATGGCGCGGCGCGGATTGCCCGCCGTGCGTTCGCCGGCCGCCGATCCCAAGCTCGTCGCGCAGGAACTGGGACACGCGAACGCGATACTCGCGAGTCTTACCGTGCCATGGGACGCGATGTTTCGCAGCCTCGAATCCGCCGCGGGCGACAACGTCGGACTGCTCGGCATCCAGCCCGATGGTTCGGGCCGGCAGGTGCGCATCGCGGGTGAGGCACGACGCTTCGAGGATCTCATCGTCTATTTGAAGCGGCTGAAGTCCACGAGCGGCTTCTCCAACGTTTTTCTCGCCGCGCACGAACTGAAGGGGAGCGGCAATGCGCGCACTGTCGCCTTCACATTGACCGCGGAATGGAGCGTGCCGCAATGATCGCCATGCTGCGCAGCGCGGTCGATCGGCTTGGCTGGACCGGCGTGGTCGGTATCGGGTTGATCGCCTTCACCATCGCGTTCCATTTCTTCGCGTTGGCGCCACGCGAAGAAAAATTGGAGCAACTGCGAACCGAGGCCGATGCCTTGCGTGAGCGCCTGCGTTCCGGTGCATCGATCGCGCGCCTTCCGCAGGCGGCCGGCGCCGATCAATTGGCGGCGTTCTATGCGTTCTTTCCGCGTGGTGATTCGTCGCCCGACTGGCTCGCGCGGATCAACGACGCGGCGCGTTCGAGCGGCATCACCTTGCAATCGGGCGAATACAAACTCGAGCGCCGCGGCGAACAGAAACTCGCGCGCTATCAGATGACCCTGCCGGTGGTCGGCACCTATCGCCAGTTGCGAGAGTTCATCGGCGCATTGCTCGCACAGGTACCCGCGGCCTCGCTCGACGAAGTCACGCTGCGCCGCGAAAGCGTGTCAAGCCAGCGCATCGAGGCGCGCGTGCGGCTCACCCTTTATCTATCGGCGGGAGGGAACCCGCCATGACACCGCGCAATCGATGGATCCTCTATATCGCCGCACTGGTGCTCACTTTGGTCGCGGTGCGCTGGACCGGTAGCACCGACCGCGCGACCGCGAATGTCGTGGGACCGATGGTGGCGAGTCGCGAATCGGAATCGGTTCGCCCGCCGATCGCGGTCGTGCCCCAGGTTGCGAAGACATCCGACCTCGATCTTGATCGACTCAACCGGGGCGACCACAAGCGGCCGTCCGCGGATCCGTTTCGCACGCTCAACTGGGGAGAAGCCGACGAGGCGACACGCCTTCGTGCGCAACCTCCCGAGGCGCCCGCACCACCGCCACCTCCGGAAGCCCCGCCGCTTCCGTACACCTATATTGGTCGGCTGATCGAGCATGGCAAGACGGCTGTGTTCCTCGCCATTCAGGATCGCGTTGCGATCGCGCGCGTCGGCGATACGCTCGATGGCCGCTATCGGATCGAGGCGATCAGTGAGCGCGCGATCACATTCAATTATTTGCCCCTCGAGATCCGTCAGCAGCTCGTGCTGACGCAAGGGGCGAGTCCAGGAGAAGCCGCGGTGCAGGGTGCATCGTCCCCGCGTTCGGTGGCCTCCGCGCGCAATCCGCCACGTCGCGCGAGCGAAGAGGATGAAGACTGATGAATGCCAAAACGTTATTGCTGCGCTCATGCTGTTTGGCGATCGCCCTGCTTGCCGCCTGTGCGACCAACACCGGCGTCAATGACGGCAAGCGCCTCTTGGCCGAAGGGCGACTCGAAGAGGGACTCGCAAAGCTCGAGCAGACCTCGCGCGAGAATCCCAACAACGCCATCGCGCGCAACACCTGGATCACGCAACGCGAAACGATCGTCGGCAATTATCTTCGCGAGGGCGATCAACTGCGGCTGTGGGGCGACTACGAGGGCGCGGACACCGCCTACGGGCGGGCGCTGCGCATGGATCGCAGCTCCAATCAGGCGCAGGCCGGACTGGATGCCAACAACCGCGATCGACGGCTTGCTTTGCAGGTGCGCGCAGGCGAAGAGGCGTTGACGCGCGGCGATATCGCCACCGCCGAGAAGCTCGCGCGAGGCGTGCTCGCCGAAAACGCAACGCAACGCGGCGCACGCACCCTGATGAAAGCGGTCGTCGAGCGGCGCGGGCAGACCGATACCGACACGCCGGTGCTCAAGGCAGGGCTCGATCGCACGATCTCGCTTGAATTCCGCGAGGCGCCGATCCGCAGCGTGTTCGAGGTGATCGCGCGCGAGTCGGGCATTAACTTCGCCTTCGATCGCGATGTGCGCCCTGATGTGCGAGTCACTATCTTCGTGCGCGATTCGAACTTGGATGACGTGATCAAGCTCATCCTTGCCACCAACCAGCTCACCCGCAAGGTGATGAACGAGAATTCGATTCTCGTCTATCCGAACACGCCGGCCAAGCTGCGCGAGTATCAGGAAGTGGTGATGCGAAGCTTCTATCTTTCGAACGCCGATGTGAAGCAGACCGCCGCGATGATTCGCGCACTGGTCAAGACGCGCGATCTGTTCATCGACGAGAAGCTGAATCTGGTCGTCATGAAAGACACGCCCGAGGCAGTGCGGCTTGCCGAGCAGTTGGTCGCCGCGCAGGATCTCGGCGAGCCGGAAGTGATGCTGGAGGTCGAAGTGCTGGAGGTGGCATCGAGCCGCATCCAGGAGTTCGGTGTGCGCTATCCGGAGCGCATCAACTTCGGCATTCTGGGCGATTCGACCAATACCCAGACGATCGGGCAAGGCGGCGTGATCGTCAACACGCCGGTCGCCGGTGCCCCGCCTCCGATCGCCGAGCTCCGTCCGCGCCAGTACAAATCCTTCGTCGCGAATCCGGCGTTCGTCCTCAACCTCCGGCAAATCGACGGCTCGGTGAATCTGCTCGCCAATCCGCGCATCCGCGTCAAGAATCGCGAGAAAGCGAAGATCCACATCGGCGAGAAGGTGCCGGTGATCACCACCACCTCGACCGCGAATGTGGGGGTGTCCTCGTCGGTGAACTATCTCGAGGTCGGCCTCAAGCTCGATGTCGAACCGAACATCTATCTTGAAGACGATGTCGGCATGAAGGTACAGCTCGAGGTGTCCAACATTCTCGAGCAACTCAATATCTCGGGTACGATTTCTTATCGCCTCGGCACGCGCAACACCGCAACATCGCTTCGGTTACGCGATGGCGAAACGCAAGTCCTGGCCGGGCTGATCAATGATGAGGATCGGCGCGCCGCCAACAAGGTGCCCTACATCGGAGATCTGCCGCTGCTAGGCAAGCTCTTTACCAGCGATAACGATCAACGCGGCAAGACCGAGATCGTTCTCCTCATTACCCCTCACGTCGTGCGCAATCTGGTGCGGCCGGACACGGTTGCCGCGCAATTCGCCGCGGGCACTGACGCATCGCCAGGCGCTGCGCCGCTTCGTATCGCCGCCACCGCGCCGCGGTCACTGGCGCTTGCGCCGTCTGCCGGTGGTGCGGGTGCAACGGTCCCGGGACAGCGGCCGCTCTTACCGTTTGGGGGTCCGCAAGCGGCAGTTCGACAAGCGGCGCCCGAAACCGTCGCGTTGTCGCTATCGGGACCGCCGCAGATCGGGATTGGCCAGGAATTCTCGGTTGCCCTTGGGTTGCCGTCGGTGAATCAAGGCGCCGCGGCGAGTGTCGAGATCCAATTCGATCCCGCCGCGCTGCAGATGGTCGGCGGCGCGGTGCCGCAAGTCGCCGCGCCGGGTGGCGCGCCATCGGGTGGAGCACCGCAAGTGGAGGCCGGGCGCGCGCTCATCGAGGTACGCGGGCCGACCATCGCCGGCGCGCCGCCCGCCGCAACCGAAGTGCGATTTCGGGTCGTCGCGAAGTCGCCGCAATCGACGCAGATCCGCGTTGGCGATATCAACGCCGTCACCACCACCGGCCAGGCGGTCATCGTCGTCGCGCCGGTTCCCCACAATCTGAACATCATGCAGGGGCAGGGCGCGGCCCGCTGACTTTCGACGGACCCGTTTGATATGACGCTTCCGCAGAAGGCCGCACCGGGTTCACGAGGCGCACGCGCAGGCTTCACGATCATCGAGCTGGTCGTGACCATTGCGATTATCGGCGTGCTCACTTCGGTGGCGCTGCCATTGGCCGAGCTGTCGATCCGGCGCGCGAAGGAAAGCGAATTGCGCCAGTCATTGCGTCAGATTCGCACCGCGATCGATGAGTACAAGAAGGCGGCCGACGAAGGAAGGGTCGAGCGCAAGTCCGATGAGACCGGCTATCCGCCTACGCTTGAAATACTCGTCGCCGGCGCCGACAATCCGAAGGACCCCAATCGCAAGAAGACCTATTTTCTCCGCCGCTTGCCGCGCGATCCATTCGCCGCGGAGGCGAGCCTTCAGCCCGGCCAGACCTGGGGGCTCCGCAGTTATCAAAGCTCGGCGGAATCGCCGCAACCTGGCAAGGATGTCTACGACGTGTACTCGCGCGCAGCGGGTCTGGGGTTGAATGGCGTTCCGTATCGGGAATGGTGAAGGTTATGAAACGCGAACGATCATCGTGCGGCGGCCTCCTGCCAAAGAAGGTCGCTTTGCCCACGAGCTCACAATTGCTTCAGAGCCCGTCGCCCCGGTGCGGGAGAGGGGTTGGGGAGAGGGGGCGCCGCGTTCGCGCTTTCACGCTCATCGAATTGCTGATCGTCATGGCGATCATCGCAACGTTGCTCACCGTCGCTCTGCCGCGCTATTTCGGCAGCGTCGATCGATCGAAAGAGGTGACGCTGAAGCAAACGTTAGCCGTCACGCGTGATGCGCTGGACAAATTCTTCGCCGACAACGGCCGATATCCCGAGTCGCTCGCCGAGCTTGCCGATCGGCGCTATCTGCGCGCCGCACCGGTCGATCCGGTCACCGAATCCGCCGATAGCTGGGTGATCGTCGCGCCCCCCGCCGACAGCACACTGAAGGGCGGTGTGTATGACATCAAGAGCGGCGCTCCGGGAAAGACCACCGATGGCGTCGATTTCGCGGCGCTCTGAGTTGCCCGGGGTGGGTGCCCGTGGATTCACCTATGTCGGGCTCCTCCTCGTCGTTGCGCTGGCGGGTGTGGCGCTCGCCGGTGCCGGAACCCTCTGGAGCACCGCCACACACCGCGATCGCGAAGCCGAGTTGCTGTTCGTAGGCGAACAGATCCAGCGCGCGATCACGACGTACTACGATCAGGGTCCGGTCGGCGTGAAGCAGTTTCCCGCCAAGCTCGAAGACCTGCTGCAGGACCGGCGCTTCCCCACGACGCGGCGTCATCTGCGCAAGGTCTTCGTCGATCCGGTGACCGGGTTGCGCGAGTGGGGCATCGTCCGCGGGCCCGGCGGTGGGATTACCGGTGTGTTCAGTTTGTCGGAAGCCTCGCCCATCAAGCGAGCCGAGTTCCCGCCCGCGTTCCAGCAGTTTGCCTCTGCGAAGACGTATCGCGACTGGCGCTTCGTGTACGGACAGACCGGCGCTACACCAGGCGCCCCGGCGGGCGGTGTAAAGCCCGCGGCGTTGCCGCCCGGAGCGCCCGGTGCCACGGGCAAGGCCACGACCGAGCAGCCGGTACGCACCGAGTCGACGGTTCCGGCGCCGGCCACGACGCAGCGTCTCACCTGCGGATTGCAGCAGTTGATGGACATCCAGCGCTGCAATGCACTCGCGTCACCCGGAACCGATGCATCGCAGAAATGTATCGACACCGCCAATCGACGGTTCGAGGGTTGCACGAAGCAGGAAACGGATGGCAGCGCATCAAGCCGTTAGGAATCCGGATGCTCGGTCGCGCCATTTATCAGGCTACGCGCAGCCACGACAGCTCATCGACCGCAACGACCGCCACCGGCACGGCGAGGGCGGAGAGCGGCGCTTCAACCTGCTTCAGCGTGGTGCCACGTCGAGTCGTCGAGCCGTTGTGGTTCATGCTGTTGGTGTAGTGGCCCGTCAAATCGTCGAACAGCCATGGTGGATGGAATTGATTTGGCGCCGCAAGATGTTACGCTGCCGCACCGTCTGATTGTGCTTCGACAGATATGGAGAGTTGACCCGATGGCAGATGATCTGGACCTCGTTATTCGGAACGGCATGCTTATCGATGGCAGCGGCGCCGAGCCGCGCGCCGCCGATGTCGGCGTCGTGGGCGGTCGCATCGCCCAGGTCGGCACCATTGCGGCCAAAGGTCGCACCGAAATCGACGCAACCGGCCACATCGTGACGCCGGGCTTCGTCGACATCCATACGCATTACGATGGACAGGTGACGTGGGAGAACCGTCTCGTTCCGTCTTCCTCCCATGGTGTCACGACCATCGTGATGGGGAACTGCGGCGTCGGGTTCGCGCCCTGTCGTCCTACCGATCACGATCTGCTCATCCGTCTGATGGAAGGCGTGGAGGACATTCCCCATCCGGTGCTCACCGAAGGCGTGCCGTGGCACTGGGAAAGTTACCCTGACTATCTCGATTTCCTCGCCACGCGCCGCTATGACGCGGATATCTGCGGGTATGTCCCGCATGCACCCTTGCGTGTCTATGTGATGGGCGAGCGCGGCGCGGCACGCGAACCCGCCACCGCCGCCGACATCGCGCAGATGGCGCGGCTCGTGCGCGAGGCGATGGCGGCGGGCGCGATGGGGGTGTCCACCTCACGCACATTCTTTCATCGCTCCAGCGACGGGACGACTACGCCCACCTTCGATGCGGCCGACGACGAATTGTGCGCGCTCGCGCTTGCGTTGACCGATGCGGGCAAGGGTGCGATCCAGATGATCTCCGATTGGGATCAACCCGAGGAAGCCTTCGCTCGCATGCAACGTCTGGTCGAGCGATCGGGGCGCCCGCTGTCGTTCACGATGGTGGAAGGCGAAGCGATGGGCCCGCTGTCGATGCGCTGGCCGGAGGTACTCGATTGGGTCTCCAAGGCGAATGCGCGCGGATTGCCGATCAAGGCGCAGGTGGCGAGCCGCGCGGTCTGTTTCCTGTTCGGCCATGAGCTCACGCTCAACCCGTTCTACAGCACGCCAAGCTATCTCGCGCTCGCGTCGTTGCCGCTTGCCGAGCGGATCGCGGCCTTGCGACGCCCTGAAGTGCGCGCGCGCATTCTCGCCGAACCGATCGATCCTGATCCTGCCAATGTGCTTGGACGCATGGTGCGCGATTTCGACCGCATGTTCGCGCTCGGTGATCCGCCCGACTACGAACCTGCTCTCGAAAACAGCATCGGGGCCCAGGCGCGCCGTCGCGGTTGCAGTCCCGAAGCGCTTGCCTACGATCTCATGCTGGAGCAGGACGGCAACGGCCTCCTCTACTACACCGCCACGAACTACGCGCAGGGATCCCTCGAGTCGTGCCTGGCCATGATGCGTCATTCGGGCTCGATCATCGGACTGGGCGATGGCGGTGCGCATTGCGGAACGATCTGCGATGGCAGCTATCCGACGTTCCTGCTCACCCATTGGGCGCGCGATCGAACGCAGGGTGATCGGCTGCCGCTACCAGCCATCGTTCGCGCGATGAGTCGCGAGACGGCCGAAGCGGTCGGGCTTCTCGATCGCGGACTCGTGGCGCCCGGCTTCAAGGCCGATCTCAATGTGATCGACACCGAACGCCTGCACCTTCACGCGCCCGCAATCGCCCGCGATTTGCCAAGCGGCGGGCGCCGCCTGTTGCAGCGTGCCGACGGCTACGCGGCAACGATCGTCAATGGCGAGATCGTTTATCGAAACGGCGAGGCAACCGGTGCGCTCCCTGGAAGGCTTGTTCGTGGGCCGCAGGCGTCGAAGGCACAGTGAGGCGCGCGCGCCGCATCGTGAATTGCGACGCGAATCCTGATGTGTGCGCCGATCAGCCCGAATGACTTGGTGACACGCGCCGCCCGCATCGCCTTGGGCGGCGTTGCGGCGCTTCTGCTGGTCGCCGGTGCTTCGGGACAAACGGCGGCTTGGCGCGCCGAGTTTGACGCGGCCATCAAGCAACGTGACTTCGCAAAGGCGTTCGGCGTCGTCAAGGAGGCGGCCGATCAAGGCGACACGAACGGACGCTATGCCCTTGCGCGCCTGATCCGTGACGGCGTGGGTACCGCGCGCGACATGACCCGTGCCCGACAAATTTTCAGCGAGCTCGCCGCGGGCGGCCATGCTGATTCCCAGAATGCTATCGGCGAATTGATGCGTGCTGCGCTCGGTGGTCCGAAGGATCTCGAAGCGGCCGGTCAGCACTTTCGCGATGCAGCGGACCAAGGCAATGCGCCGGCAATGTTCAACCTTTCGCGGTTGTATCGTCAGACCGACTTCAGCCGTCGGGACGATACGCAGGCCTATGAATGGGCGTTGAAGGCCGCGAATGCGGGCCACGTGCCCGCGTTTGGGCTGGTCGGATATTTCATCTTCACCGGGACCGGTGTCGGCAAGGATCCGGACGTTGCCGTCGCATGGCTCAAGAGCGGTTACGAAAAGGGCGACCTCACCGCACGGGCGTATTACGGACTCGCGGTCGCCTCGGGCAACGGCGTGGCGCGCAATGCGACCTTAGGTGAGCAATTGATGACCGAGGCCGCGAACGCCGGCAACGTCGATGCGATGACGACCCTCGCCGGCTTGCACCAAACCGGAAACGTGCTTCCACGCGACTACTCGCGCGCGTACCTCTGGGCGAACATCGCGGTGTCGCGCGGATCGGCCTCGGCGAATGTGCAGGCGTTGCGGGACGATCTCGAAAAGCGCTTGTCGCCCGAACAGCTCGCGTCCGTTCAGAAGCAAGCGCGCGAATGGAAGCCGCAGGCGGTTGCGGCGCGACCGGCCACGATCGGTGCCGACGGCCGCCCGTTGCCCGCACGCGGAACCGGTACCGGATTCTTCGTATCGGGTAGTGGGCATCTGCTCACCAATCATCATGTCATCACCGGTTGCAACCGCATCACCACCGATCGTCATGGCACCGCGACCATCGTGACGAGTGATGCAAAGGCCGATCTGGCTGTCTTGAAAGTCGAGAATCCGGTCGATGCGTGGGCATCGATCCGCGCCGACCCGCCGCGTCTGGGCGAGAGTGTGTACGTGTTCGGCTACCCGTTGCAGGGCGTCCTCGCATCGAGCGGTAACTTCACATCCGGACTGGTCAGCGCGCTGGTCGGCTTGAAGAACGATCCGACCCGCCTTCAGGTATCGGCACCCATCCAACCGGGCAACAGCGGCGGTCCGGTACTCGATCAGGCGGGCCGCGTTTTGGGCGTGATGGCATCGACCGCGAGCAACCTTCGCATTGCCAACGCGACCGGTGCGATCCCGCAGAATCTCAATTTCGCGGTGCATGGCACGCTTGCGCGAACCTTCATCGAGAGCAACGGGTTGACGGTTGATGCCGCAAAACCCGCGCCACCGCTTTCATCGGAAGAAGTCGCCGAGCGCGCGCGCCGGTTCTCGACCCTCGTTACCTGCGAGCGCTAATCCGCTCGGCATGCCGGCAAGTGTCTAGCGCGGACCGGGTTTGGTCCCAATGACGTGCCCGACCTGCCAGGGCCGCGGCAGCACCGCATGCGCCGCCTTGATGCTCGCAAGCAAGGGCAGGATCTCATCGGGGAACGGCGCGGTCTTGCGCGTTCGAATATCGACATGCGATGACATCGACTCGAAGCTCGCCACGAGGAATCCTTCGCCCGCATGGAACATCTCCATATAGAAGTGCAGGCGCTTCGCGTCGAATTCGAGCAGCCGTGATTCGAACCGCAGCCTGTCGCCTTGCTTGACTTCGCGCAGGTAATTGAGATGCGATTCGAGCGCGAAGGTCGTCGAATGGTTGCGTTGGCGAAACTCGGGCGTGAGCCCGACCGAATGAAAGAACGATTCGGCGGCGTTGTCGAAGGCGACCAGGTAATAGCCGATATTCATATGGCCGTTGTAGTCGATCCATTCGGGGCGCACGACCTCTGGGGGGCTGGTGAAAGGGGTCTCGATTGGCATGGGATGAATGCTTTGCAGTGGATATCGGGTTCGCGGCGGCGCGTTCCAGGGTTGCGTTCCTGGGGTTGCCTACAACACCGCGACGATCTTGCCGATGTGTCCGTCCGTTTCCATGTAGCGTTTCGCCGCCGGCAGATCCTTGAATTCAAACACGCGATCGACGACCGGACGGATGGCACCGCTCACCATATGCGGCAACACGACATCCTGGAATCCGCGCGTCGTCTCGGCGCGCTCGGCGGGTGATCGCAGTTTCTGGCTGACGCCGATGATACGCAGCCGGTTGATGTGCACCGCGAGCAGGTCCATCTCGGGGGTCACCATGCGATCGACATAGCCGACGATCACCAGGGTGCCGCGATAGCAGAGCGATCGCAGCGATTCGGTGACCACGGTACCGCCGACATTGTTGACCGACACCTTGGCGCCACGCCCGCCGGTGGCATCGCGAACGAGCGGTGCGAAGGTCGGCCCGCGGCTGGGTACGCCCGCATCCATCCCGATCGCTTTCAAGCGCTCGAGCTTTTGCACCGAGCCGGTGGTACCGAACGACTTGAAGCCGAGCGCCTTGCAGATCTGGATCGCGGCGACCCCCACGCCGGACGAAGCAGCCGGGATCAATGCCCAATCGCCGGGCACGCAGAGGCCTTCGACAATGAGCGAATCGTAGGCCGTGATGTAGGTGATCCCCGCGCCCGCCGCGGCCTGCCAATCGAATCCGGCCGGCATCCGATTCGCTTCACCCGCCTGCATGCTCGCAATTTCGGCGAATGCCGCGTCGGCACGACCAAACACGCGATCGCCGATGCGCAGATCTCTAACGTTAGCGCCGACCGCGATGATTTCTCCCGCGCCTTCATACCCGGCGGTCTTGACCGAACCGGGCGCGTGCAGGCCGTATCCCGATACGAACTCGCCGCGATTCAACCCCACCGCACGCATCTTCACCAGGACACCGTCGGGCTTCAGTGCCGGTTCCGGAACATCGCGGGGAACCAACGCCATCGTGTCGCCATCGATCCAGAAACTTTTCATTGCCGCGAACCCTCGAAGATCATGATTGGCCCGGATCGTACCGCGTGCATTGAATCCGTGCGCCGACGGCCGATACGACGGTCGAGCGAACGGCTCTGCGATCGGGCATCATCACGTCAACCATCATCACGTCAACCCATCGATCCGAGTGATCCGAGGCGCTGCCATGACCGAACCGATCTGGAACCAGTTTCTCACCGCGCGCGACAAACAGGTGTTCGATATCGCGGGCTACGGCGCGCGACAGGGCTTCGGCAAACGCCCGGCGGTTCTCGTGGTCGATGTGAACTACGATTTCTGCGGCGATCGCTCCGAGCCGATTCTCGAATCCATCAAACGCTGGCGCAATTCATGCGGCGCCGAAGCGTGGGATGGCGTGCGGGCGATCAAACAACTGCTGGTCGCGGCGCGGGCGAAGGATCTGCCGATTCTCTACACCACGAGCGCGCGGCGGGCCGACAATTGGGACACCGGCTCATGGGCCTGGAAGAATGTTCGAACGGCCGAGCGCGTGATCGCCGATACGACGCAACTCCCGGGCAATACGATCGTCCCCGATATCGCACCCGCGCCGCGCGACATCGTGATCACCAAGCAGAAGCCGAGCGCGTTCCACGGCACACCGCTGCAAAGCTATCTGGTGCTGCTCGGCTGCGACAGCATCATCCTCACCGGCACGACCACCAGCGGTTGCGTACGCGCCACGGTGCTCGACGCCTTCTCCAACAACTACCGCGTATCGCTGGTGGAAGAAGGGTGCTTCGACCGCTCGCAGGCAAGCCACGCGATCAACCTGTGCGACATGCACGCGAAGTATGCAGACGTGATCAAGCTCGCGGAAGCGATCGCGTTCATCGGCACCTTGAACAAGGGCATGTTCGCGCTGCCGCGTGGAGAAGGGTGACGCGGGAAGGTCACCCTGCACCGGAGGTAGACGCCCCGCACTCGCGCGCAATCAACTGCTCCACGATTCGCCGCGCCTGGAGTCCGCCGGTGTCGGAGGCGATGTTGAGCCGCGGCGCGTCGGGCGCGAGGTCGATGTTCTCTTGCTGGCCGCGGATGATCGCGAGATCTTCCAGGAACGCGCCATGCACGAGCTGGAAATCGACGTCGGTGATGGTTGGATCGTCAAGCCCGAAATCCTGCGCTTGCGCCCAGAAGTAATGCGATGTGCGCACCGTCTCCGGCGTGATGGCGTTGAGGTTGCGCGTCGTGATGCCCTGGCTCCGATCACCATCGCGCGCGCCGGTGCCCGCTTTGGCGGCGCCGATATCCAGGCGCACCATCGCGGGCGCCAGGAATTCGAGGTTCATCCATCGATCCACACGCTCGTCTTTCTTGAAATTCGCGAGCAATCGAAAGTATGGCGGCGTGGGCGTATCGAGAATCCAGCGGTCGACCCTGACTGAATTGCCGCGGCGTTCGGTTTTCACCGGAATCTCGTTGGGCGGAATCGCTGTGTCCGCGAGCGATGTGAGATGCAGGGTGGGCAGGTGGGAGAGATCGCAGAGATTTTCCACGATCAGCAGGTAGTTCCCCTCCACATGCAGGCGCTCGCCCTTGAAGCGCCAACCCGGATCGCTCATCCAGTGGAAATCTTCGATGCGCGCAGGGTCCGCAAGCGCCGGGTCCCCCATCCAGATCCAGATCCAGTGGAATTTCTCGACCACCGGATAGCTTCGCACGCAAGCGGCCGGTGGAATCGTCTCTTGCGTCGGGATGCGCTCGCATTTTCCATCGGGTGCGAAGGTGAGACCGTGGTAGCGACACTCGACGTTGTCGCCCTTGACACGCCCCATCGAGAGCGGCGCATGCCGATGCGGGCAGCGGTCTTCCAGCGCGACCGGTTTCCCGTCGGCTCTGCGATAGAGCACGACCGGTTCATCAAGCAGAATGCGCCGGATGAGCTGCAGGCGATGGACCTCATGGTCCCAGGCGGCGACATACCAGCAATTTCGAAGAAACATCGAGTACCCTCATTCACGAATCCGAGCGGCGTTTCCGGGTTCGGATAAGAATAGCGCGTTGGAGCATCCATTCAAAGGAGGGTGAAATATGAACAGCAAGGCGGATGGCGAAAGCAAATTCCTGACGGGGCCCAAGCGCGTGCTTGCCTCGATGGGCGCCGCAGCGTTGATGATCGCAGCGATTGGCGTTGTCGAAGCGGCCCCGTCCGGTCCCCCGATTCGCATCGGCGGCACTTTGGCGCTGACCGGCCCGCTTGCCTCCACCGCGATGATCCATAAGATCGTCGGCGACATGTACATCGAGAATCTCAACAAAGCCAATGGACTCCTGGGCCGGCCGGTCGAATGGGTGCTCTACGACGATCAGTCGAAGCCCGATGTGGCGCGTGCGCTCTACGAGAAGCTCGTAACGGGCGACAAGGTCGATCTCCTCATGGGACCGTATGCGACCGGCGGAATTCTTTCGGCGATCGCGGTGGCGGAGCGCCATTCCAAGATGCTGGTCCACCACACCTTTGGAATTCCGAAACTTGCGAAGTACGACAAGCAATTTTCCGGCAACCCGTCGGGGTACGACTTCGAAACGACATTCCCGACCAAGGTGGTCGATGCGATCCTGTCGGGCGACAAGAAGCCGAAGACGATTGCCATCATCACCAGCAAGTTCTCGTCGGTGCATTTCATGTCGGTGGGCGCGCGTGACGTAGCGAAGAAGCGCGGTCTGCAGGAGGTGTTGTATCTCGAATTCGAATTCGGCAATCGCGACTTCGGCCCGATTGCCGCGCGCGTGCGTGAGGCGAATCCGGATTTCCTGTGGATGGGCGCAATCGGCCTGGAAGGCAATATGCTGCTGGAATCGCTGAAGAAGCTCGACTACACACCGAAAAACCACTTCCATCTCTATCCCGCCCCCGGTCCGCTCGCGAACGCGCCGGAAGGAAACCTCGCGCTGGCCCAGACCGCCTTCGAGGATCACCCGCCGATGAATACGTCCCCGGCGGCGGCCGCCTTCACGAAGGCTTTCAAGGAGCGCGCAATCAAGGCGAATCTCCCGTATGTGGAGGCGGACAATCAGGCGTCGAATTCCCACTCGGCCTGGCAGGTCCTGGAAGCGGCGGTGACGGCCACGAAGAGTATCGATGACAACGTGCTCGCGAAGTACATCAAGGCGAATCGCTTCAATACGGTCAATGGCACGCTTCGATTCGACGGGCAAAACAATTACGGTGACGATCTGTCGAAGGTGAAGCAGGTGCAAAACGGCAAATGGGTGATCGTCTGGCCACCTGAATTCTCACCGCCCGGCACGAAGATCATTCTGCGTTGATCGGTCAAGAGCTATGCCTTCGAGCATCCATTCAAAAGGGGTCGACAATTGAAGACCATTGCAGGCAGTAAGAGGTCATTCCTCGCGCAGACCAGGCATGCGTTTTCCATGATCGGTGCGGCCGCACTGATGATCGTGGCCGTAGGCGATGTCGCGGCGGCGCCGTCCGGACCGCCGATCCGCATTGGCGGCACCTTGGCGCTGACGGGTCCGCTTGCGTCCACCGCGATGATCCACAAGATCGTCGGTGACATCTACATCGAGAATCTCAACAAGGGCAATGGCCTCTTGGGCCGGCCGGTCGAATGGGTGCTCTACGACGATCAGTCGAAGCCGGATGTGGCGCGCTCGCTCTACGACAAGCTCGTGACGGGCGACAAGGTCGATCTGCTGATCGGTCCGTACGCAACCGGCGCCATTCTTTCCGCGATGGCTGTGGCCGAGCGTCACTCGAAAATGCTGGTCCATCACACGTTTGGGATACCAAAGCTCGCAAAGTATGAACGGCATTTTTCCGCCAGCCCGTCGGGGTACGACTTCGAAGTGACGTTTCCCAAAATGCTTTTTGATGCAATTCTGTCCGGCGACAAAAAGCCCAAGACGATCGCCATCGTAACGAGCAAATTCTCATCGGTGCATTTCATGTCAGTGGGCGCTCGTGAGGCTGCGAAGAAGCGTGGTCTCCAAGAACTGCTGTACCTCGAATTCGAATTCGGTAATCGCGATTTCGGTCCGATCGCCGCACGCGTGCGCGAGGCGAATCCGGATTTCCTATGGATAGGCGGGCTCGCCCTTGATGGCAACATGCTGTTGGAATCGCTGAAGAAGCTCGACTACTCGCCGAAGAACCACTTTCATCTCTATCCCGCACCCGGCCCGCTGGTGAATTCCCCGGAAGGAAATCTCGCCCTCTCGGTGACGGTATTCGAGGATCACCCGCCGCTCAATACGCCTCCGGTTGCGGCGGCATTTACGAAGGCATTCCGGGAGCGCGCGATCAAGGCGAGCCTGCCCTTCGTGGACGCGGAAATTCAGGCCACGAATTCTTTCGCGGCATGGCAAATTCTGGAAGCAGCGGTAACCGCGACCAAGAGCCTCGATGACAACGTGCTCACGAAGTACCTCAAGACGAATCGGGTCAATACCGTCATGGGCCCAATGCGTTTCGATGGACAGAACAATTTCGGTGACGACCTGTTCAAGGTAAAGCAGGTGCAAAACGGCAAATGGGTGATCGTATGGCCGCCCGAGTTCGCGGCGCCGGGCGCGAAGATCATCATGCGATGAACCGATCTCCCCGATTACGCGAGGGTAGTTGCCCGGCCGGCAGAACCGGCGTTTGGTTCCCGATGATGCCGCGCCGCGTGGTCAGGCGGCGGTCAAGTCTGCCGCGCTTCTTGGAACCGCAGCCTTCTGGCGGGCGCATGCGAGCATGGCCAGCAATTCGGGAGCAGGGACCGGTCGTCCGTAGAAATATCCCTGAACATATCGACACCCGTGGTCGAGCAGGAAGATCGCCTGTTCCTCGGTTTCAACGCCTTCGGCGATGACTTCGAGATGCAGACTCTTCGCCATCGCGATAATGGCGGTGGTGATGGCGGCGGCGTCCGCATTCTGTGTTGCCTCCTGCACGAAGCTGCGGTCGATCTTCAGCACATCGAGCGGAAATCGCCTGAGATAGGAGAGGGACGAGTAACCCGTTCCAAAGTCGTCGACGGAAACGCGAATGCCCTTGCCCCGAAACCATGTGAGGATTCGCACGGTTTCGCTGACGTCGTGCATGAGCATGCTTTCGGTCACCTCGATTTCCAGGAACTTTGGATCGAGACCGCTCTGCGCCAATGCGGCATCGATCATGTCGGGGAGGCTCGCATCCCCGAAATTCTTCGCGGACATGTTCACCGCGACCGACAGTGCGTGATACCCGGAGGCCCGCCATTGGACCAATTGTTGCGTGGCGGTGCGTAGAACCCAGTCGCCGATCGGAACGATAAGTCCGGTTTCCTCGGCCAGCGGAATGAATTGCATCGGCGACACCATACCCAGCTCGGGATGGTGCCAACGCAGGAGCGCTTCGACGCCCACGATCGCGCCGGTTACCAGATCGACCTTGGGCTGATAGTGGACCGCGAGCTGGTCGCGCTCGAGGGCTTTCCGCAGGTCGTTCTCGAGTGTGAGCGTTGCGCGCGCGGCCCTGTTCATCGACTCGGCGAAGAATTGATGATTGTTGCGACCCCGCTCCTTGGCGTGCGCAGTCGCGGTATCGGCGTTGCGAAGCAAGGTATCGACGTCGTACCCGTCGAGCGGGTAGATGGCAATGCCGATGCTCGCGGTCATGACAACCTCGTGACCATCGAGGTCGATCGGACGTGCCAGCTCGGACAAGACACGCCGCGCGACCTTGCTTGCGTCATCGACATGACTGAGCGCGCTCGCGAGCACGATGAATTCGTCACTGCCAAGCCGCGCCGCGCCGTCGCGCGCAACCGCGGGGTCGCCGCGTAGAACGTGGTCGGTCGCGCGCAGGCTCGACGTGAGTCGGATTGCGACCTCCTTGAGCAACTTGTCCCCGGCGGAGCGGCCAAGCGTATCGTTGATCCGCTTGAATCGATCGATGTTCACCTGCAGGACGGCGAGCGGTCGGCCCAGGCGTTCTGCAAGCGCAATTGCGCGCGTGAACTGGTCATGGAATAACTTGCGATTGGGCAATCCGGTCAGCGTATCGTAGGAGACGAGCTCGCGAATCCTTTCCTCGGCGTGGCGGCGTTCCGTAATGTCCTGCAAGACGCCATGTACTTGAACGACCCGGCCGCCCTCTTCATGGAGAGCTTCCGCCCGCTGCTGGACGATCCGCTCGCCGCCTTCAGGCAACGGCACGCGGCATTCGAGATCAAGCGCGGGCCCATGGTCGAGCGCCGCTCGAACCGCTTTCTCGATCGGTTCGCGGTCGTCGGCATGAAACAACCCGATCAAGCCATGCAGGCCGGAAGGCACGCCTTCATGCGTGTGAGCGAGGATGCGACGAGCCGATTCACTGAGCCGCAACTCGTCGATATCGACGTACCAGTCCCAACTGCCCAGGCGCGCCAGGCGTTGCGCGTTGGCAAGCTGCGCCTCGCTGCGGGCGAGGTTCTGCAGGGCTTCGGCGGCGCGAAGAACATACCGGACGCGGTGGCCGAGGATCGACCAGTGGAAGGGCTTCCGCACGAAGTCGGTGGCCCCCGCATCGAACGCGCGCTCGATCGCCGTGGTGTCCTCGGCGGCGGTCATCATCAGCACGGGCGTATGCTGGCCATCGGGCAGCGCGCGCAGGTGCCGGCAGACAGCGAATCCGTCCATGCGCGGCATCTTCACATCGAGAATGACGATGTCGGGTCGCAGGGCATGGAAGCGCTCGAGCCCCGACTCGCCGTCCTCGGCCTCTTCGACCGTGAGTCCGAACTGCGCCAGCACTTCGCTCACCATTACCCGCATGGTGTCGTCGTCGTCGATGACGAGTGCGAGTGGAGCGCTTCGCTTCAGTGGGTGCATTGTCATGCGGTGGCCCCCGTCGAGCCTGCGACCTCCGCTTCCATGGCATCACGCAATAGGGGGGCAAGATCTGAAAGCAAGGTCGCGACTGCTTTGATGCTTTCGGATGTCGGTGCGATGTGATTGCGCGCTTGTTGCTCGATCCCTCGACACAACGCCGCCACCCGCATCGCTCCGACGGTGGTGCTGGATGACTTCAGCGTATGAGCAGCTCGCTCCACCCCGGCGATGTCTCCAGACTGCGCTGAGTCCTGCATTGCAGCGAGCAGCCTGGGCGCGCCGCTAAGATATTTGCCTACCACCTTCTCCAGAATATTCGGAGCATCAGGCCGTTGCAGGGCGCTGATTACCTTCAGCGCATTCCGGTCGACCACCGGTTCGTGCGAGACAGTCGGACCGTGCTTGCCCTGCTGATGCGGCTTGTTCCGCTCGGGCTGCAACGGCAGTAATATAGCGCGCAGCTGATCATGGCTGAACGGTTTAGCCAAATAATCGTCCATACCCGCGGCCAAGCAACGCTCTCGATCGCCTTGCATAGCGTTGGCGGTAAGGGCGATGATCGGAAGGCGCTTGACGCCTTCCAGCTCGGATTCCCAGCGACGAATCGCCGCCGTTGCACCGAACCCGTCCAGCTCCGGCATGTGGCAATCCATGAGGATGACGTCGCACTGAACCGCTTGTGCGTGTGCCACGGCCTCGACACCGTTCGTAGCAACAATCACCTCGTGACCTAATCCTTCCAGCATTTCGACCGCAATGTCCTGGTTGATATCGTTGTCCTCGACGAGCAACACGCGAAGGCGCGTTGGCAGTGATTCGGACGTGCTTTTCGAATTCGATTCGCGCACTGCCGATTTGCTGGTCCCCTCACGAAATTCGGGAGCGATTTCGACGGTGCTCCTCTTCACGATATCGAACCGGGCAGTGAACCAGAAGATCGATCCACGCCCCTCTTCACTTTCGAACCCGATCGATCCGCCCATCATCTCGACCAGCTGCATCGAGATGGCCAGACCGAGTCCGGTCCCGCCGAACTTGCGGGTCGTCGAGTTATCGGCTTGGCTGAAGGCGCTGAAGAGATTTCGCCGGCCTTCGTTGCTGATCCCGACCCCGGTGTCGCGCACGCGAAAGAGCAGGAAGCATTGATCACTGTCAGCGGAGCCGGGTATCAATCGGTTCTCGAGCGAATCGGGTGCGCGCTGCACCGTAACCGCCACCTCGCCCCGTTCGGTGAATTTCAACGCGTTGCCGACCAGGTTCGTGATCACTTGTCGCAGTCGCAGCGAGTCTCCTTGCAGCGTCGTCGAGACGTCATCATCGATAACGCACGAGAGCGCAATCCCATTGGCGCGTGCATTTTCGGCCAGCAGATTGATGATTTCCTCGGTGAGCTCGCGCAAATCGAATGTCATGATTTCGAGAGACAGATGACCGGCCTCGATCTTCGAAAAATCCAGGATGTCGTTGATGATGCCAAGCAGCGCTGATCCCGATCGGTGGATGCCTTGCGCGAAGCTATTCTGCTTTTCGTCAAGCCGGGTGCGAAGGAGCAGCTCAGCCATTCCTAACACGCCGTTCATAGGCGTGCGAATCTCGTGGCTCATGTTCGCGAGGAACTGCGACTTGGTGCGGTTTGCGGCATCGGCGAGGTCGCGGGCAACACGCAGCGCTTGCTCCACGCGACTCCGCTCCCGTCGCTCGAGCGCGAGGTTGATCAGGTTGGCGAGCGCCGAGCCGAACAATTGATCTTCGGGCGTCCAGGGCGCGGCCTTCCCGACCTGCTCATGGCACAACACGCCTTGCAGTTGGCCGTACAGAATGATCGGGATATCCATCATCGCGGTAATTCCAAGCGGCACGAGATAGCTGTCGGTGAACTCGGCGGTGCGCGGATCGCGCCGGGCGTCATCGGCAAGAATCGCCTCGCACGATGCGAGCGCCTCGAAGTAGCGCGGGAAATCCGCCGCCCTGAGCTCGATCCCATTGGAATGCGACCCCTGCTCGCGCTCGAAAAGATCAAGGCATCGTATGGCCGACCGGTCCTCGGTAAAGAGCCATACGCTGGTTCGCGCGACGTTGATGAGGGCGCAGGCGGTCTCGGTGATTCTCTGCACCCCAATATCGAGGTCTTCGAAGAGCTCGTCCCGCGTGAGCGCGGCGAGCGCCGTGTGGCGTTCGAGCAGACTTTGCTGGCTGCGTTTGAGTGCTTCCTCCGCCTGTTTTCGCTGTGTGATGTCGATTGAGTAGGTGATTATTCCGCCGTCTGGCAGGCGCTGATGGGAGAGCCATTGATACGTCTTGCCGCGCCGGACCTCGCTTGGCCCCTCCGGGTTGTGGCGCCGACGGGCGACCATCTCGATCCAGGCGGCGGGGTCCGCCGTCGCATCCGGATACAAACCGAGGGCTTGTCCTGCCCGTAGGTGTTCATCATAGCGGTGACCGGAACCAAGATATCCTTCGGTTCCTGGGTTGAGCTCGAGGAATCGGCGGTTCACGAATATGACGCGATCGTCCGCATCGCACAGCGCCACGGCTTCATTCAGAAGGTCGATTGCCGTTCGGAGCTGCTCGTTGGCGGCGCGCGCACTGCGCTCAGCCGCCACACTCGCCTCGAGGGCGCTGGTACGCTCGCGGACACGCGCTTCGAGGTGGTCATGCGCTTCCTGCAGACTGCTCTCCGCCGCGGCCTGCGCCGCGGCCTGCCGCTTGATGATCCGATCAGCGTGCCGAATGATAATGAAGAGCACGCCGTACAGCAGCCCAAGGACCAGCAGTACGCCGAGGATTACCGTCAGCTGTGTTTGCTTGATGTTGTTGATGAAGGGCGTGATGTCGTCATAGACCTCAAACACCGCTTCGACCCGGTCAGACCCCGGCGGTCGAACCGGCAAGTAGCTAGAAAGGACGCCCCGATCAAACACCGTTTCCTCGAACGCGCTGAATTGATTCCGGTGTGTGATTTCGGTTGCAGCGGTACCATCGCGAGCGGAGAGAAAGCCCGCGTTTCGACTCTTGTCATCGCCGATCTGCTTCGATTCGCTCGAATACACAGTGAGGCCGCCCAGGCTGTAGATCTTGATCTTCAGCACCGAGGTGTCGCGCGTAATACTTCGCAGCCGATCATGCAATCGATGGGACTCGGAGCGGCTTCTAATCTCATCACCCGTAAGCGACGAGACCGATGCCAGGAACGCGTTGAATTCGGGCCAGATCGTGTTCGACACGACTTGCGTGAGGACCTCGTTGTGTTGTTCACCCACGCGTGACAGGTCGCGTAGCGCGAACTCGCGATATAGGAAGCTGAGCCCAATCGTCGCCGCGAGGATCGAGCAAAGGCTGGTGACTGAGAAATATCGCAGAAGGTTGAACATGGTTCGAGGGCTTGCGGCTACTTCGGTTGAAAATGGATTCGCAGCTTGCTTGTTTCGCCGGCCGCACGCGAGGCGTGTTCATCGCGCAAGTGGCGCTCGTCGATTGCGCGGATCGTGTTCCCTCTTATCGCCCATTTCTGACGGCCACTTGAGGCGCTGAGTGAACGACTGGCTCTGGCGAATGCCAAGTTCAGCGCACATCCGGAAAGCTGTCGCACGAAGACCATCACGTTCCTGAACGCCCTCGTGCGATAACGTGCTGCGAGCGGCCTGACCGAAGCGCCATCGCCGGAGCGAATTGCGTCATTCAAGTACGATCAGCTTTTCTCAATCATCGAACCGCACTCGACAGAAGGGCGCATGCAGATCCTCGAATACATCGGGCTCGATACGACCCGCGTCAAGGCGCAATACGAAAGAATCAAGGCGGCGATAGCACGCGACGACTTCCGGCAGGCCGAAGTCAAGAAGCTTGCCAATCTCCATCACGGCAAGTTCTATCGGGCCAAGCTCGACCACGCCAACCGATTGTTGTTCTCGCTGGTGCGCCACGGTGAGACGACCTATGCGCTGATGCTGGAGGTCATCGCGCAGCACGACTACGCAGCCTCGCGGTTCCTGCGCGGTGCGCTCATCGACGAAGAAAAGATCCCCGACTTCAATGCCGCTGCCGATACGCGCGAGGCCGAGGCGGTGCGCTACATCCACCCCGAGCGGCGCGAAATCCATCTCCTCGACAAAGTCCTCTCGTTCGACGATACGCAGGAAGAGGTCTACCGACTGCCGGCTCCGCTCATCGTGGTGGGCAGTGCGGGCAGCGGCAAGACGGCGCTGACGCTCGAAAAATTGAAGCATGCAGAAGGCGAGGTGCTGTACGTGACACTCTCGGCCTACCTCGCCAAGGGCGCGCGCGACCTCTACTATGCGCACGGCTTCGAGCGGGACGGGCAGGACGCGCAATTCCTTTCCTATCGCGAGCTCGTCGAGAGCCTGCATGTCCCCGCGGGGCGCGAAGCGCTGTGGCGCGATTTCTCCGCATGGTTCACCCGGCAGCAGCAGCAGGTGTTCAAGGGCATCGATGCGCACCAGGCATTCGAGGAGATTCGTGGGGTCATCACCGCCCCTGCAACGGGACCGCTTGCGCGCGCCGACTACCTGGCGCTTGGGGTGCGCCAGTCGATCTTTCCCGAATCGGAGCGCGGGCGCATCTACGATTTGTTCGAAAGATATCGCGGCTGGCTCGCCGAGGCCAAGCTTTACGATCCGAATCTGGTCGCCTATGCATGGCGCGAGAGAGCCGGGCCGCGCTACGACTTCGTGGTTATTGACGAGGTGCAGGATTTCACCAACGTGCAGCTCGCGCTCGTCCTTGCGACCCTGAAGAAGCCGAATCACTTTCTTCTCTGCGGCGATTCCAACCAGATCGTCCACCCGAATTTCTTCTCATGGAGCAAGGTAAAGAGCCTTTTCTGGTCGGACGAGGCGATCGCGCACAAGCAGGAACTGCGGATCCTGCGCGCGAACTTTCGCAATGGTCGCGAGACGACACGGGTGGCGAACGCGCTGCTCAAGATCAAGCATCACCGCTTCGGCTCCATCGATCGAGAAAGCAACTTCCTGGTCGATGCAGTCGGTGGGGAAGCGGGCACCGTTACAGTGCTTGCCGACAAGGATGCCGTCACGCGCGATCTGAACCAGAAGACGCGCCAGTCGACGCGGTTCGCGGTCCTGGTCATGCGCGATCAGGACAAAGCCGAGGCGCGCCTGCATTTCCAGACGCCGCTCATTTTCTCGATTCACGAGGCGAAGGGGCTCGAGTACGAGAACATCGTGCTGTATCGCTTCATTTCAGAGCATCGGGCGACCTTCACCGAGGTGGTCGAGGGCGTCAGCGCGCAAGACCTCGCGCGTGACGATCTGGCATACCGAAGAGCCCGGGACAAGTCCGACAAGTCGCTCGAGATCTACAAGTTCTATGTGAACGCGCTATACGTCGCACTCACCCGCGCGATTCGCAACGTCTACCTGATCGAGTCCGACCTGGACCATCCGCTGCTTCGCCTGCTCACCTTGCGGCAAGACGATACCCGGGTCGAGACGGCGGTCTCGAGCCTCGATGACTGGCAGAAGGAAGCCCGCAAGCTCGAGCTGCAGGGCAAAGAGGAGCAGGCGGATGCGATTCGCCGCGGCATCCTGAAGCAGGTGCCGGTGCCCTGGACGGTCTTCGACGAAGCGAAGGTCCGCGAAACGCTCATCAAGGTGTTCCGCGAGCAGCACCCCGGCAACAAGGGCAAGCAGCAGCTCTACGAATACGCCACCTGCTACGACGAGCCGGTGCTCGCGCGCTGGCTCGATAGTGAAGCGCGTTTCGATGCGGCGAGCGCTTTCGAGCGCCAACGCACGACGCTCGGACGCAAGCACTTCGTCACCTACTTCGCGCCGCGCTTCAAGGACATCCTGCAGCAATGCGATCGCCATGGCGTCGATCACCGTACGCCGATGAATCAGACCCCGCTCATGGCCGCGGCTGCCGCCGGTAATGTCGCGCTGGTCGAGGCATTGCTCGCGCGCGGTGCGAACCCCGATCTCACCGATCATCTCGGCCGCAACGCCTTGCACTGGGCGTTGCTCGAGGCGTTTCGCGACGCGGCCTTCGCGAAGGGGCCGTTCGGCACGCTCTACGATCTGCTGGCCCCAAGCGCGGTGGACGTGATGATCGATGAACGGCTTGTTCGTATCGACCGGCACCTGTCCGAGTACCTGCTGTTCCAGACGCTTTGGGCATTGTTCAAGTCGCGCTTTCACGCTTCTCTGTGGCGAGAGCGCGGCGGTTTCGAGACGGCGGCGATCCTCGATGCGTGGCGGCTCCTGCCATCCGGCGTGCTGCGGGCTGAACGCAACCAGCGACAGCACCTCTCGCATCTGCTTTCGCGCAACGAATTGAATCGTGACTACGCCTATAACCGGCGGCTGTTCATGCGCGTCGCGCACGGCTGGTATCAGTTCAATCCGGCGTTGGCGGTGCGACGGCGTGAAGGAACGAGCGATTCGTGGGTGCCGATTTTCGAGGCGCTCAATCTGCGCTTCGTCGCCGAAGGTGCTTATCCTGAGCAAGTGGACGCGATCAACGCGCTGCTCGACAACGCGCGTCTGCCGCCTGTGCCTGCGCCGATTGCGATGGAGCGGATGATGTCGAGCGCTGCCGAAGCACAACAGCGCGATGAAACGTTGCGGGCCGAGCTGGTAGCGCAGGCTGCCGAGAAGGCGCGGTTGATTGCCGAGCTGCAGCAAGCCCGGCGCAGTACACCGAGCTGGGGAACCCCCGAGGCGCGACGCATGGAGCTTGAACGGATCCAGCGTGAGATCGCCGAACGCGCCGCCGCTCGCACAGGTTCCGAGCAGAAGTGACTTTTCGGCACGGAAGTGGCGAGGCGCACGTCGCTCGTGCAGGCGCCCGCGTCACGCGCGCTCGGTCTTTGGCTTGTCCGCTGCCTCTTCCGCGGGCAACCAACGCTCGAGCATCGCCTGTAGCTTGCCAAGATCGAACGGTTTGGCGAGGTAGTCGTCCACGCCGGCGTCAATGCAACGCTGGCGATCGCCCGGCAGCGCATTCGCGGTGAGCGCGATGATTGGAATGCGCTTGTCCAGTTTACCCGCTCGGATGGTCTTCGTGCTTTCGAGTCCGTCCATGACGGGCATCTGCATATCCATCAGGACCAGATCGACGTGGGTGTCCGCGAGCGCAATGACGGCCTCCATCCCGTCGGCGGCAATGACGACCCGGTGGCCGATCCGCTCGATCATGCGCGCCGCGACGCGTTGATTGATCGCATTGTCCTCGGCGAGAAGGATCACTTTGGGCGTACCGCGCCGGATGCCCGCATCGACCGTCTCGGGCCGGCCGTCGAGCGACAGCGCTTCATTGGGCCGATCGCTGTCCGTGGCAACGCCGCAGCGCACCGTCACACTGAAAGTGCTTCCTTTGCCGGGTGTACTGTCGACCCAGACCTTGCCGCCCATGAGCGCGGCCAGACGAGCCGTGATCGCCAATCCGAGGCCGGTTCCACCAAAGCGGCGGGACGTGCTGTTGTCGCCCTGCTCGAAGGCATTGAAGATCGATTTCTGTTGGGCGGCCCGGATGCCGATGCCGCTATCCCGAACCGCGATCGACAACATCACGCTCGCATCGGACTGCGCGTTCGCCCCAAGCAGAACGTCGATCCGGCCGTGTGCGGTGAATTTGATGGCATTGCCGATAAGGTTCACCAGGATCTGCCGTAGTCGCGCGGGATCGCCGATGACGCGATCCGGCACGCCGCTCGCCGCGCGCCAATCGAGCACGTCATTGATCACGCCAAGCAGTGCCTTGCCCGCCTCGCTCGCGAGCGTGAGATGTTCCCGCTGTTCCGGCGTGAGCTCGGTAGCGAGAACGAGCTCGGTCATGCCAAGCACGCCATTCATCGGCGTACGGATCTCATGGCTCATATTGGCGAGAAATTCGCTTTTCGCGCTCGGCGGTGCCGATGAGTACGACGAGCGGGAAATCCTTCAATCTGCGGCAGCTGTACAGCCGGCGTACACCATCGCTGTCGTCCCTTGCCACGAACGTGCCCTCGCTGGTCCCATCAAGCGCCGGCCATAGCGCCGGGTTGGTGATGGTTGCGCGCGATGCAGGGCGCCCCTTCTTGCTGCCGGCGCGAACGATCTGGTCGAGCCCCACCAGCGAGACCACGCCGTCCCGTCCCAGATTGAGCCGCTCATAGAACTCCACGAAGTAATGCGGATTGATCAGTATGCCGACCACGCCGCCGAACGCCCCGTCGGGTTTGTTGATACGCCGTGAGAGCGGGATCGACCATCGACCCGAGAGCCGCCCGAGTATCGGTTCGCCGGCGAAAAGGCCAACCTCTCCATTGCCAAGATGTGCGCGAAAATGCGCGCGATCGGCAAGCCGAACGGACTGGAACGGGACGTTCGCAGCAGCCAGATCGCCGCGTTCGTCGATCACGGAAGCCTGTATGAATACGTCGCTCGCCAGGCCGAAATCGCGCAATCGCGCGTCAAAGTCGGGGCGACGGCCGCCCCTTTTCCGCCTGCTGCTTGAGATTGAGCAGCGCGAGATCGGCATCACGCAAGGTTCGGCTCGCATGTTCATCGAGCACGCGGGCGATGTTTGCGTTTTCCGCCAGCTTTGCGTCGACCTGGTGATGCCGATCGTCCGCGATCTCGAACCACGTCACGGCCCAGACGATCGCAATGACGGCAAGGCAGAATCAGGTTGGTAGGAGCCGGCCGCTCGTATCGTTTCCATGATTCCCTCCAGCGCGCCTATGATTCAACTGTCCGCGGATCACGGCGCCGTGCGCGTCAACAAGGCCTGCATCGACAGTCAGTTCGCTACTCAAACGGACATCGTTCAATCGTGCGGTCGAAGTGCGATCCGGTCTGCTCGGCCCCCTAGGTAATCCTTACCGCTTTGCCGCTCCGGGACGAACTGACAATCGCCTCGAACACCTCCACGCCGTGGCGAATGTCGGCCGCGGGGATCGGATACGCGGTCTTGGTGCGGATCGCGTTGCCGAACGCTTCAAGTTCGGCGCGTAGCGGATCGAAATCTTTTGTCTCGATGATCTCGGGCACCGAAGCCGCCGGCTGTCCATCCGGCATGACTTCGGGTACCGCGACCACGCGCAACACATCGAGTGACGGCGTGGAGATCTCCGCCAGCGCTTTCGTGCCGTAGACGGCGAACCGGTAGTTGATCGCGGAGGCCATCGACATCACGAGGCTACCGACCATGCCGCTCGCGAAGCCGAATACGATGGTCGTGCCGTCGTCGATCTGCGGCGCGACACGGCGGCGGCTCATGCAGTACACCTCGTCGATCCGGCCGAAGAGATCGATCATGCCATCGACGACATGAACGCCGAGGGCGGTCAATCCGCCTGCAGGCACTTCGGCGGGATCGAGGCGCCACGATTCTTTCGGCAGCCTGAGTCCGGCGGGCGCTGTCGCATCGCCGGCGCATTGCGTGACCGTACCGAGGCGCCCATCACGCAGGCGCGCCTTGAGCTCCACCATCGAAGGATGAAAGCGCCGTTGATAGCCGACCGCCAGCACCACGCCCGCCTTCGCCGCGGCGTTCAATGCTTCATCCGCAGCACGGACTTCGAGCGCGAATGGTTTTTCCACGAAGACATGCTTCCCCGCGTTCGCAGTCTGGACGACCTGACCGGTGCGCTCATTGTGTTTCGCCGCATACACGACCGCATCGATCGACGGGTCAGCGAGGATCGATCCGATGTCGTCATGCAGCCGGATATTCTTCGCGCGACAGAATTCTTCCGCGTTGGCGCGGGTGCGGATGTGCGCCGCGGTGAAGCGGATCACATCGCTCTTGCCCTGCACCGACTCGACCAGCGTCTTGCCCCACCAGCCGAGCCCCACGATTGCTGCGTTGATCATCTGTTCCTACCTCTTTCACATCAAAGACCCTTTGCCGCCGCCGCCACCCGCCGACTATAGCGCGGGTCGGATGGCTCACGCCGTTCCTGCGTGATGAACATCGCGGCCTTGAGCGATAGCACATCGTTGGTTCCGTCCGAATGCAGAAAGCTGAGCGCATCACGCATCAATTTCTCGATCGGATTTTTCTTCATGTAGCCGGTCGCGCCCCACAATTCCATCGCGTCCTTGACCACCGCGACCGATTCCTCGGCGGCGAAGATCTTCGCGAGGCTCGCATGCTTTCGGTCGAACTCCGCCTGGCGACAATTCCAACCGGCGTACCAAAGATAAGAGCGCGCCGCCTGCAACTTCATCGCCATGCGCGCAAGACGCATCTGCTGGATCTGATGTTCGATGATCGGCTTGCCGCCTTGCACGCGCTCGAACGCGTATTGCAGGCTGAGATCGTAGGCGCGTTGCGCGACGCCAAGCACCGTGGCCCCAGCCTGGATATTGGAGCCGAAGCCCAACAAGAATCGGCCCAGAGCCGGCAATGATTCGCCCACCTCGCCAACGCGATCGCGATCGGGGATCTCGACATTCTCGAACACGAGCGTGCCATTCTGCACGGTGCGCTGGCCCATCTTGTCCCAGATTTCCGGGACGGTGAAACCGGGTGCATCGCCCGGCACGAGAAAGCCGGTTAGGCTTGATGACAGCATGCCTTTTTGATCGCTGCGGGCGAGAATGTAATAGAGCTTCGCGAGCCCGCCGTTCGAAATGTAGCGCTTGCTGCCGTTCAGGATCCATTTATCGCCCTTCCTGACCGCCGACATCTGCATACCCGAACCCGGTGCATCGTAGGGCAGCAGATTGTCGCTTGCATGCAGCGGCTCGGTGGCGCCCACGCCCAGCAGGAACTCCGGATCCTCGACCACCCGCGGAATCCAGCGTTTGCGTTGTTCCTCATTCGCAAGCTGCGCGATGGCCGTCATGATCTTCCAGCTTTGATCGAACGCGACCGCGAGTCCAAGGTCGCCATAGGCGATCTGCTCGCCCACCATGGCGAGCGTGAGCACGTCCGCGCCGCCACCGCCGAATGCCTTTGGCACCGATAGCGTGCGAAGCCCGCGCTTCGATGCTTCGCGAATGACATTCCAGTCGAATGCCTGGTCCGGTTCGGGAACGCGATCGGCGCGTTCGGCGGCGGGAATCACGACTTCGGTCGCAAAACGCTGCGCGACCGCGACCCATTCCTTCTGTTCCGGCGATGGCGAGAAATCGATCATGACGGTCTCCAATCAAGAAGGCTTGAATTACAACACGAACCCGGCGAGCATGGCGGTCCCTGAACCTTCGGAGTGGCCTCCATGGCGACCAAGCGCGCTGCAATGATCATTCGCGGCGGGCGCCTCATGGACGCCGTGCGGCATCGCATCGAGCGCGTCGACATTCTGATCGACGGCGACGTCATCAAGGCGATCGGCAAGCCGGGCATGGCGGCGCCGGCCGACGCCGCCATCTTCGATGCGCGCGGCAAGCTGATGCACCCGGGACTCATCAATGCGCACACGCATGGGCATGGTGGATTGGGCAAAGGCATGGGCGATCGCTGGACGCTTGAATTGCTGCTGACCGCCGGACCCTGGATCAACGGGAATCGCACGCATGAAGACAAATACCTGAGCACTATCATCGGTGCTGCGGAGATGGTGCTGAAGGGGTGCACCGCCTGCTACGACCTCACGGTCGAGTTTCCCTTGCCAAGCGTCGACGGCCTGCAAGCCGCGGGCCGTGCGTATCAGGATATCGGCATGCGCGCGGTGGTCGCACCGATGGTGTCCGATATCAGTTTCTTCGAGGCGATTCCCGGCCTCATGGACATGTTGACACCGGCGCTTCGCAAGGACGTCGAGCGCTTCAAACAGGCGCCGTCCAAGATGACCTTGAAGAGCATGCGACAAGTGCTCCGTGGATGGAAGTTCGATCGCGACCGCATCGGTTCGGCGGTGGCACCGACGATTCCACACCATTGTTCGGACGCGTTCCTCATCGCATGTCGCGACCTTGCACGTGAGTTCGGCGTGGGGCTGCATACGCATGTCGCGGAGTCGAAGGTGCAGGTCATCGCGGGCCTGCGCCGCTACGGCATGACGCTCACCGCGCATCTTGACAAGCTGGGTCTGGTCGGTCCGGATTTCACCGTGGCGCACGGCGTTTGGCTCGACGACGATGACCTGCGCCGACTCGGCGATCAGGGCGCGTCGGTCGCGCACAACCCCGGCAGCAATATGCGCCTCGGCAACGGTCTCGCCGACATGCGCGGCATGCTCGATCGCGGCGTCAACGTGGGCATCGGCACGGACGGTTCGAGCTGCTCCGACAATCAGAACATGTACGAATCGATGCGCCTCGCCTCGATGGTCTCGAAGGTGCAGGGGCCCGATTGGCAGCGATGGATCACGACCGAAGAAGTGGTCCACGCAGCGACCGAGGGCAGCGCGAAGGCACTCGGGTTTGGCGATCGCATCGGTCGCATCGCGGCAGGCTTCAAAGCGGATATCGTGTTCCTCGATACGGACCACATCAACTGGATTCCGCTCAATGACGCGATCAATGGTCTCGTGCATATCGAAGACGGTTCGGCGGTGCATTCGGTGATGATCGGCGGCAAGATCGTTGTCGACAATCACCGGCTCACCACCATGGACCTGTCGAAGCTCGCACGGGATGCGGAAGGCGCGCGCCTGCGATTGGAGCGATTGAATCGCGATAACCGCAAGCTCTACCAGCGGCTCGAACCGATCGTCGGCACGTACTGTCCCGGCCTTGCGAAGACGCCGCTGCACATTCACCGGTTCGGCGCGAGCCGGCATTGATAGGGGGAATCACTCGGCGAATCGCTCGGGGAGTCAATCCGGGAATCGGCGATAAGAATTGTCGATAAGAATCGCCGGAGGGACCGAAATGAACCCGGTTCATGTCGCTATTCCCCGTATTGACCCTGAGCCCACTTCATTAAGGTAGCCGCACCCGGTCAGGAGGTTGACGCCAAACGTCGAGCGTGTATCACAGCGCGGACCCTCGGCTTGGCATGATCGATCCTCACCGAAGCGGAGGTGCAACGCCTCCGAGGCGCGCCCGTCGCTGCGCAAGACGACCTGGTGCAACTGTTGCGCGCCAAGGGCATTCTGACCGCGGTTGAGGCCGCGCAGCTTGCGCAGCCGAACGTCGCCGGCGCGCCGCCTGCGGGCACAGACGGCGTCACGGCGCGATTCAAGGACGGTGCCATCTTCGAGAACGCCGCGCAGGGTTTCAGCTTTGCTCTCAATGGACGGTTGCAGGCCGACTATCGGTCGTTTCCGAATAGCCGATTCAACACCGGGGCCATCGATACCTTTGAAGTCCGCCGCGCCCGGTTCGGCGCCAACGCGGTGTTCGGCAGGCACTATGAAGCCGAGATCACCGGGGATTTCGGGTCGAGCGCCAAACTCGACACCGCCTATCTCAACATCGGGTGGTGGCAGTCGGCCCAACTGCGCCTTGGATTGTTCAAGATGCCGTTCAGCCTGGAGGAGTGGACGAGTTCCAACTACACGGGCTTCCAGGAGCGAGCACTTGGCAACGCGCAGGCGCCGGGCAAGGAGCGCGGGCTCATGCTGCATGGCGCACCGATCACCGGCACCACCTACGCCTTGGCACTTTCCAATGGCAACGGCGGGGCCAGTACCGACGACAACGACGGCAAGGACATCATCGGCCGCGTGACATTGAATGTCGCCGAATTGGCCCGCAAGAAGAACACGGTCTTGCACATCGGTGTCGCGGCCTCCGAGGGCGCGCGTCCGGTTGGCGATGTCGTCGCCAATGGCCGCACCGAAGCGCGTGGGGTGACGTTCTTCGATCCCGCCGCCTTTACCGGGACGCGCACCGAGGTGGGTCGGCGCGGGCTCGAAGCGGCGCTCGCGTTCGGCCCGCTCAAGCTGCAAGCCGAGGCGATCGGCACACGCTACGAGGGCGCGAGCGCGGCCGGTGTTTCGTATGAGCGGGATCTCAAAGCCTATTACGCGGGCTTCACCTGGCTCGTGACGGGCGAGCACTACGCGGAGTCCTACAAGAACGGTGTGTTGTCGCATCCGGCCAAAGTCGAACTTCGGCCGGCACGGCGGGCTTGGCGCGATCGAGCTCGGTCTGCGCTACAGCCGGCTGTATGCGGGCGATTTCAGCGCCACGAATCCGACGGGCACCGGAGTGCTTGGCGCGGGGCTGGTCAATGAGGCGAGCGCCTGGACACTCGGACTCAAATGGATCGTCGATCCGAACGTCCGATTTCTCTTGAACTTTGTCGACACGCGATTCGGCGCACCACTCACGATCGGCGCGGTGACGTCGGATCGTGAGCGGGCCGTAACGTTCCGCGGGCAACTCAACTTCTGATTCAGCAGCGATGAATCCACTACGAATTCTGGCGGTCGCCATCTGTTTCTGCGGACTTGCAGCCACCGCCGAGGCGCGACCCTTCGTCATCGGCTCGATTTCACACAAACCGGGCGACGAGAACGCGCTCTTCATTGCGCTTGCGAACCACCTCGGCCGGCACTTGTCGGAGTTCGGGTTCGATAGCGGCAAGGTCGTGGTGGCGGCCGATATTCCAGGGCTGATCGCGCTGTTCAATGCAGGTACAGTCGACCTGTACTTCGATAGCCCGCATCCCACCCTCGCGGTGAGCCACGGGACCGGTTCGAAAATCGTGTTGCGACGCTGGAAGAAGGGCAAAGCGGAATACCGCTCGGTGATCGTCGTGCGTAAGGATAGCGCGGTTCGCTCCCTTGCCGATCTGCTAGGACGGCTCATCGCTTTCGAGAGCGACTTTTCGACTTCAGGATACCTGTTGCCGAAGATTGCGATCGAGCACGCCGGGCTCACGCTTCGCGAGCAGCGCGCCGCCGGCAACGCGATCGCGCCGGATGAAATCGGATTCGTCTTCAGCAACGACGAAGAAAACACCCTGCTCTGGGTCCTGCGCGGACGCGTTGTCGCCGGGGCCGTCGGTATTCACGACCTCGAACGGTTCCGTCCGAAAGAGCGCGACCAGCTGCGAATCATCCATGAGACCGTGACCGTTCCGCGGCAGCTCGTCAGTGTCAGAAAAGATGCGTCCGAGCCGCTCATCGCGAGTATCCGCGGCTTTCTCATCGGCCTCGATCATTCCGAAGCGGGGCAGGCGCTCATGATGAATCTGGAGAACACCACGCGCTTTGACGATGTGCCCGCAGGCCTCGTCAAGTCGTTGGAGACGATCCGCGCGCAGCTTGCCCGCGCGAGCCACCCGGCGAAGCGGTAGGGCCCGTGCGTTTCAGCTTGCGCCAGCCGTTGATCGCCTATACGTTGGCGATCAGCTCGATCATCGGCGCTACCGTTATTGTCGCCAACTTCCTCCAGGAGCAGGCGTCAATCCTCGGGCGCGTCGAGGAAAAGGGCCAAACCATCGCGACCGGGCTCGCGCGCAATCTCATCGACCCGATCGCGCTCTTGGCGGTGGACCGCATGAGACTCCTGTTGCGCTCGACGTCGGCCGATGCCGATGTCGTCGCCGCCTACGCGCTCGATGAGGACGGGCTCGTTCTCGCCGGGGCAGGCAACGCGTCCGTCGAACGCGGGGATCCGATCGGACAAAGTGATCTGCTTGCGTCTGCCAGTCCCTCGAATACCGCCGCCGCGATGCGTTCGGGGAATGCCATCCTGATCGCGCGTGCAGTGCAACTGGCTGATCGTTCGACGATCGGTTTCGTGTTCATGGAGCTTTCGACCGCGGGCGTGCGTGCGATGCAGATCGCCGCAGCTCGGCGTAGTGCGCTCCTGGCCGGCTCCCTGCTCGCGTTCGCTGCCACGCTCGCGTATTTTTTCTCGCGGTGGTTCTCGGTCCCGGTGGAAGAACTGGTACGTGCCGCCATGGCCGTTGCGGGCGGTCAACTCGGTACCCGGGTGGTGCCGCGACGGGCCGACGAGTTGGGCCAGCTCGGCAGAGCGTTCAACGGTATGGTCGACAAGGTGCAGGCGGCCATCGATGAAAGCGAGCGGGCGAAGATCGTCGCGGAATTGGCGAGCGGCGCGAAGTCGCAGTTTCTCGCGACCATGAGTCACGAGATCCGCACGCCGATGAATGGCGTGCTTGGCATGACGGAGCTTCTCCTCGATACCGAGCTTACGGAGCGGCAGCGGCAATATGTGCAGACCTTGCGTACGTCGGGCGACGCTCTGCTGTTCCTGATCAACGATATCCTCGATTTCTCCAAGATTGAAGCGGGGAAACTGCAGCTCGAGGCGACGGACTTCGATCTTCTGATGGCAGTCGAGGACGCTGTCGAGATGATGGCCGGACGTGCCTACGCAAAAGGCCTCGAGCTTGGCTGCCGTGTGCAGGGTAACGATGCGCTGACGGTTCGCGGCGATGCGAATCGGCTGCGCCAGATTCTGCTCAACCTGCTGGCCAACGCCATCAAGTTCACCGAAGCGGGAGAGGTGACCGTCGATGTCGCCGCGGAGCCTTGCGCGCCGGACGGCAGCGCCCTGATGTTGCGGTTCGCCGTCACCGATACCGGGATCGGTGTGGCGCCTGAAGCGCAGCAGCGCATCTTCGAGGCATTCGCGCAGGCCGACACCTCGACCACGCGTCGATACGGCGGAAGCGGATTGGGTTTGGCGATCTGCCAGCAGCTCGTCGAGATGATGGGTGGTCAAATCGGGGTCGACAGCGTCCTGGGAGAAGGCTCCACATTCTGGTTCACGCTGCGCCTCGACCGCGCCCAAGCGGCGCCGGTTCCGTCTTCGCTGCGCGGGCTGCCGGGCCGGCGAGTGCTGGTAGTGGATGACAACGCGACCAATCGCGCGATCATTCTCGGGCATCTTGAAGCGGGCGGGATGCGTGCGGCAGCAGTCGATGGCGGCGCACGCGCGCTGGAGGAACTGCACCGCGCGCGAAGCGGTGGTGATCCATTCGATATCGCCCTCGTCGGTATGAAGATGGCCGGCATGGATGGTCTCGCGCTCGCACAGGCGATCCGCGCTGCACCTGGGTTCGCTTCGATTCGCCTGATCATCCTCACTTCGCTCGCCCTCCATTCGCAAGCGGAGAATGCCGAGGCGCTCGGCATTCACGCGTACCTCACCAAGCCGTTGCGGCGCCGCGAGTTGCTGCGGCGAATCGCGGCGGCACTGGGCGATGGCGGCGCGATGAATGGCGAGGGTGCCGCTGCAAGGGCTAGTCAGACGCCGGGCAATGCCATTCAAGGCCGTATCATCGTGGCAGAAGATAACGGCGTGAACCAGGTCGTCATCCGCAACGTCCTCAAACGTCTGACCATCGAATTCGATATCGTCGCTGACGGCGCCGCCGCACTGGACGCCAGGAAGACGGGTGACTATCAACTGATCCTGATGGATTGCCACATGCCGGTGATGGATGGCTACCAGGCGGCGGTGGCGATCCGGGAGTGGGAAGCCGCGCAGGGACACGAACGTATCCCGATCATCGCCGTGACCGCCAACGCGCTGGCAGGTGACCGCGCCGCATGTGTCTCGGCAGGTATGGACGATCACATCGGCAAGCCGTATTCGCGGGGAGAGTTCCGCGATGCGATGCAGCGCTTGCTGGCCGGCCGGCAACCAAGCGGCAGAAACGCCGGCATCCGGATCAATGATGCGGTGGTCAAGGCAGCGCAAACCGATTCCTGACGCGATATCCGATCGCGGGCGATAGGTGGCCGTCGATCCGCTCGTCCCGCTTTTCATGCCGTCCGGCGATCCGCATTGTGAATTCTTAAGAAATGACGTTGCGATGATTTACGTGGCTATTTTTCCCACGTACCCTCGCGCTATTGATTTCAGGTAGAAGCCGTTTAGTCCGGGGTTGGGGAGCAGCGGTCTTGGTCCCTAACGATTCCATCGTTGCCCATCCCCGACAATTTTCTCCTCCGGCTTCTCTCCACCTGATCAATGAACCGCCTCGCTCTTTCGTTCCTGCCGCTGTCATTTCTGATCATGCTCGCAGCGGCCGGCGCATTCGCGCAGAGTTCCTATCCGGAGAAACCGGTTCGACTCGTCGTGCCCTTTCCACCCGGTGGGACCGTCGATCTCGTTGCGCGGTTGATTGCCGAGCGCCTCGGCCCAGGACTGGGGCAGCCGGTCGTCGTCGACAATCGCGCCGGTGCGGGCGGTGCGATCGGCGCCGAGTCCGTGGCGCGCGCAGCGCCCGATGGCTACGCCCTCCTGCTCGGAACCGGTAGCACGCATGGCACCAATCCCGCGGTCAACAAGAAGCTGCCCTACGATCCGGTCAAGGACTTCACGCCGATCGTCATGCTCGCACGTACGCCCTATATTCTCGTCGCGCATCCTGCGGTGCCGGCGCAATCCGTGCGTGAGTTCGTTGCGCTTGCACGCGCGCAGCCGGGCAAGATCAATTTCGCGTCCTATGGACCGGGAAGCTCCAACCACCTCGCCTCCGAGCTGTTCAAGGCGATGGCCGGCATCGATCTCGTCCATGTGCCGTACAAGGGCGCGGCACCCGCGGTGACGGCGATCGTCGCGGGCGAAGTGCAAGTGATGTTCGATGTGGTCGGGACGTCAGGTCCGCACATCAAGACAGGCAAGTTGAAATTGCTCGGTGTCGGCAGTCCGCGGCGCTCGTCCCTCGCGCCGGAGTCGCCGACGCTTGCCGAGTCGGGCATCGCCGGGTTCGATGCCGGCACGTTCTTCGCGCTGTTCGCGCCGGCCGGAACGCCCCGCCCCATTGTCGATCGACTGAATCGCGAAGGGCTGAAGGTGCTCGCGATGACCGAAGTCGGCGAGCGGCTCGTCGCGATGGGCAACGAGATCGCCGGCGGACCCTCTGAGGCGCTCGGGGAGGCGGTATCGCAGGAAGTCGCGAAGTGGCAGCGGCTGGTGCGGGAGCGGAATCTCGTGTTCGACTAGGAATCTGCGCGGCTGCACAGATTTGTTTGCGAGACAGGCCGGATTTTCATCTGCCCTCGCGACCCATGATTTTCGCGTTCTCGATGGTCCTTTTCTCAATTCGACATTATTTTTCTCGACCCTAGCCAATATCGGAAACGATCCTTCTTCGTATCTGCGCGGGCCCATATTTTTCGACGACCGCGACACGCATTGCCGGCCGCGGATAATGAGGAGAGGAGGTTCGATGCCGAAGATCCCACGGACCCTCATTGCGGCGGCTGCAACAGCCGGCTTGATGATGACCACGGCCGTACGCGCCGACGACGATCGCGACGAATGCAAGGGGCGGCAGTCGATCCGCCTCGTCAACGGCAAGATCCATACGATGGATGCCAAGGATCGCGTGGTCTCCTCCGTGCTGATGCGCGGCGGCCGGTTCGCCGCGGTGGGCCGGGAATCCGATGGCGACGGCGGCGGTTGCATCAAGGCGATCAATCTGCGCGGCCGCAGGGTGGTGCCGGGGACTATCGACAACCACAACCACATCGTGCTGCTCGGTCTGCGCCCCGGGCACGACACGCGCCTCGAGAACGCCAACTCGATACAGGAGGCGCTCGATACTTTGGCCGCGCGTGCCGCTCGCGTGCGCGTCCGGGAGTAGATCACCTCGATCGGCGGATTCAGCCGCAACCAATTCTTTCCCGATCCGCAACTGACGCGCCTCCCGACGCTTGCCGAATTGAGCGCCGCGGCGCCGAACCATCCGGTGTTCATTATGGAAATTTTTGGCGGCCCGGGCGCGACCAATGCGCTTGGCAGGGCGTTCTTCGTCTCGCATGGCGTGACGGTCGGGGAGGACGGCTCGGTCGGGGTTAACGCGCCTTCGCTCAACGCGTTGTTCCCGTTGCGGCAGTTGCAAACGCTCGCTACCCAGAATCAAGGCCTGCAGGACGCCATGGCTTACGCCGCGGGCGTGGGCATCACCACGCATCTGGATCAAGGCGGCTTCCCGGCCGCGGGCAACAACACCGACGGCGCCGCGAACTTCGATCGCTACCGCGCGTTCGATTCGCTGCGTGCGCTGCATCATGATGGCAAGCTCATCAACCGGATCTGGCTCAACTTCCTGCACCTGGAAGAAGATCCGAACACGCCGGAGTTGCAGGCGCGCCTCAACAACACGTTCAATGATTTCGGCGATCGCATGCTGCGGATTCTCGGTATCCGTGAATTCACCGCCGGGCCATTTTTCCTCCCGGGCGGCACGGCTTGGCAGAACGGCACGCGACGGGTTGCCAAGGCGGGTTGGCGCAACGAGAACCATTCGCTCACCGCCACCGACTACAAGATCATCATCGACGGCTGGAAGAGCATCCACAATGAGCTCGTGGCGGCCGGCAACACCGATGGCATCGCCAAGCTGCCCGACGTTTCTGGTCAAGAGCGGACCTGAAGCGCGGTTCCTTGAGCGGGCGGCACTGCTGCTGCGGCGCGATACGGCACCACTCGCCGAAATCGCGCGTGCTTGCGGATTTCGCAGCGCGTCGCATTTCTTCGTGCGGTTCAACGCCTGCTTCGGGGTGCCGCCTTCGCACTATCGCCGGAGCGTTTAGAACCCTTCGCTATTGCATTTTCGATATTCTTCCGCCCGTTCATGGCACCGGGTGTCCAGCATTGCGCCGGTGGGGATGATGGCGACGATGATTGACGCATCATCCCCGGTCGATCGCTTTTGATTGAGCCCTCTGCGCGGCCCGCCGTGCAGAGGGCTAGCCCCACAATTCCTTCGTCGCGATCTGCGCGCCTTCAGCGAGCGACCGCAGCTTCGCCCACATGATCGTGGGATGTACTCGCCGGGTGAACGGGCTCTGCGCGAATCCGCAGTCGGTGCTCGCCATGACGTTCTCGCGCCCGACGATCTTTGCCAGGCGAATCAGACGCTCGGCGACCAGTTCCGGATGCTCGACGATATTGGTGGCGTGGCTGATGCAACCGGGGATCAGTGTCTTGCCCGGCGCGAGCTTTACCGTCTCCCATACTCGCCACTCGTGGTCGTGCCGCGGATTGGCGGCCTCGAAACTATAGGCGCCCACCTTCACCTGGAGCACCAGGTCGACAATGTCTTTCAACGCCACGTCGTAGACATGCGGACCGTTCCAGCTTCCCCAGCAGACGTGATAGCGCGAGCGTTCCTCTGGAATGCCTTCGAGCGCATGGTTGAGCGCATCGATCCGTAGCTGCGCCCACTCGCGGTATTGCGCGAGCGTCATCAGGGGCACCAACTTCTCATGCATGTAGGGCAGGAACGCATCGTCGATTTGTACGATGAGTCCTGCATCGACAATCGCCTTGTACTCGTCGCGCAGCGCCTCGGCCAGTGCGAACAAGAAGTCACGCTCATTCGCGTAATGCTCATTCCGCGACGACGGCAGCACACTCGCCGGCGCCACGACCGGCAGGAACGCGTCAACGACTTTCGTACGCGCCGCGGCCGCCTTGAGGTTGGCGATGTCGCGCTGCACTTGTGCATGCCCGCAATATTTGATCGCCCCATCGCAGACCACCTTGATGTTCATCCGCTTTAGAAACGCGGGCGGATCCGATTCCGCATAGAACTCCGGGAACGCCAGTCGATCACGACCACCAAGCGGTGACACGTCGGGATTCTTCGCTTCTTCAGGCGTGAGGGGCCGGACGGTGATGCCGGCGAGCCGCTCATGCACATAGAAGGCCCAACTGATGCCCTTCGCAAATTCGCCATCGCTCACGATGTCGACGCCCGCATCGGCTTGCTGCTGCACGACTTCCGCGATCGATGTACTGAGACATGCCTGATAGGCGGCAACATCGTAGGGCTCGTTGGCGTCGATCTTCTTCAGGAATTCCACCAGTCGAGGCGAGCGGATGAGGCTGCCGACGTGGGTCACCAGAATGCGGTTCCGTGCCATGAAAGGTCTCCACTGAATCGAGCGTTTCATTATCCGCCGGGCAGTGGCGCTGCGCACGCCACCCGCTGCGATGGGTTAGGGTCCACCAGTGTGAGGTGGTGTGAGCCGGTGTCCGAGTTCAAGGGCCGGTTTACGGAGAATCAAACCAAAGCGATCCGGTCAGGCGCTATTCTCTACAGTAACGTCATGCCCAACTTTGCTGCCGATTTGTCGAACGTCACGGTCCTCTCACACCCTGCCTGCGCGGCGCATTCGGCGATCAACGCATCGGCGAAATCTCCCGCCCCTTTGCCAAGATGCTGTATGGCGCGGGCTACGGCCAGTCGATGCTCCACAATGAGCTGTCGAGCATCGAGAAAATCGCATACCGTTACACGCACTTCGTCCGGGGTGGCGTCATAGAGCCGCATGAGCACCCAGCACGTTTCCACCAGGACAACCAAGGTAATGAAACCCGGGTTGCGTTCGGAAAGGGTCCGTTCGATGAGGCGGGTCGCGCGAAGCGACTGACCAGGGTCGTCCTGCGTGAGATAACGCACCAGTATGTTCGTGTCGAGGCCGATCACGATGATTGCGCGACGCGTGTTACTTAGGGCGCCGCGCAGGACGCGGTGAACCCGGACGCGCCGGACGTGCGCGCGCCGCCGCCTCATCGCCCACAGCCTTTTCCATCGCCCGCAGGCTTACCGGCCGTGCCACGCGGCCCGCGAACCGCCCGCGCAGAATGCTTACATCCTTTCGGAGGGCAATGACCTTGAAGCCACCTTCCTCGTCGGGGACGAAATCGATCTTGTCGCCCGTTTGCAGGCCGAGCGACTGACGGACCGATTGCGGCATCGTTATCTGGCCTTTGCTGGTCAGTGTCGCGGTGGGCATGATACGGCTCCTTACGAATTGTAAGGAAGCATATTTGATGGAATCAATCGCGTCAATCGCCTGGAGCCATCAACCCGCAATGGACCGGGCATCCGCGCGGTCTACAACGCAGATGCCTATGGGTCGCGCCCAGACCGCTCCGCATTGGCCCGCTCGCGCCGGGCCTGGTCCGCGACAATGTCGCGTTCGCGTGCAAGGCGTGGCAGGTCAGTCGCGCCGCTCCCGCCCGGTGGGGTGCCCGCGCCCTGCTCGACGCGCATCTGATTCTCCTGACGCGAGTGGATGGCGTCTTGATGTTGGCGCTGCTGCAGATGGATCTGGTCGAGCGCCATGCTCCGGCGCGAATCGTTGAAGGGTGTTTGCAGGCGTTGCTGCCACTGCTGCAAGCGCAATACCTGCTCGTCGTGCTGCTGCTGGCGCTGCAGGAGCGCACGTTGCGCCGCTTGCTGCGGATCCTGGGCAACTGCAGCGACACTGAGGGGCAGCGCGCAAGTCGCCATCACGGCGAGGCTCGAGCGCTGCAGGATTGGCGTGATATCCATATCGTCCCTCGCTCTCTATCATCATTGACCCGGGGCACGCCGCTCGATCGCTCAGCGCGCGGTCCGCACGAACGATGCCCCCCGTTCAGCGATCATGACCGTGGGCGAGTTGGTGTTGCCCGATGTGATGCTCGGCATCACCGACGCATCGATGACGCGAAGTCGATCAACCCCGCGCACACGAAGGTCCGGAGTGAGCACCGCATGGGGATCATCATCGCGGCCCATCTTGCAGGTACCGACGGGATGAAAGATCGTGGTGCCGACGGTTCCCGCTGCCTGGGCAAGATCGTCATCGGTCTGGAACTGCGGGCCCGGCAGAAATTCCTCCGGTCCATAGCGCTCCAACGATTTCGTGCTGGTAACGATGCGCCGCGTCAATCGCAACGCATCGACCGCGACGCGTCGGTCTTCGGGGGTCGACAGGTAATTCAGCATGATCGCCGGATGCGCGCGTGGATCGGCGGACTTGATCCGCACATGACCGCGTGACGTAGGCCGCAGGTTGCACGCGCTTGCCGTAAAGGCTGGAAACGTATGCAAGGGATCACCGAACTTGTCGAGCGACAAGGGTTGGATGTGATACTCGATGTTGGCCGACGATTGTCCGGGATCCGATTTCGCGAACGCACCCATTTGCGATGGCGCCATCGTGAGCGGGCCGGTGCGATAAAGCGCGTATTCGAGCGCCATCTTGGCCTTGCCCCACCACGAGTTGGCCATCGTGTTGAGTGTGACGACGTTCTTGATCTTGAACGCCATGCGCAGTTGCAGGTGGTCCTGAAGATTGGCGCCAACACCCGGGGCATCGTGAACGACGGCGATCCCGTGTTCATTCAGCAACCCGCCTGGGCCGATGCCCGATAACTGCAAGAGCTGCGGTGATCCGATCGAACCCGCCGTAAGAATTGTCTCGCGCCGCGCTTCGACGAACCGCTCCTCGCCATCCTGGATGAGCTCGATACCGCGTGCGGTGCGCCCGTCCATGCGAATGCGCTTCACGAGCGCGTTCGTGAGAATCGTAAGATTCCGCCGATCCTTGATCGGACGCAGGAATGCCTTCGTCGCATTCCATCGGATGCCGCGCCGCTGATTCACTTCGAAGCGACTCGACCCTTCGTTGTCGCCGCGATTGAAATCCTCGATCTTCGGAATGCCGACTTCGGCCGCCGCATCCTGAAACGCTTCGAGGATCTCCCAGGAAAGCCGCTGCTTCTCCACGCGCCATTCACCGCCTGCCCCATGCATTGCATGCGCGCCCTGCCAATGATCTTCCGTTTTCTTGAAGATCGGCAGCACGTTGTTCCACGACCACGATGCATCACCCGTAAGCGCGGCCCACCGATCGTAGTCATGGGATTGCCCGCGCAGATACAGCATCGCGTTGATCGACGAGCATCCGCCGAGCACGCGCCCGCGTGCATAGAGAATGCTGCGCCCGTTCAATCCCGGGTCGGGCTCGGTCTTGTAGCACCAGTCGGTGCGCGGATTGCCGATGCAATACAGGTAACCGACCGGAATGTGGATCCAGATCCAGTCGTCCTTGCCGCCCGCCTCGAGCAGACAGACCGACACATTTGGATCGGCCGAAAGCCGATTCGCAAGGACGCAACCGGCGGTGCCGCCGCCGACGATCACATAGTCGAATGAACCGATCGGACGTGCCACGCTGTTCGTGGAACTCATTGGCGAGAGGATGCAAAGGGGAAGCCGGGTATTGTTTCACCTCATCGGCGCATTCACAAATTGCAGCGAGCCTCCCAAAACAAAAAGCCCCCTGGCGGATCGCGAGGGGGGCCGGCGCCGTTGGGCAGCGGTGCGCGTTACGGCCGGACCGTCACTTGCATGGTGGCGTTCGCGAACGTCCCTCGCACGGGAAGTTCTCCGAAGGGTCCGATGGTATGGCTTGCGATCAGGTTTCCAACGAAGTTGAACGGCGAGGTGAAAAACGAAACCGTGGACGCATCGTAGAACAGTATCGAATCGATCACGGTGTTCATTTTGGTCGCGTAGCCGTTACCCGATCGCCACCAGTTCGCGATGAACGGCGCGAGGCCGGGAAACGGTGCATACGATCCGCCTGTATGACCGAGTACGACCCATTGGGGCGATTGCTGCGGGGCTACCGCGGCAAACAAATTGCCGGTCGGTGGCGTGGAAGGTGAAAATACATAGGTCAGATTCGAGTCGTACGCCGCCGGGACACCCGCTGCCTGCAATTTCGCGACGAGTTGCGTGTTATCGCTCGCATAGGCATTCGTGTAGTTATCGATCGTGCTGCCTGGGTCATCGGGCGCCTCGATGTTGAGGCCGATGTGGGCAACTGTCCCGCGCCTTCCCGGGCCGCCATCAATGCTGACCGACTCGCAATTTGACACGCGCACCACGATCGACGATTGGCCGGGGATGCCGAAGAAACTTCGGATGGTGAATCGATTGGGCACCAGCGCGTCAGCCTTGGGGCCATTGACGCCCGCCACACCGACGAACTCCGTGCACTGCTGGAAATTGACCGTGAAGTCTGCCGGGTTGGTCGCGAGTGCCTGATCGGCGACGCCCACTACGCCTGCGACCGCCGCGGCGATGCGCAAGATTGATTTTGCTATTGAGACGGGGCCGAAAGCGCGTGTATGCCTTGCGGCCTTTTCGGCGGGACGTACGCTTGCACTATGGACCATTCCTAGCTCGTGTTTGACACGTCAATGGATGACCTCTGAGGCCGAAGCCTCTCTGGTCATATATCGCCCATATGATTGATGTTTACGCGTACTACCGTACCCGACGAGGCTGCTGAAGAAATTTAACGAACGCGGCCGAACACGAGGTCACCCGGAACCCACAGCGCGGCCCGATTCGCCGCCCTGCGCTCGCGCTATCGGAGCGCCTTGATGAAATCGCTCGATTGGCCGACCCATCCAAAAATGCCGCCCTGCGCCTTGATCATCGCAATGCCCATCTTCTGGAATTCTGGAAAGTACGATCCGGTGCAATCCTCAAGCACCAGACAGTCGTAGCCGCGATCGTTGGCCTCGCGCACACTCGTGTTGACGCACACTTCCGTGGTCACGCCGCACACGACGAGCTGGCGGATCCCGCGATTCTTGAGCATCGCATCGAGATCGGTGGCGTGGAATGCGCCTTTGCCGGGTTTGTCGACGACCGGTTCGCCGGCAGCCGGCTTCAGCTCATCGATGATGTCGTGGCCGTATTCGCCGCGCACCAGGATCCGACCCATCGGGCCCGCGTCACCGATGCCGTTCTTCAGCTTGCCGCGAAGTTTCTTGCTGGGCGGAAGATCGGCGAGATCGGGGCGATGCCCTTCGCGCGTGTGCACGACGAAAAGTCCGCCCGCGCGCGCCGCAGCCAGCACCTTCTGGGTCGGGGCGATCGCACGGCGCAGGAGCGACACGTCGTTGCCAAGGGCTTCTCCGAAACCACCGGGGTCGACGAAGTCGCGTTGCATATCGATGATGACGAGCGCGCAGGTCGCCGGCTCGAATTCGAACGCATAGGGCTCGGCCTGGACGGTTCGCATCGACTCCCTCTCTTTCTTTGATCACGCATTGTGAACCTCGCGCGCCGCCATGGCTCACTGCGATGACGTCATCATCGGATCCCGCAGCATCGGCAGCGAAATGCTGAAGTAGGTCGCGCCCGAGTCCGAATGGATGGCGGGAATCGTGGCGCCGGTCGGGGCAAACAGGTACGTCCCGTTCTTCCATGTACGTCCGCCGATGTCGAGGGCGCCATCGATCACGAAGCGAATCTCGGCGTCCGCATCGTCGATCGAGGCAAGCGTCGATTGTGCAGCCATGCGCGTCAAGCCGACACTGGAGCGAAGCTCGGTGAATGTTCCGAGATGCTTGGTCTCGATTCCCGGACGCCGCCGATCCGCTATCCAGCGAAACCGATCCGGATACATCATCACCGGTTCGCGATAGCGCGGCCGAACGAACTCGAGCTTGCGGCCTTGATGCGCCTCATAGATCGCGGCATACGAATCCTTGTTCTCCGGCGTTCCATCGGGTTTGCGACCGCGATACACGCCGCTCTCGAAGACGGCGCCTTCGGCGATCATCTTCGCGTAGGTGACGTTCAGGTCGTCGCTTGTCAGCAATCGATCGCCGCTCGCACCTTGATACTGGAGAAGAAGGCAGAGACAGTCGCCCTTCTGCGCTTGCGGACCATAGTGCGCGCCTTCCGGAAAAAAACCGCATTCCCCCGGCTGCATGTCGTATTTTGGATCGATGTTCTGCGTGCCATCGAGGATGTAGCGGACCTGGTCGCAGTTGTGCCGGTGGCGCGGCACGCCATAACTATCGGGCACGATCATGTACGACAACTCCACGGTGACCCCGGGCACGCCGCTATCGAGCGGCAGGAGCTTGCGGCGGATGGAATTGGTGCGACCGCGGCTGATCGTCTCCCACGGCATATCGTCCGGATGAAGAATGGTGATGGGTGTTGTCATGATGTGCTTTGCCGGTTGTCTAATTGGCCTGGACCTTGACGTTCTTCAGCACGCCCGCCCATTTGGTCGCTTCGGACTTGATGTACGCACCAAGCTCCGCGGGCGAGGAGGTCACGACGTCGGTGCCTTGCTTTTCGAACGCCTCGCGGACCTCGGGCAGGGCCATGATCGTGCGAATCTCCGTGTTGATGCGATCGATCACCGGTGCGGGTGTTCCGCCGGTCGTCATGAGCGAGATCCATGTGATCACGTCGAACCCGGGCACGCCTGACTCGGCTACGGTCGGCACATTGGGCATTACCGGTGTTCGCTTGTCGGCCGTGACGGCGACCGCCGTTGACTAGGGGCTGCACGGCCGGCAACGCGCCGATGCCAAGATGCACCTGGCCCGACACAATGTCCGCGACCGCCGACCCGATGCCTTTGTAGGCGACCACGATCAGGTCGAGCCCGGCGATGCTCGCGAAAAGCTCGCTTGCGACATGACCCGGCGTGCCGATCGGACCGTGTCCGATCGAAATCGTGCGCGGATTGCGCTTGACCAGCTCGATGAGTTCGGCAACATTGTTCGCCTGCAGGGTTGACGTTCCGACCAGCAACATGTTGCCCTGGCCGAGCATCGTGACCGGCGCAACGTCTTTGAGGTGGTCGAATCCCGGATTCGGCAAGAGCGTCTGATTGACCGCGTGGTTGCTGCCGGTGGAAAGAAGCGTATGCCCATCGGGTGCTGATTTGGCGACGACGTCGGTGGCGATATTGCCCCCGCCGCCCGGACGATTCTCGACGACGACAGAATGCGG
>JBJXGX010000130.1:0-19917 GCA_046160305.1 Burkholderiales bacterium
GATGTCGCCACGATCGATGCGGACGGGTACATGCAGATTACCGATCGATCCAAAGATGTCATCAAGTCTGGGGGAGAATGGATCAGCTCGATCGACCTGGAGAACATCGCGATGGCGCATCCGGGTATCGCCGAGGCGGCAGCGATCGGCATATTCCATCCGAAGTGGGATGAGCGGCCGCTGATCGTTGCGATTCGTCGGCCGGGTGCAAGCGTCACGCGTGAAGAACTGCTGGCGTTCTTCGCGGGCAAGGTCGCGAAGTGGTGGACACCTGACGATGTCGCCTTCGTGGATGAACTCCCGCATACGGCGACAGGCAAATTGTCCAAGCTGACGCTACGGCAAACATTCAAGGACTATCGGCTGCCGGAAGGTTGAAGCGAAACACGCGCGTCTACTGCGACCACGCAAATGGCGGCATCCAATTGTCGCGACAAGGAGTAACGAATGGCACAAGAAGTCCTGGTCACGCGCGACGGCGCGGTACTGCGGGTGGTGATGAATCGCCCCGAAAAAAAGAACGCCCTGACGGCAGCGATGTATCAGGGGCTGGCGGATGCGTTGCAGGCGGGTGATGCAGATCAGGCCGTCCGCGCGATCCTGATCGGAGGCGCCGGGAGTACCTTCACCGCCGGGAATGACCTTGCCGATTTTCTCAAGAATCCGCCGCGCGGAAAGGACAGTCCGGTTTTTCGTTTCCTCGCGACGATCAACAGTCTCCAGAAGCCGCTGGTTGCTGCCGTCGAGGGCGCGGCGGTCGGGATCGGCACGACAATGCTTTTGCACTGCGACTTCGTGTATGCCGCCGACGACGCACGATTTGCACTGCCGTTCGTCAATCTTGGTATCTGCCCGGAGGCGGCATCGAGTTTTCTGTTGCCCCTTGTTGCGGGACATCGGCGGGCAGCGAAGCTGCTGATGTTGGGAGAGTCGTTTTCGGCGGCTGACGCGGTCGAGGCCGGCATCGTCACCGAAATGCTTGTGCCCACGAAAGTCATGGAGACGGCTGCCGCATTGGCACAGAAGCTTTCCGAGAAACCGGCGAGCTCTATCCGCACGACCAAGCGGTTATTAAAGAAGCAATATCAAGAGCAGATTTTGGCGGCACTCGCCGAGGAAAGCGAAACGTTCGCGCGAATGCTGGGTGAACCCGCCGCGCGCGAGGCGATGGGGGCATTCCTCGAGAAGCGCAAGGCGGATTTTTCGAAGTTCGCGTGAGCGTGAATATTTACTGGGCGAGCTGCGCGGCTTCCGCGGTCAGTCGCTTCCCTGGAGAAACCATACGACGCCGGCCAGCGCTATCCCGATGCCGAACATGCCGCGCATCATTTTGCGGTCGACCATGGTGACACCGCTTTTCTTGCGGCTGGCTACCCGCCATTCGAAGATGATGAGCATGATCACGAAGATCATGAATGTGGCGGGCCATCTGAGTGCTTCCACGACTGACCGACCTCGCGTTTGAATTGTTAAACATTGCGATATTAGGGCATTCGGGTCGCGGATACGGGAACGCAGTCCGGTCAATTGTGATGCCGTACCTGAGGCCGGCGGGCCTTCGTCGCGTCCCGAGGCAAGACTGCGCACTTCCCCGAAACAGCGTGAACAAATTCCAGAAGACGCCGGGGCCGTCGCGCCGAAACGGGGAGGTCCCTTTCATCCGCGATCGGATTGAATCCGGCGGATCATGGAACCCGTATGAGTCATGCCGCCTCCAAGCGGAGGCCTTCCACGGGAACCCTCCAATGCTCAAATTCCTTTGCCCGGGTCTGCCGGCATTGTTCCTGATCGCCTTTGCGGGCTCGACAGCGGCGCAAGCGCCCAGCTGTTCGGCGGTCAGTGGACAGTCGACCGTTGCGTTGCTCGAGCTCTATACGTCGGAAGGGTGTGATAGCTGTCCGCCGGCCGACCGATGGGTTGGAGAACTCGGGAAGCGCGGCTTCGGGTCGGATCGCGTCGTACCTATCGCACTTCATGTCGATTACTGGGATTACCTCGGATGGAAGGATCCGTACGCGCGCGCGACTTTCACGGCACGGCAGCGCGAGGTCGTAAAGCTCGGTGGCGGCTCGGTGGTCTATACGCCTCAAATTCTGGTGAATGGACGCGACTATCGGCGTTGGTCGAGCGCATCGTCATTCGCAAGCGACTTGAAAGCCATCAATGATCGATCGGCGCGCGCGACGATCGCGCTTTCATACAAGCCGGGCGGACAGTCCACCGCGGAGGTGACCGCGGTGGTGACGAATATCGATCCGGCGCATCGTGCCGACGCCGCCCTTCATGTTGCGTTTTATGAAGACGGTCTGTCGTCGAGCGTGACCGCGGGTGAGAACAAAGGTGCGCGACTCAAACACGATCGCGTCGTGCGCGAGTGGTTTGGTCCGTTTGGCGTTGACGGAGGTGGCAGGATCGATCTGCATCGCGCGGTAACGCTCCCGCCGCGCTCCAGGATCTCCGGCGCCGTGGCGTTCGTGCAGAACCGGCGCAATGCCGAGATCCTGCAGGCGCTGGATGTCCCGGCCTGTTCAATCTAGGAAATTGAACGCTCATTCGCGCGGATCCCGGCGATAATCCCGCCGGAGTTGACGGCTGCGTGTGCGCGCGGGCATAGTCGGCAGACGCGTGGAACGATTTGGAACAGCGATCGGGTCGATGCAATGCCACGCGCCGGTTCCGGAGGTTTCGTGCAAAGCTTTCTTGTCTGGTCGATCATCGGCTTTGTCCTGGTCATCGCTGAAATCGCGTCCGGGACGTTCTACATTTTTGTGCTCGGCCTGACGGCGTTCGTGGCCGCGGCGGTGGCCTGGCTCGGTGCGTCATTCACCGTTCAAGTGATCGTGGCGGTGACGTTCGGTCTGCTTGGATGCATACTCGTAAGCTGGCTTCGGCGCCGTGCCGCCGCGCCCACCATGCGCGGGCTCGACGAGGGGCAGATCGTCAAGCTCGACGCCTGGGTCAGCCGGATCGATCGTCTTGTCAAAGTCAGATACCGCGACACGCAATGGGACGCCCGGATCGTTGATGGCGGCGACGGCGAGGTGGGAGACGTTTTCTACATCGTCGCGATGCGTGGAAACAACCTGGAAATCGCGAAGAAGATGTCTTCTTAGGGCCGTCTTACCGCGCGCGGATAGACGGCCCAGTCGACCAACCGGCACGTCAACGTCAGAAGAGGGGGACTTGTGAACGGCTATAGCCTCGGCACCATCGTCACGCTGATCATCCTGATTTTTTTCGTCGTCCTGATTCTGAAAAGCGTCCGGGTAGTCCCGCAGCAGTACGCATGGGTCGTCGAGCGATTGGGGAAGTTTCACTCCGTGCTCGAACCCGGACTCAATTTCATCATCCCCGTCATCGACAATGTCGCCTATCGACATTCGCTGAAGGAAGTGCCGGTTGATGTTCCGCAGCAGGTCTGCATTACCAAAGACAATACGCAGCTTGGCGTTGATGGCGTTCTTTACTATCAGATTACCGACCCCCGGTTGGCGTCCTACGGCACGGCGAATTATCTCTACGCGATCACCCAGCTCGCGCAGACCACGCTTCGGTCCGAGGTCGGCAAGATGGAACTCGATAAGACCCTCGAATCACGTGACACGATCAATCGTTCGATCGTCGATGTGCTGGACGAAGCGGGCCGGTCGTGGGGCGTCAAGGTTCTGCGCTATGAGTTGAAGGATCTTACGCCGCCCGATGCGATCCTCAAGGCGATGCAAACGCAAATCACCGCCGAGCGGGAAAAGCGCGCCGTGATCGCGAAATCCGAGGGTGAAAAGCAGCAGGACATCAATATCGCCGAAGGCGACAAACAATCGAACATTCTGCAATCGGAGGGTCAGAAGCAGTCGGCAATCAACAAGGCACAGGGCGACGCGACCGCCATTCGCCTGCTCGCGGATGCAACGGCCAGCGCGCTCACCACCGTCGCGAACGCGCTTGGTCTGCCTGGTGGGCAGCAGGCGGCGAATTTGAAGGTCGCGGAGGCCTATGTCTCGGCTTTCAGCAACCTCGCAAAAACCAACAACACGATGATCATCCCGAGCAACCTTTCCGATGTAGCGAGTGCGGTCGCTTCGGTCATGACCGTTTTGCAGCGAAGCACCGGGACGCCGAGCCCGCCCACCGACGACAGGAAAGCTTGAGCGCTCGCGGGCGCCGCCGCGGGTTTCGTCACGCCACTCAGTAAGTCAGGTCGCCCGATGCAACCTCGGATAACTCGCATGACCGACGCCTTTCGATGGCCAGGCAGCCGTCGTATCGCGATCGTCTTCAATCTTGCGTATGAAGCATGGTCCGATGGCAAGGCGCCGGGCATCGGTCCGATGGGCAATGTTCTCCAACCGGGTTTCTTCGACACGAATGCCCATTCCTGGGCGACATTCGGGGCGGTGCGCGGGATCGATCGTCTCTTGGGAATCGTCGATCGCCAAGGCATCAAATCGAGCGTCATGGTGAATGGCGTTCTCGCCGAACGCCATCCCGAATCCGTGCAGCGAATCCATGAACGCGGGCATGAAATCGTCCCGCACTCATGGGGCATGGATGTCATTCCGGTCTACCTCGATGAGGCTGCGGAACGCACCAACTTGCGGCGCACGCGTGAAGCCCTGGCGAAAGCGAGCGGATGGACTTCCATCGGATGGATCAGCCCTCGCGGCACCGGGAGCACGTTGACGCCGCGCCTGCTCGCGCAGGAAGGCTTCCTGTGGCATGGGGACTGCAATGATGACGATGTCCCCTATGTGCTCGACTTCGATGGACGGCGGATCGTCGGCATCCCGCTCACCATGGACCTGAACGATCTCCCGCTTTGCGTGCGCTACGGCCAGCCGCCACGAATGATGATCGACATGTTCGACGATACGATCCGCGCGCTTCGCGATCGGGAATCACGCTCGCTCATGATCGACGTGACCGCGCATGCGCATGTATTCGGGCGGGCGGCGGGCGCCTGGGTCTACGAGACCATCATCGAGCGCGCCAAGGCGATGCCAGACGTTTGGATCGCCACGCGACAAGAGATTGCACGGCATGTGCTCGCTTCGGTGTGACGTACGACATTCAGAGCTTCGGTCTGCCTAGAGCCGTACGTAGTCGAAATCGAGCGCCGGCTGGCTGTTGATGCCCCGCTGCGGCGGAGCAATCCACCCCGCGATTTTTCCGCGTTCGCGCACGGGCATCATGATCGACGCCAAGTGCGCACGGTCCGCGTCGGTCGGTAGCCAAGCTGTGCACATCGACTGGAAGAGAGGCCTATCCACGCGATCACCGGCCGGCGTAAAGAAGGCGTTTGCATAGACGCCGAACTTACGGTTGAAACGCTGGCTCGGCAGGCAGAGCGTGTGCCGGACGCCCGCCCGTTCGATCAAGCGATTCAGGCGGCCCAGCAGTTGCTGCACTTCCTTGAGATAGGCTTGACGCATCGCGCCGTTGAGCGCGTCCCGAATCGGGACTTCAACGCTTGAGAATCCATCGGCGATACGCCGCTCGACGGTGATCGGCGCATCGAGCCGCACATGCTCGTCAAACGAGGATTCATGGACGCGGCTCTTGATGCCCGCATCGAACACATCCGCCGCCCGCGTCGATTCGTCGTTACCAAACAGATCGTAGATGCGCGGTGCCCAGAAATTGAAGTATCGCTGGATCTGATCAAGCGAGATTCCGCCGTGTGCGCGAATGTCGTCCGTGTCGTGCTGCTTCATCAATTCCAGCGTGCGCTGTACGATCCTACGCAAGCCATCCTCGCCGATGAACATGTGGTGCGCTTCTTCGGTGAGCATGAACTGCACGGTGCGTGCAAGCGGATCGAACGCGCCTTCGGCCACCGACAAGAGCTGATACTTGCCGTCGCGATCGGCGAGGAAGCACCACAGGAAAAACGACAGCCAGTCGTGCACCGGATTGTTGAAGGCGTCGAGGATGCGCGGGTTATGCGCATCACCCGACCTGCGCGCGAGCAGGCCTTCCGCATCGTCTTGGCCGACCGCACCGAAATGCTCGAACAGAAGGTGCGCCATGGCCCATAGATGGCGACCCTCTTCGACATGGAACTGGATCAGATTGCGAAGGTCGTACAGGCTCGGTGCGATCGCGGCGAGCCGATAGCTTTGCTCGACGGAACCCGGTTCCGTATCGCCTTGCGTGATCAGGTGCTTGTGGAGGGTCGCGCGGTGCTCGTCCGGGACCGACTGCCAGACCGGTTGGCCGGCCAGCGCGCCGAACAGGATGCGCCGATCCGGCTTCGCGGGCATCTGGAACACGCCCCAGCGATACTGCGAGAGCGGCACGAATCCGTAGCGCGCCCAGCCGTCCGCATCGACACCGACCGGGGTGCGCAGATACACCTCTTCGTCACGCACGCCAAGCGGCCCCCAATCACGCCACCAATCCCGAAATCGTTCATCGAACCATTCGAGGGGTCGACGTAGCGCCGGGCGGGCCGCCAGACCGACATTGTTGGGGATGGAGCAGGCGAGGTCGACGTCCACGGAACAATTTCAGGCACTGCTCAATCGAAAGATGCCACGCAATCGATTTCCACATTCACGCCTTTGCGATGCGGCGTCGCACCGATGCATGTCCGTGTCACCTTCTCGCCCGCCATCGTTTCGCGGAAGGCCTCATTGAATGCCGGGAAGTCTTCAGTGTTACGGAGGACCACGCGCATGTTCACGACATGGCGGAAATCCAGGCCTGCCGCACCGAGCACGCTCTTCAGGTTGTTCAACGTCTGCCGGGTCTGTTCGCGGATATCCGGCGAGACGACTTCACGGGTTTTGGGATCGAGCGGTCCTTGGCCCGAAACGAACAAGAGATTGCCCGCGCGGATCGCCTGGGCGAGGGGCGACGGTGTCGACTGATTCGTGAAGCCGGTCGTGGGGGCGTCGGGCGAGGTGATGATCTGCTTTGGCATGATGTCGTTGGGGCGAGTGTGTGGTCCGTGGGATCATCTCACGCGGTCGCGGGCCGGTGTATGGGCGCGTCGCGCAGGGGCGCCGCGAGCGCCGCGGCGGCGAGCGCAAGCCCGATGGCGATCCACCACATCGTGTCATACGAGCCGGTGAGATCGAACACGCGACCGCCCAGCCAGGAGCCGAGAAATCCGCCGAGCTGATGGCTGCCGAACACGATGCCATACAGCGTCGAGAAGTAACGCGGACCGAATATCTGGGCGACGATCGTGGTCGTGGGCACCACGGTGGACAGATATAGCAATCCCATGAGCATCGAGAACGCGATCGCAAGCGCGGGTGTCATCGGCAGCAGGATCAGCGGCAGGAAAATCACCGCACGCAGCAGGTAGACTCCGGCGAGCAGGTAGCGATTGCGATAGCGCGTGCCAAGCCATCCTGCGGCAAACGACCCGAAGATGTTGAAGAGCCCGATGAATGCGAGGGCCTGCGCGGCAACCGCGGGTGTCATGCCCCGGTCGCTGAGATACGCGGGAAGATGTGTCTGCACGTACGACACATGAAATCCGCACACGAAGAACGACGTCGTAAGCAACCAGAAACCCGAATGGCCGGTTGCCTCGGCGAGCGCGAGGCGAAGGCTTGCCGCGCCCGCGGGTGGTTTCGCCGTGCCTGGCGCGGGCGGGCGCAATCCGAACGCGATCGGGATGATGAGCGCGGCACAGAGCGCGAGGATTCCGCTGGCAACGCGCCAGTCCCATTCGCTCAGCACCGCTTGGGCCGCCGGAATCATCGCGAACTGACCGAACGACCCCGCCGACATCACGATGCCGAACGCCTGTGCGCGTTTCTCCTGGGGAATGGCGCGCGCCACCGCGCCCATTGCGATTCCCATGCTGACGGCCGTGCTGCCGACGCCGAGCAGGATGCCGAAGGTGAGTTGCAATCCGATGCCGCTTTGAACCTGCATGGCAAAGAAAAGGCCGAGCGCGCTGAATACCGCTCCGGCGATCACCACCCGCATCGCACCGAAGCGATCGGCCAAGGCGCCGGCGAATGGACCACCGATACCCGTGATCAGCGTACTGAATGCCAGTGCGAGACTGAACACCTCGCGCCCAAGCTGCAGCTCCGCGCTGATCGGTTTCAGGAACAATCCGAATGCGGCCCGAATGCCGAGGGAGAATGCGACCACGAACGCCGCTGATGCAATGACAATCCAGGCGGAACGATGCATCGATGAATTCCTTTGTATTCCTTTGTATTTGGGCAGTCCCGGACGTTCTCTTCGGGGCGGGCTACGTGAATGCCGCCTTGATTTCCGCGGGAATCGGATAGGCCTTCAGTCGCTCCGGATCATCCGGATGCGAGCGTGACCAGACGCGAATCTCATAGCCCTCCACCGCGCGGACACCACGGTTGAGGATCACATGTTGGCACTCGAAGGTCTTGTCGTTCCATTTGTTGATTTGCGTCTCGACGATGATCTCGTCCCGAAAGAGGCAGGGAGCAATGAATTTCGCCTTGGCCTCCACGATCGGCAGTCCACGCACGCCGTACTTCGCCATCAGGTTATCCCAGTCGAGGCCCACGCTATCGAAGAAAAGCCGCGTCGATTCATCGAACCAGGCGAAGTAGTTTGGATAGAAGACGATTTTCGCGGGATCCGTATCGCCCCAATGGACGATCACGTTGTGCTGGAATTTTTTCATCGGTCTTTGCCTACTTCATGCCTGAATCGAGCCTGGCGCGCAGTTTGAAGCGCTGCACCTTGCCTGTCGCCGTGCGGGGAACTTCATCGATCAAGTGTACTTCGCGGGGACACTTGTAGATCGATAGTGTCGACGAAAGTGCATCCTGGATGGTCGTGACCAGTGCGGCGGGATCGTCGGCCCGGTTGTTCGGCACGATGAACAGCGCAAGGCGCACCAGCCCGTCCGCATTGGCAGCGCCCACGACGGCGGCATCCGCCACCTGGGTCAGTGTGAGGACGTGCTCTTCGATCTCGGTCGGACTCACCCATTGCCCCGAGATCTTGAGCATGTCATCGGCCCGGCCTTCGTGGAAATAGAATCCGAGCGCGTCCCGGCGATACACATCGCCCGTCCGGAACCACGATCCGACGAACGCATCGTTCGATCGCGCTTGTTGATTCCAATAGCGATCGGCGATGCTATCCATCTTCACCCACAAGACACCGGAGGCATCGGATCCCGGCGCTGCGATGCCATGTTCAACGCGAAGCTCGACCTCTGCACCGGGTGCGGGTCTGCCCGATGATCCTGGTCGCGGATCGTCCGGGCGATTGGCGAGGAAGAAATAGATGGATTCGGTCGAGCCGATACCATCGATGATCGGCAGTCCGGTGGCGTTCTTCCATCGATCGAAAAGCACCACCGGTAGGCGCTCGCCGGCGGATAGGCAGTGTCGAACGCAAGAAAAGCGCTCGCGCGTCGCGATTCCATCGCGGAGCAGATTGCGATACATGGTCGGCACGCCGGCGAAAATGGTCGGCTTGTGGCGTTCGAGGATCGTGCCGATCGAGGCACTCTCGGGCCAACTATCGAGGAGAACGCTCGTCGCGCCAAGTCGCAGGGCGGGGAATAGATTGTTGCCGAGTGAATAAGCGAAGAAAAGCTTCGACGTGGCAAAAATCCGGTCGCCGGCACCGACCCCAAGCCATTCGCCAGGGAATCGATCGGCCAGGAGAACGTCGTGGTGCAGATGCACCGCCGCCTTCGGCGTCCCGGTTGTCCCCGAGGTGTACAGCCAGAAGGCCATGTCATCCTGGGACATCGCGGCGGCATTGAAATCGCCCGGTTGACCGTGAGAAATATTTTCCAGCGTTGGTAGTCCTTGTGATTCATGACCGGCAACATGAACACGGATCGATGAATCGATCATTGATGAGACGGCGCGATAGGCGGGCAGGAACTCTGCATCGATCAAGAGCATTTTCGCGCGACTGTCGTTCAACATCACCACGAGATCGGCGGTGCTTGCACGCACATTGATCGGTACCGCTACCCCGCCCGCTTTGATGCAACCAAGGAGCGCGCTCACCATTTGCGGTGAGTCCTTGAGCATCAGCATGACCCGCTGCTCCCGATCGATGCCAAGCGCGCGCAAGCCATTCGCGAAACGGTTCACGCGCGTGAGGAGCTCGGGATAGGTGATCCGCTCATCTCCGAACAAAAGCGCGACGCGTTCCGGATGCGCCGCGACGCGAGTGGGTGAGAGCAGTTCGTCGGCGGCGTTCAAGGCGCTATCAGGTGGCTGTGGGAGGCCGCAATGGGGAGGCCGCTATGGGCACGCGACGATTATAGCCGCGCGATCACGCTGCTCCAGAAGGCGCGGGCGGTACCACGAATGGTTCCATCTTCCTGCGCAGTTCAGGCGCCAGCGGTTTCGATCGATGCTCAATCGTCGATGTCTGTATCCGGGTCTCCGCGACGATCGCACGGAGGTCGCCGTGGCAGGTGATGCGGATCGCGAGTTCGACCGACGATCGACCGAGCCGCGTGATTTCGAGCGCGCAGTCGAGCACGTCTCCAATCACGCTAGGTGAAAAGAACTCGGTCGCGGTCTTCTTGACCGGGAACCCCTGCTTCTCATCGATATGGAACTGCCGCCAATCGACGCCGAGCGCCTGCGTGAACCAATCCTCAACGGTTTCGTTGAACAGGAGAAAATACTGCGGGAAGAACACGATCCCAGCCGGATCGCAGTGTTGGAACCGGATGAGTTTTTGGGTGACGAACGCAGGCATGAGTGGGCAGTCGGGGCGTTGGGAAGCTGTATTGTCGGCGAAGGCGCGTTTTACGACAGCACCCACGCGCGCATCGGGCATCGACGGATGGAATCGAAGCGATGTCGAGATGCCGCATGTCGAGCTGCCGCATTGACACGGACGGCGCCGGGTGCGAGCATGATTTCATTCAACGTACGATCGCACGCATCGAGAAAGACATGGGCATCTTGCAGGCGGATAAAACGCTTCCCGCGAATCGATTGATTTTCGATGTGCGCCGCAACGAAGCGCTGTTGCATCGATTCCGTGCCGACCTGGCCGGCATCATGAATGAATACGGGTTATCGGAAGCCGAGCAGGCAGCGTTACGCACGGTCGATCTGAAAGCGTTGTCCGAGCTTGGTCTGCATCCGTACTTCCTCCCGCAAGTTGCGCGCCTCTTCAAGGGCGCAGGCTACAACCACAACGATAGTGAGGCAGCGCAGCTTTACGCGCGCAAAATGCTTGCCGCGGGCGACTGACCCGGTCATGGCAAAAATCGTTTCGGTCAATGCGCTGGCACATGCCCCCGGGGTCACCGGTTGGCTCGACAAGGCACCCAAGGTGCAGCAGGACGAATTGCTTCGAGGGTACGACGCCATGGCACGTCGCCTTGCGGCCACGAAGCCCGATGTCATCGTCGGCATCGCCAACGATCATCTGCTCAACTTTCGCATGGAGAGTATTCCCGATTGGTGCGTGGGCATCGCTGATCGTTGGCAGGGGCCGGCCGAGTGGTTTCGCGATTGGCTGAATGTCGCGGACTACGCGGTCGCCGGACACCGCGGGCTTGCCCGTCACATCGTGCGAGGGGCCGGTGATCGCGGCATCAATCTCGCGTTCGCGGAGCAATTGCTCTTCGATGACAACTGGTCTGTTCCGCTCAAGTTCCTCACACCGCGCTATGACGTAGCGCTGGTGCCGATCCACATGAATTGCGTCATGCCGCCGTTGCCGCCCAATGAGCGATGCTATGCGTTCGGTCAGGCGCTGGCTGAGGTGATTCGCGCATGGCCCGGCAATGAGCGGGTGGCGATCATGGCGACCGGTGGCTTGTCGCATGATCCCGGTGGCCCGAAGTATTTTGCGGTCGACGAGACATTCGATCGCTGGTTTCTCGAGTTGCTGAGTACACCAGACCATGCACGCGTCCTGCGCGAGGTCACGCACGACAGGATGATCGCCGCGGGTGACGGCGGCACCGTCGAGCTGCTTGCATGGATGGTCGCCTTGGGCGCGGCGGGCCCGGGAAGCAGAGCGGAAACCGACTTCTATGTGCCGTCCGTGCCGTTACGTTGCGGGATGGGTGGCGTCACGTGGCAACTCGCGACGTAAAGAACGGAGCATCGCATGGACCTTGGTATTCGCGGTCGTAAGGCGATCGTATGTGCGTCATCAAAAGGCCTCGGACGAGGCGTCGCGATCGCGCTCGCGCGTGAGGGGGTCGATCTCGTCATCAACGGTCGCAATCGCGAGGTGCTCGAGGCAACGGCGACCGCGATCCGCGCGGAATCGAAAGTCAATGTGATCGCGATCACTGCAGATGTGACGACGGAGGTGGGCCGCAACGCCGTACTCGCCGCATGTCCCGATCCGGATATCCTGATCAACAACGCTGGCGGACCGCCGCCCGGTGATTTTCGTAATGTTGATCGTGATGGATGGCTCGAGGCCATCGACGCGAACATGCTGACGCCGATTTTCCTCGCCAAGGCAACCATCGATCGCATGATCGCGCGCCGTTTCGGCCGGATCATCAACATCACATCGGCTGGGGTCAAAGCCCCCGGAGCATTGCCTACGCTTGCGATATCCGTTGGCGCGCGCGCCGGACTTACCGGCTTCATGGGTGTCTTGTCGCGACAGGTCGCGCAGCACAACGTCACGATCAACGGCGTTCTGCCCGGACGCTTCGATACGGACCGCCTGCGTTCGGTTATCGATCATGAATCGAAAGCGACCGGCCGTCCGGCTTCAGACATTGCGACAGGCCAGGAAACCGCGATTCCTGCCCGGCGTTTCGGGACGGTGGAAGAGTTCGGCGCGATTACCGCGTTTCTTTGCAGTGGACACGCCGGCTACATCACCGGACAGAACCTGATGCTGGATGGCGGGATGTTCCCCGGATTCGCGTAAGGCGCTGAGAACGCGCGCCGTTCCCTACCGTTTCAGATCGGCGCACTCCGGAACCGCGGTGAGCACCGGTCGTCCCGCAAAATGCTCGATCAGGTTCTGCACGACCAGATCGCCCATTTTCTTCCGTGTCGCATGCGTCCCGCTGCCCAGATGCGGCGTGAGGACGACGTTCTCGAGCGGCCAAAGGGCCTCCGGCGTCTCCGGCTCCTTGTCATAGACATCGATCGCCGCCGCACCGAGGCTGCCATCCTTCAAGCATCGAACGAGTGCTTCGGTATCGACGACCGAGCCGCGCGCGACGTTCACCAAGGTGCCGGTGGGCCCTAGCGCTTTCATGACTTCTTCATTGACCATGTGGCGCGTGCTTGCACCGCCCGGAAGAATGCAAACTAGTACATCACTCGCCTTCGCAAGCGCGAGCACGCTCGGGAAGTACGGGTAGGTCACGTCGGGTTGGCGCGTGCGGCTGTGGTACTGCACCTGCATGTCAAATGTGGTCGCTCGTTTGGCGATCTCCTTGCCGATGCGTCCGAGGCCGAGGATGCCCAGCTTCAGATCACCAAGATGGCGCGTCAACGGGTAGTTGCCGTTCGCTACCCATTTGCCCGCGCGCAGATAACGATCCGCCGCGACGACGCGTCGTTCGATCGCGAGGATCAACGAAAGCGTGGTGTCGGCGACCGCCTGATTGAGTACGCCTGGCGTGTTGGTCACCATGACCCTGCGCGCGCGTGCGGCAACCGCATCGACGTTGTCATAGCCCACGCCGAAGTTGGCGATGATCTCAAGCTTGGGTAGCGAGTCGATCAGCGCAGCGTCCGCGCGGCCGGTGCCGGCAATCGCGCGGACCCGCGGACCGACTTCTGCCAGCATTGCCTGCTGGTTTTTCGCCGTATACAGATCGTGTGTCGTGAATTCGCGACCGAGCCATTCGAGGGAGGGACCGTAGAACGGGCCGGTGACGAGAACTTCTTGTTTCAAATCCACGATAGCTCCTGCATAGGCGATTTGGGAAGTGGCCGATTGTAGTGGACGATCGTCCGCGCAGGGCATTGGTGGCGGGAGGTTAAGATAGGCTCCTTTGATGACGATCGAAGGATGTTTCGCATGCCGGACGAGGCAGGGCAGGAGCCGCGACCAAAGACGTCGGGCGCGTTGGCCGGGACGCGCGTGGTCGATCTATCCCGCGTATTGGCCGGGCCGCTCGCGACCCAGATGCTGTCCGATCATGGGGCGGAGGTCATCAAGGTCGAACCCCCGCGCGGTGACGAGACGCGAACGCTCGGACCGCCATTCGTCGACGAGAGCGCGGCCTATTACCACGCGTTGAACCGGAACAAACGAGGCATCGCGCTCGATCTCACCAAGCCCGAAGCGCGCGAAGTGTTGTTCCGCCTGCTCGAGGGCGCGGATATCCTCGTCGAGAACTTTCTGCCTGGAACAATGGAAGCATGGGGACTTGGCTATGAGGCGGTGCTCGCGAAGAAATTTCCGCGACTCATCTACTGCCGGATCTCCGGATTCGGGATGGATGGCCCGCTAGGTGGATTGCCCGGCTACGACGCGGTGCTGCAGGCCCAGTGCGGATTGATGAGCGTGAACGGACATCCGGATACCGGCACGACGCGGGTCGGCATCGCGTTGGTCGACATCACGACCGGCATGTCATCGACGATCGGCATCCTGCTCGCGCTGGCCGAGCGTGGTCGTTCAGGGCGCGGGCAAGTCGTCGACCTGAGTCTCTATGATGTCGGATTGTCGCTCTTGATTCCGCACGCCGCCAACTGGTTCGCGACCAATCGTGCGCCGAAACTCAGCGGCAGCGGACATGGGAACCTCGCGCCGTACGACAAGTATCGGACCACCGATGGCGAGATTTTTTTGGGTGTCGTGAATGACGGACAGTTCCGCAAACTCTGCCATGCCATCGGCCGCGATGATCTTGGCAATGACGAGCGATTCCGCGCGAATCCGGACCGCGTGGCGAATCGCGACGTTTTGCGCAAAGAGATCGAGTCGATGCTCGCGGGCCGTCAATCGGCCGAGCTATGCCGCTCACTCATGGCGATCGGTGTGCCGGCCGGACCGGTCAACACGGTGCCCGAGGCGATGACCCATCCCCATACGTTGCAACGAAACATGTCGGTGGAGATGGACGGCTATCGCGGCGTCGGCATCCCGGCGCGTCTGTCGCGAACGCCGGGCGCGGTGCAACGGCGTCCGCCGAAATTCGCCGAGCATACGCACGCGGTGCTGGCCGAGGCGGGATATTCGAAGGACGAGATCGGACGGCTGATCGTCGCCGGCGCCGTTCTCGAGAAACCGCGCAAATAGCTCGCCGCCCAACGGGTTGATGATGCCGCACATTCTCGATATTCGCGACTACGACACGTTGATGCAGTCCTTTTCCTGGGATCTGCTCTGGACGTTGTTCGACGGTGATCGCGACCGCATGAACATCGCGCATGAATGCATTGATCGCCATCGTGCGCGTGGCGCCGCCATCAGCGTGAAATTCGAAACGGGTGCGGCCGAGCACTACACCTTCGCCGAGCTCGCGGACCAGACCAGCCAGTTCGCGCATTGGCTGACCCGTCGCGGCGTACGAAAAGGCGACCGGGTGGCAATTATCGTCGATCCGTCGCGCGCGTTCTATGTCGGCATGTTCGGCGCCATGAAATCCGGCGCGGTCGCGGTTCCGCTCTTTACGCTGTTTGGGCCAGACGGCTTGGCGCTCCGGATCAACGATTGCAAGCCGCGCATGATTCTCACGCAAAGTGATCCCGCGCCGATCGCGGTGCAATTTCCCGATGCGCAAGTGGTCCGGGTCGATGCGGCATTCTGGGAAGCGCTCGCCGGCGAATCGACCGTATTCGACCCTGACACCCGAACCAATGATCTTGCGCTGTTCCAGTACACATCCGGCACGACACGAGAACTGCCCGAGGCCGTAAAGCATACGCATCGGGCGGTTGTCACACTCATGGTTGCTGCGCTCTACGGCTGTGGACTGCGCCCCGGTGACCGATACTTCTGTCCTTCATCCCCGGCGTGGGGGCATGGATTGGCGCACGGTACCTTGTCGCCGCTCGCGCTGGGAATCCATACCGCCTCTTACTCCGGTCGATTCGAGCCGCGGCGAATCTTCGAGGCGCTGCAGGAATTCGACATCAACAACATGGCGGCGGCGCCCACCGTTTTCAGGATGATGCGGAATGCGGGGCTGCGCGACCAGTATCAGATTCGCCTGGAGAAGCTCTCCTATTCCGGCGAGCCGCTCGACGACTCGACGCGACGCTGGATCGAAGAGGCGTTTGGTACCGCGCCTTGCAGCTTGTACGGGACAACGGAAGTCGGCGTGCTGATCGTGAACTATCCGGGGTTGCCCGGCTATCGCGTGAAACCCGGTTCACTTGGCAAGGCCGCGCCGGGCTGGGAGGTCGCGATCATCGATCGGGAAGGGCGCGCGCTGCCCGATCGAACCACGGGTGAGATCGCCGTGCGTCGAAAAGGCGAGTGGTTCTATGTGAAGGATCTCGGCTATCGCGACGAGGACGGCTATTTCTACATCGAAGGCCGCTCCGATGATGTGATCATCTCGGCCGGCTGGACGATGAGCGCGGTCGAGATCGAGAACACGCTGCTCAAGCATCCTGAAGTCATCGAGGCGGCGGTGATTGGTGTGCCGGATCAGACGCGCGGCCAGATCGCACGGGCCTATATCGTCCCGAGACGGCCGGGAACCGATATCATCGAAGACATCCAGCAGTTCATGCGCGAGCGACTCAGCAGGCACGAGTATCCAAGGCAGATCGAGCTGGTTGCCGAGCTACCGAAGACGCCGGCAGGCAAGATCAACCGCAAGGCGCTTAGGGATCGGGCGGCGATTAGAGAAATCACCAAAGATTAACCGCAGAGGACGCAGAGGACGCAGAGGAAAGACAAACGACGCGTAGAAAATATGTGCAGTGACGCCAGCGAGAAACTGCAAGAACATTGCGTACGAAAGCTCGTGCCTTTTTACCGCGTCCTCTGTGTCCCCTGTGGTTCATGTTAAAGGGTTAGCAATTACCGATGTCATCAAACACGCTCCATCGCGACTTCGTCGGCATCACCGATGAAGGCATTGATTCCCTCCGTCGGCGCATCGGGGTAAAGATCGAAGATACGATCGAGCCGTGGTGCTATGAGGCGACGCGCGACAACATCCGCCACTATGCGCATGGCATCGGTGATGACAACCCGCTATGGTGCGATCCTGCCTATGCGAAGAAAACGCGCTTTGGCGATGTGATCGCGCCGCCGTCGTTCATCCTCGCGTGCGATCGGATCATCAGTGGCTATGTGGGCGGGTTGCCTGGTGTCCATGCGATGTTCGCCGGATGCGATTTCACCTGGCATAAGCCGATCCGCCGTAACGCGCAGATCGCCCGCAGCATTTTCTTGAAGGATCTCGTCGAGCATCAGACCCGCTTTGCCGGGCGCTCCATCCAGCAGATCTACCATGGCGATTTCTACGACGACACGGGTGATCTGCTCTGCAGTGCCGACACCTGGTGTTTTCGGACCGATCGCGATTACGCTCGCGAGGTCGGTACCAAGTACAAGGAGATCAAGCCACGCAAGGTGTACACCGAAGAGGAGATTGCCGCCATCTATCGGCTCTACGCGAAAGAGGAGGTGCGCGGTGCCACGCCGCGATTCTGGGAGGATGTTTCGATCGGCACGAAGCTGCCGACGATCGTCAAGGGGCCAATGACGATTACCGGGTTCATCGCCTACACGCAAGGGTGGGGCGGCCTCTACATACGCGCGCATAAGCTTGCCTGGCGGCTCTTCGATGATCATCCGAAAGCCGCGATCAAGAATCGCTATGGAATCCCTGACTGCCCGGAGCGGGTGCACTGGGAAACCGAGATGGCCGCCCGGGTCGGGGTACCGAACGCCTACGATTATGGTCCGGAGCGATGCTCATGGCTCGGCCATGCGGTGACCAACTGGATCGGCGACGACGGCATGCTGCGCAAGCTCTATAGCGAAATCCGCCGCCACAATCCGGAGGGCGACACGCTCTATATCGATGGCAGCGTGACCGGCAAGTACGAGGAGAACGGCAGGAAGCTGGTGGAGATCGATCTCCTCGCTGTAAACCAGGACGGCGAACGGTCGGCGCACGGGAAGGCCGTCGCCGAGTTGCCGAGTCACTGAATCACTGAATCACTGAATCACTGAATCACTACGAACTGACCACAGAGGACACCGATGCCCAAGATCACCGGCCGCGCGGCCTTTCTGCAGCTTCTCGTCGACAACGGCGTGACGCATCTATTCGGCAATCCCGGTACGACCGAGTTGCCGATCATGGAAGTTGTACCGAAGTTTCCGCAGCTCAAGTACATCCTCGGATTGCAGGAATCGATCGTGGTGGCCATGGCCGATGGCTATGCGCGCGCGTCCGGCAAGCTCGCGGCGTGCAATCTTCATGTCGCACCCGGACTCGGGCATGCAATGGGTGCGCTCTACACCGCGAAGTTCTCCGGCTCACCGCTGATCATCACAGCCGGTCAGTACGAACAAGGCCATGGGCTCACTGAACCATTGCTTGCGGGGCCTTTGGTGCGCATGGCCGAGCCGCTCGTGAAATGGGCGGTCGAGCCGACGCGTGCCGAAGACCTGCCGCGAATTGTTCATCGCGCGGCCAAGATCGCGCTGACGCCGCCGACAGGCCCGGTATTCATCAGTCTGCCGGGGGATGTGCTCGACGAGGAGCCGGACCTCGATCTCGGTCATCCCACGCGCATCGAGATGTCATTGAGGCCAACCGATGCGACGGTCGAGGCACTCGTGAGCAGATTGCTCGCCGCGAAAAATCCGGTAATCGTTGCGGGGCAGGAGCTTGCGACGCGTAACGCATTCGGTGAGGCGGGCGAGCTCGCCACCTTGCTGGGCGCCGCGGTCTATCAGGAATCGATTCCGTACAAGGCTTCCTTCCAGAGCGATCACCCCTTGCACATGGGCACCTTGACGCGTGTGCAAAAGCAGGTGCGCGCGACGCTCGAGCCCTACGACATGCTTGTTTGTCTGGGCGCCGATCTGATGCGGATGTCGGTGTATAGCCCGGTGGACCCGTTGCCGTCCGGGATGCCGGTGATTCATATCACCGAGCGCGATTGGGAGCTCGGCAAGAACTATCCCACCGAGCTTGCGATCCAGGCCAACGTCAAGGACATGCTTGCCGTCATGCTGCCGGTGTTGCGAGCGAAGCGGTCAACCGCTTATGCGAGTGGCGCGGATCGCCGGGCCAAGGACCTGAAGACGCGGAACTGGTCGGTGCAGCGCGATCAGGCGTGCATCGAGGCACTGGCCTCGGCCGAAACAACCCCGATCGATCCGAAGTTCATGATCTTCGCGATTACCGAGGCGATCCCGAAGAACGCCGCGATCGTCGAAGAGGGCGTCACGACCACGCATCATCTGCCCGCGTTCTACAACATGCGTGATCCGCAAAGCATGTATGGGCTGGCGAGCGGTGGCCTGGGATTCGGATTGCCCGGTGCGATCGGCGTGAGCCTTGCGCAACCCGGCCGGCCGATCGTGGCGATCGTGGGGGATGGCGCGGCGATGTACAGCATCCAGGGGCTCTGGTCGGCCGCGCACTACAAGCTGCCGATCACCTATCTCATCGCCAACAACCGCAGCTACCGGATCATCAAGGAGCGACTCGTTTCCTCGCGCAAGACCGATCAGTTCGTCGGCATGGATTTCCGCGATCCACCGTTCGACTTCGTCGCGATGGCGCAGTCGATGGGATTGACCGCTCGCCGTGTGACCGAGCCTGGGCAGCTCAAGGCCGCGATTCAATCCGGTGTTCAGTCGGGTGCGCCGAACCTGATCGATGTTGCGATCGCGGATGGGTTCGGGGGCTAGGAATCCGCGCGGTGTGTCGCACGGTTTCCTGATCTGAAATCGCCGGACTTGCCTCTTGCACCGAGAAGGGATAGCACAGCCCGTTGTACGAACCTCTGCAAAAATGCACTAGGATTCAGGGCGGCGCGCCGCCCTGAATCCTAG
>JBJXGX010000131.1:0-21287 GCA_046160305.1 Burkholderiales bacterium
GGCGCGCTTACAATCCCCATAGCAGGCGCCGTCTCGGCGCATTAGTCCAACAAGGTTTATCCGCCGCGATGGCACTTGCGATTCGATCTGGCATCTCAGCGCGGTGGATAAACGCTATTCGTTAGCCGTCATAGTCAGGGTCGGAAGCCCGCTATATGCGCGAGTTCCTCGACCGCAACTCGCAAGCCATCGCGCACCCGATCAATATCGTCTTTCCGGGCATTAAACCGTCGATTGTGCGCCGAGAGGTCTCCTAGCTTCTTAAAATCGCGAAGCCCTTGCAAAGCGTTCCGGCTAGGACTGAAGTGCTTATCTTGCTCGAAGTAGGTCGCCAGCCCATTCAACATAAAGAACTGGCCGTCGCCACCCTTAATATCCGCAGCGCGGCCCGCGTGCTCATACACCTCAATAATCAGTGTCTCAAGCGTACGACGACACATCACAGCACAACAATCAAACAGCTGCGCGTCGTAGCTCGCGTTCAGTTGTAGGACCACTTTTTCTAAGTAACCGCGCGCTGAAACGAGCGCAGCGGGAATAAGGCTCCCGCTGTTTGTCGGTGGCTTCGCCTTAGATAGATGTTGATACTCCTGGTCAAGCTCCCCGCGAGCCCTTGGGTGAAGGCGCCAAGCGCCATTGCTTCCCGCTTTGCTTGTTCGTCGGTCTTCCGCAAGGCGGGTATTGAGGCGCGATACGTTCTGTGTGGGGAGCCCGGTCGCCTCAAGATCAGAGCATATCTCTCGCGCGGTCAGCCCTTTAGTTGGGTCCTCGCTTCCCATCCACCACAACAAGCCAATGGCTTGCTCGTAGACGCCTTGGCCTCTGTCGTGCAGCGCGTGAAGGAACTCTGTCTTGGTCATTCAACCTTACCGCCCTTCCAGGTCTGATCGGATCGCCAATCTTGGCTACAGAACGCCCGAGCTACCGACACAGCCCGCTTCGCTCGTGCGGCGTTGATCACTATCACGCCACCTGATCGCCCTTGAAGCCATTCTGCGGCTTGGATCGCCCGAACGGCATTCCCGTCGCGGATGTTGATCGTTCCCAGGACCTTCTGCGCGTCCGCTTGAGTGGCAGTCCCCAGCTTGGCACTCTGCATCCATAAGGCGAGGAGGGTGGCCGCTACGGCGATCGGGCTTACGGAACCGGGGCCACGAGATGGCGTTTGTTCCTTCATCGCGTTCCAGCAGTGCATGTCGAGCGTTAGATACGGCGAAGTCTTCGAAGGAGCGCACGCGCCCTGGATGACGTCGGTGCCCACGCCTACGGCCCGCGCAAATCGACTCACGTCGTCGTCTTCGTCCCCTGAGGAAAGATCCCCAGTGCGTAGTCCACTCGTCTGTGGCACAGCCGCGTCGCCGGCCACAAGAGACGCGCCGGCTGTGCCCGGCCCCTTGTTGATTGCAAGAAGAACTTGTTGCCAAAGAGTCGCGTCGTCGCTCTCAGCAACAACCGTATCGTTTGCTTGTAGCACTACCTTTAGTGTAGCTTTCACACCGCTCATCGTATCCTCAGTCTATTTGAACCAAGCTCGATATTAATTGACGTAGTCCTAGAATGTCAATTAGACTATGTCTTGTAGCTCTAAATATCTTTGAATGCCGGCTAACATGCAATTCGAGACGGACCTTCGCAAGCAGGCTTAGCCCGCTCGCTCGGCCGCTCAATTGCGGCGTTAGGCGTCAGTCTCTCCATTCCCCGATCTTAGGTTGACGTTTAAATACGACGAAAGTAAAGGAGAATCCTCGATGAAAGTTCCTGCTTTTCTATGCGTCATCACTCTCCTAGTGTCTAGCGAGGCAGCGTTTGCTCAAGCGAAGGGATCATCCCAGCACTACCTTCAAGGAGGCACGGCCGTGCCTGTGGGTCAGTTCGAGGCCGTCGGGCAGGTACTTGGCGTTGGTAGCTGCACCGCTACGCTAATCACGCCCACGCTAGTCTTGACTGCCGGCCACTGCGTTTGTACCGGGCAAACGACGCGCACAGGATGTCGAAGTTCCGCAACGTTCATACTTCGAAATGTCCGCCCCGTCGATGATCCATCTACTCCTGCAGATGAATCCGCTACGCGAAAAGACATCCAAATTACTGGATCCGTCCAGGTTCACCCTGACTATACAAGTCACGGGTGGCTGAGTGAAGACTTCGCCATAGTAGCCTTGAACCGTCCCGCCACGGAGTTGGCGATTGTGCAGCCAATTCCAGTTGAAGAACCAAACAGTCGCCCGACTATCGGTACACAACTTATTTTGGTCGGCTTTGGCCGAACGGGGCCCAACTGCAATACCCCACCAATGGGCAAGCGCCAGCTAACGTTGCCGGTGAACTCGATATCCACCGGCAACATTACTCTGCGACTTGGTCAAACCGGAATGACGGCGTGTCCCGGAGATTCCGGTGGACCTGCAGTCAATGCGGCCGGCAAGATTGTCGGGGTGTCTTCGAGCATTCCCGCAAACTACGATCCCACATATCTGGCGCACGAGTGGCTCTTCGGTCCCGCCCCTGAACCGGAAGCCTGTACGCAGCCAGAACCAAAGGGATTCGGCTGCACGACACTTTGCAAGCCTTGCATCAAATACTTATGCATTGACGGCAATTGGGTGAAGACTTCAATCGATTGGTCTGGCGGTATCTGCAAGAAGCCATGAACCAGTCGCTCTCACGGCCACCGCAATTGCCGCCTAACATGCCATTCGAGACGGACCTCGCCAGCGAGCTTCGCTCGCCAGCTCGGCCGCTCGTCACGTCCTTTCTCGTTGCGCTCCTGGTCCTGACCCTCGATGCCACCGCTCCCGCTAAGGCGCAATCGCAAATCTCACAAGCTCCTAACTCCCAGACAATAGCTGCGCCGCGAGCAACACCTGAGGTGCACAGTGGAGTTGTGTTGAAATACGGCGTGCCGCACGAAATAAGGTATCGAGTAAGGAATGGACGGGCCATTTACCAGGGGGATGTCGACCTCGGCGCGGTCGAGGAAATGGAGAGGCTTTCCGCGCAGTTCACAGACCGCAGCGTAACCTATGCACAAGTTGCCAAGGACACCCGGTGGCCCGGCGCTGTTGTCCCGTACGTCATCGAAAGCAATAAGCTGTCGTCTGCCCATATTGACGCCATCAACCTGGCAATTCGGCACTTTCAAGAACGCACAGTGCTTCGGTTTGTGCAGCGACGAAGGCAAGCCTCCTATATCGTCTTCACCGGCTCAAATGACGACGGCTCGTGCGGCCTTTCCACTGGGATCGGGCGTCAGGGAAGTCAGACCCACGGCTACACGGGTTTCCCGCAGTTCATCAAACTGCGGTGTGCCGACCAACGAACGTCGATCCATGAGATGGGCCATGCAATTGGCTTGTTTCATGAGCACACTCGCTGCGACCGCGACGACTACATCAATATCAACTGGCCGAACGTAGACGACCCCGATCAGTTCTATCGAGAATGTGCTTTGGCGTGGTGGAAAGACATTTATCGTCCAGACTCATACCGAAGTGGGCCTTATGACTACGCCTCCGTGATGCACTATGGAAGATTTGCCTCTGCGAAGGATGATAGCCAGCCAACCATAGTTGCACCTAGACAGATCGGCCTGAATAGTCTCAGTAGCGGCGACATTGAGGCAATCAACGCGCTCTATGTCAACTGGTCACCGAACGTTCGATTGCAGTCACTTTCAAGCGAGAGATCTCCAACCGTGATAGCGTTTGACTACGCACTGCACGTCATCTACGTCGACGATGATGGCTTCATAAATCACGCAATCAAGGAAGGGACGTCCTTAAGTAAACTGGGGCGCATCAAGAATCGCAATGGCCGGGAGTTCCACGCCAGCACCAGCGCAGTAAACGCCACTGCCCATCGCGGCAAGCTGTACGTTGCGTTCTCCGGGCACAATCGCGAGCCTTCTGTCGTGGCGCTTAGAAGCGGCGAGCGTACGTGGAACGAAGCGGCAAGCGTCTCGCGTCCAACCGGTCGAGGAACTTCATCGCGGGTTGTTACCTACGATGCGCCAGCGATTACCTCGTTTCTAGATCGCCTATGGCTGGTTTATCGCAACGATGACTCAGCTGACATTTACTACACTTACTTGAGAGACAACGGGCTGTTTGCGGCGCCCCTTCCCGTGCCGGCCAAGTCACGGAAAGCTCCAGCGTTGGCTACTTTCGATGGAAGGATTCATCTTGCACTAGTCGGAAATACTCCCACTGGACTCCTATACCACTCGACATTCGATGGGACTCTATGGTCCCCTTCTCGAAAGATGTCTGGAAAGTACTCTTGGACATCACCCGCTCTTGCGACCTTCGACAATCGCCTTCACATGATTCACGGCGGTGGGCCGATTCAAACGGGATTTGGCCAATCTTTGCCAAACACGGGACTCTGGTACACGTTCTTCGGCACAGACGGCACATGGAGACCAGACGTGGAGATTGCGGACCAGCGAAGTAAGGCGCGGGTGGCGCTCGGGGGACTCGGGAACTGTCTCCACATGATTCACCTGGGAAAGTCTTCAGATGACATGTGGCATAGCACTTTGTTCTCACTGGACAACCCCAACGCTTCCCTAAAGTGCGAGTGACTGCCTGGCCACTTTGCAGAAATTGACCAGAGTCAGGCCAAGCTGTCGCCTAACAATCGCTTGGAGACCGACCTTCGCAAGCCGGCTCCGCCTGCGGCGTCACCAGCTTGCTCGGCGGCTCAAGCGAGCCGTTATGCGTCAGCAAGACCGATCGCGCATCGCTAGCTGCTACCATTTCAGACACAACGAAACTCGTTGCCTACCCGAATCGGAGGAGGCCAATGGCGGAACAGCAGATCACCTACACCGACGGGGCCGCCTACGAGCGCACCGTCGGAAGATGGAGCCAACTCGCCGGAGTAACATTTCTTGAATGGTTGGTGCCGCCCCCGAACCTGAGCTGGATCGACGTGGGTTGCGGCAATGGCGCATTTACCGAGTTGATTGCCGAGCGCTGTGCGCCACGCGCGATCACGGGAGTAGATCCAGCCGAGGCTCAGCTCGCATACGGCCGTTCCCGACCCGCGGGCCGAGTAGCTCAGTTTCACAAGGGAGACGCAATGTCCTTGCCGTTTCCCGATGCTTCCTTCGATGCAGCGGTCATGGCACTCGTCATCTTCTTCATCCCTGATCCAGCCAAGGGCGTCGCAGAAATGGTTCGGGTGGTAAAGCCCGGGGGCGTGGTCGCCGCCTACGCTTGGGACATGATGAACGGTGGGTTTCCGTTCAACGCGATGCAGGTCCAAATGCGCGAGATGGGAATACCGCCTACGTTTCCGCCAAACGCCAGTGTCTCGCGCATTGAGGCATTGCAAGACCTGTGGACGGCCGCAGGACTTAGCACGGTCGAAACGAACGAATACACCGTTCAAAGAACCTACGATGATTTTGAAGATCTCTGGACAACCAGCTCGCTCACGTCAAGTGTCGCCCCGAAGTTCAAAGCCATGCCGCCCGCCGATGTCGAGGTCCTCAAGGCTCGCATTCAAGCATGCTCGCCCGCTGACGTATCGGGGCGCATTACGTGTGGCGCCCGAGTAACTGCAGTAAGGGGTCGAGTGCCGAAGTGAATACGAAGATGCCGCATAACAAGCAAATCGATCGGACAGTCGCAAGCGCGCTTCGCTGGCTCGCGATGCCCTCGTCGCGCCGCTCCTCGGCTGTGGCTCATTCGCGGCGTTATGCCGCGGTAGGCCGACACCGGTTGTTGCGCGGTGCGCAACAACGTATGATGAAGCATGGTCAAGACATTCCGGCACAAGGGGCTGCAGAAGTTTTTTGAGTCAGGAAGCTCGGCCGGAATCCAGCCGCATCACGCCTCTCGGTTGCGAATGCAACTCGCGGCCTTGGATACGGCCCAAAAGATCGAGGACATGGGCATCCCGGGATTCCGCCTTCATCCAATGAAGGGGCGAGAAAAGGGCCGCTGGTCCATCTGGGTTAATGGAAGCTGGCGACTGACTTTTGAATTCCGGGACGGAGATGTTTACCTTCTGGACTACGAGGATTACCACTAATGGCTATGCACAACCCCCCCCACCCCGGAGAGTTCATCACTCGGGTGTACCTTGAGCCCAACGATCTGAGCGGTCGAGAGCTCGCGCTGAAGCTCGGGGTGGCTGCATCGACACTGAGCCGCGTTCTGAAAGGTGCGAGTGCAGTTACTCCGGAGATGGCGCTTCGGCTCTCCAAAGCTCTCGGGCGTACGCCCGAGAGTTGGCTCTCGATGCAGTACAACTATGATCTGTGGCATGCGCGGCAGCGGGTCAATCTGGCCGACGTCGAGAAAGTTAAGCTCACCGCCGCCTAACCACGCGTTCGACCGAAGCGCAGGCCAGCGGGCCTGACCGATACCCGCGTCGCTTCGCTACTCGGCGGCGGCTTCGCTACTCGGCGGCGTCTTGTTTGATTCGTCCGGACCAGCCACCTATGTGCCGGCACCCAGAGCCCTTCGCATCGACCCGAAACGCCTGCGATGCTGCGCCGGCGTGAGATTCACAATACGCCGAAACAACCGGCTAAAGAATCCAGCATCTTCGTAGCCAACCTCGTTGGCGATAGCGTCGATCAACTCGTCGCCGGACTCGAGCATTTGCTTGGCTTCTTCGGGCCGTAGCGTATGCTGTATTCGAGCGGCGGCATGCCGGTCGCCAGCTGAAATCGGCGCTTGAACGAGCGCTCGGCATCACCGTTGCCGCGAACTCGCACGGGATGCCCGTGGCGATCTCCCTTACGCTGAAGACCGATGGCTGCTTGCCCTCCGGCGGTACGCGCGCGGAGGCGATTCAGCAAACGGATGCCAAGGCGGGCGGCTTACCGCCTCGATGGCGACGCGACGCATAAGGAATCCGGGCCCTCAGCCATGCGGATTCCTACTCCGCCTGAATCCCCGCCGCCTTGATCAACCGGCCGCGTTTTTCGATCTCCACTTTCACCATCGCAAGCGACGCCTCCGGTGTGAGCCCCATGATCGACATTCCGAGCGGTTCGAGCTTTGCGCGCACGTCGGGTGCATGCAGCGCCTTGACGATTTCGCTGTTGAGGCGCATCACGATGGGCGCTGGAACACCGGCGGGACCAAAGAATCCGAGCCAAGAAGCCAGCTCGAATCCACGCACCGTCTCCCCGATCGTAGGCACGTCCGGAAGGCCTCCGTAGCGCGAAGACTCCACCACGCCGATGAGCCGTAACTTCCCCGCTTTCGCATGCTGCACAACGGCTGCAAGACTTGCGAACATCATCGGGATCTGCCCGCCCATCAGATCCGTTACTGCGACACCGCCGCCCTTGTAGGGCACGTGCACGATGTCGATCCCGGAAAGTTGGCGAAGCAATTCGCCGGCGAGATGATGCGGAGACCCGTTGCCGGAGCTGCCGTAGGCGAATTTTCCTGGATTGCGTTTGGCATGTTCGACGAGCTCCGCGATGGTGCTCGCTGGAAATGCGGGGTGCACCGCGAGCGCGATGACATTGCCCACGGCGATCGAGATCGGCGTGAAATCCCGCACCGGATCGAACGGCGGATTCTTCGATACATGGACGTTCGTTGCGTGGGTCGCATCCGTGCCCAAGACCAAGGTATAGCCGTCAGGCGCTGACTTCGCGACGAAGTCGGAGCCGATATTGCCGCTCGCACCCGGACGGTTCTCGACGATCGCAGGTTGCCCGAACACCTCCGACAGCTTCTGTGCAATGGTACGGGCGACCGCATCGGTTGACGCGCCCGGCGGATAGGGCACGACGATCTTGATCGTCTTGTTTGGAAACGCCTGGGCGATCGCGGCATCCGGCAAGCTCGCGCAAAGACCGGCGGCGGCGCAGTGAAGCAGGATCCTGAAAATTCGCATGCGTGCTCCTGTTCAAATCGGCGGATCGAACCGCGTATCGACGAGGTCCTCGACCAACCTCGAAAATTGGAGCACACGCGCATCTTCATGGCGTGGTCCGACCACCTGCAAGCCGATCGGCAGCCCGCGTACCAACGCGACCGGCACCGAGCAGGCCGGCACCCCTGCGCTATTGAACAACGGCGTGAAAGCGGCATGGCTGCGCGGCTCGGCAGACTGGCCTTCGATTTCCCGCGGGTATGGATCATCGTTCGACCATGCGGTAACCGGTGCGGTCGGGCATAGCAACAAGTCGTACCGCTGAAAAAATTCGGCGACGCGAACCTGAATCTGCTCGCGCAGCGCGAACGCGTTGATGATCTCCACCCCGCTGCGTTGCTGCCCGAGTTTGATCTGCGCGAGCAGATCAGGATCGATGAGCGCGGGGCGGGTGTCTGCATCATGGCCGAACAGCATTGCCAGGCCGCCTTGTTGCAGCGGCAGGTTGGGCGCGAGATCCATCCCGTCGGGCCAGGTCGGCTCGTCTTCTTCGATCGTATAGCCCTCGGCGCGGAGCTTGTCGACCATCGCGACCAACGCGCTCATCACGTCGGCGTCGACCAGAAGGTTGCGTCCGAGGCGACGGCTCCAGGCGATGCGCAATGACAAAGGCGGCGCACGGCGCACCGTGCGCAGCATATGCATCTGGCCGCCGAGCGGTACCGACCAGGGATCGTTGGGCTCGAATGCAACGAGCGCTTCCAGCATGAGCGCGACGTCTTCCACCTCGCGTGCGAATTGTCCGATAACGGAGACACCGAAATTCGGATCCCCGAAGCCGTGCAACTGCGGCACGAGTCCGGTGCTGGGCTTCATGCCCACCACGCCGCAATGGGCGGCCGGACGGCGTACCGATCCGCCGGCATCGGTGCCGAGCGCAAGCGCGCCAAGGCGTGCCGACACCGCGCTCGCCGCACCACCCGATGAACCGCCGGTCGCAACGTTCGGATTCCAAGGATTGCGTGTGGCACCATGCAGCAGATTGTTCGTGACGAGTTTGCACGCGAACTCCGAACAGTTGGTGATGCCAACGACAATGGCGCCAAGCATCTTCAATCGGGCAACACACCAGGCATCGCGTGGTGCGATGAAGTTCTCGAACAACTTCGAGCCTTGCGCGACGCGCCGTCCACCCACCCAGAGGTTGTCCTTGATGGTGATCGGCACGCCTGCGAATGGCAATGCATCACCGGCGGCCACGCGGCGATCGACCGCATCAGCGGCGATGCGTGCGCCGTCCTGGTCGCAATCCACGAGCGCGTTCAATTGCGGATTGATGCGCTCGATGCGGGCGAGCGTCGCGGCTGTTACTTCGCGCGCCGAGAATTTCTTCGAGCGGATCCCGGCCGCGATTTCACGTGCGGACAACTGCGTCAATTCGCGCTGCACCGGCTTCATCACGCGCCCCTTCGGTTGGTCGTGCCTGTTCAATTCGGATATTCTGACTCTCTACAACTCGTCGCGAACCGTCACGGGAGCCGCGTCATGAAGAAACCCATTATCTGGTCCGTTCTCTTGATTGCCATTTTCGGCGCGATCGCGGCCAATTATTACTGGCGCCAGCAAAAGGCGCTTGCGCCCGAGCCGGCGCCACAAGCACAAGCGTCCGCGCCAGAGGATAAGCCGGCGATCGAAGCTGAGAAGACCGAGCCCGCGATTCGCTTTCCGATCGAGGATATCAAGTCGCCGGAGACCGCGGCGCAACGTCCCATGACTACCCTTCGCCTGAGCGAGAGTGATCCTGCGATGCGCGAGGCGTTATCGGGTCTCTTTGATCGAAAATCGATCGACACATTCTTTCGTCCCGACGACATCGTGAGGCGGATCGTGGCGACGGTCGATGGTTTGCCGCGCAAGACGGCGGCGGAACGCACACGCCCGATGCTCCGCACACCCGGTACATTCAGCTCCAGCGGACAAGACGAGACGCTCATCCTCGATCAAGGCAACTATCGTCGCTACGGCCCGGTGGTGAAGCTTACCGAAGCGATCGACGCGAAGAAGCTCGTGGCGCTGTACGTTCGCTACTATGCCGTTTTCCAGGAAGCCTATCGAGAACTCGGCTACCCGTCAGGCTACTTCAACGACCGCCTGGTCGAAGCGATCGACAACCTTCTCGCCGCGCCGGCGGTCACCGGACCGATCAAGCTCGTGCAACCGAAGGTCATGTATCAGTTCGAGGATCCGGCGCTCGAAGCGCGCTCCGCCGGACAGAAGATCCTCATTCGCATGGGGCCTGAGAATGCCGCGAGGATCAAGGCGAAACTGCGTGAGTTGCGGCGTGAGGTGACGGGCCAGGACTTTCCCAAGAACTAGAACGAAAGATGAACCACAGAGGACACGGGGGACAAAGCGGGAAACGGGATACGCCAATCCCTTTCACCGACATTCTGTTCCCGCTACGCTGCCCCCCACAAATGCGGTGAATTTACTTAGGTGTTCGCGTGATTCCCGCGTAATGCCGCGTTGTCCAGTGCGTGTACACAAGGACCACTGCCTGGACGCCGAGGAGCGCGACCCATGCCCAGTAGTACCCGCGTTGATCGTATCGACCGTCAGTGACCGGGAAGAGGTTTAGTGTCGCACCGATCGCCCACTGCACGACGAACGCCACGACAAAGCAGAAGAGATTGAGACAGGTGTTGACCCGGCCGGTCAATGTGCCGCTGAACTCCCGCCCTACGACGGGGAACGTAAGAATCAGCGAATTGGCGCTGAATGAATAGAGTGCCCACGCGAGATGTGGCATGAAATCCGGCGCGAGCAGGATCCACCCTTGCGCGAGGAGTGCGATGACGACCATGCCTTTTACTGTCGCGAACGGGTGAATGCCGCGTGCGGAGAGCTGGTCAGAGATCCAGCCGCAACTGAAGAATCCAAGCACCATGCCGATGTTGAGGACGACCAGAATGTTGCCGACCGTAATGCTGTCGCGGCCTGCGACATCGCGAAGCCAGGTTGCGGCCCAAAGCGACTGGAATGCGAGAAAGCTCCCCAGCACGAACACCGAAGCGAGCCCAAGTTGCCATAGCTTGGGCGTAGTGAAAATGCTGCGTACGCCCCGCAACAGATCGGGTAATGATTGGCCTGCCGCCTTGACCTGCACCCAACGATTCGTCGTCAGCGCACCGAACCCAACCACTAGCGATAGTCCGCCTGCCAAGAGGAACACATTGCGCCATCCCATCGCCTCGATGGCGAACGCAACGGGTGTCGCCGCGACGATCGCGCCCACGCCGCCAATTGCAGTGACGAATCCCATGTAGGTGGCGACGCGCTCCTTGGCGGCCCACATCGGCACCGCCGACATGCATGACATCAGCATCCCGGCCGCGCCGGTGCCGATCAGCGCGCGACCAACGGCGAGCGTTGCCACGTTGGTGCTGAATGCGAAGATCAGGGCGCCGAGCGCAATCAGCGAAAGCAGCACGCCGTTGACCCGGCTCGGGCCGAACCGATCCAATGCCATGCCAATTGGAATTTGCGCGGCAGCAAAGGCAATAAAGTAGACGCCGGTGAGCAATCCGAGTTCGCCTGGTCCGAGTGAGAATTCGTTCGCCAACAGCGGCCCGGCCACCGCGTTGATGTTGCGAAAGAAGTACGACCAGAAATAGCCGAGCGCGAAGGGAGCGAGCAGCCAGGCAATGGGTGGAAGCGCCCGGTTGGGCAGCGATGCAGACATCGTCATGGATTGTTTCGCTACTCTGGTCGAATGCCCGCGTTGGCGACGATCTTGCGAAAGACCTCGGTGTCCGCGCGCAACTGGGTGTCGAATTGGGTGGGCGTGTTGCCGGTGACCACGAACCCGAGCCCTTCCAGGCGTGCCTTCACGTCCGGTGCGTTGATCGCTTTGCGGATCTCTTCATTCAGTTTTCCAACCATTGGCGCCGGCAAGTTCGCCGGGCCTAGAACGCCGAGCCAGGTATCGGGCACTGCGAATCCGGACACCGTTTCGCCGATCGTGGGCAGATCGGCCGCCGCGCCGTATCGCTGGCCCTCGATCACGCCAAGCGGGCGGAGCTTGCCGGCGCGCGCATGCGGCATGATCGTCGAGGCGGTAATGATGACCATCGGAATCGCGCCCGCCAGCACATCGGTCATCGTCGGGTTGCCGCCCTTGTAGGGGACATGCTCGATGTCGATTTTCGCCATCTGTGCGAGCAGCAGTCCGGCAAGATGGTGCGTGGAGCCGACACCGGTGGTGCCGTAATACAGTTTGCCCGGATTCTTTTTCGCGTAATCGATCAGGTCTCGAATCGATTGCACCGGTAAGCTCGGGTGCACCGCGAGAACGTTCGGCGCATTGCACACGATGATGATCGGCGTGAAATCCTTGATCGGATCGTAGGGCACGTTCTTCGAGAAGAACGGCACGATATAGTGATTGATCGATGTGAGGACGATCGAATAGCCATCCGGAGCAGCCTTCGCGATGGCGTCCGCGCCGATCGTCGCATTGCCGCCCGGTCGATTCTCGACGATGACCGAATGACCGAGTTGTTCGGTGAGCTTTTGGGCCATCGGCCGCGCGAACGCATCGACCGCCCCGCCCGGTGCATAGGGCACCACCAGCCGGAGCGGGCGGTTCGGATAGCTCTGTGCGGTGGCGACAAGCGGTGCGATCGCTAGAACAATGGCCGTGAGGCAGGGGGTCAGGTTCATGTGCATCCTTTACCAGAGACGCGCTGCGGTTGAGGCAGCCGCGCGAGACCTAGGACGCTGCGCGGCGTAGCAAGCAGCTTCCTGGGCACTCTAAATCAAGCGTTTGACTTCGGCAATTTCGTGGTCTTATCCTGCATTGTCCGCCATCCTGATTCCTTCATTCTGATGCAGATCGAGCCCTTCGACGTTCGAGTCAAATCCGTTACCTTCGAGGCGCCGGGCATTCTCGCGTATGAGTTGCGATCACCTGAGAGCAGCCCGTTGCCGCCGTTCACGGCCGGTGCGCATATCGATCTGCACCTGTCATCGGGCATTGTGCGCAGCTATTCGCTTTTGAATGCACAGTCGGAACGGCACCGCTATGTGATCGCCGTTCAAAAAGATCGGGCGAGCCGGGGCGGTTCGCTCTGGGTGCACGACAAGCTTGGCGCGGGCGATCTCATCAAGATCAGCCCGCCGCGCAATAACTTTGCGCTTGTGGAGGACGCCCCGCAGACCACATTGATCGCCGGCGGAATCGGTATCACGCCGATTCTTTGCATGGTGCGCCAACTGACTGCGACAGGACGGCCGTGGCGCCTCTACTACTGCACGCGCACCCGTGCGGGAACACCGTTCATCGAGGCGGTCGAAGCACTCGCCGCGAACGGGTCGGGCGAGGTGCGATTCAACTTCGACGAAGAGCCCGGCGGCGCGATGCTCGACCTCGGCGCAGTGGTCGCTGCTGCGCCTGCAAACGGGCATCTCTATTGCTGCGGCCCGCTGCCGATGCTCGCGGCGTTCGAGGCCGCGACGGCCCATCTGCCGAGCGAGCAGGTGCATGTCGAGTATTTCACCGCGAAAGAGGCGCCGGCGACCGAGGGCGGGTTCACCGTCGTACTCGTCAAATCGAAGCTCGAGGTGAAGGTCCGTGCCGGACAGTCCATTCTGAACGCCATATTCCAGGCGGGCATCGATCATCCAAGCTCGTGCCTGGAAGGGATCTGCGGCGCCTGCGAAACCGCGGTCATCGAGGGCATTCCGGACCATCGGGACCTGGTTTTGACCGAATCGGAGCAGAAGGCCAACCGCACCATGATGATCTGCTGCTCGGGTTGCAAAGGCGATCGGCTGGTGCTCGATATCTGACCCCGTCACAAGGTGTTTCGCCAAGCGCGTCGCGCTGCGTTGACGCCCCCCGGGCTGGCGGGTAGTCTCAGCTTCCAGCCTGTCCCGTGTGAGCATTCGGCGCAGCAGCGCCAGACCCTTATGACCGCCCTATGACCGATCTTTCCATCAGCCATCAGCTCGTTCCCTACAAGGCGAAGCACAAGATCCGCTTCGTCACCGCTGCATCACTGTTCGATGGACACGACGCCTCCATCAATATCATGCGGCGCATCCTGCAGGCCTCCGGTTGCGAGGTGATTCATCTCGGCCACAACCGCTCGGTGGATGAAATCGTAACCGCTGCGCTGCAGGAAGACGCGCAGGGGATCGCGGTGAGCTCGTATCAAGGCGGGCATGTCGAGTACTTCAAATACATGCTCGACCTGCTGCGCCAGCGTGGCGGCGAGAACATCAAGGTGTTCGGCGGCGGCGGCGGCACGATCGTGCCCGCGGAGATCCGCGATCTCGAAGCGTACGGTATGACGCGCGTCTACTCGCCTCAAGACGGCGCGAAACTGGGGCTGCAGGGCATGATCAACGACATGGTCCAGCGCTGCGACGAAGACCTGTCGACGTTCGCACCGAAAGACCTCAACGCAATAAAGGCAGGTGATCAGCGTGCGCTATCCCGGTTGATCACCGCGCTCGAAGCACAATCCCATCCGAAGCTTCGCGACGAGATCGTGAAGCTTGCGGAGGCGACGACCACCCCGGCGTTGGGAATCACCGGCACCGGCGGCGCGGGCAAGTCATCGCTGACCGATGAATTGGTGCGTCGCTTTCGGCTCGATTCGGACGATGCCCTCAATATCGCGGTGCTCGCGGTGGATCCGTCGCGCAGAAAGACAGGCGGGGCGTTGCTCGGGGATCGCATCCGCATGAATGCGATCACGCCGTGGCAGCAAGGCGGCGCGAAGCCCATCTACCGCGTATTCGTACGCTCGATGGCCACTCGCGATACCGGATCCGAAGTGTCGGCCGCGCTGGGTGATGCGATAGCCGCGTGTCGCGTTGCCGGCTTCGATCTCGTCATCGTCGAAACCTCGGGGATCGGGCAGGGCGACGCAGCGATCGTGCCGCTGGTCGATGTCTCGCTCTATGTGATGACACCGGAATTCGGTGCCGCGAGCCAGTTGGAAAAGATCGACATGCTCGATTTCGCCGACTTCGTCGCGATCAACAAGTTCGACCGGCGCGGCGCGGAAGACGCCCTGCGCGATGTGCGCAAGCAGTACCAGCGCAACCGCCAGCTTTTTTCGCAATCGACCGATACGATGCCTGTGTTTGGCACGATGGCGAGCCGCTTCAACGATGATGGTGTCACCGCGCTCTACCAGGCGATCCGGCCGAAGCTCGTCGAGCATGGACTGGCCGTGCAGGGCGGGCGGATCCCGGCGAGCCAGGTGCGGTGGTCGAGCAATCAATCGGCGATCGTGCCACCACAGCGCACCCGCTATCTCGCCGAGATTGCCGAAGGCGTACGCGGGTACAAGAAGCACGCGATCGATCAGTCACGCATCGCACGCGAGCGCCAACAACTTATCGCAACAAAACGGATGCTCACCTCCACGCCCTCTCCGCTGGCGGGAGAGGGCGCTGCGCTCGACGCCCTGATCGCCGATCGCGATGCTCGCCTCGCGCCCGCCGCGCGAAAACTCCTCGACCAATGGCCTGCGATGCAAGCGGCGTACGCGGGTGACGAATACGTCGTGAAGATTCGCGACAAGGAAGTCCGCACCGCGCTCACGACCACTTCACTCTCGGGAACCAAGGTGCGCAAGGTCGCGCTCCCCCGATATGAAGACGAAGGCGAAGTATTGAAGTGGATGATGCTTGAGAACGTGCCCGGCTCGTTTCCGTATGCCGCGGGCGTGTTCGCGTTCAAGCGTGAGAATGAAGATCCCACCCGCATGTTCGCGGGTGAAGGCGATCCGTTCCGCACCAATCGGCGCTTTCATCTGGTGTCAAAAGAGATGCCGGCCAAGCGCTTGTCGACCGCGTTCGATTCGGTCACGCTTTATGGCTTCGAGCCGGATCTGCGTCCCGATATCTACGGCAAGGTCGGCAACTCGGGTGTGTCGATCGCCACCTTGGACGACATGAAGGTGCTGTACTCGGGCTTTGACCTCTGCGCGCCGAACACGTCGGTGTCGATGACCATCAACGGCCCGGCGCCCACGATCCTCGCGATGTTCATGAATACCGCGATCGATCAGCAGGTCGACAAGTTCAAGGCGGACAACAAGCGTGACCCCACCGACGACGAATACCAGAAGATCAAGGCCTGGGCGCTATCGACCGTGCGGGGGACGGTGCAGGCCGACATCCTGAAGGAAGACCAGGGCCAGAACACCTGCATCTTCTCCACCGAGTTCTCGCTCAAGGTGATGGGCGACATCCAGCAATACTTCGTTCATCACGCCGTGAAGAATTTCTATTCGGTTTCCATTTCGGGTTATCACATCGCCGAAGCCGGTGCGAATCCGATCAGCCAGCTTGCGTTCACCTTGTCGAACGGTTTCACGTTCGTCGAGGCGTATCTCGCGCGCGGCATGCACATCGACGATTTCGCGCCGAACCTGTCGTTCTTCTTCAGCTACGGCATGGACCCGGAATATTCCGTGATTGGTCGCGTGGCGCGGCGGATCTGGGCCGTCACGATGAAAAACAAGTACGGGGCCAATGAGCGCAGCCAGAAACTCAAATTTCATTCGCAAACGAGCGGCCGGAGCCTGCATGCGCAGGAAATCGCCTTCAATGATATTCGCACAACGTTGCAGGCACTCATCTCCACCTACGACAACACCAACTCGCTGCACACCAACGCCTATGATGAGGCGATCACCACACCCACCGAGGAAAGCGTGCGTCGTGCGATGGCGATCCAGCTCATCATCAATCGCGAATGGGGGCTTGGCAAGAACGAAAATCCGAATCAGGGCAGTTTCATCATCGACGAGCTGACCGACCTCGTCGAGGAAGCGGTGTTGCGCGAGTTCGAGGCGATCAGCGAGCGAGGCGGTGTGCTGGGCGCGATGGAAACCGGCTATCAGCGCGGCAAGATCCAGGAAGAGTCGATGTTCTACGAGCACAAGAAGCACGACGGCTCCTATCCGATCATCGGGGTCAACACCTACCGCAATCCGCACGGCGATCAGACGCCGGAGACCATCGAGTTGATTCGCTCAACCGAAGAAGAGAAGCAATCGCAGTTGAAGCGGCTGAATGATTTCAAGCAGCGGAACGCGAAGGAAAGTGGTGCGATGCTGAAGCGCCTGCAGCAGACGGTCATCGACAACGGTAACGTGTTCGAAATGCTGATCGACGCCGTACGCGTGTGCTCGCTTGGGCAGATTACGAATGCGCTGTTCGAGGTGGGTGGGCAGTATCGGCGGAGCATGTAGGAACCTTATGCGCGTGATCGGAAAGCGTGTGATGCCATCGCCCGACTTGCTACCGAGTGCGGATGCGCTTCGTGCGGCGGCGGTCCACCAAGCGACCGGCCAGGCATTGGCTGCCGTGTTGACGACCGGCATTCCAAAGGGCATCTACCGATTCAAGTCTCACGAGGAAATGAATCAGTTCGACGAGGATGCGCTGGTGCGGGCAATCGTAATCAACATGCGGGCGCGTGGCGGTTACGCATAGATGACTGATCGGCCTCAGCAGTCAACCCGACCGGCCAGCGTTGACGACCTGAAGGGACTCTTGCGTTCGCTCAATGCGCAGGGGGCGGATTACCTGTTGATCGGTGGCTATGCGCTCTACGCGCTTGGGTATCAGCGCGGTACGGTTGACATCGACATTGTCCTTCGCCCCACGCGGGAAGAAGGTGAAAAAGTAAAGCGCGCGCTGTTGGTGCTCCCAGACGGCGCCGGACGGGATTTGGATCCAGACTGGTTTCCGGATGGCGATACGATTCGCGTTGCGGACGAATTTGTCGTCGACCTGATGTTCAATGCGTGCGGACAGTCGTTCGAATCATTGCAACCTTATGCAATCACGATCGACTTTGACGGTATTCCTGTTAGAACGCTCAATCTCGAAGGACTGCTGAAGACAAAGCAGAGTGGTCGTGAGAAGGACAAGCGCGACCGCGAGATCCTCGAGCGCGCGTTATTGGAATCAAGACGGTCCGAATAGGAAGGAGAATTCAATGAAAGTCGACCCCCAAGCATTCCTCGCCACCCTTGGCGCCAAGGCGGCAACCATGTCTTCCGACCAGCGCGCCGACGCGCTCGAGGAATACATGATGAAGCAGCTCGACAAGCCTGCCGCGGCAAGCGGTGCGGCCACTGTGCGGCGTGGCACCGGCGTGATGTTCGGCGGACTCACGCCAAGTGGTTTGCAGCCGGCATTGGCGCCGCTCGCGAAGATGCCCGCCAAACCCGAACTCGCCGATTTCTTTCGCCTGCGGTTCATGCCCCACTCCGTGCAGCATTTGCTGCAAAGCGCGAACGACGCGCTGAAGAAAGACCAACCCGAAGACATCATCTTCGCCTGCCTGGTCCACGACATCGCGATCAATCTCATCAAGGTCGATCACGGCTGGTGGGCCGCGCAGATGTTGGAGCCCTATGTATCGGAGAAAGTGAGTTGGGCGATCCGGCATCATCAGGCGTTGCGGTTCTACGCCGATCCGGACTACGGCTATGACTATCCGAAGCAATACATCCGCATCTTCGGTGAAGGCTATGTACCGGAGCCCTATATCAAGGCGACTTACGAATTCGCGCGCGGCCACAAGTGGTACAAAGAGGCGCGCATGATCACGGTGCATGATCTGTATGCGTTCGACCCGAACGTGACGGTCGCACTCGACCCGTTCATCGACATCATCGGCCGAAATTTCAAGCAGCCGAAGGAAGGGCTCGGATACGACGGAAGTTCGGTCGCGCATATGTGGCGCGCGATGATCAATCCGGACAATCCGCTTTGAAATTCCGAACCCTCGGACGCACCGGCGTCCAAGTCTCGCAGTTGTGCTTTGGCACGATGTCGTTTGGTGGCGATGCCGACGAGCAGGCGTCGGCCGCGATGTATCGCGCGTGTCGCGAGATCGGCATCAACTTCTACGATACGGCCAATCAGTACAGCAACGGTCGCTCCGAGCAGATCCTGGGTGAGCTCATTCAGGGTCATCGCGACGAATTGGTGCTCGCCACCAAGTGCTTCAATCCAACCGGGCGCGACGTGAACGCGCGTGGCTTGTCTCGCCGGCACATTACCCATGCGCTCGAAGACAGTTTGAAGCGCTTGAAGACCGATCGCGTCGAGGTGTTCTATCTGCACCAGCCGGACCCCGCCACGCCGATCGAGGAATCGCTGCGTGCATTGGAAGATCTCGTGCGCGCGGGCAAGATTCTGTATCCGGCGATCAGCAATCACGCCGCCTGGCAGACGCAGCACGCGCTCGACCTCCAGAAGGCGCACGACTGGGCTGGTCTGCAAGTTGCGCAACCGATGTATAGCCTGGTCAAGCGCCAAGCCGAGGTGGAAATTCTGCCGATGGCCCAGGCGAACGGGCTCAGTGTTGTCCCCTATAGTCCGGCGGGTGGTGGGCTGCTCTCTGGCAAGTACGCGCAGAAAGACAAACCTGCGACCGGCCGACTGGTCGCCAATTCACGTTATCGCGATCGCTATGGTGAAGCCTGGGTGCATGAAACGGCGGCAAGCTTCTCGGCGTTCTGCGCCAAGCGTGGCGTGCATCCGGTGAGTATGGCGGTCGCCTGGGTCGCTGGCCATCCGGCCGTCACCGCGCCGATTATCGGCGCGCGCAATGTCGAGCAGCTGCAGGCCTCGCTCGATTCAATCAAGATCGACATGACGCAAGCGTTGCGGGCCGAAATCTCCGCGCTGTCACGCACTCCGCCGCCGGCGACTGATCGGCTTGAGGAAGCATTGCCGGAGACACGTGCCAAATCCGTTTAGGGCAGTGTGCGAGGACCTTCTACTGAACGACCCGCAATCGCGCACCGAGGAGATCAGTGCAAACTCTCCCGAGCTTGCCCTCGCTGGTGCCTTCGTGCCTTGGTGGTTCAACCTTTCGGTTCCAGTAGCGCCTTCATAAGCTTCCTTGCTGCGGGGCTATACCACTCCGCCGCGCCCCACATGCGCGCGAGCACGACGCCGTTGCGATCGATCAGATAGGTGGCGGGCATGCCCCACGCACCATACAACAGCCCAACCTCGCCATCGGGGTCCAGCAGGATTGGGTAGGTGAGCTTCAATTCCTTAACCAACGCCAGCGCATCGTTGCGCTTGTCTTTGACGTTTACCGCGAGAATTTCGAATCCCTGGCCCTTGAGCTCGCGATAGAGGCGCTCCATGGCGGGCATCTCAGCGCGACAAGGCGCACACCAGCTGGCCCAGAAATTCAGGAACACGAGCTTACCGCGGTAATCCTTAAGGGCGACCTTTTTGCCGTCCGGGTTGGTAAGCGTGAAGTCCGGCGCCTCGGGGTGGTCCTTCACTTCTTCGAGCTTCGGGATTACCTTGTAGTCGATGGTCGCACTGCGAGGCGTCTGGGCGTGCAGCGCGCCGCCAAATAGTAAGACTGCGAGTAACGCCGGGAGAAATACTGCGGCCAGTATCAGCCGGCCGCAGCGAGTGGTTCCTATCAAGCGCTACCCCTTGTTGATTTTCTTCACTTCTTCGATCAGCGTGTCGTTCGGCACCAGATCTTCTTTCGGCGCCAGGATCTTCTTGTAGCGAATGACGCCCTGTTTGTCGACGATGAAGTACGAGCGCTGCGCAAGCCGGCGCTCGGGAATCAGCACGCCGTAATCCTGAATCGTTTTCGGATTTGGAGAATCGCTAAGCAGCGGATAGTTGAGCTTCATAGAATCGGCAAACGCTTTCTGCGAGAACCGGACATTTGCACTGATGCCGACCAGCTCGGCATCGACCGCCTGGAACTTCGAATAGTCATCCCGACCGGACGACAATTCGTTTATTCAAGTGGGCGCGAAGTCGAGCACGTAGAACTGAATGACGACGTTCTTCTTGCCGGCGAAGCTGCTCAGCTTGAAATTTCCGCCCTGGGTGCTGACCAGGTCAAAATCCGGAGCCTTGTCCCCAACCTCGATCGCGGCAACCATGCCGGAAAATGCGAACAGAATGATCGGCAGCACGATTGCCGAGATGAAGCGGTTTCGTTTCATTGGATCCCCTTTGAGGAGCGACGGGAGGCGAACGTTGGAACCAACACATTGCGCCACGCCACTTGCAGCGAACAGCGCATGTCATCGAACGATTCCGATCATGCAAGCGCATCAGTATGCCGCAAACATGGGCGATCGATCGGACGGAATCATCGGGCCGGTGGGACTGGAATTGAGCAGACTATTTCCGGCACCTTCGTCATGAACACGCATCGCAGGCAATCCTTGCTTCACCGCCAGGGCATGAAGCGCCAGTAGGCATGACGGGCCAGATCGCCCCAGCTCTTTCGCCAGCATTTGAGCGCGTGGCTGCCCTCGTGCGCGAGACAGATATTGCACGACACGCATTCGACGGACCCAAGGCGTCCCGCCGCGAGCTGCCGTGGAAGATCCGGTTCGCGCACG
>JBJXGX010000132.1:0-15951 GCA_046160305.1 Burkholderiales bacterium
GGTCGATCTCGAGTATCTCGGGCGCGAATCGTTCATGCCGCTGTTCGTGGTCTTGCGATCCGGCGCGGTGCTCGATGACGCACTGAAGGCACGCATCAAGGAGAGCATTCGCCAGCGGGCATCCGCGCGTTACCTCCCGAACGAGATCTACGCGGTCAGCGATATTCCGCGCACGCTCACCGGCAAGAAACTGGAATTACCGGTGCGCAAGCTCTTGCTCGGACAACCGCTCGATAAGGTGGTCAGCGCCGATGCAATGGCCAATCCGGGATCGCTTGCGTACTTCGTAGAGTTGGCGAAGACGCTCAAGGGGTGAATGGCAAGGAACCTACGCGGCAGACCGTGCAGGTTCCTGACGGCTTACGTATGGGCTCGCAATCGTTCTGATCAGTTCTCGAGTTCTGCTTCCTCCGCCACCAGCACACCACCAGAAAACGTTCCCTTGACCTTCACGACGGTGCCGGCCGTTGTGGCGTTTGCGGGGGTAACGGCCGCAAAAAATTGCTGGCGCGACAAGGGCCCGTCATTCAGATCCTTGAACTGGACGCCCCCGTTGATGAGGTTCGCCGTGATGCCAAGAAGCGCGAGCGTTGAGAGCCCGGCATCTTTCGCGGTAACGATCCCCTGAATAAAGTCTCGACCGCCGCCGGAAGGACGTCCATCGAGTCGCTCGGCGACGATCGAACCGCCCCCCGGCTCGACATAGCCGCGCGCCTCGATCCGGGTGTTGTTGGGTATCACCCACGACAGGTTCGCGCCGGTATTGCCGCAGCCGGTCGTGCTTCCGCCTGCCGTGGGACTCACTTCGGTTGCGTCGTTGACCTTCACCGTCTTGCCGAGAATCGTCACCGCGCAGGCCGCGAGGTCCAGGGCGCTGACCTGACCGGTCACGATCGTGCGGGTGCGACGGAATGAAATCTTCTCGGCGACCAGCACGCCGTTGGTGACTCGACCCTCGGCTTCGACTTTCGAGTTGTTCGCGAGGTCCGCGATCGCGCCGTTCTCGAATTGCGTGGTGACGGTGGTCTGTACAGAACGTCCATTGACCGCGAATGTTCCAGGATGGGCGGTAAATCCGGTAACGAACCCTTCCACATACAGCTTCCCATTGCTGCTTGGCTGGAACAACGCGTCCTCCAGCTCTTCGAAGTCGATGCGCGTGGCGGTAAAGGTCCCGGAAACTGCGCTGAAATTGCCATGGACTTCCACGAGCGTCCCGTTGGCGAGATTCGCCGCGCTTGTTGTTCCGGACGGCGAATACTGCGTGTTGGTGTACGACACCGCTGTCCCGCCGATCGTGAACTGCAGCGTCTGCGTGTTGAGATTGGCAATCGTGCCGCGCAGCTCATCCCCAGGCGATGCACCACCGAATGACTCGATCCGGCTGGCGCGAATGCGACCATCGGTTTCGCGTTGACCATGGACTTCCACCGCGCTCACGCCCGCAACAAGATTGGTGACGTTCGCAATATTGGCAAAGATCGTGAGATCGTCCGCGATGACGGTCTGACCATTGACCCGGAAGGTCGGCGGATTCGCATTCGGCAGGAAGCCCGCGTCCTGGACCAGCCCCCGCACTTCGTTTTCAACCTCGATACGATCAGCGCTGCCGCTCACGTTGTCCGAATTCACGCTCCCGCGCAGTTTGATGACCATTCCGCTTTTCAGGTCCGCCGCGGTGCGCGGCTGATCGTCGATCAAAACAATGAGCGCCGCGCTCGACGTATCGAATCGCACACCGTTTACGATCGCGCTGCCGACCGTCATGACGCCCTCGGATACGGCCACCGCGCCCGTGCCGCCCGTTCCGCCTCCGGCGACGTTACCGCCTCCACCGCCGCCACCGCATGCGGAAACGAGGAAGACAAGCAGGGCGCCGAGTGCATGGAGCGTTCGAGTAATCATCTCAATGGTCCTTCCCCGCGTCTTCGACCGCCGGATGCTCGAAATAGAAGATCCCGACACCCGCGCACATGCGACCCGTTCCGGCGATTGCAGGGTTCACGTCACGATCCTGTTCGGAAAGTGTGCGATCGAGATATTCGAGCAACGCTTGTGCACGTTCGCCGCTGACCGCGCGTATCGCCGGCATCGCTTCGACCGGCAAATTGTCGTACATCACTTTGCGCTGGAATCGCGCCTCGCCGCCGGGATGGCCGAGGTTGTGATCGATCGTATTGATCAGCGCGGCGACATCGATCCCCAATATGACCAGCTTGTCGGCGTCGCTCGTGGCGGGCACATAGGCGCGCGCGAGGAGGCGCACACGGCCATCTTCCATGCGCTCGACTACCCCGACACGCAACAACTCGTCCAGCACCGCGCGCGGCGGCATGTCGCCGCTGTGGCGTCGGACAAGCTCGGCGAAGCTTGGTGTTCCGTCGTCGATCGGCAGAATTCGCGGTTCCCCGGCCGCGTCGGCGTAGGCGGCATCGCGGACCCATCCGGCAACGACGCGCGCCGCCCGGTTGTAGCGTTCCTCGCCTTGACCATTGGTGATCGCGGCGGTGCTCATCAAATGTTGGATATCCTTTCGGGTGAGGCCGGTCAGGACCGCGACCCGCGACATCGATGACTTGCGCCCGCTGACCCCGAACTCGGTGGCGGCGACATCAACGTACGCCTGCTTGAGCAGATCGATACTCGATTTGCACGAAAACCCGTGACGCAGGGCGACCCGCGCCAGCGCGCGTAGGATCCGCGAGAACGCAGCCACCAACGCGTTTGATGATTTCTGCTCAGCCATTACTTGGGAAAATATTCCCAAATTGAGTCCTTGTCAATCGAACGCGACCACGCCTCGCGATTTCGCCACCCAGCGTGCCTCATCAGGCATCTGAAAAAGTCACAAGAACGTGAAGCAGTCCTCGTCAGGCGGCCGACCACGGCTGCCCGGAGTCCAAACTGCGATCAACACGAGGAACGGCGGTTGAGCGGCGTGGCGCGCTCAACTGCAACCAGGGCAACATGAATCCACAGATAATTTTCCATAAGACCGAGACGGGTGCGCGCGCGATCGAAGAGCGCAACCCGCAATTATCGCGTGATGACCGTACCGCGATGATCATGATCGATGGCCGGCGTTCGGTGGGTGATCTCATGAATTGGCTGAGGCCGCTCGGGATTGCCGATGACCATCTGCAACGGCTCGAATGGCTGGGCCTGATCGAGAAGACCGTTGCGGTGCATGATGGGCTCGATGTCATCGCCCTCAAGCTTGCGCACCCCGCTCCGACCGCGCTGCAATGGGGCGCGTGCAAGCGCTACATCGCGGGCGAGGCCTTGCAGGTGCCTGGCATCAAGACACCCATGTTCATGTTGAAGCTGCGGCGCTGCGCGGATACGGACCAGTTGAACGCCTTGATCGAAGCACTCGCCGCGGATCTATCGAAGCGGCGCACGCCCGCGGCCGCGGCGCGCATGCGAGCGACCGCGCGGGCGATCCTCGCGGGTGCGTCATCGGCGCGAGCGTCCAAGGCTGCGGCATAGCAGGTGGCAGGTGCATTCCGGTTGGCAGATGCAGACGCGGGCGTATACTCCTCACCGATTCCGGCGACAGGCGCCATCGATCAATAGAGGACCCATGGAATACAAAGAACAACTAAAGCGCATCTATCCCTCCCGCAAAGACATGATGAAGCGCGTCGCGCGCTTCTCCAAACTGAAGGGCTTCGATGGCGGGCTTCCGGACAGCAACTTTCCCGGCGCCGAACGGACGCTCTACAACGTGATCGGATTCCAGCCACCCAAAGGCGAAGGCGGCGGCATTCAATCACCGGTCGGGCCGCAGTCAGCGCGCAATGCGGCGATCAAGATCCGCGAAGGATTCAATCTTGGATTCTGTCGCGCGCTGCCCGGCAAGGGTCCGATGATGCACAACCACGATACCAATGAGACATTCATCGGCATGACCGGCAAGTGGCGCGCAAGCTGGACGACGAAGAGCGGCAAGGTCGAGCATGTCGATCTCAATCCCCTCGACACGATTTCATTTCCGCCGGGCTGCATCCGCCGCTTCATGAACATCACCAAGGGCCCGAAGAACAAGCACTCCATCCTGATGTTCGTGATCGGGGGCGACCAGCCGAGTGCCGAATTCACCGCGGAATCGATCAGCGCGCTCGCGGAGTCTGGGTTGTGGCCGGAAAAGCCGGGCAAAGCCGCCTCCAAAAAGCGCCCCGCTGTCGCCAGGCGCGCCGCCAGATAGTCACCGCTGCCGATTCATTCGCGTCTCGAGCCAGACTGCAACCAGAATCAGCGCGCCGCCCGCCAAGGCCCGCGCGCTGATCTGTTCGTCAAGGAACACGACCCCCCAGAACACGCCGAACACGGGGATCAGGAACGTCACATAGATTGCCCGGACCGGGCCTACATCGCGCAGCAACTGAAAATACATCACATAGCCGACCACGCTCGCGCAAATGGACAATGCGACCGCCGCGCTCACCGCGACCATCGTGATCGGCCCGGGAATCGGCACCACCGGCAGCAGTGGCGCAAGAATCAACGCAGCGCCCAACTGCGTGCCGGCCGCCATCACCAGCGGGGACACCGCCGGTGCGGTGAGCTTCGTGTAGACGCCCGATAGGCCATAGCAGAGCGCGGCACCAAGCGCGGCGGCAAGTGCCCAGGGAGCATGCGCGCTCTCGATCACTGCAAAATCACCTGCAAGCACCCATACGCCGGCCGCTCCGATCACGATCGCAACCATTCGTACGGTTGTCATCCGATCGCCGAGGAACAATGCGGCCGCGATCGCGCTGTACAACGGGGATGTCGCATTGATGATCGCATTGAGCCCCGCCGGGGAATGCATCGCCGAATACGAGTACAGCGCAAACGGAATGGCTGAGCCGATGCCGCCGATCAAGACGTAAGGCACCCAGTGCGCCCGCAGTCCGACCGGTTCGCCAAGCCGGAGCGCGTAGACATACAAAATGATCCCGGCGAGCAGCACGCGAATTTCGGCGGTGACGATCGCACCGAGACTGGGCGCTGCAATGCGCATGAATAGAAACGATGCGCCCCATAACGCGGCCAGCACGATGAGGCGGATCAGATCAGCGGTTGACACCGGATGCGTCCGTTTGCCGATTAGGCCGTGGCATCATGCGTGTCCGGTCTGCATAGTCAACGGCGCGATGGAATCCTCCGCACCTCTCAAAATCCCCCTCAAGGCAGTCCTCATCGATATCGTGGGTGCGCTGCTCTGTGGGGGCGGTGTCTACGGCCTGGTCGCGGAGGATGGCGCGACGAGAATGAATGTCGCGGTGGCGGTTCTGCTCATCGTCGCGGGTCTTGGGCTGATGGGCTACGCCATGATGCGCATCCTGCTTCGCATCCGGGAAGCATCGCGCAGACCGGAACGTTAGGCTTCGAGCGTACCATCGACGCAGGTTACCGCAGGGCCACCGATTCTCACCATTCGCTTCTCGGCAAACACCGAGACATGGCCGTCCCGGCCGATTTCGCGCCCTTGCGACGACGAGTAGCCAGGCAGCAGATCGGCGAACTGCGGATGATGCGCGAGGAACGCACCTACGCAGGCATTGCCGCTTCCGCACACCGGATCTTCGCTGACGCCGTGTGCGGGCGCGAAGGAGCGCACCTTCACCGCGTCGCGGCCGCCTTTCGGCAGACGCGCGAACACTGTTACGCCGCCGACGTTGAGGCTATTGCTGAACCGGGTCATCGCCACGAGATCCGGCGACAGGTTGGCGACCGCAGGCTCGTCCTTGAGTTGTACGATGACCCAAACCGCCCCGACACTGACGATCTGCGGCGGTGCGCTCGCCTCCCAATCCGTGTGCAGCAGCTCGCGCAGTGCGCCATGGTGTTCAATCGGAACAGGCCGCAATGCGGGTTCGGGCACTTTGACGAAAATATGCTGCTCACCGCCGACGCGTTCGATCGTCAACGGCAACAAGCCCGCCGCGCATTCCTGAACCAACGCAGTCTTGCCCCGTGACACGATCCCCGCTTCGATGACCGCATGCGCGGAGCCCACCGTTGGGTGACCGGCAAACGGCAATTCGGCGCCGGGCGTGAAGATACGCAAGCGATAATCGGCGCCGGGTTGCGTCGCGGGCAGAACGAATGTCGACTCGGACAGATTGGTCCAGCGCGCGATCCGCTGCATGGCCTCGGTCGTGAGCCCTTCGGCGTCGAGCACGACCGCGACGGGATTGCCCTGGTAGGGAATGGCAGTAAACACATCGACCTGCTTGAAGCGGCGTTTCACTTGACCGGCTCCTTGACCGTGGCCAGACGTTCGAGCACTTCCTCGACCGTCAAGACATCACCGAATTGTTGGATAACATTCTCAAGCGTGCTCCGATGTTCCTCGTCGGACAGCGCCGCGAGGCAATCGCTCACCATGACCACATTGAAATCGAGCATCATCGCGTCGCGGGCAGTCGATTCGCAGCAGACATTGGTCTTCGTGCCACCGATGAGAAGAGTCTCGATACCGCGCCCCCGCAACACGCGTTCGAGTTGTGACGACCCGGCAATGAGCGCGCTGTAGCGATTCTTGAAAAGGCGCAGATCGGACGGATCGGCGTCGATGGCGGACCAAAGCTGCTGCCCCGGCGCGTTGGGAGACAGGCCGTCCATCGTGCGTGATCGCTTGTCGGCCGCAACGAAACGATCAAAGAAGCCGGGCCAGTCGCTCGCGCCATCGCGACTGTCGTTGGCGTGCATCACCCAGACGACGGACCCACCCAGTCTGCGCATCGCTCGCGCAAGCCGATTGATGGCCGGGACGATTCCGCGCGCCGCGGGCACTTCCGCCGGCGCACCCGGTGCGACGAAGGTGGGCTGCATGTCGATCACCACGAAAGCAGACTTCCGCGCATCGATGCGATCGAACAGATGCAATCGGCCGCGGCGTGCGAGCACGCGCTCGACGATTTCCGGACGGATCGATAGGGTGTGACTCATCGCGCCGCTGGGTGTGCGTATGCCGCGGCGAGTCGATCGAGCCGCTCGATACGCCGATCGAGGATGCCGCTCGCTGAGAGGCCCGCCGCGGTCTGTCGCAGATAGTCGAGCCCCTTGCCGAACCGGCCCGCCGATCGCGCAAGAATCTCGATGATCGTGGCGTCCGGTACGTTCGCGGCATAGCCCGACGAGCGATGGTTCACCACGAAGCCGAGCACGCGCAATCGCTCACCGCCCGCGTCCGCATGCAGCCAATGCGGAACGTACGAGCCCAGCATCATTTCCCGCCGCCATAGCAATCGCAGCTCGGTTTCCACTTGCGCGGATCGGATGCGATACGCCACCCCGCAACAACTGCCGCCGTGCTCAAGCCCAAGCACCAGCCCCGGCTTCTCAGGCGTGCCGCGATTCAGCCGTGAGCGCAGGCAGAATCGGCGGTGATAGCCGTGCACGGTGGCGAGCCTGCGCTCGTCATGCAAGATGGCCGGATTCCAGATCAGCGAGCCGTATGCGAACAGCCACAGGTCACCTTGATGATGCGGTGAGGCGAGCGCGCGTTGCAGCGATGCTTCGAGCGCTTCGTCTGAAAGCAGTTCCTTTTCGAGGGGCGTGCCACGAACGCGCGCATGGGCATCGTCGGTTTCGAGCGCACGGCGCGTGGCCTCATGCAAGTGCGCGACATCGGCATTCGGGGAGGACACCTGTTGCATCGACCGGGAGGGGTGGATTGGGAGACAGGTCGATTCTACTGCGATGGCGCACTACCCCCGTTGAAATCGGGCCGCTTGAGGAGGGCGTGCGGTCTATTCGCGCCGAGCAATGGTGATGGCGCTCAACCGCTCGCGATCGATCGCCACGCCCAACCCGGGTCCTGCGGGCAAATGCGAGTTGCCGCCCTCAAGGTTGATCGGATTTTCCAGAATATCGATCCCCAGTACGTGATTCGCGGTGTAGAACTCGGCGCCAAGCGATATGTTCGGCGTCGCGCAGATGAGATGGATGCCGGCCGCGATCGCGATCCCTCCCTCGAACATCGTGCCGCCGTAGCAGGGAATCCCCGCCGCGCCGCAAATCGCCGCGATCTCGCGCGCACGGATCATGCCCCCCGCTTTCATCAGCTTGACCGACACGCAGTCGGCATAGCGGTCCCGTACCAGCTCGATCGCTTCCTCCGGGTTGAAGCAGCTCTCGTCGGCAAGAATCGGGGTATCGAGCGCGCGTGCGAACTCACCCATCCACGCGCGTTGATCGCGCGCGACCGGTTGCTCGATAAAGCCGGGCCGGAACGCCTCCATATCACGCAGCTTGCGTAGCGCGTCCCACGGCTCGAGGCCCTGGTTGTAGTCGATGCGCAGTTCGGCATCCGCGGGCATGATCGCCTTGAGACGTTCCATGCGTCGCAGATCGTCGGCGTGCGACAGGAAGCCCGTCTTGACCTTGAACAACCGCACGCCTTCATCGATTCTGGCGCGCGCCCAATCGAGATCTTCCTCGAAATCCGGGTTGGCGATCGACACCGACAACGGTATGCGCTCGCGATAGACGCCACCAAGCAGCTGCGCGACCGGCACCCCCAATCGCTTTCCTGCCAGATCGTAGAGCGCCATTTCGAGCGCGACTTTCGCTTCCGGATGGCCCACGACCGCATGCTGGGCGGTGTCCATGATCATGCTGATGCGACGCGGATCGGCGCCCACGACCACCGCGCGCAGATAGACGTCCAATGCCGCCGCGTTTGCCTCCGCCGTGCCGGAGAACACCGACCAGGGCGCCGCTTCGCCCCAACCGATTGCGCCATCGTCGGTGTGCAGCTCGAGGATTACCCCGCCAAGTGTCTTCTCCACGTCACCAACGCCGTGGCGGCGCTTCATGCGAAGCGGCCACTGCACCCAATGCACGATCATCCGGGCGATGCGCACGACGGCTCCGCGATTCGATCAATGGGCGGTGCGCAGCAACCCGAGCCGCTGTTGCACCGGCGCATCGGTCACCCGAAATAGCACGGCATCTTCATGCACTGCATGGTGATGCGCACGCCAGCCCGGCGCGACGATCACATCGCCCTTGCTCCATTCGAACCGCTCGCCATCGACTTCGGTCGTGCCGCGCCCCCGAAAGACGGCGTAGACATTGTTCGCCGTGGTTTGCAGTCGCTCTGTCGTGCGCCCGCGCCCAAGGCGTTGCATGAAAAGGCCCAAGGTGTCCATCGCCGGATCGCCGAATTCGATCTGATGCCCGTAGTGGGGCGTATCCGTGGCGTCGGCAAGGCGCTTCTCCGACTCGATCCACTTGAAAACGAACGGCGACTGTCGTGGCTTGTCGCGCACCGGTTCGTACTGCGTCGGATAGTGTTCGAAGAACATCGGTTCCAGCAATTGCACCAGCGGGACATCGAGAAAATCGAGCCAGTAGGCAGGCGCCTGGCCTTCATTGTTATGGCCGTGCCAGCACCAATTCGGTGTGAGGAGCACATCACCCGGCAACATCTCGAGCGCCTCGCCGTTGACGACGGTGAACATCCCAGCCTCCGCATCGAGCACGAAGCGCAGCGCATTCGGTACATGCCGGTGCGAACGCGCGATCTCACCCGGCAACACCATCTGATAGGCGCTGATGATCGTGCGGGCGGTGGCGTAGTGATTGCCCTCGATCGGGTTGAAGAGAATCAGATTGCGGCGTTCGGCAAGCGCGGTATCGATCAGCCGGCCGGCCGCATCGAGTGCCGCTTTCGCGTGCGCATAGCGCCATTGAAACGGCACGAAATTCTTTTTCGGCTCGGGCCACAAGGCGGGCGCCGGCCGATGCCAACCGCATGTGATGTTGAGCTCGCTCATCATCGGGTAGAGATTGTCCAGCGTGTCGACCTTGGCCAATGTGGCCGGGGCGGGATGTCCCATCTGCGCTCCTTCCGAAGTAACTAGCTTCCAACCACGAACTAACTTCCGACCACGAACGAGGCAACCATGCCACGCAGGGTGGCGATGATCGATGGTGCCACGATCCGGCTGGTGCGTGGGTTCGCCGAGGGACGATTGCGACTCTCCATCGAGAGCTGGATGTCCTCGGCATCGACATCCACCCGATGGATCGCGCCGGGCACCTGCGGATCGACCCATACCTCGACCTCGGTGCGTTCGAGGCCGATACCCGCCAGCGACAACGCGATCGCGACATTGAAATGCCGTGGGAAAGCCGCGCCTGCCTCGGCCGCGCTGCCCTCGAACACTTTCACCGGATCGGTTGGCGCAGGATCCAGTACGAAGCCGCGCGCGACGATCCACGGCTCATGCGCCATCGACCCGGGCTTGATGCGCGACGTAAGCTTCACCGAACGAATCGATCCCTCGCGCGCGCATCGCAGGATATCGAGCCCAGGCAGTGCGCCGGAGCAGACACGCACTTTGGCGCGATGGGCTTCGGCGAATCGGGCGACATCGGGGAACTGCAACAGCCCGGCCGCGCTGACGATGGTGAGTTGCTTCCCGGCTTCAAGCACGATCCGCGCGATTTCCGGGAGCGCGTCGGCGGTGGCGGATTCGACGACGATATCGCAATGGCCGGGCAACGCGGCGAGCGGAACCACGCGTGGGGTAGGCGTCATCGACGCGGCGCGTTCGCGTGCGCGGACAAGGTCGCGTGCGGTCACCGCCGCAACGCTCACGTTCGGGATGGCGCCGGCCTGCAGGCGGCGGGTCACCTCGGCGCCGACATTGCCGAACCCCGCGATCCCGATGCGAATCGGTGCGTTCATCGCTACGCCATCGCGCGCGCTGGTGTGCGCAGAGCGTCGGCAAGGGCCGCCACGTCGTCCAACGCATCCAGGCGATCGAGCAATGCGCTCAAGGCGTCCACACGGTCCGGCGTGGCAACACTGCCTGCGAGCTGGCGAAATTTCGCGGCGAGCTCGGTCGCGCTCAACGGATTCTCAGGATAGCCGCGCGCGATGTCGTTGCGCTTGCGATGGATCGAACCGTCATTTGTTTCAATCTCCACGATCGTGGCGTAGAAGTCGGGGAACAATTCATCCAGCACCGGATCGTTGCGAATCTCCACCCGCTTCGCCAGCGCCGCTACCGCCGGATTTGCGATGCGCTGGTCGACGAAGATGTCGGCCACCCGCAATGCACCCGCCACAGCGGCGACCGGCAGGATGTACTGCGCGCAGTGGCTCTTCAGCGGATTGCCGTCGATGCAGTGCTGTCCCGCCTGCGGAAAGTAGAGCGTGAGTCGCTTGATGTCGCTTGCCGCGATGCGTTGCTCCCGCAACAAGTCGAACAGGGCATCGAGCCCCGGATGCAGGAACGACACGCATGAATACGGTTTAATCGCGAGCTCGCTGACGCCATCGAACTTCATGCCAAGATCCTTCGTCAGCAGTTCGGGCCTCGGATTGCGGCTAAAGGCGTGAAACACGGTGTGCCCCGTATCGAACACTGCGTCGGGTCCGCCGAAGCCGCGCTTGGCGAGTAGCGCGGCGGTCACACCGTTACGCGCTGCCACACCCATTTGAAACGGACGTGCGTTCTCGGTGGGATCGGATTCCCACGCCATCATGCCCGACGCCTGGCAGGCGGCAAGGCCCAACGCTCGAATGGTCTGCGCAGGGTCGAGTTTCGCGAGAAACGCGGCGGCAGCCGTCGCGCCAAAGCAACCGGCGACAGCGGACGGATGAAATCCGAGTGCGTAGAGCGCCGCGGGCCCGAGCGCCATCGAGACGCGATACTCGACTTCGCATCCGAGGACCACCGCGGCGAGAAAATCCCGGCCGCTCGCATGTGCAGGCTCGGCCAACGCAAGCGCGGTAGGGATCATCACCGCGACCGGGTGCAGGATCGCCTCCGGATGATGCGGTTCGACATCGCACGCATAGCCCATCGTGCCGTTGGCGAGCGCCGCCATGACCGGCGACGTTTTGAATCCGAATCCCACGACGCTCGATTGCGGCGTGCCGCCCTGCTCCTGCACAAACTCGGCGATCAATCGTCCGGTCGAATAATTCGGATTGGCCGCCGCCAGCAGCGCACCGGTGCCGTCCCGGATGATGCATCGTGCGTAGTCGCGCACGCTCTCCGGAATCGACTCGTAGCGAAAGCCTGCGATGAATGCGGCGATTTCAGCGGTGCGATGCATATCAAAGGTTGAGGCCGCCATTGACGTGAATGGATTGCCCGGTGATGTACGCGGCATCCGGTGAGAGCAGGTGGCAAACGGTGGCCGCGACATCGTCGGGCAACCCGAGCCTGCCAAGCGGAACCTGCGCGACGACCCGTTTCCAACCGTCTGCATCGAGCGCGGCATGGGTGCCGGGGTCTTTCTGAATGAAGCCCGGCACGACGCAGTTCACCGTGACATTGTGGGGCGCGAATTGCATCGCCATCGATCGCGCCAAGGCTTCGAGTCCCGCCTTCGCAGCGGCCGACGCAGTGAAGACCGTGCCCTGCAACTTGAACACATGCGCGACGAAGGAGCTTACCGCGACGATCCGCCCGCGCTTCGATGCGATCAACGAAGGCTGCGCCGCCTTCGCGAGACGAAAGAGCCCTTTCACCATCACATCAAGCGAGCGCTCAAGGATGGCATCGTCAAGATCCGCAAGGGTTTTCTTGTCGGCGAAGCCGGCGTTCGCAATCAATCCGTCAAGACCACCGAAGCGCGCAACCGTCGCGGCAACGAGCGCCGCGGGCACCGACGCGTTCGCCAGATCGCCGGTGATCACCAACGTTTGCGCGCCCTTCGCGTTGCAATCAGCGGCAACCGCCTCGGCTTTGTCGCGCTGGGTGCCGGTATGCACCGCGATGTTCGCGCCCAGCCCAGCGATCCGGCGGCAGATCGCCGCGCCAATGCCGCTCGCCGCCCCTGTTACGAGAAACGTTCCTTCCATATACATGTTCCTTTCAGCTCCGAAATCGGGAACCACCAAGGCACCAAGGCACCAAGTTTAGTTTCAGTTTCACGTCGTGTACCGTCGTGCCGTCGAGCCGTCGTGGTGTGCCTTAGGACGATGCTGTCGCCGAGCTCGAATCAGACGACGTAACGTGCACCACGATCCTCGAGCCCCTTGGTGTCTTGGTGCCTTGGTGGTGAATGCCCTACGCAGGATCACCGCTCCCGCCAATCCCCCGGCGTGCTCGCCGGATGACCGAAATCGCGTGGCCGCAAGCCGCTATGAAACCACGATACGAAGCTCACGATGTCGAATACCGGTTTGCCGATCGTGCGCGCCAACGCCGCGGCGTACGGGCACATGTTCGTGCATTCGAGCAGCACCGCGCCCACGTCCGGATACTTCGCGATCAACGCGCGACCGGCATCGAGAATGTCGGCTTCCGCCAGCGCGATATCCATCTTGGCTTCATCGTTCAGGATGGCGCGGGTGAACTCGCGTCCGCCGTCGGTGCCCACGATCGGCGTCGCCGGATCCACGCCGATCGCCTGCAGATGGCGCGGGGTCAATGTCTTCGCGCTGATGGTCAGCATCCCGACGCGTTTGCCTGGCGGCAACGTCGATTGAATGAACGGCGCCTGCATCATGCTCGATATCGCGACGGGCACGCCGGCTGCGGCAGCGACCTCTTTTTGATAGATCGACAAGAACCCGCAATTGGTCGTGATGCCATCCGCACCCATCGCGACCAGCTCGCGTGCCGCCTCACAAAACGCATCGAGCAGACCCTCGGCGCCGCGTCGCACGACCCGATCGGGTGAGGCGCCCTTCACGACCTTGTAGAGCACCGGAAATGGCCAAGTCTCGGCGTTGCCCATGTCACCAGGAATGCGCGGGAAGCGCGCCTCCAGCATGAGGATGCCGATGCGTGCGCCATACACGGCCTTGCCGCCATGGGCGATGCGTGAATGCGTCATTGCAGAAGCTTTCGGATAAAGGTTGCCGCCCGGTCCTGCGCAAGGGCGCTCTCGGCGGTATTGTGACCCGCGCTGCCCAGGCGCGCATATTCGGTGGCCGATCGCCCCATCAGATGATCCGGACATGAGCCGTTCCGCGTCGCATACCAGGGGTCGATGTCGTAGCCGAAAATCAAGAGCGGATGCGCGTTGGGCTGCGCAATCCCTATGAAGCGCGGATTAAGCGACGAACACGCCCACCCCGATACGATGGTTCCGCGCACACCCGCCACGATCGTGATCATCGCCGCAAGCCCGCCTTCACTGTGGCCCATGACGATGATCCGGTCCGGGTCGATCCATGGCGTCGCCCTGGCGCGCGCGACCGCATACTGAATTTCGTCCTCCCGCATGCGTGATGCTTCCGGAAACAGATTGACGCGATGCGCCCGCGGCGCGCAGTTCGCGCGGCGGTAGGTCCGCGCGAAGCTATCGGGCTGCACGACGGCAACGCCCATCGCGCTCAACAGAGCGCCCCAGCGCAGGTCATGATTGCCGATCCCCGTGCAGCCGTGAAAGTACAGCACCACCGGCCACGGTCGCGCCGCCGCGACCTCACGCATCGGGATCGGATCGAAGCGACCGGGGAGATGCACGCGCGCTTGATCCCACGTTCGCTCGATCTCGGCCTGTCGGTCAACCGGCGGTGCATCGCTTGTCCCCGCGCACGCCGCCAGCAGCGACGCGATGGACGCGATCAGGCATCGTGTCAGGTCTACGCCACCCATTCGCTGACCGGCGCCTGGGCATCCTGCAGCGGCTGCGCGATCACATCGACCAGCGCCGGCCCGCCATACTCCGCCGCTTCCTTCAACACGCCCCGCAATTTCAGCGGATCCTCGACCCGCCAGCTCTTGATGCCATATGCCGCGGCGACCTTGGCGTGGTCAGTCGGGGTGAAATCCACCGAGTAGTAGCGCGCGTCGAAGCCGGATTTCTGTCCGGCCTTGATCCAGCCATACACAGAATTGGAGACCACGACCATGAGGAGCGGCACCTTGTGGCGCACGATCGTTTCCATCTCGCCGCAGGTGAAGCCGAAGCTGCCATCGCCCATCACCGATACCGGTTTGGCGCTTGGCCGGCCGAAGTAGGCGCCGACGGCGGCCGACATCGAATAGCCCAACGCGCCATGCGCGCGATTCGAAAAGAACCAGCGGCCGGTGCGGCGGATCTCGTAGTATGCGGACAGATAGGGACAGGGTGTCCCGGGGTCGGCGACCACGACTGCATCATCGGGCAACACCGCCTGCAAGTCGGCGACGATGCGTTCAGGTCGAATCGGCGCATCGCGACTTTCCGCGAGGGCGCGAAAGGCGGCGAATTTTTCCGCCTTCTTCGCGGCGACGAATACGCGATCGAGCACGCGCGCCCGTGTCGGTCGAGGGTGTCGCTGCAAGGCTTCGACAAGCGCGGTCAAGGTGAGCTTCGCATCGCCCACCATCGCCACATCCGTCTGGTAGTTGGTGCCGGGCACGGCGGGGTCGGCATCCAGATGCACGATGCGCGCCTTGCCGGGCGTGGGGCTCCGCCAGCGTTCAGTGGTGACCGATCCGGCGCGACAGCCGATGAAGAACACGCAGTCGGCGGCATCGACGACATCGCGCGTAGGCCGCGTGCCGCCATTGGATCCGACCACGCCCACGCCAAGCGGATGCGTCTCCGGGATCGAGCCTTGTCCGCTGATGGTGGTGGCGACCGGGCAGTCGAGCCATTCGGCCATGGCGAGCAACTGCGCTTCTGCATTCGCGATGACCACACCACCGCCGCAGATGATGAGCGGGTTCGCGGCCGTCGCAAGAAGTTTCGCGGCTTCGCGCACCGCCGCGTCATCGGCAGCATACCGGCGCGATGGATAAGTGCCGAGCGATGCATCCGCCCACACTTCGCCGGCGGGCACGCTTTGCTTCTGTACGTCGAACGGCAAGCCAAGATGCGCGGCACCCGGCCGATCGCTGGTCATCGCTGTGAACGCGGCGCGGAACATGCGCGGCAGCTCCTGCGCGGTCTGGATCACGCCGTTCCATTTGGTGAGCGGGCGAAACAGGCTCTCCTGATCGAGCGAGGTCAACGCGAACTTGCCGCGCGAGGTGGTCGAGATATCGGTGG
>JBJXGX010000133.1:0-8145 GCA_046160305.1 Burkholderiales bacterium
GTCGCGGTGGTCGACTGGTCGTTGCCCGGCATGTCCGGCCCGACCTTGGTTCGCAAACTGCGGCAGGACAATCGCACTTCGTCGATGTCGATCCTGATGCTCACCGCCCGCGGCAGCGAGCAGGATCGCATCCAAGGCCTCGAAGCCGGTGCCGATGACTACATCGTCAAGCCTTTCAGCACGCGCGAGTTGGTGGCACGCATCAGGGCGCTGGTTCGCCGCCGCACGCCGGAGCTGGCCGATGCGCCGTTCGAGATCGGCGCGCTGACACTCGATCCCGCCTCGCATACGGTGACACTTGGTGGACGCAAGCTTGCATTGCGCCTGGTCGAGTTCAAACTACTGCGATTCTTCATGGCGCGGCCGGATCGCGTGTTCTCGCGATCAGAGCTTCTCGACAACGTGTGGGGCGAGGAAGTGTATGTGGATGATCGGACCGTCGACGTCCATGTGCGCCGCCTGCGCATTGCCCTGGGTGAAGCGCATCGTGACCTGATCTTCACCGTGCGAAGCGGCGGCTACAAACTCGATTCGTCACGATTGCAGGAATCGGCGCGCTTGGGCGCTGCACCTACTTGAACTCTTCGAGACGGTTGCCGTCGAGACGTTTGGATTCATGGTCCGCTTTCGGCTTTCCATCGGGCGCGAAATGGAAGAGCCGATCGCCCCGGCGCCGAAACATCGAGCAGGTATTGGCTTCCTTGCGCCCGTATTCGAAACACACCTGATCGTGATTGGCGATCCAGCGGCCGGTAAATTCGCGCAGGAATCCCATGTATCGAATCTTGCCGACGATGACACCGTCGTGCGCGTAATACTCGGCCCAGTTTCTGCCGATCAGGGTCGCGCCCACGAACGTTGTGCGCAGTACCTCGCCGGCCAGGAAGCCATCGTCGGTGTCGGCGGCGAGCGACGCGAGCGCGCCGGACAGTGCAAGCGCCGTAAGCGCGCGCCGAAGTCCGTTCATTCCGGGAATCCGAGCACCTGGACCGCACAGACCAAACCACGCTCATAGATCTCGTCGATCGGGATGCGCTCGACCTGCGCGGCGGCGGGCCCGAGGCTCGCGCCGAGACGCTCCCGCAGAACGGACGTGAGCGTGATGGTGTCGCGCCTCAGCGCATCCAGGCCCGCGATTCCGATCAGACGACCGGTTGCGTCGAATACCGGACCGCCCCGCTCCCCGCCGCGCAAGGTAAATCCGAGTCGATAGGTTCCCGCTGTTTGCTGCGGCAACCCGAGGAATCCGATATGCATGCGTGGCCAGGAAGGTTTCGTCGCGCCTTTCGAGAAATCAAGGGCGAATGCGGAAGTTCCCGGGAACGGGTCCCGCACCGGGATCGCCACCGATGCAACCGCGATCGGCGTGTCCAATTCAAGAACCGAGATGCCGATATCGGCATGCTCATGAATCGAGGATACGCGCCCGGACTGGCCCAGACCGTTGCGCACGATCAGGTCTTCGTTCGATCGGCGTCCCGGCCGGAGCGCGGTCAACACCCGTGTTCCCCCGCCGATGAGTACCCCGCTCGCGACAACTTGTGCGGAATCGTTGGGCCGGGTCGCGCGATCGGCATAGGGCGCGAACCGCCCTGGCGGATCGAGCAGAATTCCCTCCGGCACCGGATCGGGGGCGTCGATCATCGCCGCAACCGCCGCGAGAACCGGATCGTCGCTCAATCGCTCCCTCGCCTTGGTGAGCACCCGCGAAGCGAACTGCGCTTGCCCGCCCAGGTGGAGCAGCCAAGCGTAAAGGCCCGCACCCGCTCCGGCATCGGGATGGGCGCCGGCGGTATGGGCGGCCAATGCCAACGCACGCCGGTACTGGCCGCTTTGCATGGTGACCCGAATCAATCCGAGCTCGGCATCGGCCGCATGGCGGACGAACCCCGCACGCTCGAACAACAAACCGGCCTGTTCGGTATCGAGCAGCGCAAGTGCGGCCTCGGCCCGTGCGAGCAACGCCTGCCGTTCCGAGTCGTCGCCCGGCACATCAACGCGGGGACGCGTTCGCTCGATCAGTTGGCGCATGCGCCGATCCGCGTCCTCGCCATCGGGCCTGCCACCGTCCGCGATCCCGCGGGCACCGGTCGCCGAGGCCGCGAAGAACAACACCATCCGAGCGATGGCGTTTCGTCTATCAGTCAGAAGGCCCCCGCGGCGGAATTGAACACTCGACTTTGCAAAGTCGTACCTCTACCGGCGCCTGTGCCCGGTGTGATCGTCGTGCCCGTTGCGTCGTTGTGGAAAGTGCCGCGATCGTCCTCAAGGATTCACGGCTGCCCCGCCAGGGCAAGTGGTCGAGCCGGCCGGCGCGTTGAGCCGCGTGACCCGTGGCTTGCCAAATGCGGGATTGGCCGGGTTGTACGGATTCGGCGCCTTGAATGCGCTCATGTACGCAACGACTGCATCGATGTCCTGCGAGCCGCCAAGCGAATTCGTTCCGTTCAGGAGCGTCGTGAAGCCATCGCCGCCGGTTGCCATGAAATTGTTGACGGTGACGCGGTAAGTCTTGGTCGGATCAGTCAACGTACCGCCGGCATTGACGAGTGTTTCGGTGAGGTTGTTCACCGTCAAGGTGACGTTCGAGATGCGCGCGTCGCACGCTTTGCTGCCATCCCAATCGTACTTGAAGCCCGCCGAGGGAATCATGATCCGTGTGGCGGTGGCCGATTGCCCGCGACATCCGGCGAACTGCTGCTCGAGAAGATCCTTGATGTTCTGTGCGGTCAAGGTCATCGTGACCAGACTGTTGCCGAAGGGTTGGAGCGTGAAGGCTTCGCCATAGGTGACGTTGCCATCGCCCTCACCCGCCGGACTACTCGCAAAAGTCAGCCCGGGATTGCGGACGCCGCCGCGGTTCATGAACGCAACGACTGCGCTGCCGAATCCGGACGGTGCGGTGGCGGCAAGCTGTGAATCAGCAATCAACTCGCCCGCCGGCATGTTGCAGGCGTTGTCGATCGCCACATTCGGCAGCGTCTGGGTAATCGAACCGATGACTTGATTCGCAAGCGGCGAGACCAGCTTCGAGTATCCCGCCACGATGTCCCGCACCGCTGCGTTCGGCGTGACCGTAGGATCGGTGCGATCCACTAGGCTGTTGATCGCAGTGGCCGACACGACGTCGCGTTTCTTGTTGTCGATGACCAGATCGACTGCTGTCAGGACGCGTCCAAATGCGCTCGAGCTCGTGACTGGAATCGTGCGCCCGGCGGCATTGGGCAGCATGCAGTTATAGGCGGCATGCGTGTGACCGCTCACGACGGCGTCGACCTGATTGTCGAGCCGCGCGACGATCGACGCGATCGCCGATCCGGCAAGATTGCCGTCACACCCGTTGATGTCCTGGAGGCCCCCGGTCTGGAAGCCGCCTTGATGAACGAGTACGACGATCGCATTCACACCGCGCTTGCGCAACTCCGGGATCAGCGCGTTGACGGTATCAGCCTCGTCGCGAAACTCGAGCCCGGCGACGCCGGCCGGCGTCACGATCGTCGGTGTCTCCTCCAGGGTCATGCCGATGAAAGCGACGCTCAGGTCATCACCGAATCGCTTGATGCCATAAGGCGGCAGGAGGGTCTTGCCGGTCGACTTGGAGAATACGTTGGCGGACAGCCAGCGGAACTTCGCGCCTTCGAATGGCACCGGTGTACCCACCACGGCGCCTTTGCAGCTATTCGGATCGTTCGCCTTGCATCCCCCTTTCTGCAAGCGCAGCAATTCGGCCGTGCCGCGGTCGAACTCATGGTTCCCTACCGCGTTGAATTCGAGGCCGATGCGGTTCAGCACTTCGATGGCGGGCTCGTCATGGAATAAGGCCGAGATAAGCGGAGATGCGCCGATGAAATCACCCGCACCCACCACGACATTCAGCGGATTGGCTTTCTTCAGTTTCGCGACGTGCCCAGCGAGGTAGTCGGCCCCTCCCACCGCCGGTCGTTGCGCGGGCGGAACGCCAAGGTTGATACCGAACGTTCCCGGTGATTCGAGCGTGCCGTGGAAGTCGTTGAACCCGATCACGCGGATGGTGATCGTGCGGCCGACCTTGGAGCGTGCCGCCGCCTCGCGGAGCTCTTTGCGCTCGTCACGCGTAATGAATTTGCGCTCGACCCACTTCTCGGTGAGATCGCCCACCTTCTCGACGAACTCCCCGTGGTCTTCGTACCGGGCACCTTCGGCGACGGTATCGATGATCAGCGCATCAAGGCAGCTCGCGCCGATCGCCCGATTGGCGACCGATGTGACGATGCGATCCGCGCCTTCGCCGATCGTGACGGCGCCGGTGCACGCCAGCGCGACGTTACCAGCCAGTAGCAGTAGCGTCGCGGCGAGCGACGTTACAAGTATTCTGGAATCCACGGCTATCTCCTTGTGTGCGGATGCGGTGCGGGGAAGGTCATCGGCAACGAATGTGGCGGTCTGATATGACGCGCGCGTGAAGTGATGTTGATCGTTGAATGACAGATCACAACCGGCGCACGCCCGATTGCCCGGCGGTCACGCCAAAGGATGCGAGATCGAACACGCGCAGGTCGGCCGAGGGCACTGTGAAGACCGGATGCGCCACCCGTTCGACCGCACGAAAATCCGTCCGCCAGGACTCATCGGTGACGGTGCACAACGCGTAGCCACGATGCAGTCCGTCGAAGAACCGGATGTGTGGATTGGACGGCAGGGTGGCGGTGACCAGGCCGTGATTCGCATCTCCGAACGTCGACGAGATCGACGAGCACACGAACTCCGCCGCGACCAACGGCGAGCGCGGATCGGCGGCCGTCATGCGCAGATCGGCGGCCCACGACGAGTGGATGTCGCCGGTGAGGACGACCGGATTGCGTATCCGGCGCGTACCGAGAAATCCGGTGACACGATCGCGCGCGGCCTGGTAACCGTCCCAGGCATCGACGTTGAAGTAATTCACCGGCTGACCGGTCAGCACGCCCAGATCCCAGCGCATCATCATCACTTGCTGCGCGAGAATGTTCCAGACGGCCCGCGAGCGTTCGAGTTGCTCGAACAACCAGGCTTCCTGACGTGCGCCGAGCAAGGTCGCCTCCGGATCAAGAATCTGCGGGCAGGTTTGCAGCACCACCAGGTTGTCGCCGCAGGGCTGATCGGTGCGGTACTGGCGCGTATCGAGCACCATCAACTCGGCGAGCGATCCAAACGAAAGCCGTCGATAGAGGCGTGATGTCTGCTCATCGTCGTTTTCGTGAAAGCGCACCGGCATCGTTTCGCGGTAGACGCGATAGGCGTTGGCACGTCGCTGGGCGAACGCCGCGGCGGTCTGGGAATCCTCGGGAATCAAACCCGCGTAGTTGTTGTCGACCTCATGATCGTCCCAGGTGAGGATGAATGGGAACATCGCATGGGCGTCTTGGAGATGTCGATCGAGCCGATACAGCGCGTAGCGATTGCGGTAATCCGCGACGCTGTTGATCTCCGCGCCGGTATGGCGCCGGTCCGCGGGCACATTCGGATCAGCGGCGTACTCGTAAATGTAGTCCCCGACATGCAATACGAAATCGATGTCCTGCTTGGCGATGTCACGGTAAGCAGCGTAGTGCCCTTGCTCGTAGTGCTGGCACGAAACCAGCGCGAATCGCATCGCTTCGGACAGGGTCCCGCGCGCCGGAAAGGTGCGCGTGCGTCCAATCCGGCTGCGGGCGCCGCGATAGCTGAATTGATAGTAGTACCAACTGTTCGGCTCCAAGTCATCGACTTCGACGACGATCGAATGCCCATTGCGCGCACGTGCCGCGGCGCGCCCGGTCGCCACAACATGCCGCATGTCCTGGTCCAACGCCATTCGCCAATGGACCTCTGCGTTCGCGTTGCCCATTCCGCCGCCGTTCAACGGATCCGGCGCCAAGCGCGTCCATAACATGACGCTGCGAGCGGTTGGATCGCCCGAGGCCACACCGAGCGTGAAGGGCGAGTCGGCGTCGCCTTGTGCGAGCGCACTCCCCAAGAAGGCGGGCGATAACGACGCGGCACCGATCGCGCCCGCCTTGCGGAAGAAGTCGCGTCGGGTCACGCCGACAATGCGCTCGTTTGTCGCCAGCATTGAGCGTTGCTCGGGGCTATCGTTCAACTTGTTGTCCTCGTTCATCGCATCACTCCATCCTTTGAACAATTTGCAGGCAACGGCACTTTGCGCGGCGGGGAGCTCGACCCGTTGCGTGCGAGAAACCGTTTGTTGAATATCCGGATGCGGGCGGTGGCGCGTTGTTGCGCCGCCGCGCTCAGCCGCCCTCAGTCATCCGAGTCTTGCCACGGCGCACGGCCTTTCTTCGGCCGGATGCCGATCGTCGCCGGCCTGGGAAGGCCGGCCGCGGATCCGGCCCCGCCATCACGCGTCGCGATGCTGGACGGCCACGCGCTTCCCTTCGGAATGGTTCGGTCCTGGTTGAAGACGCTCTTGCCGTCGAGGGCGAGAATTTCGATGTTGCGCCTGAGCGGCGTTTGCGTGCCGATCGGACTGTCCTCGCCAGGATGCTGCACCGATACGATGAGCGTATTGCCGGCGAAGGTCGGTCCTGTCATTTCGCTGCGGGTCGGACCGATCGCGAACGGCACCACACGTCCCGCATCCGGATCGCCTTTCGACGTCGGGATGTAGAACATGAAGTTGTTCCCGTAGATGCCGAAGAAATTCGAGGCGTTCGCCGGCGTCGTCAGATTGTGATCAATCGTCTGGGCAACCGGATTGGAGCCGTCGCTGTACCCGTTGTGCTTCTCGGTCGACATGTCGATGACACCCCAGACGCTCGCGTTCCTATCGAACACGAGATTGTCCACCGCCGCGAAGCCCATGCCGTCGACCGCGCCTTCCTCGCCGCCCGCCGCGAACACGGACCAGGTGAATTCGGTTCCGGCGCCATCGCGGGATTTTTCGCGAATACGATACAAGCCCCCTGGCGGTTGCTTCGCATCGATCGCGGCGGTGTATTTACCCACTTGGAAGATGCGCGAATCCGGATATCCATCCCCGCCTGCGATGCCATCGGTCATCGCGATGAACACATCGTTGGTACGCGGATGAACCTCGATATCCTCCGGCCGTCCGCATGGCGTGGCGCCAATCAGATTTGCCGCAAGGAATGCATCGCAGAGTGCCGCGCCCTGACTTGGGTAGAACTGCGCAAGGGTCTTGTTGCGATAGCCTGGCAAGGATGCGGCTTCATTCGTTTTGGTCATGACGAATGAACCGCCGTCAGCGGTCTGCCCGGCGACACCGACGCGTCGCGGAAAGCGGGTGCCGGCGTCGCGATCGATAACGCCGCGCGCGGCGAGCTCGGCCGATCCGAGCTCCGAGGGCACATTCGGATTCGTCGGCGTGGACAGCTTGAGCGGAATCCATGTGCCGGTGCCATCGGCGTTGAGCTTTGCTGCATACAGCGTTCCCGCCTCGAACAACCGGCTATTCGATGCATCGTCATCGTCGCGAATGCGATCGTCGCTCACGAATTTCCAGACGTGCCCGCCGCGGCGGTCATCGCCCATATAGGCCACCAGCGGCGCACCTTCACGAACGCGCATGGCGACGTTTTCATGGCGAAAGCGCCCCAGTGCGGTGTGCTTCTTCGCGCGCACATGCGGACGCTTCGGGTCGATCTCGACCAGCCATCCGTACTTCTCACCATACAAGCCGAACACGCTCGCGGTCGTCGGCGCCGCGGCCGGCGTCCCGACCGGGAATCCCGTTTGCGATCCATTCGGGAGGACGCTCTCCTGCACGCCGACGTTCCCGAAAATCTGGAAGTTCTCTTCGGCCGAAAGGACCGTTCCCCAGGGTGTATGGCCACCCGAGCAGTTCGCGAACGTGCCGATGATGCGGTTGCCAAGCCCATCTGCGTTGACGCCCGCGAACACATCGGTTGCCGCCGGGCCGGTGCCTTCGAGGTAACCCATGTCGCCTTTCTGGTGCGGCATGTTTCCCCAAGCCGTCGGGAGGCCGCGCGACGTATTGAGCGCCAAACCGGACAACCCATGGTAGCGGCGGTTGCGCGGATCCTTGACCACCTCAAAGCGTCCGTTCGATCGTGGGCGGCGGATGCGCACGACACTACCGCCGACGTTGTAGAGGATCTCGCCAAGCAACAGCCGCTGGTCGTTCGCCGACATGCCGATGAACCCGGT
>JBJXGX010000134.1:0-4865 GCA_046160305.1 Burkholderiales bacterium
CACCCTCGCGGGCAGCATGCGGGATCTTCAGCGGCAGGCTGCGCAGCAATACCTGCCGATTGTTGATGACATCTTGCGCACCCGCTCCCGCGATACCCACCACATTGAGCATACGCTCGATGGCCTGCTCGACTTCTGCGGCCACGAACCCGTGCTGCAACTGTACAAGAAGCTCTGTCGCCACTACTGGGACATCGACCCTGCCGCCACCGCTTACTACATCAATGCGTATCGCGAGTACTGGGATAGCGACGCACAGGACGGCCAGGCATGATCGCCGAACTCAAGCCTTATCAGGAATTCAAGGAGTCCGGGCTGCCGTGGCTCGGGAAGGTACCTGGGCATTGGAACGTCAAGCGCGCGAAGTCGATCTTCCAACGCATCGATGAACGATCGAAAACTGGCAAAGAAGAACTCCTGACTGTGTCATCCGCGCGCGGCATAGTCCCGCGCAAGAGTGCGAATGTCACCATGTTCAAGGCTGAGTCGTATCTTGGCTACAAACTCTGCTGGCCTGGCGACTTGGTCATCAACAGCCTCTGGGCATGGGCGGGTGGCCTTGGTGTGTCGAGGCATCACGGCATCGTCAGCTCCGCCTACGGCATCTATCGCATTCGACAAGATGCGCCAATGATCCCGGCCTTCGTTCACGAGGTCGTCCGGTCGTCATCGTTCAATTGGGAGCTTCGAGTTCGATCGAAGGGAGTTTGGATTTCCCGACTTCAACTAACCGACATCTCCTTTCTCGATGCTCCTATGCACATTCCCCCGTCCGCAGAGCAGGCGGCGATTGTGCGGTTTCTGGATTGGGCGAACGGGCGGCTTGAGCGGGCGATCCGGGCGAAGCGGAAGGTGATCGCGCTACTCAACGAGCAGAAGCAGGCCATCATCCACCGCGCCGTCACCCGCGGCCTCGACCCAGCCGTCCCCCTCAAACGCTCTGGAAGCCGATGGTTCCCAGAACTGCCCGCCGGCTGGGAGGCGCTCACCCTCCGCCGGGTAATCACCTCGGCAATCGACGGCCCACACTTTTCGCCGCAGTATCAGGATGCTGGAATCCCATTCCTGTCTGCGCGCAATGTGCGGGCAGACCGCTGGATCCTTAGCGATGCCAAGTTCATAAGCGAAGCCGACTTCATTGAATTTTCAAGGCGCGTTCGCCCCGAAGTCGGCGACGTCCTGTACACCAAGGGTGGCACCACCGGAGTTGCACGAGCCGTCGACCTTACGTTCCCATTTCAAGTCTGGGTTCACATCGCCGTCCTTAAGCTCAAACGCGACCGGATGGTGCCGGCGTTCCTCGCCTACTGTCTCAATTCCCCGCGCTGCTACGAACAGGCGCAGCTGTTCACACGTGGGGCAACGAACCAGGATCTCGGCCTTGGGCGGATGAAAGACATCGAGCTGCCGGTTCCGCCAACTCTGGGCGAGCAGAACACGATCGTCGACTTCTTAGACTCCGAGTGCTCCGCTTTCACGACAGCCATCTCCCGCCTCGAACGCGAAATCGAACTCCTCCGCGAATACCGCACCCGCCTCGTCGCCGATGTGGTGACCGGCAAGCTCGATGTCCGCGATGCGGTGGCGCGTCTACCGGACGAAGTGCCGCTCGACACCACCGTGGACGACGGCGACGTGGGCGAAGAGTCCGGAGCCGCTGAAGAGGAGGCCGCCGCGTGAGGGCTTCGACACCATCTTCGGCCCGGCGCGTACCCAAATCAGGAACAATCGTTCTCAATTCAGGTACGATTGTTCCCATGAAGCGAACGAAATCTGCGGAACATGTCATTCCGTCCGCACCCACAGCCTTGGCCGCCGTGCTATTCACGCCGGTGCAGCAGCGCGTGCTGGGCTTGCTGTTCGGGCAGCCCCAGCGCCGTTTCCAAAGCGCGGAGCTGATCCGCCTGGCCGGTTCTGGCACCGGTTCCACACACCGGCTGTTGACGCGACTTGCGGCGACAGGACTCGTGACGATGGAGCGCGTGGGCAATCAGAAGCACTATCGGGCAAACGCTGACTCGCCCGTGTTTGCGGAACTCTCGGGCCTGGTGCGCAAGACTGTTGGCCTCGTCGCCCCGTTGCAGGCCGCGCTCGCGCCGCTCGCCGCAAAGATCAGCGCCGCGTTCGTCTACGGATCGGTCGCCAAAGGCACCGACAAGGCTGCGAGCGACATCGATCTAATGGTGATTGCCGAGGGTCTGGACTACGCCGCGCTGTTTGCCGCTCTTCAGGAAACCGAAGAGTCGCTGGCGCGCAAGGTCAACCCGAATCTGATGAGCCGCAGGGAATGGCGGCGCAAGCGTGGCGAGCCAGACAGCTTTGCTGCCCGAATCGCGGCGCAACCACGCGTGTTCGTGCTGGGGTCGGATGATGAGCTTGGTTGAACTCGACAACCTCGTGAAGATTGGGAAGCTCAAGCGCGAGCCGGCGTCGCCACGCGAGTTGCAAGGCCTGCGCGACTCCGCGCTGGCCCGACTTGAAGACGCGAGTCGCGCCGATCTGCGTTTCGACAGCCGATTCGACCTCGCCTACAACGCTGCGCACGCACTGGCACTGTACGCGTTGCGCCGTGCGGGCTATCGCTCCGACAACCGCTATCTGGTGTTTCAGGCTCTCCCGCACACCGCCGGCTTGGCGCCGGAAATCTGGCGGGTGTTGGCCAAGGCGCACGAACGACGCAATCTAGCTGAATACGAAGGTCATCTTGAACGCGACGACCAGTTGCTGGCCGAGTTGATCGCTGCTGCGGTGCGATTGCGCGGGGTGATCGAAGGCCTGCCTCCACCACCGGCATCTGCGCCGTGACCACCGACACCACCGAGAAGGGCCTCGAAACGCTGATCATGCGGCACATGACCGGCACCGACGGCATTGCCGTGGCGCCGAACACCATCGACGAACGATCACCACCCATCGGCTGCACGGGTTACTTTGCTGGTGCCACCACTGATTACGACCGTGCCCATGCGCTCGATGTGCCAATGCTTTTCGCTTTTCTGCACACCACTCAGCCCGATACGTTCAAGAAGCTTGGTTTCGCCCCTGGGAACTCGAACAACGAAATCAAGCGCCGGCAGTTCCTAGCTCGCGTATCGTCGGAGGTTGGCAAACGCGGTGTCATCGACATACTGCGCAAGGGCGTGGCGCACGGCCCGCTGCACTTCGATCTGTACTATGGCACGCCGTCACCGGGCAATGCCAAGGCGGAGATGTTGCATGCGCTCAACCTCTTCTCCGTCACGCGCCAACTCGCCTACAGCATGGATGAGACGCGACGCGCTCTCGATCTGTGCCTGTTCATCAACGGGCTCCCCATCGCTACCTTCGAACTGAAGAATAGCCTGACCAAGCAGACAGTGAAAGATGCAGTCGAGCAGTACATGCGTGACCGCGACCCGCGCGAGCGGCTGTTCGAGTTCGGCCGCTGCGTGGTGCACTTCGCGGTAGACGACGCCGAGGTGCGAAAGTGCACCGAACTGCGCGGCAAGGGGTCGTGGTTTCTGCCCTTTAACAAGGGCTTCGGGGATGGCGCCGGCAACCCGCCGAACCCGCACGGATTGAAAACTGATTACCTGTGGAAAGAGGTTCTTACGCCGGCGGGGCTCACCAACATTCTGGAAAACTACGCGCAGATCGTCGAGGAGAAAGACCCGCGCACCAGTAGGAAAAAGCGCCGTCAGGTGTGGCCGCGCTACCACCAGCTCAGTCTCGTGCGGCAAGCGCTGGCCAATGTGGCTCAGCACGGCGTGGGCGAGCGCTATCTCGTTCAACATTCGGCAGGCAGCGGCAAATCGAACTCCATAGCATGGCTCTCACACCAGCTCATCAGCGTGAAGCGTGATGGCAAGGAAGTGTTTGACTCAGTGATCGTGGTGACCGACCGGCGCATCTTGGACGACCAGATTCAGGCGACCATCAAACAGTTCATGCAGGTCGGTGCGACGGTGGGCCACGCCAAGCGGTCCGGCGATCTGCGCACGTTCATCGAGCAAGGCAAGAAGATCATCGTTTCGACGGTGCAGAAATTTCCCTTCATTCTTGACGAGATCGCGAGTGCAGGCGGCAAGACCTTCGCTATCGTCATCGACGAGGCACATTCGAGCCAAGGTGGCAAAACTTCCGCCGCGATGAGCCAAGCCTTGAGCGACACGGTGACGGACGATGAAAGGCCGGACCCGGAAGACACGGTGAATGCCGCGTTGGAAGAACGCATGGCAGCGCGCAAGATGCTCACTAACGCCAGCTATTTCGCCTTCACCGCCACGCCGAAGAACAAGACGTTGGAAATGTTCGGCGAGCCGCTGCCGCCTGACGCCGACGGCAAAGTGAAGCATCGGCCTTTTCACAGCTACACCATGAAACAGGCAATCGAGGAACGCTTTATCCTGGATGTCCTCAAGAGCTACACGCCGGTCGACAGTTACTACAAGCTGGTCAAGAAGACCGAGGACGACCCGGAGTTCGACACCAAGAAAGCGAAGAAGAAGCTGCGCCGCTACGTGGAGAGCCACGACCATGCGATCCGGCTCAAGGCCGAGATCATGGTGGACCACTTCCACGAACAGGTACTGGCGACGGGCAAGATCGCCGGACAGGCTCGGGCGATGGTTGTGACCAGCGGCATCGAGCGAGCCATCCAGTATTTCCATGCCTTCAAAACTTATCTCGCGGAGCGGAAAAGCCCGTACCAGGCCATCGTCGCGTTCTCCGGCGAGCACGGGACGGCGGCATGAAGGTAAGCGAGACATCGCTTAATGGGTTTTCAAGCAATGAAATCGCTGCGAAGATTCAAATCGACCCGTATCGCTTTCTGATTTGCGCCGATAAATTCCAGACCGGCTATGACGAGCCGCTCCTGCATACGA
>JBJXGX010000135.1:0-3967 GCA_046160305.1 Burkholderiales bacterium
CCTTCCATCTTGCGGATTCGTTCGAGACCGAGGCTCGCGCGCGTGAGATCGGTTTCGAGCAACCCTGGCGCGACGGCGTTGACCATGATGTTGTAGGGCGCCAACTCGCGCGCCCACGACTTCACGAAACCCGAGAGCGCTGATTTGGCCGCAGCATAGTGGCTTGCAAAGGCGCTGCCGCCCATGGCGAAGTTCGATGAGATGTTGATGATCTTGCCGTAACGCCGCGCCTTCATGCCGGGCACCACGGCTTGCGCCGCGAAGAAGCTCCCTTTCACATGCACGCCGAACATCCGGTCGAAGGCCGCCTCGTCGATCTTTTCAATCGGGAGCCCCTGCCCCGCAACACCGGCGTTGTTGACGAGGATATCGATTTTTCCCATCGCCGCTTCGGCCTCGCCGATGCCGCGTTGTAGCGCGCCGACGTCCTGGACATCACCGATCAGAATATGCACGCGACGACCGTGCGCGCGAATCAGCTCGGCCGTGCCTGCCGCTGCCGCCGCATTGACATCCTGGACGATGACGTCGGCACCGCGCTCGGCCAACAGAGTCGCGTGCGAGCGTCCCATGCCGGCACCGGCGCCGGTAACGAGGGCGACTCTTCCCTGTAGAGAGGCCATGGCTAAGCTATCCGCGATAGCGGCCGTGTTCCCGCCTGCTCGGCCTCGATCGCGGCGGTCAAGAGCCGCCGCACCGCAAGACTCGGCGCATCGACGTTGATGTCGACCGACTGGTGGTCCGCGCTGTCTTGATCGCGATCGAAATTGCGCTGCTGGGCTTCCATCACGCGGACATCCTCCTTGAAGACACGCAGAAAATCGCGCCGGTACATCTCGTCGATCTCGCCGTCATCGAGTGCGAAATGACGGGGATGCGCATAGAACTGGAAGCAGGTGCGCGCGGTCTCGGGGGTCGCGACCGACAGTGCATGGAACTGCACCCCGCCGATACGGCGCCCCTCGAACGCGCCGGTGCCGACATCGGTGCAGCCGACATCCACATCGCAATAACAAGGCAAGATGGCTTCGACCGTTTGCCAGCGATCGACATGGCCGGCGAACTTGCCATGCTTCTGGTAGAGAGGCGGCGGTGGCGCATCCGGTATCAGCCGACTCATGCGCACGCCGCGATCGATCCGCTCGGTACGCACCGGAAAGCGCACCACGGCATCGTTGCCGATGGTATCGGCGTGCACGTAGGTGAGATGCGACAGGTCGAGCAGGTTGTCGGTAACGAGCTGATAGTTCCCCTCGATATGCAGCACCGGCCCGCGCACGACCGACCACTCCGGATGATCCATCCACCACCAGTTCGGGATCAAGGTGTCGTCCGCCAGCGCCGGATCGCCCATCCAGATCCAGATCCACTGCCAGCGCTCACGCACCGGATAGCTTCTCACCCGCGCGCCGTTTGGAATGCCGGCCTGCCCCGGCACCGCGATGCACTGTCCACTCGGATCGAAGACGAGGCCGTGATAGCCGCAACGCAGGTTGTCGCCGATCTGCTTGCCCATCGATAGCGGCAGGCTGCGATGGCAGCAGCGATCGGCGAGCGCGACCGGTTCGCCGTTGGGCCGACGATATAGGACTACGGGTTGGTCGAGAAACGTGCGGGCGACCAGACCCGCATCGATCTCGCTGCCCCAGGCAGCGACGTACCAGGCGTTCTGCAGGAACATCGGCGTGTCTCCAGCGATGACCGATTACAATCGAAAGTGTTGTCGCAAATACTAGCGCAAATCCAAGGAGACGCCCGATGCACTACGACTACGTACCGATGCCGCACAGGAAACCGCTGAAATGGCCCAACGGCGCGCGCCTGGCGATGATCATCACGACCAATCTCGAGTATTGGGATATGACGGTCGACACCGACAAACCGGCCTATCCGGGTGGCCCCGGTGTCGTCATCAACACCATGAGCGGCAAGTACTACGACAATCCGAACTACACATGGCGGGAATACGGGCAGCGCGTCGGCGTGTGGCGGATCTTCGACGAATGCGAGCGCGCTGGTGTGCCGACGAGTTGCACCATGAACGCCAAGATCGCGCTCGAGCGCCGGCAGATCATCGACCATGCGGTCGCACGCAACTGGGAAATCGTCGCGCACAACTATGTGCAGACCCAGCCGCTCGCCGATTATCAGTTCGACATCGAGGCCGAGCGTCGCATCATCCGCGACACGTTGAAGGTCTATCAGGATGTGGTCGGCAAGCCCGCGCGCGGCTGGCTCTCCACGTCGCTTCGTTCGACGCCGAATACGCCCGATCTCGTCGCCGAGGAAGGTCTGATCTTCTGGAACGATTTCATGAACGACGACCAACCGTATCTGATCCACACCAAGAGCGGCAAGCCGCTCGTCTCGGTGCCCTACACGGTGGAGATCAACGACTTCCAGGCGTTCATGTTCCAGGGCCGGGACGTCGAGGGCGGCGTGGCGCTGTTCAAGGAAGCGTTCGACGAGCTCTACCGGGAAGGCGCAACGAGCGGGCGGATTTTCAATCTAGGCTTGCATCCGCATGTGACCGGCCAGCCGCACCGGATCCGCGCGCTACGCGAGTTCCTGCAGTACGCAAAGCGCTTCCCGGACATCTGGTGGACGACGCGCGAGGAGATCGCGACCTGGTATCTCGCGAACCACAGGACGCATATCAGCTGACTAGAAGCCATCTCAAAAACCCGCGCGACCGCGAGTGGGGCGCTGGCCCCTCAGGGCTAGGCGCGGCCGAGGCCGTGAACTTGACGTACACAAGGAGGCCGAAACAACGCCATGAGGGGCCAGAGCCCCGCTCCCGCAGGGTTGCAGCCCGGTCCCGGTTCCGTGCATTGTCCCGTCGTATCGGGCTGCAACGCGGTTGCGGGGGCTTTTGAGATGGCTTCTACATTAGTCCGGGTAGCAGCAGGGTCGTTGCCGGAACGAGCATGATGATCACGGTGCGTATCACGTCGCTCACGACAAAGGGCAGAACGCCACGGTATGTGTCGCGCATCGGTACGTCCTTGGCCATCGCGTTGATGACGAAAATGTTGAGCCCGAACGGCGGCGTGATCATCCCCATCTCGACCGCCGTGAGGGCGAGAATGCCGAACCAGATGCCGATCTGATCCGGCGTAAGGCCGAAATCCAGGGCGAGGATGATCGGGTAGAACACCGGAATGGTGAGCAGCACCATCGCCATGGATTCCATGACGCAGCCAAGAATCAGGTAGACGATCATCATCGCACCGAGGATGACCATCGGTGGCAGATCGAGCGTGCCGACCGCGCGGGCCAGCTCGCCAGGCATCTTGGTCAGCGCGAGGAACGCGTTGAAGACTTCAGCGCCAAGCAGAATCAGGAAGATCAGCGCGGTCGTCTCCATGGTATCGAGCAGCGCCTGGCGCAATCCGGGCCAACGCATTCGACCGATCACGAGGGCGAGCACGAGCATCACCGCCGCGCCGACTGCGGCCCCTTCGGTCGGCGAAAACCAGCCCGCATAGATGCCGATGACGACGACCGCGAAGACGAGCACCACATGCCAGATGCCGAGGAAGCTTTTGCCGCGTTCGCTCCAGCTCGAACGCGGCCCGGCCGGACCGGAAGACGGGCTGACCCGGACATAGGCACTCACCACGATCATGTAGCCGACCGTCGCGATGAGGCCGGGAATGACCGCGGCGAGAAACAAGTGTCCGATCGATTGTTCGGTGTAGATCGCGTAGATGACCAGCACCACGCTCGGTGGAATCAGGATGCCGAGCGTTCCGCCGGCGGCGAGCGTGCCGGTGATCAAGGCGTTCGAGTACTTGTACTTGCGCATCTCCGGCATCGCCACCTGGGACATCGTCGCCGCGGTGGCGAGCGATGAACCGCAGATCGCACCGAACATCGCGCAGCCGCCGATCGATGCAATCGCCAGCCCGCCACGGAGGTGTCCAAACCATGTGTTCGCCGCGCGGAACATGGCGGCATTGATGCC
>JBJXGX010000136.1:0-12944 GCA_046160305.1 Burkholderiales bacterium
AGACCCCCGCATCGTGCAGGTCGGCCACCGTTTCATCGGGCAAGCGGCGCAGCTTCGCGGTTTTCGCCGCACGCTCCTTCAGCACCGGTACGAGTTTTCGCGAGCGCTCAACCAGCGTTGCGAGGCCGTCGCGGACGCGCGCCTCCTCCGATTGCGAAGTTGTGTTCGTTCCCTGCGCCATGAGAGTCGTCTCCTTATTGTTGGGGTTGGTTTTTTCGCCTATCGAGAATTCTCGCTTAATAGCACAGTTCAGTCGGACGGGCAGCAGCCCTCAAGGTCGTGGCGCAAGCTGAGCCGTCGCGCACCACCATCCGGTTGAAAGCAAAGGGGGCGCCATGCGGCGTACCATTTGTTCATGAGTCCGCGCGATGCGAGACTCGGTCAACGGTCAGGAGAATGCAATGGATTCATGGCGACGTGCGCAAACGCTGGTGTTCCTGCTGGTCTTCGAATCGATCGTTGCGATCGGTGGTTCATCCGCCATCGCCCAGGAATACCCGAACCGGCCGGTCAGGATGATCGTCACTTTTTCGCCCGGCGGCTTTACCGATCTCACCGCACGCATCGTCGCCCAGCACTGGACTGAGCGATTCGGACAACCCGTCTTGGTCGAAAACCGGGCGGGTAGATCGACGGTGGTCGGCACCGACGCAGTCGCGAAAGCAAAACCCGATGGCTACACGCTTCTCTTCACCGGTGCGAGCAGCTTCACGATCAATACCATTGTGCTGCGCGATCTTCCCTACGATCCGCTGAAAAGCTTCGCGCCGATCGGCATCGTCGGCACGACCGGAATGATGGTGCTCGCCCATCCATCGGTCGCTGCGCGCACTGTTCCGGAGCTGGTCGCCATGCTGTCCGCCAAGCCCGGCCAATACAACTACGGATCGTTCGGTTCAGGGACCGTTTCGCACTTTGCTGCCGAGTATTTCTGGTCCGTTCTCGGTGGCAAGTTGGTCCACGTGCCGTACAAGGGCAGCGGGCCATTGATGGCGGCATTGGTGGCGAACGAGGTGCCGTTGTCGGTGGATACGGTGGTCGTCGCCGGACCGCAGATCCGCGCCGGCAAGATCAAAGCTTTTGCGGTAACGACCGCGACCCGCTCGACCCTCTTGCCCGATGTGCCGACGTTGGCCGAGTCGGGTTACCCGGGCATCGACGTGGGGGCATGGGTTGCTCTGGCGGCACCTGCCGGCACACCTGATGCCGTGCTCAAGAAATTGCGAGACGAGACGGTGCGGCTGCGCACGGTCAAGGATGTTCGTGAGAAGTTTGCTGCGTTAGGCGTGGAGATCATCGGCTCAACGCCTGAGGAATTCACGGCCAAAGTCACCGATGAAACGCGCAGGTTTTCGCAGATCGCCAAGGACTCGAACATCCGCGCGGATTGACAGGTGATCGGGTCGTAGCGCGGCGTCGAAGCACAAGTTCGCAAGGGATCGCGCCACTCAGTCGATCTTGATCCCAGCGCGTTTGATCACGGGGCCCCATTTATTCAGATCGCGCTAAATCAACCGAGTGACCTCCTCGCCTGGCTGTCCGGCGGGCTCCAAGCCCGCGTTCAGCATGCGCTCGCGGATATCGGGCATACGCAGGATCCCGGCGATCTCCCGGTGCAAGCGGTCGATGATGGCTTTCGGCGTACGCGCGGGTGCCGACAGCGCAAACCAGCTATCGACTTCAATGCCCGGAACGCCCGCCTCGGCGGCGCTCGGCACGTCGGGCAGCGTCGTATCTCGATGGAGGTTTGCCATCACGAGCGCTTTGACCCGTCCCGATTTGATATGCGGGAGCATCGTTGGCAGCGCCGCGATGAACACCTGTGTCTCGCCCGCTATCGTGGCGGCCACTGCCGGCGGATTGCCCTTGTAGGGAACATGCAGCATATCGACGCCAGTCACCTGTTTAAAGAGTTCGCCCGACAGGTGTCCCGGCGTTCCGTTCGAGCCCGACGCGAACGAGAGCGGTTTCACTTTTGCCAGTGCGATCAGCTCCTGCACGGTGTTCACACCAGTGCTTGGATGAACGACCAGCACGCTCTTTGATTTGGCAATGAGGCTGACGGGCGCGAGATCCTTTAGCGGGTCGAAACCAGGATTTTGGTAGAGAACCGGATTGGTCCCGAGCGTGAAGTCAACGTTCATGACCAAGGTGTAGCCGTCTGGTACGGCACGCGCGACGGCTGCGGTGCCCACATTGCCCGCGGCGCCGATGCGGTACTCGGTGACAAACGGTTGCCCGAGCCCCGCCTGCAATTTTTCGTTGATCAATCGACCCAGAAAATCGCTCGGCCCGCCCGTCGAATAAGGGTTGATCACCCGCACCGGCTTGCTCGGATACTCCTGTGCCTCCACACCGAGGTATGGGGTGCAAAGAAGAAGGCCCGCGATCAGTGCAACCCGACCGGATCCGCCGTAGCTTGCGATGTTCATGGTTGCTTGTCCGAATGAATGATGTGCTGCGACTCGCTGATCGAGGAGCAGCGCATCGTATCGGAGAAAACGGCGTCACGCGAAAAGGAATATCGCGGCGCTGCGCAACGCGTCGGCGGCGATCCGCATTGACGGCACACCGAGTCGTTCAACAAGGCGGATACTATCTGCGCTGGCTCACCCTTCATGAAGCGGCTCCCGAATGGCAATTGAAGTCAGCGAAAAACCCGTGCGGGCCGTCGTGGCCGCGGTACAACTGCGGGGCGTGAGCGACATTGAATTCGAGGCATCATTGAACGAACTGCGCGAACTCGCCAAGACGCTGGGTTTCGAGGTCGTGGCGGCCTTTACGCAGAAGCGCGCCAGTTTCGACACGACCGCATATTTAGGCGTCGGCAAGCGGCAGGAGATGCGCCGGTTCGTTGACCACGACGCCGCGCCGGAAGACGCGGAGGATTCTCCGCCAGCCCCCGACAGCGCTCACCGCACGGCGAAGAGCGGAGCAGCCAGAGCGAAAGAGGCTGCCCAATCCGCAGCCGATCCCGAGACCCGCCACGCCGACATCGTGCTCGTCGACCATGAGATTTCGCCCTCGCAGGCGCGCAACCTCGAAATCGAAGTCGGCTGCGAGGTGATGGATCGCACCATGGTCATCCTCGAGATCTTCCACCGCCATGCGCGCTCGCGTGCGGCGCGCGCGCAGGTCGAGATTGCGCGCCTTGGCTATATGGCGCCGCGGCTGCGCGAGGCGGCGAAGCTCGCGGGGCCGAAGGGGCGCCAGCGCAGCGGCACCGGCGGCCGTGGTGCGGGCGAGGCGCATAGCGAACTGGACCGGCAAAAGATCCGCAACCGCATCGCCGAGTTGAAGCAGGAAATCACGGCGATGGACGTCGAGCGCAAGACGCAGCGCGCGCGGCGCCAGGAGAGCCAAGGGCTCGCGCGCGTGGCGCTGGTCGGTTACACCAACGCAGGCAAGTCCACCTTGATGCGCGCATTAACCGGGAGCGAGGTGCTGGTCGCCGACAAACTCTTCGCGACGCTTGACACGACAGTGCGCACCTTGCATCCCCAGACGGTGCCGCGCGTGCTGGTGAGCGATACCGTTGGTTTTATCAAGAACCTGCCGCACGATCTCGTCGCGTCATTCAAATCGACGCTGGAAGAGGCGCTCGAAGCGTCGCTCTTGATCCATGTCATCGACGCGAGCGATCCCGGATTTGAACGGCAGCTCGCGGTCGCCGACGAGGTATTCAAAGAGATCGGCGCGCTGGCTGTGCCGCGCATCCGTGTCTTCAACAAGATCGACTGCGTCGGCGACGCGGCAGCACAGGAGGCACACACGACGATGCTGCGCGCGCAGTACCCGGATTGCATCGTGATGAGTGCGCGCCATGCGGACGATGTCGCGAAGCTGCATGCGGTGATCCGCGCGTTTTTCCAGAAAGGTCTCATCGAGGCCGAGCTATTCCTACCGTGGTCGGCGCAGCAACTGCGCGGCGAGATCTTCGAGAGCTGCGAAGTACTGGAGGAACGGGCCGACGGCGAAGGCACGTTTTTCCGCGTGCGCGGCGAGCCAGACACCGTGAGCAGCATGCGCGCGCGGATTGTTCAACCGCAGTAAAGGAGGGGTACGATGAAAGCCGTCGTGATGCATGCGTTTGGCGGACCCGAGGTCCTGAAATACGAGGACATCGAGACGCCGAAGGTCGGCCCGGACGACGTCTTGGTCGAGGTCCGTGCGGTGTCGGTCAACCGCACGCTCGACATGGTCGTGCGCGAAAACAAGTATGTCCGAACGCCCAAGCTGCCGCATATCCTCGGCGTCGATCCGTCGGGCGTCATCGTCGATGTCGGCGTGAACGTCACCGGGCGCAAGCTCGGCGATCGCGTCTATTGCAAGCTATTCATCCCGACCAAGGATCCCGCGGCGCATCTCGTTCTGCCGTCGATCGGGCCGGTTGATTTTCTTGGCGTGAGCGTGCCTGGCGGATACGCGCAATACGTCAAGGTGCCGGCCAGCACCGTGGTGCCGATCCCCGACACCATCACCTTTCACGACGCAACCGTCATCGGCCGCCATCTGGCGACCGCGGCAAACCAGGTGGAGAACGTGTGCAGGATCCGCGCGGGTGACACGATGCTCGTGATGGGTGCCTCGGGTGGTCTCGGCAGTGCGGCGATCCAGGTCGCCAAATGGAACGGCGCGACGGTCATTGCGGCGGCCGGTACCGACGAGCGGGTTGCCGCGGCGCTGGGCGTTGGTGCCGATCACGGCATCAACTACCGCACGCAAGATCTCACCAACGAAGTCGCGCGGATCACCGGCGGCAAGGGCGTCGATGCGGTGTGCGAGAACGTCGCCGACCCCGAATTGTTCCGCAAGGCACTCTATTCGATGAAGCACGGCGCGACACTCGTCACGGCCGGCAACGCCTCGGGCAACATCGAGGTGCCACTCGATATCCGCCGGCTCTACCTCTTCCAGCTTCACATCGTCGGCGAGCCGCGCGAGGCACCGGGCGGCCTGGAAAAGGCATTCGCGCGGGCCGGCGCGGGCGGCGTGAAGACGATCATCGATCGTGTTCTGCCGCTCAGCCAGGCGGCCGACGCCCATCGCCGGGTGGCGGCGCGCGGGGGTATCGGCAAGGTCGTGCTCGATCCGACGCTTGGCTGAACGCCCGGCTAATCCGGCTTCGCCCCCGTCGCCCTGATCACTTTGCCCTTGCTCTCGATCTCGGCCTTGATCTGGGCAGTAAACGCCTCGGGCGAGTTGCCTACGATGACCGCGCCGAGTCCGGCGATCTTGCTGCGCACCTCCGGTTGCGCCAACACGCGCAGCGTTTCCTTATGCCACTTCGCCAAAACCGCAGGCGGCGTGCCGGCGGGTGCAACGAGCCCAAACCACGCGACCGCCTCGAAGCCGGGAAGTCCTGCCTGCGCCATGGTCGGGACGTCTGGCGCCTCCAGAGAACGCTTGCTCGATGTGACCGCCAGCGCGCGAAGCCGGCCGTCGCGTACATACGGCAGCGCCGTGACAACGTTGCCGAAGGTCATCGTGACCTCACCACTCAACACGGACTGAATTCCCTGTATGGCTGACTTGTACGGGATGTGGAGGATGTCCACGCCCGCCATGCTCTTCATCATCTCGCCGCCTAGATGCTGCGAGGTTCCGCTGCCGGCGGTCGCATAGTTGAGCTTGCCGGGCTGGCTCTTGGCGAGCGCGATCAGCTCCTGCACATTCTTCGCCGACACCGAAGGATGCACGACCAGCATGTTCATCGTCTCCGCGACGATCGTAATGTGCGCGAAGTCGCGCAGCGGGTCGTAAGGGAGCTTGCCGTAGAGCGTAACGTTCGTCGTCATCGGCGCGTCGCCGGGCATGCCGAGGGTGTAGCCATCGGGCGCGGATTTCGCGACTTTTTCCGCCGCGACGATGCCCGCCGCGCCGGGCGCGTTCTCGACGATGACCGGTTTGCCCCACGCCCCGGTAAGGTTCTGGCCGAGGAGGCGGGCGAGAATATCGGGCGCCGCACCGGGCGGCGTTTGAACGATGATCCGTATGGGCTTGTCGGGATAACTCGACTGTGCCGCTGCGCCGGTCACGGTGATGAGTAGCGGCAACAGCGAGAGTACGCGCAGCAATTGCTTCATTTGATGGACCTGCGTAGTTTGAAGAGAGATCGCCAAGCCAACACGTAGATGCATAGGCCAAGTCACGCGTATCGAAATAGCCGATTCGCAAGTGTCCGGGCGATCGCCGATATCTCATTGCAAGAATGGAGTAGTCGTCATAATCTAGTTATTGACTGGTTAATCCATGAGGATCGTAGTATGGGAATCGTCACCGCCGTCGAAGCCAAGACCCGGTTCGGCGAGCTTCTCGAGCGCGTCAGTCGTGGCGAGGAGATTGTCATCACCCGTCACGATAAGCCGGTTGCTCGAATTGTCCAGGAGGGGCCGAGGAACCGGGAGCAGGTCGAGCAGGCGGTACCGGCGCTCGAGCAGCTGCGTCAAAAAATCCGCGCACGTTCAAGGGGGCGTACCAAGCTCTCCGACGCGGAGGTCCGGTCGGCAATCGAGGAAGGGCGACGCTGATGGATCGACTCGTGGTGGATGCATCCGTCGCAACCGCGTGGATACATCCAGCGCAGGCCACGACGCAGACGAATGCTCTGCCCATCCAGATAGGTTAGGGCACGAGGGTGGTCGTGCCCGCATGATGGCCACTCGAGATGGCCAATGTGCTGTTGGTTCTCGAACGCCGAAAGAAATTGACGGCTGAAGACCGCGCAACAGCGCTAATAGCGCTGCGCGCCCTCGCCTTTACCTTGGACCATGAAATGTCGGCGCTAGCGTTCACAAAATTATCGCAGTTGGGCAGCGAGCTGGCGTTGAGCGTCTATGACGCGGCTTACCTCGAATTGGCCTTGCGATTGAAACTGCCGCTGGCATGCAAGGATGGGCCACTGCGCGCAGCGGCCCGGCGTCGCCGCGTACAACTTGTGCCCTGAGGCGTCGTAAGGGCGTGTCCGGCAAACCAGTGATCGGTTGTGCCAGGGCCGGCGAGGTTCATGCCACCGCACGGCATCGTGCTCGCCGGCATCGCGCGATAGAAAACCCCTCACATCGCCGCCAGTCCGAGCTCCGCGACGATCTTGCTCCAGCGCTCAAAGTCTGCCTTGAGGAGTGCGCCGAGCGCGTCGGGCGTCGAGCTCTCCGGCTTCAGCGAGCGCAGCGCCAACTTCTCGCGCATATCGGGTCGTTTGAGCAACGCGTTGACTTCCTGGGCGAGGCGATTGATCCGCTCGCTTGGCATCTTGGCGGGGCCAAATAGTCCAAACCACATTCCATCGAACGCGACTTCCGGCACGCGGGATTCCGTCATAGTCGGCACGTCGGGAACATCCGCGTCGCGATTCGCACCAAACACCGCAAGCATGCGCAAGCGCCCGTTCTTGGCGAGCTCGATTTGCGCGCCCAAGGGGTTGATGGCGACGTCGATGCGTCCTGCCATCAGATCTTGCAGCGATTGCACCGGGCCTTTGTAGTTCACGCGCGTCATCGAAATGCGCGTGGCTTTCATGAGCATGCCGGCGAGCAGCGTGTCCACCGAACCGACGCTCGCATAATTCAGCTTGCCCGGGTTGGCGCGGGCGAAATCGATCAGATCACCAACCGATTTGACGGCAGACGTCGGGCTCACGGAGAGCGACATGCTCATGCGGCCGATCAGCGATATCGGCGCAAAGTCGCGGCGCGAATCGAACGTGACGTGCTTGTTGAGTAGCGGTGTCCCCACCATGGACGAGAACTCGAACAGGGCGATGGTATGTCCGTCAGCCGTGGCATCACGGACCGCATCCGCTGCAATCGCCATTTCCGCGCCCGGCTTGTTCTCCACCAACACCGGCTGGCCAAGCGATTCGCCGAGTCCTTGGGCGAAGATGCGAGCCAGTGCGTCGGCGGCACTCCCCGGGGGCACGCCAACTACCAGTCTTATCGGCTTCGCGGGGTACTGAGCCGATGCAGAGGTTGCGGCCAATGCTGCACATAGAATCAATACGAACCTCAATGCGAACCTATTCATCGTTTTGCTCCAGTGTTGACCAAGCTCGGAGCGTATCGCAGCGGGCATAACATTCAATTAATATGTTCGACTACCCCATTCACTTTATTTGAAGGCCTCCTGTGCAACGCAGTGATCTGATCGGGCGCGGACTAAAGCTCAAGGATCTCCATACCTTTCGCGCTGTCGTGGAGCGGGGCAGCATGGCAAAGGCCGCCGCCGACCTGGCGTTGACGCCGCCCGCAATTTCCAAGGTGATCGGCGATATGGAGAAGCTCCTGGGTGTGAGCCTCCTCGATCGCACGCCACTGGGTGTCACCCCCACGCGGTACGGCGAGGCTTTGCTCAAAGGGTCCGTCAACCTGTTTGACGATCTGCGGCAGACCGTCGAGCACATCGCATTTCTTGCCAACCCAACGGTCGGTGAGGTGCGAATCGGCACCATGGACACATCGCTCGGGAGCCTGCTGCCGGTGGTCATCGACCGGTTATCACGCCAACATCCCGCGTTGGTATTTCACGTCACGAGCACCAATAGTTACCGAGAGCTTGGCAGCGCGTTGCGTGCCCGCGCGATCGATATCGTCGTGATTCGGCTCGATTCGCAGCCCGAGGAAGAATTCGAGAAGGAACCCCTTTTTGACGATCCATTGGTGGTTATTACCGGTCGCGATAATCCACGTTTTCGGGGTCGCAGCGTAAGACTCGCGCAACTACTGGATGAGGCCTGGTGCGTGCCGCACGAGACACACAATATTGGCGCCATCATTCGGCAGGCGTTCCGAATAAACGGTCTGGAGTATCCGAAGATTTCCGTCACTTGCGTCTCGATGCAACTGCAAACAGCGCTCGTGGAAACCGGGCGGTTCATTACGGTGGTGCCGGCATCGTATCTGCGCTTCCGGTCGAACACGACTTCACTCAGGGTCCTGCCCGTCGATTTGCAGGTCAGCGTGCCGCCAATAGGCTTTGTTACCTTGAAGAATCGCGCGATCAGTCCGGTGACAGAGCTGTTCATCAAGACATTGCGGGCGGTGGCCAAGGAGAGGATGTGAGTAACCAAATGCCTACCCGCCCCGCATCTCCGCCGCCGCCGACAACACCGCATCGATGATGAACTGATAGCCGGTACAGCGGCAGATATTGCCGTTCAGCCACTCGCGCACTTCGTGCTCGGTGGGATTCCTATTTTCTTCCAGCAATGCCACGGCCGCGACGAGAAATCCCGGCGTACAAAAGCCGCATTGCAACGCGTGGTGACGCTTGAAGGCAGCCTGTACCGGATGGAGGACTTTGCCTTTTGCAAGACCCTCGACGGTACGAATCGCTGCACCGTTTGCCTGCGCGGCCAGCGTTAGACATGAGCGTGCCAGTGAGCCGTCAATCGTGACGGTGCAAGCGCCGCATGCGCCATGCTCGCAGCCAAGATGCGTGCCGGTCAAACCGGCGTCTTCGCGAATGAAATCGGCAAGGGTGCGACGCGCTTCGATGGTTGCAGAGAATTTGCGGCCGTTGATCGTGAGCTCGATCGCGATGCGTTGCGCGGGTGCGGGCATGATCATCTCGGTAAGGCGGCGCGCGCAGCTGCGGTATCGAGCGCACGCTGCACCAGCACGGCGGCAACCGACCGGCGGTATTCGGCGCTCGCATGCAGATCGGATCTGGCGTCAATGGCGCTTGCGACATACTGGCCGAAGGCTTCGAAGGTCTTACCGTCGATACGTGCGCCCGTGGAAAATTCGCCTAGGCGAAAGCGCTTCGGCACATCGCCAACCCCGCCGAGCGCTACCGCTCCGTCGGCCAAGCCGCCACTTCTATCGCGATGGATCGTCGCAGCGACCGACACCAGCGCGAAATCGCCGCTGAGCCATCTCGCGTTGATCTGTCCGGCAAACTCGCCGATATCTCGTTGCAGGATTGGGGTAATCGTCATAAACTGGTTAATGACTAGTTGATTAGTAAGGATCGTAGTATGGGCATCGTTACCGCCTTCGAAGCCAAGACCCGGTTCGGCGAGCTTCTCGAGCGCGTCGGTCGTGGCGAGGAGATTGTCATCACCCGTCACGACAAACCGGTTGCTCGAATTGTCCAAGAAGGGCCGCGAAACCGCGAGCAGGTCGAGCAGGCGGTACTGGCGCTCGAGCAGCTGCGTCAACAAATCCGCGCACGTTCAAAGGGGCGTGCCAAGCTCTCCGACGCGGAGGTCCGGTCGGCAATCGAGGAAGGGCGTCGCTGATGGATCGACTCGTGGTGGATGCATCCGTCGCAACCGCGTGGGTACATCCAGCGCAGGCCTCGGCACAGACGAATGCTCTGCTCATCCAGATCGGTCAGGGGACGAGGGTAGTCGTGCCCGCATTGTGGCCGCTTGAGATGGCCAATGTGCTGCTTGTTCTCGAGCGCCGAAAAAAGCTGACTGCAGAAGACCGCGCAACAGCGTTAACAGCCTTACACGCCCTCTCCTTTACCTTGGACCATGAAATGTCGGTGCTGGCGTCCACGAAATTATCGCAGCTGGCCAACGAGCTGGCGTTAAGCGTCTATGACGCGGCCTACCTCGAGTTGGCCTTGCGACTGAAACTGCCGCTCGCGTGCAAGGATGGGCCACTGCGCGAAGCGGCCAAGCGGCGCCGCGTGCAAGTTGTGCCGTGACACGTCGTTAAGGCTTGTCAGGCAAACCATTGAGTCAAAGGCGCGGTGCCAAAGAACGGGGCGGTGCCAAAGCCTCCGATGTTACCTTCCGCCGATCGGATTTTACGGGGACAATCCTTCAACCGAAACCAGCCTGGCTGAGCTGCATGCATCGCGAATGGATTTGAGCCCCTGATAGATGGACCCCGTGTAGAACGCCTCCCATGCTGCGACGGATGGGAACTCGAGAATGACGATCCGCCTTGGCGCCCAGTCGCCTTCATGAACCTTGTGCGCACCCGCTCGAGCAAGATAGCGCGCGCCGGGCAGGCGACTCGGACTTACCACTGCGAGGACACGGAGTTCACCAGCGGCTTCAACGCCGCCCAGAAATTGCCTGGGGATCCGGCACCCGAGGGCACGATGATCCGGACCGGCTTGACCCCACGCCGGCACCCACACCACACTTGCCATGAGCGTGCAGCACGCCGTGATGCAAACCGCAAGAATGCGGGTTAGTGCGGGGGGCCGTGCAGTGTGCAGATTGCGATGCTGAAATACATTCTTGCTTGTTCTTGGTTTCGATTGGGTTGATAGAGTTCAACCCGCGACGCGACGCATAGCACGGAGTCGCTGTCATTGATTGATCACCAATGCCGCGCCTGTTAAGCCGAGATGAAAATCTGTTGACCAACATTGGCGCAGCTTGCGCGCCACGATGTGATCCAAGCCCGCCGCATCGGCAAGCGTCAGATCCTGGTCCTTGAATTTGCGCATGACAACCGTTGCGCGTTTGATCTCGGCCGGCCCCACTGGGAACACCGTAAGCGGCGACATCGCCTCGATCATTGCCATGAACTGTATCGCCCGATAACGGTCGTAGCGCCTGAGGAACCATGCGTGGCCTTCGGCGATCACCAAGCTGGTGGTCGCCAGCTTGGGCGGTGCGGAAAACAGTTGCCGAAACAAGACGTGAAAAGTATCGGAACGGTCCAGCAGCGCGATGAACGCCGATGTATCGACGTAAGCCTCAGGGCTTTTGGCCATAGATTACGTCATCAATGTTCCGACTGGAATTGGGGTCGCCGGATTCAACCATGCCCGCGTAACGCATCCACGGCTTGGATTCATCGACCGGAATCACGCTGCGCAGGGAGCGACGCAATAATTCGGCCAAGGAAATGCCGAGGCGCTTTGCCTCGGCCTTCGCGGCTTTGTATTCGGGTTCCAGCAGGCTGATTTGCGTTCGTATCATGATAACACCCCCGCATATTATGATATCACTGCACCTTGCAGGAAAAAATAACAACCCCAATTTTCCGTCGCTTGCCGAACGGCGTCTCAAAGCAAGGGCCGTTATCCCGCCACCTTCGTGGCCGCGGACTGCGTATTGCGGGCTATGCGCGCGAGTGCGGCTCGTCGATACCTTGAGAAAGCCTGGCGTCTCGGCAAAGTGCATCGACGTAGCGGCCGTCTGAGCGTCTCGTTGCAGAACCATCGCCGAAAAAACGCTCGGGTTGATGCCTTAATCCGGCTTCAGCGCGCGAAGGGCCAACTTCTCGCGCATGTCGGGCCGCTTGAGCAACGCATGGACTACTTGGGCGAGGCGATTGATCCGCTCGGCCGGCATCTTGGCGGGGCCGAATAGTCCAAACCACATCCCGTCGAACGAGACTTCCGGCACGCCGGATTCCGTCATGGTCGGCACGTCAGGAACGTCCACGTCACGATTCGCGCCGAACACCGCCAGCATCCGCAAGCGCCCGTTCTTTGCGAGCTCGATTTGAGTGCCCAATGGGTTGATGGCGACGTCGATGCGTCCTGCCATCAAGTCTTGCAGCGATTGCACGGGGCCTTTGTAGTTCACCTGTGTCATGGAGGTGCTCGTGGCCTTCATCAGCAGGCCGGCGAGCAGCGTGTCCACCGAGCCGACGCTCGCATCGTTCAGCATGCCGGGGTGGGCGCGGGCGTAATCGATCAGTTCACCGAGCGATTTGACGGGAGAGGTCGGATTCACGGAGAGCGACATGCTCATGCGGCCGACCAGCGATAGACGATTGCGAAAGTGAAGCGTTGTTCGACGACCCATTGGTCGTCATCACCGGTCGCGCGAATCCGCGTTTCCGCCGCCGCAGCGTGAAACTAGCGCAACGGATGGATGAGGCATGGCGTGTGCCGCGCAAGACACATGTCATTGGCGCCCTCATTCAGCAAGCGTTCCGGGCGCATGGTCTTTCGCTGCCGAATGCATGCGTCACCCGCATTTCGATGGACTTGCAAACGGCGCTGTTCATCAAGACTTTGCGCGCGGT
>JBJXGX010000137.1:0-59251 GCA_046160305.1 Burkholderiales bacterium
AGGCGTGCTGCCAACATGCGTACCCCGCCGGCGATACCGAACGGCATGACATAGATGAATGCGATCAGGAAGAGGCCGAAGATGGCCCATGGCGCCGCTTTGGAAATATCCTGCGCCCAGTTCGGCACGAACTGGATGAAGAACGCGCCATAGATCGCGCCGGAAATTGACGCGAGCCCACCGATCACGACGCCGATTAATAACGTGATCGACAAAAGGATGTTGAAGGAATCCGGCGCGACATACGCGATCGCAACCGCCGACAGGGCGCCCGCGATGCCGGTGTACGCGGCGCTCACGCCGAACGTGAGCGACTTGTAGAGGGCATTATCGATGCCCATCGCCTGCGCCGAGATGTGGTTGTCGCGGATCGCGACGATGGCGCGCCCCACCCGCCCGCGCAACAGATTCGCGCCGAGCCAGAAGAGCACGAGAAGAATGGCAAGCGTGAATAGATAGAGCCATTGATCCGGGTTCAATGGCAACCCGAACGGCGCATCGGGCTTCGTGAGGACCAGACCCTGGGAGCCACCCGTCCAATGCTCGAAGTACTTGAGAATCTGCGGCACGGCCAACGCGAGCGAGAAGGTGGCGAGCGCAAGGTAGAGGCCTTCGAGTCGCAAGGCGGGAAGGCCAAACAGGAAGCCCGCGACGAGGCAGACGATGCCCGCGACCGGAATCGTGAGCCAATACGGAATCGCCCACTGGTCCATCATGATCGCCGCGACATACGCGCCGATCGCATAGAACGCGCCATGTCCGAGCGAGATCTGACCGTTATAGCCGGTGAGGATATTGAGACCGAGGAGCGCGATCGCGTAGATGTAGACCTGCGTGAACTGGAACAAGCGAAAGTTGGAGAGCAGCAACGGCAGTGCGCACGCGACGAGGATCACCATGCCGAGTATCGCAGGCGATGCGCGAAACGATCTCATACCCGCTTCACCACGACCCGACCGAAGAGTCCGGACGGCTTCAAGACCAGGACGCCGATGATCATGATGAGTGCAACGCTGAACTTGAGCTCGGTCCCGATGAACTTCACATAGGTGCCGACCAGATTCTCGACGACGCCGACGATCAGGCCGCCGACCACCGCGCCAAGCGGACTGGTGAATCCGCCCAGCGTTGCGGCAGCGAATGCATAGATCTGGATGCCTGCCATCATATTCGGATCGAGGAAAACAATCGGCGCCACCATCATGCCGGCGACAGCGCCGAACATCGCGGCAAGACCCCAGCCAAGCGCAAGCATCCATCCTACGCGGATGCCGACGAGACGGCTCGACACCGGGTTCTGCGCGGCCGCCCGCATGGCAAGGCCAAGCGGCGTGAAGCGAAAGAACAACCAGATGCAAAGCAGCATGGCAAGCGTCACACCGATCTGCCCGAGGTCATGCGCACCAAACACGATGCCCCCTACTCGCAACGGCTCTTTCGGGAACGGGCTCGGAAACGGCTTCTGGATGTAGGAGTAGATCCATCCGGCCATGCTGTTGAAGATCACGAGCAAGCCGATGGTGACGATGACGATCGCGAGAATCGGCGCGTTCTCGACCGGACGGATCACGACGCGCTCGATCAGCACACCGCCGCTGAACGCGATCGCGAGCGTTAGGAAGAAGGCCGCCCAATACGGCATGCCGGCATTGAGCATCGTCCAGCAGATGTAGGTCGCGAACATCGCCATTTCCCCCTGCGCGAAATTCACGACATCGGTGGCCCCATAGATCATGACGAGCGCAAGCGCGAGCGCTGCATAGATGCTGCCGGTCGCGAGGCCGGAGACGACTTGCTGGACAAAGACTTCCATTGTTTCTCCTACCTACGGCGTTCTATGTTCTTCAATAAGGAGCACTCAAAAATTCACCACGGAGGAAACGGAGGGAACGGAGGAAGAACAGCGGCTTGTGCGAACTGGAGAGCGCCGTTCGAATCCAAGTGAATTCGCGCCTCTTTTCGTATCACACAACATATCGATGCATTTCCTCCCTTTCCTCCGCGTCCTCTGTGTCCTCCGTGGCAAAGACTTACATCCCGACTCAGTAGCCGAGGTAAGCCCGCCTGATCGATTCGTCCCGCCGCAACTCTGCCGCCGGTCCTTGCATCACCACTCTCCCTGTTTCAAGAAGGAACGCCTGATCCGCCAGCTCGAGCGCCAACGCGGCGTTCTGCTCGACCAGCAGAATGCTCACGCCGGCTTCCTTGTTCACTGTCCGAAGGATCCGGAAGATCTCCCGCGCCACGAGCGGCGCTAAGCCAAGCGACGGTTCGTCCATCAAGAGCAGCGTCGGTTCGAGCATCAAGGCGCGCGCCACCGCAAGCATCTGCTGTTCGCCGCCCGACAATGTTCCGGCCGCCTGACCGCGCCGGATCTCCAGCACCGGAAAGTATCCGAACACGCGCTTGAAATCGCGCTCGAGATTCGCCCGGTTTCTACGGCCCCACGCGCCAAGGCGCAGGTTCTCTTCAACCGTAAGATGGGTGAATGTGCCGCGACCCTCGGGCGCGTGCGCGACGCCCAGCCGGACGACGTCTTCGGTCGCGAGCGCATCGATCGATGATCCGTTGATCCGAATACTGCCTGTCGTTCGCACCATGCGGGAGATCGCGCGCAGGGTCGTTGATTTGCCCGCGCCATTCGCACCGAGTATCGCGGTGATGCCGCCGGCTGGAATCGAGAAACTCACGCCGTGCAGCGCCCGGACGCGGCCGTAGAACGCCTCTAATCCCTGCAGCTCGAGGATGGGAATCACAGTGTCGTGTCTTCGAGCGAGGTGCCGAGATACGCCCGAATGACTTCCGCGTTCTGTTGTATTTCTGCCGGCGTGCCTTCGGCGATCTTGCGGCCGAAATCGAGCACCACCACCTTGTCGGACACCGCCATCACAAGGTTCATGTGATGCTCGACGAGCAATATCGTGACGCCGCGTTCGTCTCGAATGCGAACGATCAATGCGCCGAGCGCTTCGACCTCCTCATGATTGAGGCCGCCTGCCGGCTCATCCAAGAGAAGAAACTTGGGCTGCGCGGCGAGTGCGCGTGCGAGTTCGACCCGCTTGAGTGTTGCGAACGGCAATCCCGCCGCAGGGTGATGGGCGAGAGCGCCCAGTGCCAGGAAATCGAGGAGACTCCGCGCATCGCGGGCGCACACGGCTTCCTCGGCGTCGACACGCGACAGCCGTAATGCGTTGCTCAAGAACCCGGAACGCGTTCGACTATGCGCACCGACCATCACATTCTGCAGCACCGTCATGGTCGGAAACAACGCAAGATTCTGAAAGGTGCGCCCGATCCCGAGCGACGCGATGCGATGCGGCGACAATGCGAGGAGATCCGTGTCCTCGAACCCGATATCGCCCGACGTGGGTGCATGGAGCCGGCTGAGGCAATTGAACAGCGTGGTCTTACCGGCTCCGTTGGGGCCGATCAACCCGACGATGGTGCGTGCCTCGACCTCGAACGATACGCCGTCCAGGGCCACGACGCCGCCAAAACGGACCGACACGTTGGTCACGCGGAGCTGTGGCATGTCACCTTCGCACCGCCGCCAACAGCCGGTGCGCGCCTCCTTCAGGGTTTCGCGTAGTGTAAGGAAAGCGCGGGGATAGTGAAAGGGGCGCGACGGCTGCCCCCGGCCGGCATCTCACTGCACCACGCATGCGGCGTCTCCTATTCTCTGCACCGTTCTCGTCGCGGCCTTGTTGTCGCTGCCGTTGCGCCGTGCGGGTCGCCGTGGTAAAGCGTTCCATTCCCGCGGACGAGATTCCGAAGCGAATCCGGCGCCTTGACGGTGGATTCATCATTCAAGAAAAAAATTGCCTTTGAGAAAGGACCGCAATCGGCCATGGCATCCCAGCACACCAACCGAGCAAGCAATGCCGCGAGCGCTTCGCCGCTGCGCGCAGCCACCCATGCGCATTACCACCAGCAATCGCCGCAGGCCACCGACGCACTCGGCACCCGCACCTGGATCACGCGCGGTGCGAATTTCGTCGTATCCGTCTCGGAGGTCGTTCCGGGCTCGAGGCTGGTGCGCGAGAACCATCCCGACGAATACATGCTGCTGCTCACGCCGGGCGTTGGGGCGACCGTGCAAGCCGGTGCCGAGCGCGATGAATCGAAGGGCGATGCGCTATTCATTCTGCCCCCAGGCGACAGCGTGGTGACGGCCACATCACGGGGAACGATCGCCCGCATTTTCTCGAATCGCGCGAGCGACCTATGCGCGCAATCGGCAAATGCCGCCACCTACGCCGACGGAGCGCCGGAGATTACACCACTAGTACCCTGGCCTGCGCCAAAGGGCGGCTTCAGGCTTCGCCACTACCCGCTCGAAAAATACCTCGAACCGAAAACGTTCGGCCGACTGTTCCGCAGCACCAATCTCATGATCAATGCGTTCGAACCGATCACGGTTCCCCGCGATACCCGAAGCCTGAGCCCCCACTCGCACGCGGACTTCGAGCAGGGCTCGCTCTCGTTGTCGGGCACGGTGTTCCACCACTTGCGCACGCCCTGGACACCGGACATGTCGACCTGGCGCCCCGACGAGCATTCCGAATTCAAGAGCCCGGCGCTGCTCGTCATCCCCGCCAACCTGATCCACACGACCAGATATACCGGCGGTGGCCCGAACTGGTTCTTCGATGTTTTCAGTCCGCCTCGGATCGATTTCTCCGAGAAGCCGGGCTGGGTGAGGAATGCCGACGACTACCCGATGCCAGGCTGATATTCCCGCGGCTCGCAACTAATGGACAGCGACCCTGCGGCGTATCGCGGACGACCCGGCGAGGCGGGACAGCCGGTAGGATCGAACCGCTCGCCGCCCGCTGACCCGTGGGGCCAATTCGATCTCGAAACCCAGCGGGCTTCGCGGTTCCGAGCAATGCGTCACGCCTCGATCCGATAAACGCGGAAATTCGCTGCGGTCGAGTACAAATCACGCTCGGAGCGCCGACAACATCTGTTGATGGGCAATTTCGTCCTGTAACGTTCACGTGACATTATTAGCGGGCTTTAATTCGTGCGAACCATTCTGGTCATCAATTCGAAAGGCGGCTGCGGCAAGACAACCGTAACGACGAATCTCGCCAGCTATTACGCGAGCACCGGTGCCAAGGTTGCCATCATGGACTATGACCAGCAGGGCTCGAGCCTGCAATGGCTGAAAATGCGGCCCGCGCAACTGCCGCGCATTCACGGCGCCAATGCGGTGCGCCAGCCGGATCAGCCGGTGCGCAGCCGGCAGATGTGGGTACCGTCCGATACCGACCTTCTCCTGGTCGACGCGCCAGGCGGCGTCAAGGGAATCCTTTTGCAGGAACTCCTGGCCAGAGCGGAATTGGTGATCGTACCGGTTGCGCCGTCATCCATCGATATCCACGCCACCGCGAATTTCCTGAAAGAACTGCTGGTCCTTGGCAAGATCCGCACGCGCAATATCAAAGTCGGGGTGGTCGCCAACCGGGTGCGGAGCGCAATGCCGGTGTACGAACCACTCGAACGCTTCCTTACGTCATTAGGCCTGCCGCTTCTCTCCAGGGTCCGGGATTCCGACGCTTACATCGTTGCCGCGGAATCCGGACGCGGCATTTTCGAACTGGACGCCGCCGCCAGCACACAAGAACGACAGGAATTCCTTCCCGTCATCAAATGGGTCGACAGCCACCTCACTCCGAATGGCGTTGATGCGAGATCGAACATCGTCAATATCGCCGATATACGAAAGATGGCGGTCGTCTAGCCGCCCTACCGTTGTCGTCAGCGTAGCGATTTCCACCGGGTTCCCCGCGGAATCCGCGCCACGGTCAAAAGAACAGATCGGTCGGCGGACCGCCCAATGTGACCGAACCGTAGTTGAGGGCCGGCATATCCCATCCGCCGACAATATGCGCCTGCATCGCTTCCAGGTCGCGAAAGGCGCGCTGCACCGGATTCGAATCGTGCAATCCCTTGCCACCTTGGGCATTGAATAGCAGTTCCGCCGCCTGCCTTGCCATCCGGACCGAAAATCCCTGATCGCGTCGATTGCGCACGCGAAATTCCACGGGCAACGACTCACCCGCAAAGATCCTGTCCATGGTCTCTTGCAGCGACCGGTTATAGAGCAGCGAAGACGCGTCGATCAAGGCGCCGGCTTCGGCCAGGCGCATGTGGACGCCAGGCTTCTTCGACATGGGCGCGTGATCGTAAGCGGTCTCGCGAACCTTCATCTCACCGACAAACGCATCGAACGCGCCGCGCGCGATACCCGCCGCGGCCGAGGAGATCGTAAAAGGGAATACCGCCCATGCGGGCACGCGGTAGAGGGGCGATGCATGGATAAAGCTTCCAGGCGAAGTTCCGTTGCTGATATCGGCGAGGCTGATCATCCGGTAGTCCGGAACGAACACGTCGTTCACGGCAACGCTTTTCGAGCCGCTACCCCGCAATCCGAACACATGCCAGTCGTCGATGATCTGCACATCGGACACGGGCAGCATCATGAAGCGAATATCGGGGATGGGCGGATCGGTACTCACCATGCCGACAACCGCGGCAAGAAGCATCCACTTGGCGTTGTCGATGCCGCTGCAGAAACTCCATTTTCCGGATAGTCGGAAACCGCCGCTTGCGGCGACCCCCTTCCCGCCCGGTGCAAAACTCGATGCCGAAAGCGTCGGTGTGGCCCAATATTCCGCTTGTGCCCGTTCGGGGAAATACGCGAGGAACAGATCATGAATGCTCATGATGGCAAACACCCATGCCGCCGACCCGTCGCCTCGACCAAGCTCAGCCGCGACATCGTACATCGCGCTTGGTCGCAGCTCCGGTCCGCCGAACTTGCGGGGCCTGAGGAGATACCAGAGGTTGGCATCCCATAGGTCCTGGATCGTATTCTCCGGCACGCGGCGCAACCGGTTCGTCTCCTCCGCGCGCTCTCGCAGCACTCCGGCGAGTTGGCGCGCACGCGCGATGACATCCGTGTGGGCATATGAAACGGACTTGCTATTCGTATCCATGGAACGCCTTGATGACGATACCGGCGAGGCGCTGACCTCACCGAGATAGGCTTTCGCGATCGCGGGATCGTTGCGCAGTTGCGCCGCGGCGCCCTCTGCCACGATGCGTCCATTGGCCAGGACGTAGCCGCGATCGGCGATTGCAAGACCCTCATTGGCGTTCTGCTCGACCAAGAGGACAGCGATGTCGGCCGATCGAATGCGCGCAAGCGCAAGAAACAACTCCTTGGTGAGCAGCGGACTCAATCCAAGCGAGGGCTCATCGAGCAGCAGTACACGCGGATCGGACATCAGTGCCCGCCCGATCGCGACCATCTGTTGCTCGCCACCCGACATCGTGCGTACACGCTGCTCAAGACGCTCGGCGAGGCGCGGAAAAAGGCCAAGCACCCGAATGCGATTCCTGGCTTCGTTGCCGCGCGCACGCTTGGCGAACGCACCGAGGCCAAGATTTTCACGCACGGTGAGCTCACCGAAAATGCCGCGGCCCTCGGGCACCAGCGCGATACCGGCTTCGACGAGCGCGTGCGCCGGCAGATCCTCGATCGCGGTTCCATCCAAACGCATTTTGAATTGGGACAGCGGCCGCACGAGTCCACCGATCGATTTCAGCAAGGTAGTTTTGCCGGCGCCGTTGGCACCGAGAATCACAACCGTCTCGCCGGTCGCGACGCGAATCCTTACATCATGCAATGCTTCATGACGCCCGAAGAGAACCGAAAGTGACGCGACCTCAAGCACTCTCGTCTCCAAGGTAGGCGCGTTTCACTTCCGCATCGGCAAGCACGGCACCAGGGGGTCCTTCAGCGATACAACGACCCGCCGAGAGCACGATGCATCGATCGCAGAGACTGCGCACCGCATGCATGACATGCTCGACCAGAATGATCGCAAGGCCACGGTCCTTCAACGAGCGCACCAGCAAAATGCCCGCCTCAAGCTCGGTGGGATTCAGGCCGGCAAGCCATTCATCGAGCAATAGCAACTGCGGCTCTGCTGCCAGTGCCCGTGCAAGTTCAACGCGCTTCTGATCGATGTAGGTGAGCGCGTCGACAGGCATATCGGCGCGCCCTTCGAGGCCCACCAACGCGAGCAGTTCGCGAACCTTCGCGCGTGCCGGTGCGATGGGTTCGGCCGCCGCGCCATAGATTCGGCCGATCAACACGTTGTCGGCCACGGACATTCCCTTGAGTGGCCGGACGAGTTGAAATGTTCGCGCGATCCCGGCGCGGCAGACGCGAAATGCGGGCATGCCGTCAATCGCGTTGCCCTTGAAAATCACGCGACCCGAATCACTAGGAAACGCGGCAGTGAGCAGGTTGAGAACCGTGGTTTTTCCAGAACCGTTCGGGCCGATCAACCCGAGCGTCTCACCCGGTTGCACCGAAAAACTCAAGGCGTCAACGGCCTTCAGGCCGCCGAAGGTCTTCGACAGGTCCGTGACATCGAGAAGTACGTTGTTCATACGGCCGGCCGAGACGGTCGACGATTGCGCCAGTACGTTTCCAGGACGCCGACGATTCCGCCCGGGATGTAGTACACGATCGCCATGAACGCAAGCCCAAGCAGAATCGTGAAGTAGTTGGGAAAGCGAGTCGACAGAAACTCCGAGACCAGCAGCATCGGCACGACGCCGATGATCGGCCCCCAAAGCCGGCCGACGCCGCCAAGGAGCGCCATGATCAGCACTTCGAACGATGCGATGACATTGAATGCAATCGGTGGATCGATATAGGTCCACCGGGGCGCCATGATCGCGCCAGTGAGTGTCATGAACACCGCGGACAGCGCGAACACGCCGATCTTGACGCCGGTCACGTTGATCCCCGAGTGCTTTGCCACCGTCTCATCGGCACCAATTGCATGCAACGCCAGTCCGATGCGGCTTCTCAGGAGCAGGTACCCGACGCAATACAACACGATCGCGAGCGCGAGCATGCGCCAGTAGATGTCGGACGCCTCCGACTCGATGAAGATATAGCTGCCGACCGATCCGATCACCTTCACCTGATACCAGGTCACGATCTGCCGTACCAGTTCGGTTAATCCGAAGGTAAAGATCGTGAAGTACACCCCGGACAGGCGAAGGGTCGAGAGGCCGACGACGAGGGCAACGATAAATCCGCCGAACGCGACGACGAGCATCAATACCGGATAAGGCAGATGCTCGCCCAAGCCTGCGACAAGGTACGCCCCGAGCCCGAAAAACGCCGCGGTGGCGAGCGAGATGTATCGGGTCGTCCCGGAAAACAACATCCACGCGGTGGCCATGACGACGAAGCCAAGCAGATTGTTGAAGAACGACAGCACATAGTTGTTGACCGAAAACGGCGCGGCGATAGCGAGCAACATGAGCGCGCCGATCGCCACCATCAGCGGTCGCTTCTGCATCAACGCATCGCGAATGCCGCTCGGTTCAGCGCGCACCGAAAAGTCCCTTGGGGCGCCAGAGGAGCACGATGATGAAGAGCAGGAAGTTGATGGCGAGCGTAAGACCGGGATCGATCAGGAATCCGCCCATGCTTTCGGCCAGCCCAAGCAGGATCGCCGCGACGAAACCGCCAAGGACATTCCCCACACCACCCATGATGACAACGATCAGCGCCTTCATCGTGAAGACCACACCGCCCGCGGCGGTGAAGCTCAGGAACATGCTCACCAGCACACCGGCCGCCGCGACCAACGCGCCGCCCGTGGCGAATGCGAGCGCGGCGAAGCGTGGCACATCGATGGCCACCAGTCCCGCCGAAACCGGATCGACCGCGAGCGCACGTACCGCGGTGCCCGTTCGCGTGTAGCGTAACAGCGCCCATAGAACGAGCGCCATCACCGTTGCGACGACAAATGCGAGGGTTCGATTGGCGGCAATCCTGCTGCCGAAAATCTCGAGCGGAAATGCGAGATAGGAATAACCGAAGATGTTGCCGCCCATTACCGCGAAGAACGTGCCCTGCATCACGAAGAGCAATCCGAATGTCGCGAGGATGCTGTCGGCTTCCAGTACATCGAGATTCGGTGCGCGCCGCACCAGCGGCAACATGAGGTAACGATAGATCAGCCAGCTTCCGACGAACCCAAGCGGCACGATGACAGCGAGCGCCCAAAGCGGCGACATCTCGAGTTGCGATGAAAAACCGTACGCGACGAACGAACCCAGAATGACGAATTCGCCGTATGAGAGATTCATGATCCGGGCGACACCGTACTGAAGATTGAGCCCGGTCGCGATCAACGCGTACAGGCCACCCAGAATGAGCCCGCCAAGAACGGCGTCGAGGAGAATCACGTGATCGGATGCCGGTTACATCAGGACGGTGAGAACCGTCGTCACCCGCGCACTACGGCCATTCGGGTTTATTGGTTCGAAATGACGTCGTCCCGGGCAACGATTGTGGCCAGACGGCATTGAATTCGCGGTCTTGCCAATGCGCGACGGCGAGATTGAAAGCTGTCCCCCATGGAGAAAGAACGAAGTCGACTTTATCCTCGTTGATCATTCGCTCGGTCAGGCGGACCACCTCTCCTGACTGGCTCCGATCGTCATACTCGATCAACGCGATCGGCACCTTCTTTCCAGTCTTCTTGATCGTGATACCGCCGGCCGCCTGCAGCTCGCCGATCCAGAGCCGGTAGGTCGGTGTCACCGTACCCTGCGCGCCCGGCGTGTTTTGGCCCGTCTTCGAGATCGCCATGCCAAAGCGAATCTTTTCCTGGGCGTTGACGGCGATCGGCGTAATCGCCAACGCGACGCCCACGGCAACCAGCAATTTCGGCATCATCATAGTGAGACCCTTCTCCTGATCGATCTTCGTGTTGTTATGCATTCAAGAACGCATTCACCAACTGCAATGTGGTCTCGCCTTGCTCCATCTGCGGAATGTGCCCGCAGTTCGGGATGACCTCGACGCGACTCCCCGTGATCGCGTCGCCGAATTCCTTCGCATACCCGGAGGAGATGAGCGCGTCGTCTTCGCCCCAGATGACCAAGGTGGGCGCCGTGACGCGATGCAAGCGCTTGCGCAGACCTTTGTCCGCGATCGGCCAGACAAACTTGCCGGTACAACCGAGCGACCAGACGAGCGCCGCCGTCAGGTTCACCGCCAGCTCCGGATCCGCAGGCGGCGTGAACATCGCTCGCGCGGCCGGATGCGCCGGATTCTTGAACAGCAACGCAGGCAGCGCAGGGGGCGGTGTCGTCATCCAGTTCGTTATCGGGAGGCCTTCCCGCCGGAGGCCGATCGGGTCGAGCAACACCATCTTCTTGAACATCGATGGAAAATGCGATGCGAGCTCGGCCGCCAACATGCCACCGAATGACTGTCCGATGAGGATGGGTGGGCCGTTCAATCCAAGTTTGCGAATCCCTTCCTCGTAAAGAAGCACGAGGTCCCACAGATCGTCGACCTGATGGATGGCATTGCCGTCGCCCGCGCTCGTTCCCGGCACCTCGGGGGCAAAGACGGTGTAGCGTTTGCTGAGCGCGGCAAGAAACGGATCGAAGAACAGGCCTCCTGCCGGGTGCAGATACACGAGCGGTGCGCCGGTTCCAGCAGTCTTGAATCGCAACTTGATGCGACCACCCCATACATCGATGGCGCGCTCTGTTGTCTCGACAAGTTGGCCCGCCATCATGCACCTCCCGCCGCGCGCGCGGCTGGTTGCGCGACCGCCTGACGCGGGCGCCCACCGAGGCGCTCCGGCCACCAATGATGCGGCTCGTCTTTCCAGAGACCTTTCAGCTTGGGCACGACCTCTTTCCCGAAGAGGCCGATGTTTTCCATCGCCAGTTCACGAGGCATCGAGCCGAACTGCATCATCAGATGCAGATTACCAATGCGATGCGTCTTCGCCAATTCGGTCAGGCGCTCGGTAACGGTCGCGACGCTGCCGATGATGACGGCGCCAACATCGACCAGCTTCGCGAAAGACACGGTGCGAAGCTCATGCGCGATGCCAAAGTCACTCGGGTCGCGCATCAGGGCGTGCAGGCCCTGCAATCCGATTCCGCCCGGGATCGCGAGCTTTTCGCCGGCGATCGCGCCGGGTCCGCGATTGAACAGATATTCGATATGCGACTTGTATTTGCGTTCCGCTTCCGCATCCGTCGCGGCCACGCAGGCAACCTGCAGGATGCCCAGTTGGTGCGGATTCTGCGGTCGACCAAGCTTGTCCGCCATGTCCCAAAACCGGCCGAAGATGCGCGGCCCGGTGATCTTGGTACCGAACCAACTCAAATAGTTGAAGCCGAAGTCCTCATCGAATGAGACCTGCATCGTAGCCGGATTGCCGGTACCGGTGAGCCAAACGGGTGGGCGCGGACGTTGCTGCGGGCGCGGCCAGATGTTCACGCACTCGAATTGCGAGAACTTGCCATTCCAAGTGAATGCGTCATTCTCGCGCCATGCCTTCAACACGAGAGCAAGGTTTTCATCGAAGCGCCCGCGGATCTCGATCGGCGGCACGCCATTGTTGATCGATGCGTCGTACATGAGGCCGACCGGAAAGCCCGCCACCAGCCGCCCACCGCAGAAATTGTCGATCATCGCGTACTCCTCGGCGACGCGAAGCGGCTCGCGCGATTTGCCCAGGGAGCGACCGGCCGGATAGATCGCAACGTCGAGCCCTTCCGATTCGGTGGCATAGGCAAGCGCCGAGGCGACGAGGCTCGGATTGGCCATCATGTCGTAGCTCGCCTGGCCATGCTCGGTGAACACCAGACCATCGAATCCGGATCGGGCGGCGAGCATCAAACCATCGAGGTAGTCACGATAGGCCGCGCGCACTTCGACCGGATCAACCAAAGACCAAGGCGTGGTGACGGACGAGTCGTGCTTCTTCTCGAAGCCATCGGAAAACTTGCGGTACGCAACCTGCGCGAATGCCGAAACCTTCATGTCTTCCTCCTTGTTGGGACCAACCTCGCCAACGTTATCAGCATTCGCGGAGTGCAGCAAATCGGAGAACCCCTGCCGATGCGCGCAGGCGTTGATCGAACGCGACGCGGACTGAGAACCTTGCGCCGGCAAGTCCGTTGCAGATTGCGCGGAAGCTTCCCGACCGGAGCACGCGATGCCGGCGCGATCGTCCTGCTTGCATTCTGGTACGCTGCACCATCCAACCCAGGCATAACTTGCCGGGTTCGCACAGACGAGGCCACGCCCCATGCCCATGTTCGATTTCCACTGCGAGAAGTGCGATCACGACTTCGAAGCGTTCGTGCGCGCCACCGTCACGCCGGACTGTCCGAAATGCACCGCACAGTCCGTCACGCGTCGCTTGTCGTCATTCGGCGTCGGGTCGTCGGGATCGAGCGCGGGGACGTACCTCGGTCGCTCCAAGACCATGGGCGGATTCGGCTGCAGAACGGGCTGTGCGTGCCACTAGGACGCGGCGTCTGTTCGGGCGACTCCTCAAGATCGACAACCGACGCACCTAATTTTCTCCTTTCGGGTTTGCCCATGTGCAAGGCGCGTGGATCGGGTGGGTCACGATGTGAAGGCAAACGAATGCGATACGGGTTGTTTCGAATTTCAATGACGCTTGCCTGCCCGCTCTTCGCATTCGCAATTATTTGCGTCGCCCTCAGTGGCGCCGCCCTCGCGCAGCCGAGCTTCCCGCAGAAGCCGGTTACGCTCGTCGCGCCCTATCCACCGGGTGGCCCGGTCGACATCGTTGCGCGGATGCTAGCCAAGGGGCTGACGCCCACCTGGAGCAAACCGATCGTCATCGAGAACCGGACCGGCGCGGGTGGCAACATCGGTAGCGAGGCCGTCGCCAAAGCGGCCCCGGATGGTCACACCCTTCTCATCAATACGGGCGCGCTGTTGGTGACGGCAATCGTCTCGGAAAAACTTCCATTCGATCCGATCCGCGACTTCGCACCGATCACGAAAATCGGCTTTGCGCCCGCGCTTCTCGTGGTCAATCCGAAGAGTCCATTCAATACCGTCGCGGACCTCGTCGCATACGGCAAGGCGAATCCCGGCAAGTTGAGCTTCGGGTCACCCGGCAATGCGACGACGCTGCAGCTTTGCTCGGAACTGTTCAAGACGCTCGCCGGCTTCGACGCGCTGCACATTCCTTTCCGCGGCAGTGCACCGTCGGTTGCCGCCCTGATCGGCGATCAGATCCATTTCCATTTCGATGCGATGCTATCCGCCCTCGCGCATGTGAACGCGGGCACCCTCAAAGCACTCGCGGTATCCACCGCAGCACGATCGCTGCAGGCGCCGAATATTCCGACCATGGTCGAAGCCGGCGTACCGGGATACGACGCCTCGATCTGGTTCGGCGTGTTTGCGCCCGCGGCTACCCCCGCACCGCTGGTGGAGAAAATCGCCCGCGATATTCAACTCACGTTGCAGCAACCCGATATCAAGAAGCAGCTCGAGAGCACCGGGTTCATCATCGTCGGCAATGCGCCGCAGCAGCTTGCGAAAGAAATGGCGGCGGAATCGAAGATGTGGGTGGATGTCATTCGCAAGACCGGCGTGAAGGTGGAGTAGCGCCCGTCCAGCAACGAGGATCGATCGCATGTCCCTCCGAATCAGCCTTGCCTGCGAACGCTACGATCGTGTCCAAGCGATTTTCGATGGTCGCGTGCGCATAGAAGGATGCGAGGTCAACTGCGTTCCATTGTCCGCCGAAGAGGCATTTCATCGCGCCTGGAATGGCGCGGAGTTCGATGTCACCGAACTCTCCTGCAGCACTTATATGATGACCGCCGCGCGCAACGAGTGTCCCTATATCGCGATTCCGGCGTTCGTATCGAAATATTTCCGTCACTCGGCCATCTACATTCGCAATGATCGGGGCATCCATTCACCGCGAGACCTGATCGGCAAGCGCATCGGCATGCCCGAATACCAAATGACCGCGTGCCTCTGGGCGCGCGGCATCCTCGAGGACGAGTACGGCGTGCGTCCGCGCGACATCCAGTGGTTCACCGGCGGACAGGAAGAGCCGGGGCGGCGTGAACGTGCACGCCTCACCGTGGACAAGAGCGTATCGATCACACCGATCGGACCGGCGCAAACGCTATCGGCCATGCTTGCCGCGGGTGAGCTCGATGCGGTGATCTCGGCGCGCGTGCCGAGCTGCTATCGAAAGCATCCAACCGTCGTTCGCCTGTTCGAGAATTTTCGCGAAGTCGAAACAGCCTATTTTCGGAAGACGAGAATCTTCCCGATCATGCACTTCATCGGCATTCGCCGGACGCTGGCCGAGGCGAATCCCTGGTTACCGGTGAGCCTCTACAAGGCGTTCATCGAAGCCAAAAACATCGCGATCAACGCGTTGAAAGATGCCGGGGTCAACTTCGTTACGCTGCCTTGGGTCTATCAGGAAGTCCTCGCTGCCGAAGCACTGCTCGCCGAGGACTATTGGGCCTACGGTGTCGAGGCCAATCGCGAAGCGCTCGAGGCGATGACACGCTATTCGTATGAGCAAGGACTTTCGCAGCGCCGGCTCACGCCCGAAGAAATGTTCGCGGAAGGCACGCGGGAAATCTCAAAACTTTGAAAAGCCGCCTCGGCAACCCACCATCACGAATACGTTCCAGAAGGAAAGAGATTTGAACGTCCTTTGCAGACTGCTGGCCGGCGTATGGGTCGGATTGCTGCCCTTCGCGGCGCACGCGCAACCCTATCCATCGAAGGCGGTGCGCATCGTCGTCTCTTCAGCGCCGGGCGGTCCGATCGATACGGCCGCGCGCGTGATCGGCGAGAAATTGTCCGCGGCATGGCAACAGCCGGTCACGATCGACAATCGCCCGGGCGCCGGTGAGATCATCGGCACGGAGCTGGTATCGCGGGCAAGCCCGGATGGCTACACCTTGCTCATGGTGTCCTTGAATGTCGTGACCATCAATCCAGTGGTCTTCGCCAAACTCCCGTACGACCCACTCACAAGCTTCGCGTCGGTGGCCCTTACGACCATCAATCCAATGGTGCTGGTGGCGAATAACAAGGCGCCGTTCAACACGGTCAAGGAACTTATCGAAGCGGCGAAGGCGCGCCCGGGCGAGATCGCGTTCTCGTCGCCCGGACTTGCGACGTCGAACCACATCGCCGCCGAGTGGTTGGCCGCCGAAACCGGCATGAAGCTGTTCCACATTCCATACAAAGGCGGTCCGGCCGCCGCGACGGCGATTCTCAGCGGCGACGTTCCGTTCGGCGTTGTATCCCTCGTCCAGGCGCTACCCCTTGTTAAAGGCGGGACGGCCAAGGCACTCGCAGTCACCACCGCGGCGCGATCCGCTCTCGCCCCGGACTGGCCGACGATCGCGGAAGCCGGCGTGCCAGGTTTTGATGCAGCGGTCCGCGCGGCAATGTTTGCCCCTGCCGGCACGCCAAGGGACGTGATCGCGCGTTTGAACACCGACGTCAATCGTATTCTCGCGTTCCAGGAGGTCCGCGATCGGTTCGCCGCGATGGGTGTTGAACCAGCAGGATCCACGCCCGCAGAACTGGATGCCACGATCGCGACCTTGCGTGCTCAGATCGAACGCGTTGTCGCGAGCGCGAAAATCAAAGTTCAATAGTCAGCGTTTCCGCCAGGGACACAGACGCCCCACCATGCAAGATCCCGTAATTCTGTCGCGTTCGACCATCGACCGGCATTCTGCCCCGCAGAAAATCCGGACCAAGCTCGGTAAATTCGATGGCCAGACGATGCGCGAGCGTGCCAGGCGGCGGATGAGCGGCGAACTGCTTCGGATCGACGCCATGCCAAACGCTCGTGCTGTTGACTGATCCTCGCGGCGATCTGATTGGCGCATCAAAATGTGATGCTGCCGATGCTGGTCCCGCCGCACACGTATAGCACCTGTCCCGTGACGAATCCGCTCAGGGGTGCGGCGAGGAACATGACGGCCCGCGCAACATCGTCCGGCGCGCCGATGCGCTTGACCGGAATATTCCGGGCGATTTCGTTTATTTTCGGACTGTCCGCGGGAATGAGATCGTAGAACATGTCGGTGAGGATCGGTCCGGGCGCGACGACATTGACGGTAATGCCGAACGGACCAAGCTCGAGTGCCCAGGTACGCGCCATGCCGATCATGCCCGCCTTCGACGCCGAATACGCGGTGCGGGTCGCAAGACCAAGTGCCGCGCGCGATGAGACCATCACCACACGGCCGAATCCCGCGGCTTTCATCGCCGGCAATGCCGCCTGCACAAGCGTAATGGCGGTCGCCACATGGAGAGTCATCAAGGCATTCACATCGTCCAGCTTCACATCCGGGAGGAGCGCGGCCCGAATGACGCCGGCGTTGTGAACGATCGTGGTCACCGCGTGCTTCGCGCATACCTCCCCAACTACGGCGGCAGTTGCTTTGGCATCGAAAAGATCGATCGTGACCGAGGAGAATTTCGTGTGGTTGATCCGAGCCGGTTGCCGGTCGAGTGAGATGACCGCGTAGTCCTGACGCAGCAGATGCTCACAGATGGCCTTGCCGATACCGGCACTTCCACCGGTAACCATCGCGACGGGCGTTGTCGTCATTGGCATCCTCAGAGAAACATCTGGATAGATGGGAGCGCCGCATCGCAGTTGATCAGGTTGACCCGCTTCAACAGGATGCGCAGCGCGCCTTCGCTCCAGACAAAGGTGTGGAGGACATGGCCGCCGTAGGTCTGCTGATCATCCCCGCGGCTCTCGAGATACATGAACTGCGTGCGCGTGACCCAACGGCCGCTCGCCGCATCGGCCACTTCGATGTCCGGTTGCTGCAGCACATGGATGCAGCGGCTGACGGGATGCTGTGAATGCGAACGCGGGTTCTTCAGCCGTTCGATGCGCAACTTGAGAAGCAGCTTGTCCTCCCACGCAAGCGACGTATGGTTGAGGCCATCGGGCTGATCGGGCGTGAGCGGCACCCAATAATACGCGTCGTCCGAAAAGAGCTCATACCATTCATCGAACCGCTTCTCGTCGATGAGTCGCGCTTCGCGGTACACCAGACGCACGAGATCCTGCTCGGTGGGCCTGGCGAGCACCAAAATCAGACTCCTTCCGCCATGTTCAACGTCATAAACTTCGACCAGGCGCGAAACTGATTTCGCATCGAAATTTCGGACAACCCGCTTACCGCAAGATCCGTTGCGCCGATCTCGCTCGCATCGAATTCGCGATGCAGGCTGACCCATTCGTTGTCGTTCGCAATGAGGCCCTCCTGAATCGAGCGATATGCATGGAGATCATCATGACCGACCACAGACATGGGGGAATTGATCAGGCGCGTATACACGATCGTTCGTTGAAGCAGGGCGTCAGGCGCCCCCTTGAGTCGGAACGACCACGACTCGATCAGTGTCTTGTCGGCAGCCATCGGGCGTGCCACACGAATCGACTGAATGGCGCCTTTGATCGTCAGGCTCGGGTAGTAGACCGTGTTGTGCCGGGAGGTCGAAAGGATATCGTGTGCCTTCGCTTCACCGTAGCGTTCGACAATCGATCGCTCATAGTCCGGCATCGCCGCGTATGCCGAATGAATCGAGAAATTTACGCCGCTGTAGCTATGACCGTTGTCAAAAACCCGCACGCCCATCTTGTCGAAGAATTCGTAGCCCGATACGAACGGTACGAACTGTTCGATCGCCATCGGCTTCGGCATGTCGTCGGGCTTGCCTTCCCACAGCTTCTTCGCCGTTCCGGCCGACGACTCGTGCGCGATCATCGGGTGCATCGCGTCATTCAGGTTCTCAACATACATTTTCCAGTTGCAGTTGTGCAGGTAGCGGAGGCAGCCGCCGGCGATTTCGAGCTCACCCTCGGGTGACCGGTCGGCCATATAGTCGATCGAGGAGAGCGATTCGCCAAAGTACTCGCGAAATCCCGGGCCCGCAGCCGAAAGCCGCGCGAACACGAAGCCGCGATACGTCTCGACATTCTTCACCGCCCCCATTCCCAAGCCGGCAGGACATTGAGCCATGCGGGTGCCGTCGTAGCCCGCCTTGCGTGGAATCGCCAGCAAACTTCCGTCGGTTTTGTAGGACCAGGCGTGATACGGGCAACGAAAGAACGATCCGACATTGCCGGCCGTATCGGTCACGATCTTCGTGCCTTTATGGGCGCATCGATTGAAAAGCACCCATATCGAAGCATCTTCATGCCGAACCATCACCACCGGTTGCGAGGCGATATTCGTTGTGTAGAAATCACCGACATTGGGCACCTGGCTCGTATGGCCGACATAGATCCAGGTATTGGCCCAAAGCTCGCTCATTTCGAGCGTAAAGAGCTCGGGATCGATGTACACGTCGCGATGCACCTGGTCATCCTGAACAAGTGCGCGGATCGCAGCCGGGTTACCACGGTATCGACCAATCGTCATCGTATTTCCTGGCGCTTCGTTCTTTCGAAATCCGGCTCAAGAGCTACACGATAGCATCGAGCACCCTGCCCGCTCGCGCGCCCAGTCCGGCCGGCGCTCCGCAAATTTTTCGCGTCCGGGCTGGTCGTCATAGGGCCGGCGTAGCACGTCCAGCAATTCATGAACACCTGAATCATCGCCCTGCTCGGCGCGATCGATGACAAGCTGGGCAAGATAGTTGCGAAGGACATAACGAGGATTCGCGGCGCGCATTCGCGCCGTGCGTTCGGCAGGCGACATGGCGTCCGCACGAATCCTGGCGGCGTACCGGAGAAGCCAGTTGTTGAATGACGATTCGCCAGCGCGCAATTTTTCTTCGTCGTAGAACGCATGGGTGAACAGCGCTAGGTTCGGTGCGTCAGGATTCACGCCCGATAAAGCGCGAAAGAAATGTGTCATATCCACTTCGGCAGACTGCAGCAATCCGTAGAGCGCATGCATGAGTTCGACATCGTCGCCGGTGCAGTGCGCCAACCCAAGCTTGCGGGCGGTGTTCGCGCGATTCTCAGCGTCGAATGTTGCGATGTAGCGATCAAGTCCCGCTTGAAGTGGTTCTTCCGACGAAAACACCGGCATCAACGCGCCGGCGAGACGCGTCAGATTCCAGTAGGCGATCTGCGGTTGCTGTCCGAAGCGATATCGTCGATGTTGCGCGTCGGTGGTGTTCGGCGTCCAATCGAGATCGAAATTGTCTACCCAACCATAGGGTCCGTAGTCGATCGTGAGACCGAGGATCGACATATTGTCGGTATTCATCACGCCATGCACGAACCCCACCCGCATCCAATGGGCGACCATTCGCGCGGTACGTTCACAGACCTCGGTGAACCAATCGGCGCGCTGGCGTTCCCTTGCAGTTTCGCTTTGATCGGCATCGATCGGCAATGCAAGACCCGGAAAATCCCGCGCGATCGTGAAGTCTACGAGCTGCGTGAGCAACGAAACGTCGCCTCGCGATGCGGGGAGTTCGAAGTTTCCGAATCGAATGAAGGACGGTGCAACGCGACATACGATGGCGCCTGGTTCGGGCTTTGGCCGCCCGTCGTAAAACATGTCGCGAACAACCTGCTCGCCGGTTGCCACAAGGCTCAACGCGCGCGTGGTCGGCACGCCGAGATGATGCATCGCTTCGCTGCACAGAAACTCGCGTATTGAGGAACGCAGTACCGCCCGCCCATCCGCGGTTCGCGAATAGGGCGTCGGGCCTGCCCCCTTAAGCTGAAGCTCCCAACGCTCGCCGCGTGCGTTGATCGACTCGCCGAGCGTGATGGCGCGACCGTCACCGAGTTGGCCAGCCCAATTCCCAAATTGGTGACCGCCATAGTTGGCTGCATAGGGCTGCATACCGTCTGCAAGGGTATTACCACCGAATACCGTCGCAAATGACGGGGATGTCACGTCGGTCTCAGAGATCCCAAGCAATTCGGCGACTTCCCGAGAATAGGAAATCAACCGAGGGGCGACGACGCTGGTCGGATTCACCCGGGAATAAAGCGCCCCCTGCACTTGCCGGCGCCGCGCGCCGATTTCCGGATCGGCGGGGAGTCGGCGGACAAAGCTGTTATCGAATCGAAGGGTTTGCATCGGCTGGCGCTTTCTTGTGACGACGATCGTTCAGGGTGCGGACCAAAACGTGGTTGGATCGTGGAAAACCATTGGCGAAACATCTCGTGATGGTGAACAACGCACAATCGCAATCCCCATTTCGTTGAGCCGCCGCTTGATCAATCGGTGCGATCGGTCGAAAGATCTTACAAGATCCCTCGGCAAGAGGTTCCCATGCAGGGTTCTCCATGGCCCGCCTGTTACCCCCATGGCGATTGGACGCAGATATTCGGGCGCCGGATTAACTGGTGTGGCTTCGTTCACGCTTTTGGATCGCTTGGCCGACGACGCACACGGCATCGCGTGGTCGAGGGTTACGATCATGTCGAACGGCTTTACAACTCCGAGAAAATGCCCGTTCCACTTCTTCGGTGTACTCGACCAACCGTTGACTTCATTAGCGTTTCCACAGGTGGCACGGCTTCTGCTCTAGGGAGTCCCGTACAGCATCGATCGGCGACCCGCCCGAATTCATCAGATGCAAGAGCTGCCTAACGTGGAGATCCAAAGATGAGTAAGTTCAAGAAGATTCAGCGATTCATTGGCGCGACAGTTCTCGCGTGTGGGGCAATGACCGCCAGCAGCGCCGAGATCAGGATCGATGATCTCGGCAATGGTGTGGGAGTCGACCTAACGATATCTGACGGAAGTTTGCTCGATCTCTTCAGTTCAACAACAGGTTTAGTCGGGTGGGCAGGAACTCTTGGAATTTGGACCGGATCGATCGCGTTCGGTACCTCAAATGCCCTTGACGTTCCCACACAGGTCCCCGAGATCCATCTCACAGCGTCCGGATATAGCACAGGCGCGGGCTCCCTCGTCATATCGTTTTCCGACAACGGCTTTGTGGGGACCGGCGCATTGACGCATTTCTTGAGCGGTGTAGGTGGCGCGAACAATCCTGGCGGGACCGTATCGTTCAGCACCTACGTCGATACTGCCAACACTTTGTTTGGAACCACCGGCCCTGCTTCGACCCTTCTATATGGTAGTAGTGGTCTTTCGGGCGCCGACTTTTCTGGCGGGAGTAGCGTCTATTCTCTCGTACCGGACGCACCCTATGCGCTGACGCTGGCTACTACACTCAACCACACGCAAAGAGGAACCTCCAGCGCGGACGGAACGCTCCGAGTCCCGGAGCCCGGAACGCTTGGTCTTCTCGGCGCGATGTTGTTAGCTGCTGGGTTCGTTGGCACCCGCCGTCGTGTTACCGGCGATGCACAATCCGTATAGCAAACTAATCTAAGGCATCGAAAAACGGCTCCCTCGGGAGCCGTTTTTATTTGTCTGCGCGACTCACCCATGATCTTCATCCGGGTCGAAATTTACCCATGCTTCCGCAGCCAAATCTTCACGGGCTTCCTACTTTGCGCGCGAAAGACCTCGCACGACAATGTGGGTCCGACTCACTCGCGTTTCCTATTGACGACCCGCGGCCTGAACGCCGATCAGCCGCCGAAGCCCGTCGGGATCGCCCAGCAGTTCGGCCGATGAGCCCCGGTGTATGACTTTTCCCCGTTCAACAACGACCGCGTTCTGCGTGAGCGACAACGCTACGTTTGCGTGCTGCTCGACGAGGATCATCGCTACGCCCTGCTCGGCTACCATGCGCTTGATCGCCCGCGCCAGCTCCTCCACGATGATGGGCGCCAGTCCCTCGAGCGGCTCGTCCAACAGCAAAAGAGATGGATTCGTCATCAGTGCGCGGGCAATCGCCAACATCTGCTGCTCACCGCCGGAGAGCTGGTTCCCCATGTTCATCCGCCGCTCCGCCAGACGCGGGAACAGCTCGTACGCAAGGGCGAGATTCCAGCGACCAGACCGCGCCGCAACCGTCAGATTCTCTTCAACCGTCAGCGATGGAAAAATTTCGCGCTCTTGCGCAACCCAACCGAACCCAAGTCGGGCGCGCCGATGTGACGACATGCCGGTAATGTCCTCACCACGCCAAAGGATCGCACCTCGCGTGACGCGCGTGTAGCCCATGATCGTGAGTAGCACCGTGGATTTGCCGACGCCGTTACGGCCAAGCACGCCAAGGCTGCCTTGCTCCATGACGTCAAGGGAGAAGTCATCGAGCACGACCGCTTCACCGTAGCCCGCGCGCACGCCACGCAAAGACAGCAATGTCTCAGCCACGATGCGCCTCGCCCAGATAGACCTCGCGAACACGAGGATCTTCCGCAATCTCGGCGGGATTTCCTTCGACCAGAATGCGGCCGCTGACCATCACAATGATCCGACTTGCGAATCGAAAGACGACGTCCATATCATGCTCGATAAAGAGGACGGTCAAGGTGTCCGAAAGTCCGGCGATCGCTGTGAAAAGCCCTGCACTTTCCTCCTTCGGAACACCGGCGGCGGGCTCATCAAGGAGCAGCACCCGCGGCCTTGTGGCAAGCGCTAGCGCGATTTCCACGAGGCGTTGCTGTCCATACGGCAGCTCGAGCGTGGCACGATGACATTGATGGCCGAGTCCGAGTGAGTCGAGAATTCGATACGCTTCATCGATCGCATCGCGATAAGCTGGAAGCCGTCGCCACCATATGCCGGTTGCGCCATTTCGCTCGAGCACCACAAGCCCGACGCATTCGAGCGCACTCAGTTGCGGGAAGAGCGAGTTGATCTGAAACGTGCGGACCAAGCCTCGTTTCACGCGCATCTCTGGAGCCAGTGCGGTGATGTCAGCAGACTCAAGCATGATGCGGCCCGCGTCCGGTCGCAGCATTCCCGTCAGAAGATTGATCAAGGTCGTCTTCCCCGCACCGTTCGGCCCGATCAATGCATAGCGCGCACCCTGTGGGACTTTGAGCCCGATATCCTGCGCGACGACCAACGAACCAAAGCTCTTCTGCAAGCCTTCGGTAGAAAGCGCAAGCGGTGTGCTCACCACCATCTCCCCCGCCAGCGCGAGGCAATGCGCGACAACCCGCCGAGGATGCCGTTGGGAAGAAGCATCACCACGGCAATCAGGAGCAAGCCGATCCAAAAATACCAATACTGTGGATTGACGCCGGAAAACTGATCGCGCGCCACCATATAGATGATCGCACCGACGATCCCCCCATAGAGCCGGCCGGCTCCGCCAAGAATCAGGATCACGAGCACGTCCGCCGATCGTTGAAACGACAAGACCTCGAGCGATACCGTCTCGGTGGTCTGCGCGAGCAAGGCGCCGGCCACCCCCGCGATTGCGGCCGCGATGGTGTAGATCTTCCGGATATGCGCCTGCCGGTCGGCGCCGATCGCCGGCATGCGCGTCCAATTCTCGCGAATCCCCCGCAGCGCCAATCCAAATGGCGAGTGGATCAATCGACGCGCGACGAGAAACATCAGGAACAGAATGACCAACGAATACGCATAGGCGGTCCGCCCATAGAGATCGAACTTGAATGTCTCGAAGAGCGGTCGCATTCTTACGCCTTGCAAGCCGTCCGCGCCGCCCGTCAACCAGCTCGCACTGTTGGCGGCTTCGTGCAACAGCAACCCCAGGCCAAGCGTAATCATGATCAATGCCAGATGGCGAAATCGCGCGATGATGAAACTCATCGCGTAACCGACCAGTGCGGCCAACGCGGCGGACATCACGAGTCCTGACAGTGGCTCGCCCCAACCGAACTTCGCGAGGAGTCCGGCCGTATACGCGCCCAGGCCGAAGAATGCGGCGTGACCCATTGAAACGATCCCCGCGTAGCCGAGGATCAGATCGAGCGAAACCGCGAAGAGCGCGGTGATCGCGATCTGGCTCGCAAGCGACAAATATGAAGGCGTTAGCACGAAGGGCAACAGCAGAAAAAACCAGAAAGCGATCTCCAGTGGCTTCCAGGCGAATCGGGCCGCTAGAACCTCATGCGGACTGGCTGTGACGGGAACGGATTGCATCATGAGGAATCAACGCCGTCCGAACAGACCGAGCGGCCGCCACATCAGGATGACGACCATGACCAGATAGATGACGAACGCGCCGAGCCCTGGAAAATAATACTTTCCCGCCATGTCGCTGATACCGATCACGGTCGCCGCGGCAAAGGACCCACCGATCGAACCGAGCCCGCCGACGGCAACGACGATAAGAACATAGATCAAATAGGTAAATCCGAACGACGGATCCAATCCGATTATTTCGATGGCAAGCGCGCCACCCAGGCCGGCCAGTCCGCCCCCCAATGCGAACGTGATCGCGAAGGCTCGATCGACATCGATGCCAAGGCCTCGCGCCATACGCTGGTTGTCAACCGCCGCTCTGACCTGTGCGCCGAAGCGCGTGTACTCGAGTGCTGCAACCAACACGAATGTCACGACGAGCGCGACGCCGATCAGGAACAAACGGTAGGCACCCAACGTCATGCCGAGGATGCTTACCGTGCCCCGCAGATAGGACGGTGTTTGAACCGGTTGCTGGATGGTGCCGTAGAAATACGCCGCGACCGCCACCGAAACGAATACGACACCAATCGTGAGCAAACACTGGTCGAGATCGGACGCGCGATAGAGTCGATGAAACAGAAGACGTTCGAGGAGCACGCTCACGATCGCGGCGGCAAGAAACGCCATCGGCAAGGTCGCGAGAAATGGCCAGTCCAGGCTGTTGACCAGCGTGACGGTGACATAGCCGCCCACCATCGCGAAGCTGCAGTGCGCGAGATTGACGAAGTTCATCATCCCAAGCGTCACCGACAGCCCGACCGACAGCAGGAACAGCAGCATCCCGTAGGCAAATCCGTCGAACAGGACCCCGAAAAGCGACGCGAGCATTGACGCCTTACTCTCCTCGCCCCGTTGGAATGACGCGAAGGGATGTCGTTATTTCATGCGCGCCTTGACCGGATCCTTGACGTTCTCGATCTTGTCGAACGGCACATTGACGAGTTCATTGCCGACCTTCTGCACCCGCCGGATATAGATGTTCTGCACGACATCGCGCGTTTCCGGGTCGATCGACATCGGCCCGCGCGGGCTTTCCCATTTGAGACCTTTTGCCGCCGCGATCAACGCGTCGCCATCGGTCTTCCCGCCGGTTTTTTTCAAGGCTTCATAGATCGCATGCATGCCGTCATACCCACCGATCGAGAAGAAATCGGGATTGCGTTTGTGCATCTCGTTGAAGACCTTCACGAACTCCTTGTTGAGCGGATGGTCGCTCATATAGTCGTAGTGCCACGCGGTGATGATGCCGATTCCCACATCCCCCATACTCTTCAGGGCCTGCTCGGCGGTGGTTTCTCCGGAGCCCAGGATCTTCACCTTGCCGGGATCCATGCCGCGCTCCGCAAACGCTTTGCCTAACGCGGCCGGTTGCGATCCGCCCGGAACGAAGATCACGATCGATTCCGGATTGAGATCCTTGGCACGCTGGATGAACGCGGAGAAGTCCGGATTGGCGACGGGGAATCGAACGGAACCGATCACGTCCCCGCCCGCCTCCTTGAACGCACGGTGGAAGCCCGCCTCGAAATCGTGACCAGGGCCGTAGTCCGTCACCATCGAATAGGTTTTCTTGACGCCGCTTTTCACCGCCCAGGTACCGAACGTCTCGGCGATCTGCGGCAAGGTTACCGATGTGCGGATCATGTAGGGCGACTTCGTAGTGATGATGGACGTCGCCGCGTTCATGACCACCATGAATTTCTTCGCCTCCGCCGACACATCCGCCGCCGCGAGTGCATTCGGCGTCAAGACGAACCCGGCAAGCATGTCCACCTTGTCGCGCACGACAAGCTCCTGTGCCAGACGCTTCGCTACGTCAGGCGCCACGCCCCCGGTATCTTTTCGGATGAGCTCGATCTTGCGCCCGGCGACGACATCGCCATGTTGCTTCATGTAGGTCTTGATGCCGTTATCGAGCTGAATCCCGGCATCGGCGAATTGACCCGATAGCGAGAGGATCAGCCCGATCCGCACAGGCTGCTGCGCCTCGACACTGGTCGCGGCAGCGATGATCGCCATCACGAAGGTACCGGCCACGAGCCCCGCCAGCGAGGGTAAGCGTGGGGCCATTCGAAGTAACGCCATTCGAATATTGATCATGATTCCCATCCTCCAAGAAAACTTTGCGACAAACGACGCGCTCCGCCTTTTACCACGCGAAGCGAATCTGATCCGAGTCAACCCTTAGGGGGGCTTCATCGATCGGCATTGAAAGGCGAGTGCTCGACCATGTCAAAATACGGGCAGAAAATTGTCCAACCCAGGAAATGCCAATGCCCAAGACCACGCTCGGAAAATTACCACGCGACGCGATTCGCCTGCTGGATTTGCCGCGGCTACCCGGCGAAATCATCGAAGGCTTCAATGCGCTCGTCGATCTTACCGGAACGCTGTCCGATGCAATGGATGAACTTGGAATCGTGGGCGTGGTCACTGCTTCCGATTTGCCGCCGGTCAATCCCGGGCAACGCATCGTTGGACCCGCCCTTACCGTCCGCAATGTCGCCCATACGTCGCAGATCCATAAAGCGGCGCTGGATCGGGTCAGTGGTCAAGGTGAAAGCGAAGCGCACAACCTTGTCGAACGGGGCGATGTACTGGTTCTTCAAGGCATCGTCGGTTGCTCGAACATGGGCGGCATGTCGGCGACAATCGCCAAGCGGCAAGGATTTTCTGGCGCTGTCGTCGATGCCTCGGTACGGGATCCCGATCAATATCGCGCAATGGGATGGCCGGTATGGGTTCGCGGCTTCACCCCCATCACCGGCAAGTGGCGCACCCGCACCGTCGAGATCAATGGGACGGTGACGATTGCAGGTGTTGCGGTCAGTCCGGGCGATCTGGTCTGCGCCGACGACGCGGGAATCTGTTTCGTTCCGTTTTCGCAAGCACGTGCGGTCCTTGAGGTCGCCCGCGGCATTGACGCGGGCGACAGTCAACGCAAGTCGGATATCGACAAGGGCGTTCCGCTCGCTGAAATCATGAAACGCAAGTACAAGTAGAGCGCGCAGCTAGCGGGTCGTTGCCTACGCCCCGTTGGCGATCTCCTGCTGCCCGCCACCGGAGCGCGAATAATTCTTGTCGACATACCAGCAGAGATAGTCGAGGAATTGCATCGGCTCGAATTGCGCGGGGTTACCCGGGCCGACGCACGTCGGCAACGCCTCGGACAAAGTGTCCCACGTCGGGTTGAAAAAGAAGGCGATCGAATAGCGATCGCGCTTCGGTGGAACCACCCGATGCGGTGTCGCAATGAAGCGCCCGTTCGTCCAGCGATTCAGAAATTCCCCTGTATTGACGATGATCCCGTTCCCCTCGACGCGGGCAGGCAGCCACTGCCCCGAAGGTGCGCGAATCTCCAGTCCCGGTTCATCGGAGAGCGGAAGCAAGGTCAGAAATCCATGGTCGCGATGCGGTGAGATGCCGAACTGATTCTCCTCGGCCTCTGCCGGTGGATAGTATTGATTGCGTGTTGTCCAGGTCGGATCGGTAAAATACGGCGCGAAGTAGTCCTTCGGCAGGCCAAGCGCGCGAGCGTAGAGCGGCAGCAACTTGTAGCCAAGCGCCTCCATCGCCGCGTAGTACTCGAGCATCGTCGCGCGAAATCCCGGCACCAACGCTTCATCGGGCCACTGGTTGGGGCCGACGAATCGCCGCCCCGCGACAATCGACGCGTGATCGGCCGGCCGCTCGCGCATCATGAGCAGACATTCGTTCAGATCCGGCTTGGTATTCTGATTGACGTTCGACGTCACATATACCGTCGATTTCGCCGGCACGTAGCCCGATGACTTCGCATTGACGCGAAGCTTCAGCTTCTCATCCAAAGGCAATGCATAGAAGCAACGCAACTGTTCATAGGCCTTTGCAATCAGCTCGCGCCTAACGCCGTGATTGACGATGAAGTAGAAGCCGATTTCTTGCTGAATGCGGGCCAGTTGTTTTGCCAGATCCTCCAGCGCGGCGGCATTGCCCTGTAGATAGGGACCAATGTCGAGGGTCGGGATTTCTTCCCGAACAGCCGGTTCGGTGGGGGTCGCGCGCATCATTTCAATGCTCATGCTGGTCTCTCCAGGTTGCGAAGGAGCAATTCGAGCGCCGCGATCCCAAACGCTCGCATGTTCGCGACGCGATCGCCACTGCCCGTCTCGATCGTGATTGCCTCTTCATGGCGCCCGGCCACCGCGATGCACGCATGGCCGGCCGCATCGCCATAGCGGTTGCCGGTTGGGCCCGTCGCACCCGTTTCGGCAAGGCTCCACACCGAGGTGAAACGCTGCTGCGCGGTCTTCGCCAAGAGGAGCGCATAGGGTTCCGTCGATGGTCGGATCGAAGCGAGCGCGGCATCGGGGATGGCAAGAAAGATACTACGTGATTGGCGTGTGTATACGACCGCCCCACCCAGGAAGTACGCGGATGCGCCCGGCACGGCGAGCAGTGCCGCCGAAATGAGGCCGCCAGCGGACGACTCCGCGATGGCAATCGATTCCTTGCGCGCCATCAGGATCACACCGATTTTTTCTGCAACGGGAAGAAGATCGTGCATGGAGGTCGTCCTCGATGTTTTGTTCAGACTGATGAACCAACGGTGCCCAACATCACGGTAGATCAAAAAGCAGCACTTCAGCGCCTGCGCCGCGCGCGGAGCCAGCCGTGATTCGCTTGCCTCGTTCATGCGCCTTGCGAAGCTCGATCATGATGCTGCCTCAGACAATTCCATTCGCCGCGAGAAACGACAGCATCGCGCGCCGGCACTCTTCCGGCCGCTCGATCTGCAACAAGTGCCCCGCTTCGGGAATCGATTCGTAGTCATAACCATGTTCCGCGGCGAGCGCCTGATTGGCAACTCCGGTCGGCGGATTTCCCTTGAACGCAGGATCAGCGCCGATGAGCTTGACCGGGCCGCCGTACGCCGACGCGGGAGGCCACAGATCGAGTGTCAGCGCGCCAAGATAAATCGCCGCTTCCAGCTCACGCCGGCATGTAAGCGCCCAGCCGCCAGAGCCATCGGGACGAACCACTGCACGACCCATGTCCTCGATCGCCTGCGGTAACCATCGGCTCGCCGCCCGGCTTTCCCGAAAACCCTTGATCATGTCCTCGGCGCTCGCGAAGCGATCAGGTCGATTGCAGGACCAGTCGATCAGCTTCAGCTCGAATGTTCGCATCACCTCGAACAGGCGATGCGAGCGCGGTGGCATGTTGGGTGGATCGAACAGGATCATCGCGTTCCAGCTCCAGCCGCCCTCCACGGCGTGCTTCATCGCGGCACGCGCCGACATTGAATGAAACACGCCGACAATCGCCTGCCCCGGTCGAAGCACCCCTTTGACCGCGCGATTGACCGATCCGATGTCACGTGTGAGCTGCTGATAGTGGTGGCCGTCGGCGCTGCAGGGCTCGTTGCGTCCGTGATTGCGCATATCAAACAACACGACCTCGAAGCGATCTAGCAGCGGTTCCCAGAAGACGCGATACCCGTCGATGGCAAAGCCATTGCCGTGGGATATCACCAGGCACGGACCTTTTCCGGGACTGTAGCGACGGCAAGGAATTTCAATCCCGTCGGTCATCGTGGCGATGAACGTCTCGGCGGGCGCCGGCAAGTTTTGGGGAGCGGTCATCCTGATTCCATGGGCTGCGGTATCAATCCGTGCCCGGATGATAGTGGAAGTTGGACGTCGCCCGGAATCCCGCGCGACGACACCCGCAAAGGGCTTTCCTCCGCCTCGCCGATGAGCGACACTCACACGATGGCCCTGTGCATGGAGACGGTATGAAGTTCGGATTGTTTGGCGGTGCCAAGGTGCAACGCGGCGCGGCAACCGCGGATAGCCATGGCTACCGCACCTTTATCGACTATGTGAAGAGCGCCGAGACGCTCGGGTACGAGAGCATCTTCATGGTCGAGCATCACTTCACCGGGCAAGGTCAGGTGTCCGCCTCGCTCAACGTATTGTCCTACCTGGCCGCATGCACGACCCGATTGCGGTTAGGCACCGCGGTCGTCGTACTGCCATGGCACAACCCGGTGCTGATCGCCGAACAGGTCGCTACGCTCGACGTATTGTCGGGCGGTCGCGTCGATTTCGGCGTTGGCAAGGGCTATCGCGACAACGAATTCGACGGATTCTGCGTCCCGATGGATGAGGCCACCGAGCGCTTCGATGAGGCGATGGAAGTCATCCGCAAGGCATGGTCGTCGCCTGACCGTTTCTCGCATCAAGGCAAGCGCTGGAAATTCCATGACGTGGTGGTCGAGCCTGAACCGGTGCAGCGCCCGCATCCGCCGTTCTGGATGGGTGCCGGCAGCGCGGAATCGATCCGTCGTGCCGCACGCGAGGGCTACAGCCTGCTTCTCGATCAGGTTGCCGACATCGATGAGATCATCGAAAAGGTGCGCATCTACCGCGAAGCCTGTATCGCGGCCGGCCGTCCCTACTCGCCGATGCAGGTGGGCGTAACCCGCGCGCTCCATATCGTTCGCACGGACGAGGAACGCGCCAAAGCGCTCACGACCCGTAAAGAGGTGTTGAAAACGATCGCCTCGATTGCACGCCCTCTCAAACCGAAAGTTCCCGGGTCGTACGCCGACCCCAACATTGCCGGCGACGATGCCGCGCTCCTCGGTACGCCCGCTGAAATCATCGAGAAACTAAAGCGATTGCAGGCGGGCGGGATCGAATATGTGCTCTTGGTGGGCTATGGCGATATCAACACGGCGTTACGAGAATTCGCTTTGGAAGTCATGCCCCACGTGCAAGGCAGTGCGCTCACCGACACACCGATCGTCGAGCAGAAACGTACTGCCGCGGGCTGAAGAACGGCGTGCAGCGTCAGCCCCACAACTGTTTCGAGGCCATGCGCGCGCCTTCAACCATCGCCTGCAGCTTGGCCCAAACGATCGTCGGATGCACCGTCAATCGTCCGGCGAAGGTCGCGAAACCGCAATCGGTTCCGGCGATCACATTCTCCCGACCGACCACGCTCGCGTAGTTGAGAATCCGATCCGCGACGACTTCCGGATGCTCGATGAAGTTGGAAGTCGAATCGAGCACGCCGGGAATCACCAGCTTCCCGTCGGGCAGCCGAAAATCCTTGAATACTTTCCATTCATGTTCATGACGCGGATTCGCGCCCTCGAATGAAATCGCCATCGCGCGCGAAGCGAGCACCGGCGCGATGATCTCGCGCAATGGAATATCGTGATGATGCGGGCCGGGATAATTGCCCCAGCAGAGGTGAAGCCGTAGCTGCTCCGGTGGCACATCTTTCGTTGCCTCGTCCAGCACTTCGAGGTGGAGCGCGACGACCTTCCGGAATTCAGGCAGGGTGAGCCGCGAGAATTGATTGTTCCATCCGGACGCGATGTCAGGGCAATCAACCTGCAGCGTGAATCCCGCCCGCGCGATCGCGGTGTATTCATCCTTGAGCACATTCGCCAGCGCGCGCAGGTAGTCCTCGTGCGACTTATAGAATTTGTTGCCGAGAAATCGCGCCGCCTGCCCGGGCGACACCGCCGTCAGAAAGTAATCCCGCGCAGGATTCGATCCGATTGCCGCCTTGAAATTCGCGATGTCCGCCTCGACCGCCGCGAAATCCTTCCATGCGATAGGCGCAACGCAGGTCGGCCGCACCGTCGTCAAGCCGCCCCAGCGCTGGTTGTCCGCGAAAAACTCGGGAAAATCGCGACCATCCCGCGCCTCGGGCATCGGCGCCGGTTCGCCCTCGAACCCGGTCAGCCGAATTTTGATGTAGGTCGAATAGTCGGGCTTGCTTTGCTCACCGTCATTCACGACATCGATGCCGCACTCGATTTGCTTTCGGGCGATTTCGGCGACCGCCGCACGCACGCGCGTCTGAAAGCCAGCCTCATCGTGCCGCGTCCCTTGCTCGCGCTCCTGCAACGTCGTAAGCAGACTGGTCGGGCGCGGAAGGCTGCCCGTGTGGGTGGTGAGGATGCGATCAGTGCTGCGTTTCATCCGGATGCGCTCCAAAGGTTGCGAAGCCGAGACACGGTAGACTCGGGTTCGATAAAATCGATTCTACCGGGCATGCATTTTCGTGCACGGCAAACTTGAACCGTTCCGTTTCAGCGGTTCCCTTTCAACCGCTCTGTTTCAACCGTTCTGCAATTGAACCAAGCGCGCCGATCACGCGCCTCCTAGCATCTGGGCATCCTCTCTGGGCATCCTATGGGTCTGAATGTCGAGCTCATGTTTCCGGTGTCGGTCGCGGTGGTGGACTTCGAGCCGGCCGTGCGCGATATCACCCGCGACAGAGTGATGAAGTACATCGCGACCGAGGCCGCCAAGCGAGACGTCACGGCCTCGCCGATCGAGTCGGTCGAGACATCGTATTTCTCCGGGAAATCGGTGCTGGAGGATGCCGCGCTCAGCGAACTCAAATCGAATATTCTCGCGGCGGGTGAAGCGTTCCTGAAGTGGTTCGGTTGTCCGCCGACGCCGCTTGAGATCGAGCGCTCGTGGATCAATATCTTCCGGCCCGGAATGCAGGAGATGCAGCACGCGCACGAAGGCAGCATGCTGTCGGGAAGCTACTATGTGGAAGCGCCCGAGAATTGCGGCGACCTGGTTTTCCAGGATCCGATCGGCGCCCGACGCTGTCATCGTGCGTTTACCGAAACCGGCGTGAAGACCCCGCAGACCGCGACCGAGATGTCCTACCCGCCCCGGCCAGGACGATTCATCATGTTCGAATCATGGATGCCGCACGCCGTCATGGGCAACAAGAGCGGCAAGATCCGGATTTCGATCGCGGTGAACCTGCGAAAGAAACGGTAGCGGGATTACGCGCCGCACGAACTTGCATGCGGTATCGCATCGCATTGCGTCTACCACTCGATCGGTTCGCCATCCTGAAAAAACCCGCCGGTTGACCCTTCGGGTGGCAGCAGGGCGGCCCAGACAACGCTTGCCGCGCCCACCTCCACACTACGCGGAGCGCCGCGCCCACCCATATCCGTACGCGCCCAACCCGGCGATACCGCGTTGATTCGCATCGTCGCGAACGCAGGGTCCCGCGCCAGGATCCTCGTGAACGCGTTGAGTCCGGCTTTAGACGCGCGGTAGGCGGATCGCGGCCAACCGTGCTTTTCATGCGTCCGGGATCGAACGTCTGCGATGAACGATTCCATGAGGACGATCAGCGCGTCCCGCGTGAGAGCCGGATCGAGCAATCGCTCGCGCATCGGCTTCGCGAATGCCGAGAGCTGACCCATCGCACTCGATACCATGACGATTCGTCCATCGGATGCCATGCGCCGAGCAAGCGCATCGGTGACCGCCACGACGCCAAAGAAATTCGTCGCAAGGGTACGGCGGGCGACCTCGACATCAACGCCATCCATCGAGATCCCCGCGTTGTTCACCAGGATGTCGAGCTTGCCGTACTCGCGCTCGATGCGCTCCCCGAGTGCCGCGATCGAACCTGTGTCGGTGACATCCAAGGTTAGCGGAATGACCGTGTGCCCATCCTTACGGACGATCGCCGCGGCCTGATCGCCGTTGGCCGCATCGCGGCTCGCGAGCACCACCCGCGCGCCGGCCAGCGCGAGCTGGCGGCAGGCTTCCATTCCGATGCCGCGGTTGCCGCCGGTTACCAGGGCGAGCTTTCCATCAATGCGTGATGCCATGAAGCGCCCCTTATGAAGGTTTTACTCGGACTTGATGCCGACCCGCTTGATGAGCTCGGCGTTGCGTTTCATGTCGGCGCGAATCAGCGCACTCAACTCGGCCGGTGTGGCAGGTGTGGGATGGAAACCAAAGGTATCCATGCGTTGCTTGAAGTCGCTCTCACCGAGGATCCGATTGACCTCGCGGTTGATGACGCTGACGATTTCCGCCGGCGTGTTGCGCGGCGCGAGGAAAGCGATCCATGCACTCACTTCGAGCTCGGCGGGGCCGCCGGTCTCGCCAAGCGTCGGAATGTCAGGATAGGATCTGAGCCGGCTTGGCCCCGCGAGCGCAACGAAACGCACGCGCCCGCCTTTCAAGAACCCCCCCGCCGTCGCCGGCGTCGCGAAAGCCCAGGACAAGTCGTCGTTGACGAGGGCGGTATAGAGCGGTGCGTTTTCCTTGAACGGGACGTGCACCATTTGCGTCCCGGTAAGGTGCTCGAGCTTCAATCCACCGAGATGGGCGGGGCTGCCGATATACGGAACACCGGTGGTGAGTTTTCCCGGCGAGGCCTTGGCCGCTGCGATGATGTCCGCGAACGATCGATAAGGGCCGGTTGCCGAAACCGCGACGAAGAAATAGGTCTTGAACTGCAGCGCCACCGGCGTGAAGTCGGATTCGGTATCGTAGGGAATGTTCTTGAGCAGATGCGGATTGATCGTGAGGTGTGCATCGCTTGCGATCGCGAGTTCGTGACCGTCCGGCGTGCCTTTCTTCAACGCTTCCAACGCGATGAATCCGTTTGCGCCGGGCCGTGCCTCGACGATCACCTGCTGGTTCCAGGCTTTCGACAGGCGCTCCGCAAAGAGCCGTGCGACCAGATCGGGGCCTTGCCCGCTCGCATAAGGCGAGACGATTCGAACGGGCTTCGTGGGAAACGCCTGTGCCAGTGCGAGCGTTGAGGCAAGCGCGCAGGACGCAAGCGTGACAGCGCGGCGTGCCAACAGAATCAACGGTATCGACATGGCTCTTGCTCCGGTTGCACTGCCTTAGTTCGTGCGCTTCATCGTATCCAGATCATAACCAGCGGTACGGGCATAGCGACCGGAGATGGCTTTCAGCTCGGCCGGATCGATGACGTCCTCGATGCGTTTGAACGGCCGCCCGCCCGACAGTTCCTCGACCCGATTGATGATCGTATCGGGTGGTTCGATGCGGCTCGCGTGCACGACCTTCGTGGTGAGCGGCAGCCGCTCCGCCTCATAGGCCACAAGCGCATCGGCCGGATTCGTGTTCGCCTGAAGATGGCGGGCGATCGCATTGGCGTCGAGGATCGCCTGCGCCGCACCATTACCACCGCGCGGATACACCGGATGCGCCGCATCGCCCAGCAGTGTGATGCGACCGAATGTCCAACGTGGCAACGGCTCGCGATCGACCATCGGGTACTCGAGAATCGTGTCGGCGGTTTCGAGCATCTCAGGAATGTCGAGCCAATCGAACTTCATCGAGGCGAAGAGCGGCATGAAATCCCCGAGGCGGCCCGGCGTGCTCCAATCGTTTTCCGTGGCGCTCGCCTGCTCGATCTCCGCGACCCAGTTGATGAGCTGCAGACCATCCGGCAAATTGCGAATCGGATAGATGACCAGCTTGCCCGTCTTGATCGCACCCACGCGACATACATTGCGTCCGTCGAGAAAAGCCGCGCGACGGGTAACGCCCCGCCACATGTTGATGCCACCGAATCGCGGCGGCCCTTCATCGCGGAAGAATTGTTGGCGCACGCACGATCGAATGCCATCGCACCCGATGGCCGACGATCCGCGCACAGGCGGCAATGGGCTGCCCGTCGCGGCGTCCTCGAAGTACGCGGTGACGCCGTGCGCGTCCTGGTCGATCCGCACGCAACGATGGCCGAGCGCTACCGCATCAGGACCGAGTCGGCTCTGCACTTTTTGCATGAGCACATGATGCAGATCGCCACGGTGGATCGAGATGTGCGGAACGTCATAGCCTGCGAACCGGCCGGCGGGTTCCTTGTAGATCAGTTGGCCATGACGGCTGAAAAAACAGAAGTCGAGGGGTTCGATGCCGAATTTCAGCATCTCGTCGGGTACGCCGAATCTGGCCAGCTCACGCATCGCGTGCGGCAGAATGTTGATGCCCACGCCGAGCGCTTTCAGTTCCGGCGCGCCCTCGTAGACGCGGCATGGAATGCCGGCTTGGTGGAGAAAAAGGGCCGTGGTGAGACCACCGATCCCGCCGCCGATAATCAGCACACTCATGAGGCCTCGTCTCCCGGGTTGGCGCATCCGCCGGTTCCTCGCGGCGTGCCGAGTAGGATACTCTGCGTCACCGTGGAGCACGCGCGCACGGCGGCCAAGCACTTTGGTCACCTGGAGGAATGACCGTGCGTATTCGACCGAAGGCATCCATCCAATGAACGATTCGACCTTGCAACGAACCATGGCTCAATCGGGCCGCATCGCCTACGACGATCTGCGGGAGTGGCTCGTGCTGGCCGAGCAGCTCGGCGAAGTGCGCATCGTGCGCGACGCCAATTGGCAAGACGACATCGGCTTGGCGGCCGAAGCGGTGCTGCGTGCCGAGAACGGTCCGTGCGTCGTTTTCGAAGACATCCAGGGCTGCCCCAAGGGATTTCGTCTGCTGATGAATGTCTTCGCCGGCAAGCGGCGCAACATGACGTTGGGCTTTCCCGAGCATCTATCGAAGTGGGAACTGAGCGACGCCTATCGCGAGGCGTATCTCAAGGAGCAGCGCAATATTCCCCATCAGATGGTCGAGACGGGACCGATCTTCGAGAACATCCTCACCGGAGATGACATCGATGTGCGCCGGTTTCCCGCACCGGTCTGGCACGAAAAGGATGGGGGGCGTTACATCGGTACCGGCACCTTCAGCATCACGCGCGACCCCGAGGAGCATTGGCTCAATGCGGGGTCGTATCGCGCGCAGGTGCACGATCGGGCATCGGTCGGGCTCTTGATGGCCAAGGGCCATCACGGCGCGATCCACTATGAAAAATACTGCGCGCGAGGCGAGTCGATGCCGGTCGCGATGGTGCTGGGCGGCGATCCGATCAGTTTTTTCTTCGGCGGGCTTGAAGCGCCGTACGGAACCTTCGAATTGGATCTGGTAGGCGGATTGCGCGGACGGCCCATCAAGATGGTGCGGGGCAAGATCACCGGTCTGCCGATTCCTGCATCCGCTGAAATCGTGCTCGAGGGCTATGTGACGCCGGACAAGCGTGTCATAGAAGGGCCATTCGGCGAGTGGTCCGGTCACTATGCAGGCGGTGCCAAGCCCTGCCCGGTGCTGGATGTGAAGGCCATCTACCATCGCCATGATCCGATTCTGCTCGGTGTACCACCCATGGGTGCGGGTCCGGACGAGATGGCGCGTTATCGTGCGGTGATGCGCTCGGCCACGATCAAACAAAACATGACCAACGCCGGTGTGCCCGATGTGCGTCAAGTGTGGTGCCACGAAGTCGGCGGGGCGCGCATGTTTCATGCGGTGTCGATCACGCAGCGCTATCCCGGTCACGCGGTACAGGCGGGTCACATCGCGGCGCAATGTGGGGCGTCGGCCTATGCTTCGAAATACGTCGTGGTTGTCGATGACGATATCGATGTCACCAATCTCGAGACCCTGATGTGGGCACTGCTCACCCGCTCCGATCCGGCCGAGTCGATCCAGTTCATCAAGGGCTCGTGGGATTCGCCGGCCGACCCGCGCCTGCCACCGGATCGTCGCGCGGCGGGCGACATGACGCACTCGGTGGCGATCATCGACGCCTGCAAGCCCTATCACTGGCGCGACAAGTTTCCACCCAGCAATGCACCAAGCCCGGAGTTGCTGCGCCGAGCGCATGAGAAGTTCGGTTGGCTGCTCGACGGAAGTAAATAACAGGCGCGCATTCCACGCTTCCACGCCGATCGGGTCGTACCCGCTTCAATCAATCGATCTTGGCACCCGTTGCTTTCACGATCGGCGTCCAACGTTTCGACTCATCGATCATGTAGGCAACCAACTGGTCTAGCCCCAAATCGACGATCGGCTCGAACCCCGCCTTGATCAATATCTGCTGGAAAGCCTCGTCCCGAATCGCTTCTTCGGTCGCTTGATGAATACGCTCGAGCACGGCGCGCGGCGTGCCGGCCGGCGCCACGATGCCATAGAACATTCGCGCCACCATTCCGGGAACCCCGGCCTCGATCGCGGTCGGAATATCGGGCATTGCCTTGAGGCGCTCGGGTGACGCAATGGCGAGAATACGAATTTTTCCGGCTCGATGCAGTTGCAAGACATTGCTCGTGACATTCGGCGTGAACACCGGAATGTGTCCGCTCATCAGATCGGCGAGGCCGGGTCCGGCGCCTTTATAATGCACCGGCTCCATTTTGAGACCTCCAGCCAATTGCATGAAGAGCTCACCCGCCACATGCGTAATCGTGCCGGGTCCGGCCGTGCCGGAAGTAAGCGTTCCGGGATTGGCCCTGGCGTGGTCGATCAACTCCTGCAGCGTATTGACCGCGAGCGTCGGGCTGACGACGATCGAAACCGAGCTGCCGGCGAAGATCGCCGCGGGCGCGAAGTCCTTGATCGGGTCGTAGCGGGGTTTCGTGATGAGCGCAGGGACCAGGATATGCGTCGAGGTGCTCGCGAGAAAGATCGTGTAACCGTCCGGTTTCGCAATGGCCGTTTCCGCCGCACCGATGTAGCCACCCGCACCGCCGCGATTGTCGATCGCGAACCCAGAAAACGTTGCCTTCACCCGCTCGGCCCACAACCGTCCGATGATGTCGTGTACACCGCCCGGCACCGAGCCGACGATCAACTTCACCGGCCGCGACGGATAGCGCTCTTGCGCCGCTGACCAGCACGGTGCAGTGAGAAGCGCAACGAAAGCAATGGCCGCACTGATCAATCTCATGGCTTGGATTCCTCCGTCGAATCTCGTCCTGCGATCGCTCGTTGAAGTCATGGTTTCGAGGAACTCGCGATCGTACCCGGCGTTTATTCCCGCCATCGACGAGCGCGAGCCGGCGAGGCACGAAGCGTCCGCCATCAGGAATCTGCGCGGTCTGCCGCGCGGATTCCTAGTGCGTATCGAACACCGCCTGATACGCCTTCAGCTTCTCGCGAATCGCAGTGAGCTCGGCCTCGGTCGGCGCGTCCGGATTGGCGCATGGCGGCAGGCTGCCGAAACGCATCAGGCAGGCCATCAACAGCAGCCGCGCCTTGGTCGAGGTGAGATTACGACCGCCGATAAATCGATCGCGCGGCGGTGAGAATCCTTCGGCGTTGCCGCGGCCGACCCGGGCGACCGGGATGCCGCAATGCACCGCCCGAAGCAGCAGCCGGTGGCGCGCCGCCGACATCGCGTAGCCGTAGGGAGACAATCCTTCGAGCACGAAACCTGCAAGCGGCGCGCCGCGCAACTTCGCGTCGGTGAGCGCGATCAGATCGACTTCACGCTCGGTGTCGTCGCTGTAATCGTCCGCGATGTAGTTGCCGTCCTTGATGATCGACACCTTCGGCACGATCGTCTCGACCAGCTCGCCGGCGCCTGTCTTGATCGTTACCGGCACCGGCTTCAGTCGGCCATCGACCCGCAGCACGCCCTGCACTTCGCGCGGGATGCGTGCGATATTGACCTCGGATTTCCAGGTATGACGCGTCGCCGGCAGATACATCAGCACCGGCACCCCATCATGCCCTGCCGCGCCAAGTATGCCGCCATGGCCGCCGGTCGTGACATAACCGCCGGGCCGCGCGTCACCCTTTTGCACTTCACGCGCGGCAAAGATCTGCTGCTCCTGGATCAACACCATGCCGGCACGATTGCGCCCGGCTTCGTCCGCCCAGACACGTGACGCGATATAGTCGACAGAATCGACGATATTTTTCGGACCGTCGTTGCTGATCTGGCCATGGGCACGTTGCGCTGCGTTACCGACGATCGGCAGGCTCGTATCAAGAATGATGTTGAACCAGTAGATCGTCTCCTCGATGCGCGGACTGCCCTGCGTCCAGATGCCACCTTCGTACTTGCCGCTCGAAAGCGTCTTCCGCACCGCGTTCGCGATGCGTGCAAGCGTCGGACGCGGCGGCGACACCGCGGTGTGATACGGCCGGTAGTAGAAATAATCCTTGCCGCGCACTTCGGGCGGGATATCCCCTTCGCCGATATCGGTGCGCCGCGATGCAGGAAGCCCCTTCTTGTAGCCGGAGGGCGGGAGCACGCGATAGAAATCGATATCGGCGCGTGCGGCGATCAGATTGCCCTCACCGTGATCGCCGATCCCAAGCCGGTCGATCTCCTCAAACGAGCGTGAACCATCCGGGAAGAACGGTTGACGCGCACGCTCCGGTGGTCCGAGCGGCTCCATCGTGTCGTCCTCCCATGGGCGGCCATCGACTTGCCGCGCCATGTACGGCAGCGGGTAGACACCATCTTCCGGACGCAATTCAACTTCGTACACCGGCTTGTCGTTCGCGCTCTGCGGCGTCTTATGAAACGCTCCCGCGGCATCGAGATAACCATCCGGTGGACCGTACAACTCCGCCGCGTCCGCCTCAAGCGGATGCGCGCTGAACTGCTCGACATACACCTTGACCGGCGCGGCAAGCCGCTGCGGCCGCAACACATCGAAGCGCGCGGGCGAACCGTCCGGATTCGCGGCAAGCGGCAGTCCATGTTTCGCGCGCGCCTTGTTGCTGGTGATCAGGGCCGGCGTATTCTGGATGGTCGCGTTCGGACCGGCGAAATGGGCGATGCGTGGTTTGTTGGTCATGGGGCGGCCTCGAGTGTCGGGGGGGGGGTGTCGTGTCAAGGGCGATGCAACGCAGCCTTGTCGATCCAGTATAAGCGGGGTCGGTCAATGACCGATACAGCATGTCTTCGCGAAGGATGGCGCTCCGAAATAAATTGTCGGACGGAAGAATATTCACCAGAATGCGGAGCCACACCAGTGCATCGATCAATCATGAATACCTTGAGCCTGTTCCCGAATGTCGACCGATCAATTTGACTGCATCGTCGCCGGCGCCGGGGCGGCGGGAATGTTCGGTGCATTGGTCGCGGCGCGAGGCGGCCTGCGCGTCGCGCTCATCGAGCGTGATTGGGATGGTCCCTCGAATCTGCTCGTGAGCGGCGGGCTGTTTCCGGCGGCAGGCACCGCGTATCAACGCGCCGCCGGCATCGAGGATTCGCCGGCGAACTGGGCGGCGGATATTCGCGCCAAAGCGGCCGGCGATGCGAACGATGCGATCGTCGATGTGGTGGCAGGTATTTCTCCGTTCGTTGCAAGCTTCTTGGCCGAGTCGTTGGGCATCCCGGTGCATCTGGCCGCGACCGTTCCGGCGCCGGGACACCGGGTCCCGCGCCTGCATGCGACAGCCAAGGAATCTGGGCGCGAATTGCACGCGCTCTTGCGGGCGCAGGTCGAAGGCGAACCGAACGTCGACATCATCAAAGATGCCGAGGTGAGCGGTCTGCTCACTCAAGCGGGCGTCGTGCGTGGTGTGGCGGCCCGCGAAAACGGCGTCACGCGTGAACTGCGCGCCGACGCGATGCTGCTCGCCACCGGCGGATTTGCCGCCAATCGCGCCTTGCTCGCCGAGTTTCTGCCAGCCATGGCCGAAGCGATGCACATCGGCGCCGGCCGTAATGACGGCTGCGCGATTGAGTGGGGCCGTGCCCTTGGCGCTGGTGTCGCATTCATGAATGGCTATCAGGGCCAAGGCCACGTGACACCCGGCGGGCGTACGCGTCTCGGCATGGGATTGCCGTTGCTCGGTGCGTTCATGGTGAATCGACTCGGCAAACGCTTCGTGCGCGAGGATTTCGGCCCCTCGGAGCTTGGGCAATACGTCCTCGCGCAACCCGGCGGGGTCGCGCTCGAAGTGTTCGATCAGCGCTGCCACGACGCGGCGATGCGCCAAGGCCCCTATCAGGAAGCATGGCGCGCCGGAGCGGTGTTCTCGGCACCGGATCTCGCCTCGCTCGCGCGATCAGCCGGCATCCCGGTTGATGCCTTGCATGCGAGCTTCGAACAAATGGAACACGCTCGGCGCGGCGAGTGCGCCGATCCGCTGGGTCGCACCCGCTTCGGCCTACAACTCGCGTCGCCGTTTTACGCAAGCTGGGTCACCGGCGCGCTGGCCCACACCCAGGGCGGGCTTGCAGTCGATCGCCAGGCGCGCGTGTGTCGCGACGATGGCACGCCGATCGCCGGTCTTTATGCTGCGGGCGGCGCGGCGGCGAGCTTGGCCGGACAAGGCGGCGAAGGTTATCTACCTGGCAATGGCCTTGGTCAATCCTTCGGCCTCGCGATGCTCGCGGCGCGATCGATCCTTGCAGCGCACTAATCACTGCTCGGCACGTGCTCCGGAAATACTCACCGCCCGCTTGAATTTTTCCAGCTCGCGGCGGTGCAGCGCCGCGGTGTCGGCGGCATTCGATCCGATGATGGTGGCGCCCATCTCGGCAAGCCTCGCGCGCACACCTGGGTCTTCCATCGCGCGCCGCGACTCGCTGGCCATCCGCTCGACGATGGCAGGCGCGGTGCCCGTCGGTGCGAACAGGATGATCCATGCGGCCGCATCGAAACCGGGGATCGACTCGGACAGCGCCGGTACGTCCGGAAGCGTTGGTGCGCGCAGCGCGGAGGTCACGCCGATCGGACGCACCGCGCCGCTTTTGAGATGTCCAGGCAGAGAAGGCAAGCCCTCAACCGCGACTTGCACGTCGCCTGCGATGAGCGCCTGCATCGCCGGCGTGCCGCCGCGATAGGGCACATGCACCATGTCGAGTTTCGAATCGGACTTGATGAGTTCCATCACCAGATGCGAGGTGGACCCTTGCCCCGACGACCCGTAATTGACTTTCCCCGGGCGGCCTTTCACATAGGCAATGAGATCATCGAACGTATTGACCGGCAGTGCGGCATTGACGACCAGCACCTGCGGGAACGCAACGAGCTGGGTCACCGGGACGAAATCCTTGACCGCGTCATAGGGGAGCTTCGCGAACAGCCACGGATTGATCGCCATCGTGCCGGGCGAGCCGACCAGAAACGTTGTGCCATCCGGACGTGCCCGGGCAGCCGCTTCGGTGCCGATGTTGCCGGAGGCGCCGGTGCGATTGTCGATGACGAATTGATGATTGAGATTCTTCGACATCTGTTGACTGACCAGACGCGCGACGACGTCGACCGCGGAGCCGGCGGTAAACGGATTGATCAGCGTGACCGGACGGCTTGGCCAATCCTGCTGGGCAATGGCGGCACCCGTAGCGATCGCGCAGAAAACAAGTAGGATGAAACGAACTCGGCTTGGCATGGCGTGGGCACGCGATTTGACGGATGGGTTGGCGGAATTCTAATGTCGGCGGAATTCTAATTGACACGGCGGGCGTAATTACATCCAATCGTACGCGATGACTGCACACTTATTCAGTCCGCTTCGAATCGGCCGCATCGAGCTTGTGAACCGCGCGGTCATGTCACCGCTGTCGACGGTGCTCGCACGCGATCGATTGCCCAATGCAGCGCATGCGGCATTTTATGCCCGGCGTGCCGAAGGCGGGGTGGGGATGATCGTCACCGAGGGCTTGCGGGTTCATCCCACCAACTGCGCGGCCACCGCCATTGGTACGTTTGATCCGGCCTGTGTCGAGGGCCTGGCTCGAATCGCCGCGCGGGTGCATGAGCACCGGGTGCCGATCATCGCGCAGCTCTTGCACGGCGGGCGCCAGACCCATCTGCATTCGCCGCAATTGCTGTGGGCACCCTCAGCAGTGCCGTGTCTGTATTCCGGCTACACGCCGCATGCGATGAGCCTTGCCGAAGTCGAGCAGATGCGCGAGCACTTCGTGATCGGCGCGCTGCGTGCCGAGGAGGCTGGGTTCGATGGCGTTGAGCTGCATGCCGCGCAAGGGCATCTGGTGCAGCAGTTCTTGTCGCCGCTGTCGAATCATCGCAACGATCGCTACGGCGGCGATTTCGATCGGCGTCTGGCGTTTGCATGCGAGGTGCTCGATGCGATCCGTGCCCGTTGCGGTGCGGCGCTCATCGTCGGCGTGCGCTTGGCCAGCACCGAGTTTGTGCAAGGTGGACTGGATGTCGCCGCATCCGCCTCGATCGCGACGGCGCTCGAATCGCGCACGGCCATCGATTACGTCGCGCTGTCGCAATCCAATTTCATGAGTATCGCCGGGCATATTCCGGATCGGCGTGAACCTCCCCTGCCCTATATCGAACATGCGCGCGAGATTCGTGCTGCGCTGAAACGCGTGCCGGTCATTGCCACCGGACGCATTCGCACCCCGGACGAAGCCGATGCGGTGATCGCCAACGGCGCCACCCATGCGGTCGGGCTCGGGCGCGCGTTGCTGTCCGATCCGGATTGGGTTGCCAAGGCACGGCGGGGCGAGACGGATCGCATTCGCCGTTGCATCTATTGCAATGTGTGTTGGCAAACGATTACCAACGGCCAAGGTGTTACCTGTGTGCAGAATCCGCAGGCGGGTCGCGAGCTTCTGCTCGCCGATATCGCGCGCGCGCCCAATGCGAAGCGGGTGGTCGTCGTGGGCGGCGGTGCGGCCGGCCTCGCGGCTGCCTATGCGGCGGCTCAGCGCGGGCATGCAGTCATCTTGTTCGAACGCGCGCCGCTACTCGGTGGTCAGTTGCGTTGGGCGGCGCGCATCCCAGGCGATGCGGAAACCGCGAATGTCATCGATTTTCTCGCCGGTGAAGCGCGCCGATCAGGCGTCGAGCTACGCCTTGCTGAAGAAGCCCGCGTCGAGACAGTGCTCGCGATGGCACCCGATGCGGTGATCATCGCGACCGGTGCCACCGCAAATCGCACGCTCTTTCCGCATGCCGACGGCGTGCCGGTGCTCGCGGCCACCGAGGCGATCGACCAGCTTGCGAGTGACGCACCGCCACGATGGTCGCGCGTGATTGTGCTCGATCGCGATCTCTACTTTGCAACCGGCGCGCTCGCCGAGTGGCTGGCTACACATGGCGCGGAAGTGCATCTCGTCAGCTATCACCCGATGATCGGCCATGACCTGCCGGCGGCGAACCTGACCCGCATGCTCGGGCGCCTGGACGCCCTTGGCGTCACCACCTACCCGGCGCACGATCTCATACGCATCGATAAGCACGCAGCGTTGTTGCGACATGCCTATTCCGAACGCGAGAAGGATCTTGGCGCCATGGATGCGGTGGTGGTGTCGGGCTTGCACCATGCCGACGACGCCCTGGCGCTCGCGCTACGCGCCGCACGGCCTGCGCTCGATCTGCGCGTGGTCGGTGATGCGCTGGCGCCCCGCTCGATCAAAGACGCGGTGCATGAAGGCGACCGGGCCGGCCGTGATCCTTGACCGGTGGATCGGTCAACGGACCCGCATGTCTTGCTTCCCCTTCAGCTAGCCACGATCGCCATTCCAGGACGGGGCCCGCACCGCGATCAGACAAGCGTTTCTCATCGCTCCGCCCGCTTCGGCAGCAGAACGACTCGTCCGCCGTCGGCAACGTCGTTCGACGGGTAGCTGATAACGACCGCGCCGACCTCGAGCCCCGCGCGCAGTTCGACATCGAACGCGTTGCGGGCGCCGATTTCGACAAATCGAAGACGTGCCCGGTTCTCCACGACTTCGAATACCGCCCAGCCGCTGCCCGATCGAAACAATGCGCTCGACGGAATCTTCGAGACATTCGCCGCCGACCAGACGACGATACGGGCTTCGACCCGATATCCGTCCCCGAGCGGCCCAAGCGTTTTGACCGGATCGACCAAGACGTTCACCCGCTTTTCTTCGATGCCAAGCGATGAGACCTTCGTGAACGCATAGGGCTCGACGGACCGTACCCGACCCGCGAATGATTCATCACCGCCCCATTGCTCGATGCGGGCCGCCGCACCGGGTTTGATCTTCACAGCATCGGTGGACAGCACATCGACCACCACCTCGAAGCGTGTGGGATCACCAATGACCATCACCGCGGTGCCGGGCAGAACGGTCTTTTCGCTTTTCTCCAAAACGCGCAGGACCACACCGCTCGCCGGCGCGGTCAATCGCATTCTCCGTCCAGGCGCGGCACTTCCCGCCGGAACCGCATACAACGCCGCCGCGGCGATCTGTTCCTCCGCGCGCGTTGCTGCCGCGCGCGAGCGCGACGCCTCGAGCGCGGCAATCGCTGATCGTTCCGCGGTGCGCGCCTTTTCCGCGGCTTCGATCGACACGAAGCGATCGGCAACCAGCCGCTCCATCCGCCGCAACTCCCGGCCCGCCTGCTCCAACTCCAGCACGGCCTGGGCGACTCGCTGATTGGCCTCGCGTACCAATGCGCGTGACGCGTCGAGGCGCGACACCGCCTCTTGGCGCGAACGCGGGTCGAGCGGCGTCACCTCGAGCTGGGCTACAACGTCTCCGGCACGAACCGGATCGCCATCGTGCAACTCGACCCGCACGAGTTTCCCCGCGACCGGCGCCGCGACGACGAAACGATCATGCACGCGCACTTCGCCCTGCTGATCAACCGTGACTTCCATCGGGCCGCTGGTAACGACCGAAGTGTCGACGCTAATCGGTTTCGGCGCAAAGGCAACCCACAGCGCAGCCGCGGCCATCGCGGCGACAACAATCCAACCGGCCGAGCGCACCAGCTTGCCGCGGGTGAGCGAACGCGCGTTGCTGTTCATGGATCACTCCCGAGTCTTCAATACGGCGATCAGGTCGAGTCGCCGGGCACGCCATGCCACGATGAGGCCCGACACCGTTGCAGCGGCAACAATTGTCAGCGCCGACCAGGCATAGGTACGACCACTCACCACGAGCGGTACGCGGTAGAACTCGGTCGCCAGCAAAGAGGCGATCAATACACAGATTCCGTAACCGATCGCGAATCCGCACGGGATTGCCACCGCGGTGACGATTGCCTGCTCGCCTAGCAGCATCGTGGTGACTTCACGTTGGCGAAATCCGAGGATCCGCAGGCTGGCGAGTGTCATGGCATGCTCGGATAGCGCGATGCGGGCGCCGTTGTAGACGACACCGGCCGCGATCATCGCGGCAAAGCCGATAAGAACCGACACCGATACCGCGAGATTCTCGCCGATGGTGGCAAGAAAACTCTTGAGTGTCGCCTCCCGGAGCGCAATGCTCGAGACGACCGGCATCCTCTTGATGCGCTCGTAGAGTTCGCCAAGGCGGAGCGGATCCACGCGCAGGTAGGCATCGCTGTAGGTCGGCCCTTCGCCCATCAAGCGGGCCAGCGCGGCGATGTTCATGTAGCCCATCATTCCGACCGGCTCATCGACAACCCTTTGGAGTGTCACCATGCGCTTGCGCCGGTCTCCTTCCAGGATCTCGAGCTCGATCAAGTCGCCGGGCCGCGCGTGAAGCGCGTCCGCAAGGCTCGCACTGAGGACGAGGCCTTCCTCCGGAATCGCTACCTCGCGCATCCGGATGTCGAGCACGCGGTGCAACGTCGCATCGGCGGGCAAGCCGAACACACCGATCCGCTTCGAGGCGTGTCCGTATCGGACTCTCGCGCCGACGACCCTGAAGGGTTCCGTCTGGAGCACACCAGGCAGACTTGCGAGATCATGGCGAACGCTCTCACCACGCGGTTCGTGAAACCCAAGACGGATATCGTCCCGTCGCGCCGCCTGAAACTGCACGCGAACCGTTTCATCCAATGCATCCAGCCCGAACTGGCCCACGATCAACAGCGCGCAGGAAAGTGCGATCGCAAGCACGGATGCTAGCGCCCGGAGCGGACGGCGCTCGAGGTTCCTGAACATCATCCGCGTCGCCGGTGCGATCAGATGCACATAGCCGATGCGCTCGAGAAATAATTTGCGGAACCGTGGCGGTGGTTCCGGCCGCATCGATTCGGCAGGCGGCAACGCGAGGACACGCAAGGTGGCCGGGACGGCGCCGAGTGCCGCGGTCGCGACACAGATCCCGATCGCCCAGGCAACCGACTGCGGGGTCAAATGAAAGACGAGCGAAGGCAGATGGAAAAACTGCTCGTAAAGCGCGGTGAGGCCGATCCCCAACCACGTCCCGAGGGCGACGCCGCACAGGGCACCAGCCGCCACCGCGGCCAATGCAAGTTTGAAGTAGTGCCAGGCAAGTACGCGATCGGCATAGCCAAACGCCTTGAACACACCGATCTGCCCGCGCTGAAGAGCAATCAGTCGCATCAGCACGTTGTGGATCAGGAAGGCGGTGACGCCAAGAAAGATCGCGGGAACGATCGTTCCCGTCACCCGGTCTTGCTTGATCTCCACATCCAGCATCTGGTGCGAGGACTGTTCGCTGCGCGGCTGCGCGCCGTACGAGCCGTATGGCTTCAATAATTGATCGAGATGATCCATGACGGCCTTCTCGCTGGCGCCCGGCGCGAGTCGCAACAGGACGGCGTTGAATGCGCCCTTCATGTCGAGGCGATCCTCGAGCGCGCTGCGATTCATCCACATCACGCCATACCGCTTGTTGTCCGGGAAGATCGCGGCGCCCGAGAGCACATAGACGAACTCCGGTGAATTCGCGATCCCTGCGATGTGCAGGCGTTGCCATCGACCATTCACGACCGCCGCGATCGAGTCTCCCGGCCGCAGCCGGTGCGCATCGGCGAATCCCTGGCCAAGCAGGACTTCATCGCGAACGTTGGCGGTGAGATAGCGTCCTGCCACGACATGCACATCGTTGAGCCGCGGACGACCCACATCGGGAACGGAGACGACCAGCCCACTGGCCGGATCGGGGAAGCCGCTCACATCGAGCGTGACTTCCATCATCAGCCGGTCTTCGGCCGTTGCCACGCCGGGAATCGCGCTGATCGAGGCGACCAGACTGCGCGGTGCGCGCTTTGCATTGGCGAACACATCGGCAAAGCGATAGTCGCGGTAATAGCGATCGCGTGCCGTGACCAGCGCATCGTACGCGCCGGCCATCGTGATGAAGGTCGCCGTCCCGCACATGGCCACAAGCGCGACGGCGGCGAGTTGGCCCCGCATTCGCCACAGATCACGCACAAGCTTCTTGTCGAGTGTGCTCACCACGCCAACTCCGCTGGTGCAGCGCGTTCGGCATTGGACGCTATGCCGCTGATCCGGCCGCTCGAGATGCGGATCACGCGATCGGCCATCCGGGCGATCGCGACGTTGTGGGTAATCACGACCGTTGTCGTGCCAAGACTTCGATTCACACGCTCGAGGACCTCCAGCACGAGTTTCCCGGTTGCGAAGTCAAGCGCCCCGGTCGGCTCATCGCAGAGAAGCACGTCGGGCCGCTTGGCGACGGCGCGCGCGATCGCCACCCGTTGCTGCTCACCGCCCGACATCTGCGAGGGAAAATGGTCCTTGCGATCGGCAAGACCAACGAGCCGTAACGCTTCCTCGGGATCCATCGGTTCGCGTGCGATCTCGGTCACCAGCGCGACATTCTCCGCGGCCGTGAGACTGGGGATGAGGTTGTAGAACTGAAAGACGAAACCCACATGCTCACGACGATATGCAGTCAGATCGTCATCGCTGGCGCCGGTCAGATCATGATCGCGATACCAAACGGTCCCTTGGCTCGGTGTATCGAGTCCGCCGAGGATGTTGACCAAGGTCGATTTGCCGCTTCCGGATGCACCCAGCAGCACGACGAATTCCCCGCCATAAAGATCGAGGTCGACATTGTCGAGCGCGCGCACTTCGATCTCTCCCATGCGATAGATCTTGCTGACGCCTCGCATGCGAAAGACAGCATCGCTCCGCACCGCATCGGCCGGCGCCATCAGGAATCAGCGCGGTCTTCGGTGGAGATGCCCGGGCGGTGCTCCAGGTAGATGCCGAGCGCTTCGATGCCAAGCGCCGCCAGGAACACCAGTCCACCCCATACCGGGCTCGCTGCCGCCCACATCAATATCGCGCCGACCACTACCAAGCCAAACCCGAAGAGGCGGCGTGTGTTGCGCTGTCGAATCATGCGTCATTCCCGGTCGCTGCGAGGACAAGACTCCCCGCGTTGCACCACGGTACGCGAGCGCTCCCGGGGTGCGTTTGCGTACCGTCAAAGCCAAGCCATGCGGTCGCGCATCGCATCGACGCGTTCGTTTGATCGCGGTCAAGGGCAGTCGGAGGCGCTTAGGTACGCTCGCTTTGGAATCCACCTCAGGCAACCGGAGCCCGCACATGGCCGCGAAACAGATTCTGTTCGGCGAGGACGCTTACGCCAAGATCATCAAGGGCGTGACAGCCCTTGCCAATGCGGTAAAGGTCACGTTGGGCCCCAAGGCAAGAACCGTCGTTCTCGAGCGATCGTACGGTGCGCCGATCGTGATCAATTCCGGAGTCATCGTCGCCAAGGAGATCGAGCTGGAGGATCCTTTCGAGAACATGGGTGCGCAGATGGTGCGCGAAGTCGCCTCGAAGACCTCCGATGTCGCCGGCGACGGCACCACCACCGCAACGCTGCTTGCCCAGGCGATCGTGGTCGAAGGAATGAAGTATGTGGCGGCCGGCATGAATCCGATGGATCTGAAACGCGGCATCGATCAGGCCGTCGAGTCGGTCGTGGACGAACTCAAGAAACTTGCCAAGCCCTGCGCATCGCGCACCGAGATCGCACAAGTCGCCACGATCTCCGCGAATTCCGATCCCACGATCGGCGAGATCATCGGCAACGCCATGGAAAAGGTCGGCAAGGATGGCGTGATCACCGTGGAAGACGGCACCGGCCTCAAGAGCGAGTTGGAGGTCGTCGAAGGGATGCAATTCGATCGCGGCTACCTGTCGCCCTATTTCATCAACGTCCCCGACAAGCAACGCACCGTGCTGGAGGAGCCGCTGATCCTGATCTATGACAAGAAGATTTCCGCGATCCGCGATCTGCTGCCGGTTCTCGAGCAGGTCGCGAAGTCGGCCAAGCCGCTCCTGGTAATTGCCGAAGAAGTGGAAGGCGAAGCGCTTGCCACGCTCGTCGTCAATTCGCTTCGCGGCATCCTGAAGACGTGCGCGGTCAAGGCCCCGGGCTTCGGGGATCGCCGCAAGGCAATGCTCGAAGACATCGGCGTCCTCACCAACGGCCAGGTGATCTCGGAGGAACTCGGACTCACCTTGGAAAAGGCCGAGCTTGCGCACCTCGGGCGCGCCAAGCGGGTCGAGATCGACAAGGAGAACACGACGATCATCGGCGGCGCGGGGGATCGCATCCAGATCGATGCCCGGATCGCAGCCATCAAGGAAACGATCAAGGAAACCAAGAGCGACTACGACCGCGAGAAGCTCCAGGAACGCTCCGCCAAGCTTGCGGGGGGCGTCGCGGTGGTCAAGGTCGGTGCCGCGACCGAGTTCGAAATGAAGGAGCGCAAATCGCGTGTCGAAGATGCGTTGCACGCGACCCACGCGGCGGTCGAGGAAGGCATCCTGCCCGGGGGTGGCGTCGCGTACCTGCGCGCTCGCAAAGCGCTCGATGCATTGCATGGCGCCAACACCGACCAGGACGCGGGCATCCGGATCGTCTGGCGCGCGCTGGAAGCCCCATTGCGGCAGATCGTCGCCAACTGCGGCGGCGAAGGATCGGTGGTCGTCGATCGCGTCGTCAACGGTAGCGAAGGCGATGTCAATTTCGGCTACAACGCGGCGACCAGTACGTATGGGAACATGGTGGAAATGGGCGTCCTCGATCCATGCAAAGTCACGCGCACTGCCTTGCAGAACGCGTCCTCCGTGGCGGGCCTCATCCTCACTACCGAGTGCATGGTCGCGAATAAGCCGCAACGCGCACCGACTCCGCGCAACCCGGGGATGGGTGACATGGAGATGTAGCCACGCGGTCGATACGCGGAGGAGAACATGCTTCAATCATTGCAATACGTGGCGCTCACGGTTCCTGATCTGGGGGTCGGCAAGACTTTCTACGACAACATGGGACTGCAATCCCGGGAGGTCGGCGGGGAACTCGTCTTTCGATGCACCGGCCGCGCGCAGGATCAGATCCGTCTGATCGAAGGACCAGCCAAGCGCATTCACCATGTGTGCTTCGGCACTTCGACGACCAGCCTGCCGTTCTTCATGAAGCACCTGGCAGCCCGAGCCATCGCCCTGATCGATCCGCCGCGCAAGGACAACGCCGAGGGGATCTGGTTTCGGGACGTCGATGGCGATCTGATCAACGTACGTGAAGCCGAAAGCGCACGTCAGATGCGCGACCCCGTGCTTCTCAACAATGCCGGTGACTTCAAACGAATCAGCCGGCGTGGCGCACCCGACCGGAACGTCGATACCAGTCCGCGCCGGCTCGGGCACCTGCTCAAGTTCACGCCCGATGTCGAGCGCACGATCGACTTCTACACGCATATGCTCGGCATGAAACTGTCGGACCGCATCGGCGACCTCGCCGCGTTCCTGCGCTTCGCGGGCGACAGCGATCATCACACGCTCGCGATCGCGAAGAGCGACCACACCGGCCTGCATCACATGAGCTTCGAGATGGGTAATATCGATCAGATCCAGCTCGGTGCCGAACGCATGATCGCCGCGGGATACCGCGACGGCTGGGGATTCGGCCGGCATATCTACGGTTCGAACTACTTCCACTACATTCGCGATCCGTGGAACAGTCTGGTGGAATTTTTCTGGGACATCGATTTCATCGCGGCCAACGCCGACTGGAAGGTCGAGAACTGCCCACCGGGGCCCGAGTCCCTCTATCAGTGGGCGACCACGCCGCCGCCTGACGATTTTCTGCGGAGCTACGAGGTTCATTAGATTCCGCGCGACGCGGGCGACGTTGCGTGGATTCTTCTGAAGGAACTGAAGCCCTACCGGCGTGGGCACATCGAGCAGGTCGAAGATGGGTTGGCGCGATGAACGTTTTTTTGGACATGCATCAAAGTTTCCGTCGTAGCGCCACGCGTAGAGTTTTGCGCAGGGGCTGATTCCCGGTGAAGTGGTGCCGGATTGCACACGGGGGAACAATGAGATTCGAAGCGTTTCAATCTCATGGGCATGGCAAGGGCGGGTTGAGCGAAGTGCTCCTCGCGATCATCGGTGTATTCGCCGCCTTGCTTGCACTAAGCGTCGCGATCGATGTGGATGTGCTCGTGGCGCTCTTCTGTCTCAGCCCCTCCTACCCGCCCGCCCGCCTGCCCTGACATGCGCGCACTAACACCGGACCGCTTGCCGATCCACTGACCCTGGAGAACCTCGATGCCCGAAAGCGCCGCGCCCCCACCGGACAGCGATGAACGCGTCCCGGTAATGCAGCAGGTTCTCGACAACCCGTTTCTGTTGCTGTTTCTCGGGATTGCCCTTCCCACGGTCTTCTACATCGTTTGGGGAATCATGGCGATCCTGTCCATCCCCATCAGTCCCCTCGCGAAATGAACGGCCACGACACAGTGAGGAGCTTCAGACGATGAGCGCCATTCTCCCGCCCGGCCAGCGCATCTGGTGGAAACAGCCGATCGACAAGATGGAAATCGTGTGGATCGTGATCGCGTTCGTATGGTGCCTGGTGATGTTCTTCATGATGCCCTAATGGAAAGTATTCAACACGAGTTATGCAATGTATCTCGCGGTGCTCGCCTCCATGATCCATGGGCTCACGGTGCTCGGCGCCATCGAGGTCGCCCAACGCGAGAAGGGATTCACCAAAGGTCTATTCGAGTGGATTCGTAGGGCGCCATGGGGCAATCCCGTCTTCTCTGGGATGTTCATCTCGCTCATCGGATTTGGATTCCTCGGTGGCATTTCCGGCGTGATGATGGGCACCGAGCAGTTGAACATGATCATCCATAACACGGTGTATGTGCCGGGACACTTCCATGCGACGGTCGTGATCGGCACCACCCTGGCATTCATGGCGATCACGTACTTCCTGATTCCCACGCTTTTCAATCGCGAGATGATCCTTCCCGAGCTCGCCAAGTGGCAGCCGTATCTCTTCGGGTTCGGGATGGCCTTGGTGTGCCTCGCGCTGATGGGCGCCGGCACGCTCGGTGCGCCGCGACGGCATCGGGATATCTCATTCGCAGGTGCCGGGCAGCCCTATGAATATCCGGGGACGGCCCACCTGATGCTCGCGATCATGGGCATCGGTGCGCTCATCGCAGCCGTAGGCGGCGCCCTCTACATCCTGATCGTCGTCGGTTCGCTACTATGGGGCAAGCGCCTGGATACCGGCCGATATGGGATCGAGCGGACCGTACTCCGGATGCCGGTTGCTACGGCGATCACAGGGCACGGTGGCGCGGGCTTCGCGGCGCCCGGCACGTTCGTATTCGCTCTGGTGTTCCTGACCGTGTTCGTCCTGTACTACTTCGTCAACTGGAAGTATCTGTCGACGGTGTGGGGCCTGAGCTAGGAATCCGCACGGCACGGATTCCTGAGTGGCTGCGCAAGCATTCGGAAGCGAGCAGATCATGAATCTTGATCGCTCCACGACTGGTCAAACGATTGGCAAGGGTATTGGTCCAATCGGCGCACGCGTTAGATACCAGGCGCCCGCGCGACCGCCCCACGATGCGTGATCTCGCGGGTCTCTTCAAGCTGCGCATCGGCGTCGCCATTGCGATCACGGCGTGGGCCGGGCTTGCTGTGACGCCCGGACCGAAGCCTGCATGGTGGCAAAGCCTGGTGCTGATCCTCGCGGTCCTCGTATCCTCCGCCGCGGCGGGTGCCTTCAACCAATTCTATGAATACGATGTCGATCGCGCGATGGCACGCACGGCCAACCGCCCCTTCGCAAGCGGCCGCCTCGCGCGACATTGGGGTTGGGTCGGCGTCATCATCGCGCTCACCCTTGCATCGGTGGTGGCGGCGACGTTGGCGACCAATTGGATCGCGGCGCTCTATACGTTTCTTGGGGTGTTCGTCTACGCGGTCGTCTACACGGTGTGGCGCAAGCGCCGGACCTGGCTCAACATCGTGATCGGCGGGCTCGCCGGGAGCTTCGCCGTGCTGGCGGGCGCGGCGGCGGGGCGTATTTTCTGCGCGCGTGCGCCAACCTCGTGGATAACCCGGTCAGGCGCAACGCCATGCGAGCCTTTCATGCCTCGCTCGCGCAGCTTTCGCTCATGCTGTTGGGCGTGATGCTCGACGCAGCATTGCGATGACACCGCGGTGCCGAGCGGTCGTGGCCCTTTGCGTTGCCAGCGTTTTCTTTGCCTTTCTGCAGCTTGCACACGCAGGCGATGCATCACCCATGCACGTCGCGCCCGCAACGGCACCCGACGAGCGCGCTGCCCTCACGTTGAGTCAGAGCGTCATCGACCGCGAGATCAGCGACTTCACGTTTCGCGCGAGCGAGGCATGAAAGGCTCGCTTGGCGTTGTGCAAATTTTTCTTGGAGGAATGATCGACGTGCGCTTTGGGGCGACGGTTTGCAATGCCCTGCCCGGCTGCGCGGGCGCGGACGCATTCGATGGCGTGTCGCTCGAAATCCTGAATCCCCTCGTAGCGGCCACCGCCCTTGGCATATAGCGGAATGCGATTGAAGCGCTCCATCTGGCCCATCGCGCGCTCGCCGTCGTGCTTGTGCTCGTTGCGTCTAGGCGAGCAAACGCGACGTCATGATCACGATCGACGCGCGCGGCCATGACCCGCCCGAACCATTCGAGCGCGTGATCGACGCACTCGAGAAGCTCGAGTCCGGCGAGGAGATCCTGCTGATCCTAGAGTGCGAACCCGCGTCCCTCTACCGATTCCTCGCCCAGAACCGCTGCCGGTATCATGCGACGCGCTTCGATGACGGGCGCGATGAGGTGCGAATCTGGGAGGAAACGACATCAACACCACCGGATGTCGCGGCCCGATAAAAGCCGGGCGCCGAGCCATCCTCAATCCACACGGCTACATGCAATACGCCCGCAGCCGGGCGACGTCGGACACCCGCACCGCCCGGCCCCGCACCTCGATCAGGCCTTGCGAATTGAGCTCATGCAGGATGCGCGAGAAATGCTCCTGCGTGACATTCAAGAGCGATGCGATGACGCAGGCGAAACGCTCCGTTGTCGTCGCGCACTGATTTGTCGCAACGCGCGGCGCGTGCCTCCTTCCTGCATTGGACGTCTCGACCTACCTCACCGTCAAGCAGTTGCACATGGCGAGCGCAGCGATGAGTTACGGGCTCTTCTTCCTTCGCGGCGTCTGGATGTTATCGGAGTCGCCACGGCTCGCGAACCGCTTGATTCGCGTTGCTCCGCACATCAACGACACCGTTCTGCTCGGCGCAGCAATCGCCTTGATGGTGGGTACCGATCAATATCCGTGGGCGACGCCTTGGCTCCTCGCCAAAGTGGTTGCGCTTGTTCTCTACATTCTCACGGGCATGGTTGCACTTCACTCGGGCGCCGCCAAGAACGTCCGTGCGCTTGCATGGATCGTCGCCCAGATTATTTTCTTCTATATCGTCGGTGTTGCCGTGACACGCAGAGTACTCGTTGTCGTTGCATAGAGAGGGCGTTTCGCTGCCACCCCCGCAAGCGCACTTCACTGATGGATGCGCCCACCCTTCAAAACAAGCTCCTCCCTCACACCTTTCACACCACTCACCGAACGGGCGATTGCAGCCATTTCCTGCGCCTCGGCTTGACTGTCGGCAAATCCGCTGATCAGGACCATTCCGTTCAGGGTCTGGACGGTGACGGACGTTGCTCGGACGCGTCGCTCAGCCTCGAACGCCGCCTTGACCCTCGCCGTGATTGCTGCATCGGCGGCGCTCTCCGCCGGACGCTTCGATGTGGTGATGTCTGCGCACCCACTTGCCAACAGAACAAGGAAGAACACAACGTCTGCGCAGACCGTTCGGGTGGATTGGCACTTCATTTCCGCATTCGATATAGGGGGTTGGTCTGGAGCACATTAACGAGCAGAAACGGCACCTCGTTTGATCCAGAGCAAATGGCCGTTGAATTAGGGTGTTATCAATATTTGGTGGCTTTTAGAGGTGGGGCCGAACCAATCACCCCATCTCTTTCAAGGTCTACTGCGCATCGAAGAAATGGAGCATTCAATGTTCAAGCACATACTGGTCCCAACAGACGGTACCGAGTTGTCGGCTGAATCGGCAAGCGCTGCCATCCGGTTCGCCAAAGAAACGAAAGCGCGGGTAACCGGCTTCTATGCGGCGGTGGATGTTCGTCAAGATCGGCAGAAGTTCCAACGCTTTCTCGACACCGAGCGCGAGCTTGCGAGCGAGTTGGCGCGCCGGCGGAAGGAAGTGGCCGACCGATTTCTCGCCGCCATCGAGTTAGAGGCCAAGGAGGCCGAAGTACCCTGCCAGATCAAATACATCACCACCGACGATCCCGTGCACGAGGCAATCATCCGTGCGGCCAAGGAAAACGCGTGCGACCTGATCTTCATGGCGACGCACGGACCATTCGGGATCGAAGGCATCACCGCCGGGTCCGAGACCAAGCAGGTGTTGTCCCACTGCACGATTCCTGTGCTTGTTTATCGTCATTGATCCGATTCGAAGCACTGGAGACCGTTCATGTTCAAGAACATCCTGATTCCTACCGATGGATCCGACCTGTCGCGCAAAGCCATCGAGGCGGGCATCCGATTTGCCGCGGACGTCGGCGCGAAGGTGACTGGTGTCCATGTCCTCGATGCGACCCAGGGCGTGTTGATGAGCGAGGCGGTGTCGCACGAGGCATTACGCCGATTCGAAGCGCGCACGCTCGAGTGTCAACAAGCCGCCCGCGAACGATTGCAGGAGATCGAACAGACGGCTGCGGCGGCCGATGTGCCGTGCGTAACGTTCGCGGAAGAACAGACCAGTTCGGTGTGTGACGCCATCCTCGCCACCGCCAAAAAGGCCGGCTGCGATGCGATTTTCATGGCCTCGCATGGTCGTAGCGGCGCAAAGGCGTTCTTTCTGGGGTCCGAGACGAACGCGGTGATCGACCATAGCAAGATTCCGGTACTGGTATTCCGGTAGCGGGCTGCCGGCGGAATGGCACTTACTTGAACTATCAGTGCTCAAGTAAGTGCCATTCGGGTCCTGGCGGAATCAACAACCCTGGGCCAAGAGCGCGGGGAATCGCAAGTTCAACCTTTCTCGTACGGACTCACGAACCGGTAGAAACGCTCGTTGAGATACAACGAAACCTCGTCGATGTCCTCGCTCGACCAGTTGAGCTTGGCGGTGCCGCTCCACTTCTTCACATACCCGCGGATGTCTGCCATTGACCGCGCCACCCGGTTGGGCCGACTGTGCACGCTTTGCTGGTGGCAGAGCGTGCAATTCGTTTCATACAACTGCCTGCCCCGCTGTGCGATCGGTGATTGCGCGGACGCGCAGTTTGCGGCCGCCGCGATCAGGACCCCGGCCAGCATCGTTTGCATTCGAATAGTGAACATCAGGCACTCCATCCGGCATGATTAATCGACTTGGGTCAAGGATGCCCGGGACGAACGCCGCCCGTTTGAGCGCCGTCAAACAACCCGGCCGCGATTTGCCGCATTCTTCATTCCAAGAGGGAGTGGAGCAGTGCCTTCCATTCGAGGCGACGTCACTGGACTAGTGGAGCATGGCTTCGTATGCTGCGATCAGCCAACGGAGGATGAGCATGCCGTTTAGAGACCGCAATCAAGCGGCTCACCTGCTTGTCGCGGCGCTCGCGAAATGGCGCGGGGTTCGCCCCGTCGTTCTGGCG
>JBJXGX010000138.1:0-23787 GCA_046160305.1 Burkholderiales bacterium
GGCCGGGTGACCCCGCGCGCGCGGATCGATCGATGCTCTTCGACAAGCTGCCGCAGTGGGCGGCGGCGCGCGGGCCGAATCCCCAATGGGCGCTGCTCGAAGGGCCGCTCACCCACGTCAAGTCGAATTACCTGTTGCTGAGCGAAAACCTGGTCGACCCCGCGCACGTCGTCTATGTGCACAAGCGATCGCTCGGTAGCCCCGCGATGGCCGACATTCCGATCGAGGCAAGCCAGCAGGGCGACACGCTCCTCGTCACCCGTTGGACGCCCAATGCCCCGGCCTCGCCGATCCTCCAGCGCTATGGCAAGTGGCCAGGCAATGTCGATCGCTGGCAATACTATTGGATGTATCCGCCGCACATCGCGGTAGTCGACTTCGGTGCCGGGCCGCCAGGCATGGATCGCGGTGAGGCGGGGCGCGATGCGGCCATTCGGCTCTATTCGGCGCACTTCATGACGCCGGAATCGGCGACCACGACCCATTATTTCTGGTTCGTCCTGCGCAATTTCGCGGTGGGGGATGCCGCCGTGTCGGCCGATCTCGCAGAGCAGGTCACCATGACATTCATGGAAGACAAGAGCATTCTCGAAGCGATCCAGCAAGCGGAAGCTGAACCGTTCGTCACGTCGCGGGTGAAGCTCGCAGTCGACGCGGGCAGCGTGCGATTGCGTCGAACGGTGGATCGGATGATCAGTGATGAAGAAGCAGCGCGCGTGGCAGGGCGAGTTGGAACGGGCTTGGCGGTGGAATGAATGTCGAGGAGTTCCACAAAGTCATTGAGAGAATGCCGCACACAGCGGTTCCAAAGGCCTAGCTTTGTGTAATCGACACTGGAAGTGCCAATCCAGTATCCCGAAAGTGGTCCTATCAGCCTTCCGGGTGACGTAGCTGCACCGACCACGCCGTGCCGCGCGCGGTCACTGCGGCGGGCCATGCTGGGTCCGATGGAAGCATCCGGACAAACCAATCTTCTCCGAGTCGGCGCGCATCCATGGACCGAACGGTTGCTTCCTGTTGTTGTGCGTCCGTGAACGAAACCAGAAATTGATCAAGCGGAAATCCAAGACCTACGCCTTGGCCTTTGAGCACGGCTTCCTTCGCGACCCAGTAGCGAAAGAACGCTTTGCGCCGTTCGTCTGGTGGCCCCGAACGAATGTCTGCGAGCTCGCTTCCGAAGAAGTATCGCTTGGCAATATCGAGGCCATCAAAGTCCGATCTGGCGAATTCGAGATCTATTCCCACTTCCATTCGGGCAATGGCGAGGAGCGCGCGGCCGTTCGAGTGCGTCAAATTGAACGCGATGTCGGAGTCGATATGAGTGATGAATGGTTTGCCGTCGACGCCGCTCCCGAATCGCAATCGGCCGGGCGCGACGCTTGTATAGCGACTGAGCAGCCATCGCAGGACCCCATGGGCGACGATAAATTCGGTACGGTGATTCTCGTGCACGTAGCGGCTTGCACGTTCACGCTCGTCCGCGTCGAGGACGTGTCCCCAGCTTTCGACCAACCCTGGCTGGCAGCCGAGGGAGAACGACCATATGTCGATCGTTCCATCGTCGATTTGAAAGCGATCTGCCGCTGATTGAATGTGTTCGGGATGCACATCGGGAAAGCCAAGAATTTCGATCTCCGGCGGCGCTCCCACGTTGGGCCTATTCGCGGTTCTCGTCCGCGGTTTCGCGCCAACGCACCGATGTCTCGTCAAAGGCTCGTCGCATGCATTCCGAAAGAAATTTTGCCACGATCCGGGCGTTGGCGCCGGTGATCATATCGCCCGAGTCTTTGCCCGGCATGGGGTGCCGGACGATCGTCCCGTTCCAGTGCGATTGCCACTCGATTTTGCGGATTTGGGTCGTCTCGCCTGATCGAGCCGTCTCTAAGATTTCCAGGGTGCCCAGCTTGCCGCGCAATGGACGCCGATCGTAGCGGTCAAGCGCGCGTACGTTCGCACGATAGACCTCGCGTTGATTCAATTCGCGCTGGACACCCTTGAGCGCGTTCTGTTTGACGAGCGAGCCGCCAAGCGAGCGCGTTTTGTGCGCAAGAAAATTCAATACTTCGAGCACGGACAACCCTCGCATCTCGTTGCAGTATAAAGCAAGCCGATCTTTGACAAGGGCGAACCATGCGGTGGTGCGTTGCAGATGCCGTGATGCTTCCATGGTCGGTGAGCCCGCCGCATCCCCTTCTCGCGCTGTTGGATCGAGCAGCGCGAGAATCGCCACATGTTTGCCGTCCGCCATAAGCTGACGCGCCATTTCGTAGGCAACAGTTGCACCGAAGCATGCGCCAACGAGCGCGTACGGACCGTCCGGCTGATGCGCGCGAAGGTCTCGGATATGCTGTGAGGCGATCGCCTCGATAGACTCGAGGGGCGCCACCAAGCCATCCAACCCAAGCGACTGGAATCCGTAAATCGGCTGCTCCGGCCCGAGTGCTCGCACGAGGTCAGCAAAACCCACGACATTGCCAAAGACTCCCGGCACTGCATAGAACGCCGGTAGCGTGCCTCTCGATCGTAACGCGACCAGCGATGAGGTTTCGCCCGATTGCGTGCTCGGTGGATTGCGGTAGTGCTCGGCGAGCAAGCGGACTGAAGGTGCCGTGAACAGGACGCCCAATGTCAGACGGTGTTCAAAGGCCTCGTCCAGACGCGCGAACAACTTTGCCGCCAGCAGCGAGTGACCGCCGATCTCGAAGAAATTGTCGTCCAGTCCGACGCGCTCGACGCCAAGAACTTCCGCCCACACGCGGCACATTGTCTGCTCGGTAACGTCACGCGGAGCGACATAGGTTGTTACGTCACGAGTGCGGTCAGTGGTTGGCGCAGGCAGTGCACGCCGATCGATCTTGCCGCTGGGGGTAACGGGGATCTCGTCGATGGCTACATAGGCCGAGGGGACCATGTAGGCGGGCAGGCGCGCTGCGAGAAACTGGCGAAGGGTCGCAGACGAGGCGGATCGTCGGTCGGCGTCGTTCGCCACGACATAAGCGACCAGCGCCCGCTCACCGCGTTCTTGACGGTACGTCGCAACGTGGCAAGCGCGTACCAAGGGACAGGTGCCGAGCACTGCGCTGATTTCGCTCGGTTCGATCCGGAAGCCGCGAATTTTCACCTGGTCATCGTCGCGTCCCACGTATTCGAGCGAACCGTTATCGCGAATGCGAGCGAGATCGCCGGTTCGATAGACGTGATCCGCGCCATTGGTACGGAAGGGGTGCGTGACGAATCGCGCTCTTGTTTCATCCGGAAGGTTGATGTAGCCAGCGGCCACGCCGGGGCCGCCGATGCAAATTTCACCAATCACGCCGGGCGGGACGAGCTGTCGATGCTGGTCCATCAGCAGGATCTCTGTTCCATTGATTGGCCGCCCGATCGGGATCGTCACACCGACTTCGGCGGTGCGGATGACGTGATAGGTCGCAAAGGTGGTCGTCTCGGTTGGGCCATAAACATGCACCAAGTTTGCAGGCGGGCCGGCTTGCATCACGGCCTTCACGCGATCCGGATCGCAGGTTTCGCCGCCGAACAATACGTAGCGCAACTCGCGAAACGCATCGGGCGCATCGATGCTCATGCGATTAAACAAGGCGGTGGTGAGGAACATGCAGGAGATGTGATGTGCTTGGACCGCCGCGACGAATTCTGGCGGCGACAAGATAACGTCGCGTTGCAGGATCACCAGGCGTGCGCCGTTCAATAACGCCCCCCAGATCTCGAACGTGGCGGCATCGAATGCGATGTTCGAGACCTGTGCGATCGTATCGGCCGGAGTGATTGTTACGTAATCGGGGTCGATGACGAGGCGCAGGATCCCTTGCTGCCGGATTGCCACCCCTTTGGGCCTGCCCATCGACCCGGACGTGTACATCACATAAGCCAGCCGCTGCGCCGTGCCTGAATCGGGTGGGTTGTCGATCGGGTGGTGTTCGATCCTGCCCCAATCGCGATCGAGTGACAGGTGCTGTCCGACACCTTGTGGCAATCGTTCGATCAATGATACTTGGGTGAGCACGAGGTGCGCGGCGCAGTCCTGCAGGATAAATGCCGATCGCTCCGTCGGAAGTTCCGGGTCGAAGGGAACGTAGGCGGCGCCCGATTTAAGGATGCCGAGAATAGCGACGATGAGGGTTGCGGAGCGCTCCATGCAAACGGCGACGAAGGTGTCGGGGCCGATGGCCCGATTGATGAGGAAGTGGGCCAGCTGATTGGCCCGCGCGTTGAGCTGCGCGTATGTGAGGGTCTGCTCCGCGTCGATCAGCGCAATGGCTGTCGGGGTGCGTTTCACCTGCGCTTCAAAAAGCCTCTGCAAGGTGTGCGCTTCGTCGTACCGCGTGGCCGTGTTGTTCCAATCGAAGAGGATGTGCTGGCGCTCGGCCGATGACATCAGATCCAGCGTATCGATGGACTGATCGGGGTTGGCGAGGATGGATTGGAGCAGCACCTGAAAGTGGCCGGCCATGCGCTGGATGGTGGCCTCGTTAAACAGATCGGTGCAGTACTCGAAGCTGGCCTGCAGGGCGCCGTCCTGCTCGCGCAAACTGAGGGTGAGATCGAACTTGGCGTGCCAGGTAGGCAACGACATGGGCTCGACCGTGATGCCAGGCAAGCGCAGCGTTGCCCCTGATTCCGTTTGAAATATAAAGCACACCTGGAACAGCGGATTGCGCGAGGCATCGCGTTCCGGGGCGAGCGCCTCGACCAGTTTCTCGAACGGCAGATCCTGATGCGAATAGCCACCCAGAGCGGTGTCGCGCACGCGCGCCAGCAGCGCTCGAAAGCTTGGGGCGCCGGACAGATCGGTGCGCAGCACCAGCGTGTTGGCGAAAAACCCGATCAGGCCTTCCAGCTCGATGCGCCCGCGGCCGGCGATCGGTGTGCCCAGCACGATGTCACTGCCTGCCCCATAGCGATACAACAGTACTTTGAAGGCGGCCAGCGCGGTCATGAACAGCGTGGTCCCCGCCGATTGGCCAAGCGCTTTGAGTCCCTGAACCACCGTTGCGGGTAAGGGATGATTCAGTCGGGCGCCCCGATAGCTTTGGAGGGGCGGGCGGGGGTGATCGGTGGGCAGGTCCAGGGTGGGAAGAGCGGCCAGCTTGTCCTGCCAGTAGCCAAGCTGCTGCTCGAGGTTCGAGCCGCTCAACCACTCGCGCTGCCAGATCGCGTAGTCGGCGTACTGCACCGGCAAGGCGGGCAAGGTGATGTCGCGGCCATCGAGCCGGGCGCTGTATAGCGCCGACAGCTCCCGATCGAACACCTCGGCCGACCAGCCATCGGAAATGATGTGGTGCATATTGATGAGCAGCACGTGCATACGCTCGGCCAGGCGAACCAGTGCCACACGCATCAGCGGTCCGCACGCAAGGTCGAACGGCCGCGCTGCTTCGTGTCGCACCAGCTCGAGGGTGCGCGCTTCGCGCTGCTCCTCGGCAAGCTCGGCGTGATCGATGAAATTGAGGGCAACTGGTTGCACCGGACCGATGACCTGATGGGCTTGGCCATCGATGCTGGCAAAGGTGGTGCGCAATGACTCGTGGCGGGCGACCAGCGCATCGAGGGCGAAGCGCAGCGCCTCGACATTGAGCGCGCCGTGCAGTCGGATCGCCATCGGAATGCTGTAAGTGGTGCCGTCGGTGCCGAACTGCTCGATGAACCAAAGGCGCTGTTGGGCGAACGAAAGCGGCTGGGTCGCGGAGCGAGCCACTGGCGTTATCGAACCATGGGAGGCTGGCGCGCCGGACTCGCGCAACCGATCAATCGCCTGTGCCAGGCCGGCGATGGTGGGGGATTCGAAAATCTGCCGAAGCGGCAGCTGCACCCCGCTTAGGCGTGACAAGCGTCCGGCCAGCCGACCGGCTAGCAGCGAATGGCCGCCCAGTTGGAAGAAATCGTCGTGGATGCCGGTACGTTGCGCGCCTAGCAGATCCGCCCACACCTCGGCCACCAGCGCTTCGAACGCGGTGCGCGGGGCGACATGGCCAAGCGCCTGGGCGCCGTGCAGCGCGCCGGGCGCCGGCAGCGCACGCCGATCGAGCTTGCCGTTGGGCAACAAGGGCAGCGCCTCCAAGGGCATGATCGCCGCGGGGACCATGTAGGCCGGCAGGCGTGCCTTGAGCGGCTCGAAGAGCCGCTCGGATGGAGCGTTCGCCCCCACCACATAGGCCACCAGCCGTTGCACGCCCGGTTGGTCTTCGCGCACGATCACCGCGCAGCGGCTGACACCGGGGCAGTCGTTCAGCACCGCCTCGATCTCGCCCAGCTCGATGCGCATGCCGCGCAGCTTGATCTGGTGATCGTTGCGACCGGCGAATGCGATACACCCATCCGGCAGATAGCGTGCCAGATCACCGGTGCGGTACAACCGCTCCCCAGGGATGAACGGATCGGTGACGAAGCGCTCTTCGGTCAGGGCCGCGCGGTTGTGATAACCGCGTGCCAGGCCCGCCCCACCGATGTAGAGCTCACCCACCACGCCGATCGGGACCGGTTGCCGATGCGCATCCAAGATATGGCAACGGGCGTTGGCGATGGGTTTCCCGATTGGCACGATGCCATCGCCTCCCGGAGATTCGGTGAGCGTCAGCGACGTTGCATCGATGGTTGCTTCGCTGGGCCCGTAGAAATTGCCAAGCGTCACCCACGGCAACGTCTGCATGCAGCGTCGTGCCAGCGAATGGGTCAGCGGCTCGCCGCCGCACACCACGTAACGCAGGTGTTGACATTGCCCGAGCGCGGGTTCATCGAGCAGCGCGGCTAGCGAGGCGGGTACGTGCTGCGCGATGGTGAGCGCGTGATCTCGAATTGCGGCCGCGAGGTAAGCAGGGTCGCGTTCGCCACCCGGCTCGGCCAAGAACGAACATGCCCCGATGTGCAGCGGCGCGAGCATCTCCCACACCGACGCGTCGAAACTGATCGACGTGTGCAGCAGGATTCGATCGCTTGCAGTGAGCCCCAGATGGCTGGTCATCCACGACAGGTGATTGCAGATACTGCGATGCGTGATCGCCACACCCTTCGGCTTGCCCGTCGATCCGGAGGTGTAGATGACGTAGGCCAGATCGTCAGGTCGATTCGATTTCGACAACTCGGTATTCGGGCATTGCGCGATCGCCGTCCGGTCTCCATCCACGCTCACGATCCGCTCGACCGACTTCGGCAGATGCGCGTGCAAAGCCTCCTGGGTGAGCAGAATCCGAATCCCTGCATCCTCGACCATGAAGGTGAGTCGATCGCTCGGATAGTCCGGATCCAGTGGCACGTAGGCGCCGCCCGCTTTCAGGATTGCGAGGATCGCCACCACCGTCATCCGCTCCCTGCGCATCGATATGCCCACCAGCGTCTCGTTGTGCACGCCTTGCTGAACGAGGAAATGGGCGAGCTGATTGGACTGTTGGTTGAGCTCCTGATAGGTAAGCGAGCCGTGCTGATCGATCAGCGCGACGGACTGCGGGGTGCGCCGCACCTGCAAGGCGAAGCGCTCTTGCAACGTCTGCGGGCCGGGATAATCGGCTCGAGTCTGGTTGAAATCGCGCAGGAGCTGCAGGCGTTCCGGCTCCGACAGCAGATCCAGGGTGTCGATGGACTGATCGGGGTTGGCGAGGATGGATTGGAGCAACACCTGGAAATGCTCGGCCATGCGCTGGATGGTCGCCTCGGAGAACAGATCGGTGCAGTACTCGAAGCTGGCCTGCAGGGCGCCGTCCTGCTCGCGCAAGCTGAGGGTGAGATCGAACTTGGCGTGCTGGGTGGGCAACTGAACGGGCTCGACCGTGATACCCGGCAGGCGCAGCGTTGCCTCCGATGCCGTTTCCAAGACAAAGCACACCTGGAACAGCGGATTGCGCGAGGCATCGCGTTCCGGGGCGAGCGCCTCGACCAGTTTCTCGAAGGGCAGATCCTGATGCGAATAGGCCCCCAGGGCAGTGTCACGCACGCGCCCCAGCAGCGCTCGAAAGCTTGGGGCGCCGGACAGATCGGTGCGCAGGACCAGCGTGTTAGCAAAAAAACCGATCAGGCCTTCCAGTTCGATGCGCCCGCGGCCGGCGATCGGTGTGCCCAGCACGATGTCACTGCCTGCCCCATAGCGGTACAACAGCATCTTGAAGGCGGCCAGCGCGGTCATGAACAGCGTGGTCCCCGCCGATTGTCCAAGCGCCTTGAGTCCCTGAACCACCGTTGCGGGTAAGGGATGATGCAGTCGGGCGCCCCGATAGCTTTGGATGGGCGGGCGGGGGAAATCGGTGGGCAGCTCCAGGGTGGGAAGAGCAGCGAGCTTGTCCCGCCAGTAGCCAAGCTGCCGGTCGAGGTTCGAGCCACTCAACCCGTCGCGCTGCCAGATCGCGTAGTCGGCGAAATCGATCGGCAGAGAGGGCAACGTAGATTTGCTGCCCTCCATGTGGTCGGTGTATAGCGCACTCAACTCGCGCAGCATGATCTCTCGTGACCAGCCGTCCGAGACGATGTGATGAATGACCAGAAGGAGAACGTGCTCGCGTGGGCTCAGACGAAAAAGCTTGGCACGCAAGAGCGGGGCTTGGCCCAGATTGAAGGCCGATTCGCCGTGTTCTGCCAATATCTGTTGCAGCTCACGTGACGACTCCGCGCCTGATCCGCGTGCCAAATCCAAGACTTGCAAATCGATCGAAGCAGACGTGTCCAATATCTGGACCAGGATGCCCTCGCGTTCTTCGAATCGCGTGCGCAGACTAGGATGCCGATCCACCAAGGCTTGCAGGCTGTTCTCCAACGCAACACGATCGATGCTCCCGAGCAGCCTAAACGCCGTAGAGCTGTTGTACACGCCACTTGGCCCAAGCCAGCGATCGAGAAACCAAATCGCCTCTTGCGTATGTGAGGCGCTGGCGGGGCCCGTACCGGCACGATGCGGGATCGCCATGCTCTGGTTCGACGGCACGCGCTGCCGCAGCCGCAATTCGAGCAATCGCTTGCGTGAAGGCGAGAGTGCCTGACCCGCGGACGACGCGTCATCCGTGGTCCGCGTAAGAGGATCCTCGCCGGATGATGCAGCGTTGATCGCATCCTCCGGTCGATCGACTTTTATCTGGCTCATGCTCGACTCAATGATTGCTTAGGCATATCGCAACGCTGCAAGACTCGCTACGGGAAGCCGAGTCGTGCGCGCGCCGTCCCGGCGAGCACCGCGACGCGTGCGACGATCCACGACTCCGCGCTATCGGCATTGCCTTGCCAGCGCCAAAGCAGAAGAACAGTGACAGAGTAGACGCTACCTCCAAGAAGCGTTCCAGCAAACGCATGCGCAAGGTGCCCGATCAGGGTCCCGGGCACTGTCCATTGGCTCTGCAAGCTCAAGATCGCGCCGGCCATCGCAAGGACACCAAGCAATGGGCGTGACAGGACATGCCGCATTTCGCCCCATCCGAAGGAGATGGCCCGCCGAAGCAGAATGAGGTTGAGCGGCGCGACAATGATCGATGAGATCAACATCGAGACGGCTGCGCCTTCCGGGCCATATTTCGGCACTGACCAGAGCATCATCGGAATCGTCATTGCCGCGTGCAATGAGAGGACGAGGCTCGTCGATCGCGTCATGCCTACGGCGAGATTGACGTAGTGCGACGTTGTGAGCAGAACGACGAGCACGGCATCGATCGCAAGGATCCGCAGGAGCGGCACGGCTTCCATCCACTTTGCGCCCAGCAGGATGAAAACAATGGGCTCGGCGAGCAGGCTGATCCCGATCCCGCTCGGCAGTACGAACAGGAGCATTACCGATGTCACGCGAAGATATCCGAGCCGCAACTTGGTGCGGTCATACGCCAGCTTCGCATACCCAGGAAAGACCGCGCGATGGATGGGTGCTGATATATCCTGGGTCGCGAGGCTCGCAATATCGACGGCAAGCGAAAATGTACCGACCGCGCCGGGTCCATTTGATCGGCCGATGATCAGGGTGGCCATCCGACCGTAGAGGAACTCGACGATGCTCGTAAGAAGAAACCATTTCGAGACGGTCATTAATTGCGCGAGGCCGACGACCGACAATCGAGGTCGAAAGGGGTGGAGCGCGTAGCTAAGGGCAACGGTAATGCACGACCCCGCAAGACTGCCAATCAAGAGCGCCCAGTAGCTTTCCAGGATCAGAGCAAGGGGGATGGTGACTATGAATGTCGTTACGACGCGGCGGATCACGCGGTACTTGAATTCCCGATCGAACTCCAGTTCTTTTCGGAATGCCACCACCCCGATATTCTCGAACGCCTGGATGGCATGGGCGATTGCGATCATCGGCATTACCCACGCTAAGCGCGGCTCCTGGTAGTACACGGCGAGCGGCCACGTGATACCAGCGACGATCACAGCTGTGGTCAGCCCGAACAGGATGTGGAACGTCCATGCGGCGTCGAAATGCTCGCGCCGAGCGTCCGATCGCTGGATGAGTGCTGTGTCAAGGCCCACCGCCCCGAGGACTTCGAGCATTGCAATGAGTGAGCCAGCGAGCGCGATCAGTCCGAAATCGGCGGGGACGAGCAATCGAGCAAGAACGATCGTGCTCACCAGGCCAATGCCACGATCGACGAGCTTTAGAAGCACCATCAGGCTGGCGCCTCGTACCACTCGACTATTGATCGAATCGGCGGCGGGGGGTGTCTGAAATTGGGAGTCTGGCGCCATCAGCGATCCCGGCAGCTCGTGCTCTGGTGAAGTGTGTTTCGGTCCTGCGTGCCGAGGAGAAGTTGGTCTTGCCGGGAATGGGCACTTTCCCACAAGCGACTGGAAGCGATTAAGCAGATCGTCAGAATCGCGTGAACAATGTCAAATGCAAGGTGCGTTAGGTATTCGCCCCCTGATTCACGGCGCGACACGACCAATGGTTGAACCCACCTCAACCGTGGTTTGACGCAGCTATCATGTGTAGCGACGAATTGATCGATCAAGCAAAAGCGACGTGCGATTCGTCGCTATCGAGGAACCGCGCAATGCACTTGCAGAGCCTCTTACATCAGCAAGTTCTTCTACAGCCCGCGAGCCCGGTGATCCTCGCTCCCGGGCGGCCGGCGCTCTCCTACGGTGGCCTGTGGCGGCAGATCGAGCGCATTGCTGATGTAATCATGGAGGCGAACAGGACGCGACCCATGCGCGTTGCGATGATGCTGCCAAATGGTCCCGAGGCCGCTGTCACATTCCTCGCGGTCACCGTGGGCGCCACCTGCGTTCCGCTTGATCCTTCGCTCCACCGCGCAGACTTGAAATTCCATCTCGAGGACACTGACACTCGGGTGATCATCGTCAACAAGGATGAGAACGGTCCGATTCACGATGTGGCGCGCGAATTGGATCTCACGATCATCGAAATTGCAGTGGATCATTCATTGCCCGCAGGAATATTTGAGATCTCCACGCTGCCGCAAATTCAGGATGCACGCCCCAGACAGGCTGATCCAAGGGACGTCGCCTTGATTCTTCACACTTCCGGTACGACGTCACGCCCAAAGCTGGTGCCGCTTACACATGCCAATCTGTCGGCATCCGCTACCAACATCGCTCGAACACTCGCGCTTAGTCCGGCCGATCGCTGCCTCAACGTAATGCCCCTTTTCCATATTCACGGCCTGGTGGGCGCGTTGCTCGCTTCGATTGCCGGAGGTGGAAGCATCATCTGTACTGGCGGATTCAACACGCGTTCGTTTTTCCACTGGGTCGACGAATTCCGTCCGACGTGGTACACGGCCGTCCCGACGATTCATCAGGCCGTGATTGAATTGGCGCGTTCGCATGGCGAGCGACCACAATCTCATCGGCTGCGATTTATCCGATCATCGTCCGCCCCGTTGTCGCCGGTGACTTTGAAAGCGCTCGAATCCGCGATGGAAGCACCCGTGATCGAGTCCTATGGCATGACGGAGGCCTCGCATCAGATGGCAAGCAATAGGCTTCCGCCGGGAATTCGAAAGCCCGGCTCGGTCGGCGTTCCAGCAGGAGCGGAGATCGTGATCATGAACGACGTCGGCTCGATCCTTAGTCATGGGGCAGTCGGCGAAATCGTCATCCGCGGCCCCGGTGTCATGGCAGGGTATGGCGGCGCGGACGACGTGAATGCCACTGCGTTCATCGATGAATGGTTTCGCACTGGAGATCTTGGGCGGTTCGACGAGGACGGCTATCTTCATGTGGCAGGAAGACTGAAGGAGATCGTGAATCGGGGCGGTGAAAAAATTTCGCCGCGCGAATTAGACGACGCGTTGCTTGAACACCCTGACGTCGCCGAGGTGGTGGCATTCGGTGTTCCCCACCCATCGCTCGGCGAGGACCTGATGGCCGCTGTTGTACGTAAATCGGGCTCCGTTATCGATGAACGTGCGCTGCGCCGATTTCTGCTTGAAAAACTATCCGGGCCAAAGGTCCCGTCGAGCATCATTTTTGTCGACACGATTCCGAAAGGGGCAACCGGCAAAATCCAACGTAATAGGTTGCATGAGCGGCTTGCAGACGCCCGGATCCGAAAATTCGAGCCGCCCTCGAATCACCTCGAACACTCGCTCGAATCGATTTACCGAGAGATTTTGCATTGCGGTCCGGTTGGCATTCGCGACAACTTCTTTGCATTGGGGGGCGACTCCTTGATGGGCGCCCGGGTCGTAGCCGCCATCAATAGAGCGCACGAGGTCAACCTTGCGGCCCCGACGCTTTTCCACTATCCGACGATCGCCGAGCTCTCCTTGGTGATCGAGGAGGCCAAGGCCGAGAATCTCGCGCACACGCGGGAGTTAATGTGCGAAATTGAGGCGCTGTCGGATGAGGAAGTGACGCGCCTGCTCGCGGATGAGGAAGCTGCAATCGCCGAACGTAGCGGTCGATAAATGAGCCATCCCGATGGGGCGCTCATCGTCCACCCATAATCCTTGACGCGTACATTTGGTCGGTGACTCGCGTCTGGATTTTGAACTATCGCGACCAACGTCGCCGGGGAAAAGGCCCAATGTACCCGCTCGATGCCCTACGATCGATTGTTCGCGACGCACTGATGCCTCCGGGTGCGAACGATGCCATGGCCGCATCCACCGCGCGGGCGCTCGTGGCCGCTGACGCGCAACGTCTTTCTTCGCATGGCGTATCGCGCGTACGGCAATACGCGACGCATTTGCGCAATGGCCGCGCGATAGGCACAGCAATCCCTCGCGTCGCTCGAGAAAAGGGCGGCACGTGCCCTGTCGATGCGGGTTGTGGGCTTGCGTTTCCGGCGTGCGAGTTGGCGGTTCCTGAAGCGATTCAGCGCGTCCGTACGCACGGCGTATCGTTCGCGGGCGTCATGAACAGTCACCACTTTGGTGTCGAAGCACTGCATCTCGCGCCGGTTGCACGAGCCACGATGGTCGGACTCGCGTTCAGCAATTCGCCATCCGCGATGCCCGCATGGTGCGGGAAGCGCGCGCTCTTCGGGACCAATCCGATTGCTGCCGTATTCCCGCGCCGCGAAGCCTTACCGATCGCGATCGATCCTTCGTTGTCGGAGGTCGCGCGAGGCAAGCTGATGGTCGCGGCACAAGAACGCCAGGAGATTCCGCTCGGCTGGGCGCTCGATCGTGATGGCAATCCCACCACGATCCGAACAAGAGGCTCGCGGGAATGATGTTGCCGGCGGGCGGGGTTAAAGGGGCGATGGTCGCGATGATGGTCGAGTTGCTCTGCTGTGCATTGACCGGCGCGCATATGGGGTTCGAGGTCGATTCGTTCTTCGTCGCTGATGGCAATCAGCCGCGCATCGGGCAGGCGTTCCTCGCGGTCGATCCGGATTCGCTGACGGGTTCATCGACCTACTTCGAACGCATCGAAACGCTCTTTGCAGCGATGGGGCAGGTCGAGGGTGTGCGGATTCCAGGGCGTCGCCGCGAAGCGCTCGCGGAGCGCGCGCGGGTGGAGGGTGTTTCGATTCCCAATGCATTGCTGGCGCAACTGCGAGAATTGGCCGGGCGCACCTGACATGAGTGTCTTCCAATGAAAATCACCTCCATCACCGCCCGCTGGCTGCATGTCCCGATTCCGTATGAACAACAACATGTGAGTGATTTCGGGCGCGTCGGTTCGTTCGACTCGGTGCTGGTCCGGGTCGAGGCCGACAACGGGCTCGCGGGCTACGGTGAGGCGAAGGAGGAGGTCGGCAGCGAAGCCAACTGCCATACGTTGGTCGCAGCGATCAACCAGAAGTTCGGGCCGATGCTGATAGGTGATGATCCGCGCGATACCAGCCGCCTCTGGGAGCTTATGTACAGCGGCGTGCGCGGCCACTACGCGCTGGCGCACGGTCATGTATTTCCGATTCTTGGCCGGCGCGGCGTGTCGATCTCGGCGATCAGCGGTATCGATATGGCGCTTTGGGATCTTGTCGGCAAGTGGCTCGGCCAACCGGTCTGGCGACTGCTCGGTGGGCGCAAAGGCACACACATGCCTGCGTATGCGTCGGGCGGATGGGCCGGCGCAGACAAGATCGGTGAACAACTCGCGAGTTACGTCACGCGCGGTGGCTTCAAGGCGGTGAAGATGCGCGTGGGCGTGATTGATGGCGATCCGGTTCATTCCGCTAGGCGCGTGCGTGCAGCGCGCGACTTTTTGGGTCCCGATATCGCCATCGCTTGCGATGCACATGGCACCTACACCGTCGCCGAAGCCAAGCGCTTTTGCCGGCTGGTTGAAGACTGCAACCTGCTCTGGTTCGAGGAGCCGGTGACCGCGGATGACAAGCGGGGACTTGCCGAAGTGCGTGCGGCGACGGCGATACCGATCGCGGTCGGGGAGAGCGAGTTCAACCGCTTCGATTTTCGTGATCTGGCAGAACTGCGCGCAGCCGATATTTTCCAGCCCGATCTCGCGATCTGCGGCGGCATTACGGAAGCCATGCGCATCGGCGCGCTTGCCGCGGCCTTCAATCTCAAACTGGCGCCGCATCTGTGGACGGGCGCACTCGCCTTTGCCGCCGGCATGCATGTCGCAACGGCCTCGCCCGCAGGCTTCATCCTGGAGTATTCGCTCGGCGCGAACCCCTTACTGCATGAATTGAGCGAGGAGAAGTTCCCCGTCAAAAACGGGATGGTCGAGATCCCGGATCGCCCTGGGCTTGGCGTGACGGTCAACGAAGCGTTTGTCAAACGCTACACGGTGGATTGACTCGCGCCACGCACCGGCGATCGGCGATAGATCGCAAGCGCGATCGCGAGGACCAGCGCAAGCACACCGAAGACGGTCTGATACGCCTCGGGCGGCGTGACGCCGTTCGGTTTGCCGAACGCGCCGACCACGAGGCCGGTCGCCCACTGCAGGACCGCGACACCGAGCAGGACCGCTTGGTTCACGACCGTCATGCCGCGCCCGACGATACGATCCGGGTAGAACGACCGGCCGTGCGAAATGATCATTGAAGTGAAGCTGCCTACGAGACCAAACAGGCCGAACAGTACTAGCACGACAGGTAGCGGCGCCGACCCGGCCAATGCTAGCGCGGCAAATATCGCGATGGTGCCCAGTGCGCCGCCGGTCACCAGTCGGCGCGGATTACCGGTGCGATGATCGAGCCATCCGAATAGCGTGTTGCCAAGCCAAAGCCCGATGGCGATCACGGCCAGCACAACGCCGCGTTCGAGCGTGTCCATTCCATAGACGTCGGCGAGGAACGGTCCGCCCCAAAGACCGATTACGCAGGCGATGGTTGCATAGGCGGAGAACGACATCGCCAACACGGGATAGATCGCGCGAATGCGCATCACCTCGAGAACGCCCTGCCATGCCTGCGTGAAGGTTTCGCGCTTGCGGAAGTGAACGGGATGATCGGGTGGTGCGTCGCGGATCGTCATATACGCGGCCACCGTGAGCACGCCGGTCAACGCAGCAAGCACGAGGAAGGCGCCGCGCCAACCGACCCATTCGGCGAGCGCCCCCATCGGCGCGGTCGCCAGCAGGTTCCCCAACTGGCTCACACCTAGCAGCATGCCGGTGACCATGCCGAAGCGCGCGATGTCGAACCAGCGCGTCGCGGCAATGACCGCGGCCATGAGCGTCACCGCCATGCCCACGCCGACGAATGCACGTCCGATGGTGAGCCATGTTACGTCCGGTGCCAGTGCGAAGATGAGGGCACCGATCATCGAGATCAGCAACATCACCGGGATCGATTTACGCGGGCCGTACCGATCGATGATGACGCCCCCTGGGATCTGGAAGAGGGCCGACATGACGAAGAGCGCGCCGCTCAATCCACCGAGCGCTTCAGGCGAGATGGCGAGCTGGCGGGTGATGTCGGGCGCTACGACAACATGCGCATTGCGATGAAGCTGTGCGGACATCGCAACGAGTCCGACCACCGCGAGCATGGGCAGGATCGCAAAGCCGCGGGGCGACGATGAGGGCGTTGCTTCGATGGAGCGATCCTTAGAAACGTTGTGCAAGGCCGTGCATGGTATCCGCGGGCGACGAAGTGCACATCCTTGCAACGGCGTCGATTCGAAAAACCGAGCGTGAACTTGCGCACATCAACGTGCGATTCCCCGTGGTCTTGCAACGGAGATTAGTCGTGGGCGGGAGACATAGTTGCCCGTTCGTCCTGAGCTCATCGAAGGATGAGCGCGCAAGTTCGACGCCTTTACCTGCGCCCGATTCGCCGGATCGACGCGCAGTCGGCCTCTGGATCCGCGTGCGGGGATAACGATAACAAGCGCTCGCCTGTAAGATCCTCGCTCCGAGGAGATTTCCACCTCGACGTCCAATAAGCGAGGTGTAGTGATCAACTCAACAGGGGGGAAGCGATGAGCAAACGACTTGAAGGCAAGGTGGCCGTGATCGTCGGCGCAGGACAAAGCCCAGGCGAGGGCGTCGGCAATGGTCGTGCGACCGCGATGCTCTTCGCGCGCGAAGGTGCGAAGGTCTTGTGCGTCGACTTCACACTTGCCGCGGCGAATGAAACCGTGAAGATCATTCGCGCCGAAGGCGGCGAGGCCGAAGCGTTCGAGGCGGATGTCGCGAAGGAATCGATGTTGAAGGCGGCGATCGACCACACGATCGCGCGCTGGGGCCGCATCGATATCCTGCACAACAACGTCGGCATCAGCGTATCGGGCGGGGACGCCGCACTCACCGAGATCACCGAAGCCGCATTCGATCGGATCATGACGGTCAATCTGCGCGGAACCGTGATGGCCTGCAAGCATGCGATCCCGCACATGCGCAAGCAACAGAGCGGCGTGATCCTCAACATCGCATCGATCTCGGCGTACGAGAACTACCCATGGGTCACGTACAAGGCGAGCAAGGTAGCGATGATCGAATTCACCAAGCAGACGGCGATCCAGAACGCGCAGTACGGTGTACGCGCGAACGTGATCATGCCGGGGCTCATGGATACGCCGATGGCCGTCGACACGCGCGCACGGACATGGCAGCGGCCGCGCGCCGAGATCGTCGCCGAACGCGACAAGCGCGTTCCGCTGCGAAACAAAATGGGCACCGGATGGGACGTGGCCTACGCGGCGTTGTTTCTTGCGTCCGATGAGGCGGGCTTCATCACCGGCGTCGCGTTGCCGGTGGATGGCGGCGCGTTGTGCAAGGTCGGTTGACGGTCTGCGAGCGCGATGGGTGAAGCGCAAAGGGTGGGGCGGGAATCGGGAAGGTCCAAGCAGCTCGGTGGATGCAGCGCGGAATTGACGTGGGATGGCTGGAGCGTCCTGGCGAAGCCTGATCATCATGCAGGGTTGAATCCGCACGGCTCCGGCGCCGGCACGCCGCATATTTCATGACGCCCGCACGGCGCCTGCGGTTCGACTTGTCGAGTTCACCGCCGAGTTTGTCGAGCCTCAGTGGTGCGAGAAAGGTCATATCGGATTCGTCGTATCGGGAACCCTTGAGATTGACTTTCGAGAGAAGGTCATCACCTACCCTGAAGGTTCGGGGATCCTGATTCCACCTGGATCGCTGGGCTCGCACAAAGCTCGTTCCGTGACACCGGTAGTTCAGCTGTTCCTTGTCGAGGATGCCTAGCGGCTTCATGGGTGCAGTCGCCACAACGACGCCGAACCGGCCCACCGAAGCGGACCTTCGCAAGCGGGCTTCGCCCGTTGCTTCGGCCGCTAACGGGCGACCTTGTGCTGCAACGTGTTGATCAACATCCGGCGGCGTTGTTGCATCAGCTCGCACCACTATTGTGGATTTGGCACTCTGCCGGCGCACCACTTTGTTCAAGGCTCGACATCCACTGATTGATGCGGCGCAAGGACGCCGTTTAGATATCGGTTACGCTCGACCCACATCGGCGTGCCCCCAACGTCCGATCGGATGCCGGCGGTGCGTTGTGCAACACGAGGACGCGTCCGTGGCATGATTTGACCATGAAGGGCAAGCGACGCAACAGCAAAGCGATTTCACGCGCAGGCGCGCCGTTCCTCCGTCGTGTTGCCAGTCTTCCTGAGAAATGAGACTCGACTCGACATCCGTTCAATGTCCCGGCGCTGTCGCAAGGAATCGATCTGGCGATTCGCACCAACATCACCTTTTTCGTTGGCGAGAATGGAACCGGCAAGTCGACCTTGCTCGAGGCGCTCGCCGAGTGCTGCGGATTCAATCCCGAGGGCGGCAATCGCGATCATCACCGGGCGACCTTCGCGGACCGCTCGGACCTGGCGCAGGCCCTTCGGCTCTCCTGGGCGCCGAAGGTGACCGAAGGTTTTTTCATGCGCGCCGAAAGTTTCTATAACTTTGCCACGTACATCGAGGAAGTATCCGATTTGCGGGCCTATGGTGGCAAGTCGCTGCATGCGCAATCCCACGGCGAATCGTTCCTCTCGCTTTTCGAGAACCGCTTCGAGCAGGGCATCTATCTACTCGATGAACCCGAGGCCGCACTGTCCCCGCAGCGGCAACTTTCATTCCTCCGGATCATTCACGACCTCGAGACTTCCGGCCATGCCCAGTTCATTATCGCGACGCATTCGCCGATCATCCTGAGTTACCCCGGCGCTGTTATTTGCAGCCTCGACGGTGATGCGATCCGGGAAATCACCTACCATGAGACCGATCACTATCGCCTGATGCGCGATTTTCTCAATGCACCGGAGCGATACTTCAAGCATCTTTTCGACGATCGAGGCGATGAGGAAATCGATGCCTAGCGCGAGTGCACGATGATTCGCTACCTTGTCTCCTTGCTGTTGTTCGCGGCCGTTGTCCCAGCACGTATCGCGTACGCCCAGGAAACGTGGATGCTGCTGTCGCGCGAGTCGGGCTGCGGCAGCCTGCAGATGCTAATGAAAATGGAGCGCCTGGTGCAGGCGCCGTCTTCACCGGACGAATTCGCGGCGATGATGCGCGCGCGCGGTCATTCGGTGACGATTGGATTGCCCGACGGCTTCCCGCGTGAAATGACCGGCCGGGCGGTGATAGTCAGATACGCCGAGAACCGCGCGCCGATATTCCTGCGCGCGGAACTGTGCGGAAGAATGCAAAAGCCGAAGGCACGCGATGGATCAGTGAATCGCCAAGCCCCGATCGCAGCCGTATGCGACCTGCCGGCTCGCGTGGGTGAACGCCGCAAGATCCCAGTTCCCGGATTCGCGATTGAACCGCAGGATGTACGAGTCGCCACCGTCGACGGCGCACTTGAAATAGCGCAGCTCGGGGGAAAGCCATCGATCGACGATCGAATTGACGACCATGCGACGTTCTCCAAGCCAGAACGCCAAGGGTTCTTGCTCGCCCCGGTAACCTGCAAGGCATTCGACGCGCATCTGCATAATGCAAATATCATAGCGCTGCCTGCGCCGGCTTGCAGGCGCAGGCAGCGCCGCTCGGTTTGGCGTGCCGATCGGACGATCGAAAACGGCTACGCTAAACCACGCAAGTCATTTGGATGATTCCATGACGACCCTTCACGAATTCCGCCTGACGCCCGAAGACTTCAAATTCGTGGGCGTGGGGCTCAGCCGTCCTGAGTGCATCATCGCCGAGCGCAACGGGACGCTCTGGGCGTCCGATGACAAGTCCGCCGTCATGCGCATCGATGCGAACGGCACGCAGACGCGTGTTGGTACGATGGGCGGGTTGCCCAATGGCCTTGCGATGAATCGCAATGGAGACCTGTTTATCGCGAACATCGGTGATGGCAAACTCTATCAGCAGATGCGAGCGGGTGAGCATCGCGTGCTGCTCGATCGCTTCGACGGTCAGCCGATCGGCTCGATGAACTTCGTGTACGTCGATGATCGCGATCGCATGTGGATCACCGTCTCGACGCTCACTGTGCCGCGCATCAATGCGGTCAACACGCCGATTCCCGATGGATACATCCTGATGAATGATGGGTCTGGATGGCGCAAGGTCGGCGCGGGCTATCACTTCACCAACGAGGTTCGCGTCGATCCGAAGGGCACGACCTTGTATGTCGCCGAAACGGCGCTTGGACGGGTGTCGCGCCACGCGATAGCGGCCGATGGCTCGCTTGGGCCGCGCGTAACGCATGGCCCCGAGACGGTGTTTCCCGGCGCGAAGATCGACGGCATTACGCTCGATTCGGACGGCAACCTATGGGTCACGGAGGTCGCCAAGAATTCTATCGTCGTGATCACGCCGGCGGGGCATTCCCACGTCGTATTCTCGGATCCGGATGCCACGCTGCTCAATATGCCGGCGAGCATCGCGTTCGGCGGACCGGATCTGAAGACGGCTTACATCGGCGCACTCAAGATGGATCGGATCGCAACATTCCAATCACCGATCGCGGGTCAACCCATGTGTCACTGGTAGGAAGCGAAGATGCGTATCAAGAATCGGCACGGTGCGTGGATGCTGCAAGCAAGCGTGTTGTTGTTGCTCTCGTCCGCGTCGTTGCTGTCGTCCACATTGTCCGCGCAGAATTTTCCCAACCGGCCGGTGACGATCATCGTGCCGTATCCGCCGGGCGCCTCCACCGATCAGCTCGCGCGTCTGGTGCAACCGAAGCTCGCTGCCGGTCTCGGGCAACCCGTCATCATCGAACATCGGCCGGGCGCAGCCGGAACCATCGGTGCGGCTTATGTTGCGAAGTCTCCGGCCGACGGTTACCGGATCCTGCTCACCACGCAGCCGATCCTTGCGATCAGTCCCTATCTCCAGAAAGACATCGGCTTTGATCCGATCAAGGAGTTGACGCCACTCACCAATGGCGTGAATGCGGTGTTGGCTGTGACCGTGCATCCGTCGGTGCCGGCGAATTCGCTCGCGGAATTGATGGACTACGGGCGGAAGAATCCCGGCGCGCTCACCTTCGGCAGCGCCGGCAATGGATCCCCGCAGCATATCGGCGCGGTCATGCTTGGTGTGCGCGGGCAATTCGAACTGACGCATGTGCCGTACAAGGGCGGCGCACCGATGGTGACGGATTTGATCGCCGGGCATATCAAGGCGGGCATCGTTACCTATTCGACCATCAAGCAGTTTGTCGCCGACAGGAAGCTGCGCGTGGTCGCTATCGGCGAGAACCGACGGTTCGTGGGCGCACCCGACATTCCAACCCTCGGTGAAACGATCCCGGGGTTCGCGCTGACAACCTGGCTCGGCTTCGTCGCGCCAATCGGATTGCCGCAGCCGCTGGTATCGATACTGAGCGGCGAGTTGGTGAAGGCGTTGAAGACCGAAGATGTCACCGCGAAACTTCTCGATCTTGGATTGATCGTGAACGCGGAAGGACCGGAAGCGCTCGCAAGAATGATCCGCGCCGACTACGAGGCGTATGGACAGATCATCCGGGAGAATAAGATTTCGGGGGATTAGGTACGCGCGGGATCATTGGAGGCACGCGCTACTTGAGCGCGTTCTGCCGTTTCACCGCATGACGCCACTTGAGGACCCTTTCGTCCGCGGTGACCAGGGTGGCGCGGTTGGCGATGGCGGTCGCGGCGATTAAGCGATCGGACGGATCCTTGTGGAGCGATTCGAGCGTAGCCGCCAACATGGCGATCTCTCCATCAATCGCAATTTCAACGAGGCCGGCAGATAGTAAGGTTTGGCGCCACGTTAGCGCGGGTTTGGGAAGTGCGACCCGCTTTCGCAACGACAGCATCGCGCACTCCCAGAAACTGATCGCGCTGACGGCGAGTTCTCCGGCCGTCCATGCGCGCGAGATCAATTGGCGGGTTGATTTACCGAGAGCGGCATCGTCCGAGTCCATCCAGATCAGGGCATGCGTGTCGAGCAGGATCACTTCGCCGCGTCCCAATCGACGTCGAGTGGTGAAACGATGTCACCGGTGATCTCGACAATGCCCTTGTGCATCCCAAACGGGGAGGCTGGTCGATTGCCGGAATGCGGACGAAGCTCCGCGATCGGTTTGCCATTCTTTGTTACCAGAATCGTCTGACCGGTCGCTGCAACCTGGTTCATCAGCGACAGGCATTTCGCCTTGAACTCCGAAGCCTTGACCGTTTGCATGACAGTCTCCAAAATGTGACCATACGGATGACTATGGTCAATGACATGGTCATCTTAGCACCATCCGGAAGCAGCTAAAGCGGCACCGTAATCAACCCCGGCGGACTTTCCGCATCGATCAGATCGACCCGTTTCAGCACGATCCGCAGGCCCTCGCCCGTTCGGCGAATCTGATGCGTTGCCAGGCACGCGCGCAGCAATCGGTCCCCCGCGCGGTATTCGGCGACAAACAGCGTGGACCTCGCAGTGATGCTCGCATCGCCCGTTGCGCCGCCGGTGGCCATCACGTTGCCCACCATGCGTGCGGTTCGCGGGAACGGCGTGCTCGAATAGGCGCGCGGATGCTTCAAGCGCGCGACCCGCAGGGCGAGCACGCTGCGATCCTCGTGCAGGATGGAGATGTGATTGAACGGATCGGTCTGGTCGGGCTGCGTGGGGATCCAGTAGAAACCGTCATCGGCGAACAAGGCGAGCCACTCGTCGAGCTTCGCTTCATCGAGCAGGCGCGCTTCGTGAAAAAGAAACTGCTCGATCTCAAATTGCAGGCTCGTCATCGCGTCGGGCCCGTTCAAGTCGCCGTCATGTAGCGTTTCCACGCGACGTACTGCATGCGCATCGCGACTTCGCTGGTTCCGTCAGCCTCGAGCGTGCCGCCATCGAGTTTCTTTTCGCGCCCCATGCCGCGGGAAAGATCGATCCAGTCACGCTGCTCGCTTGCGAATCCGCGCTGGCAGCGTTCGAAGATCTCCATGTCGTCGCAGAAGATCATCGATGCGGGCGAATTCAGGTTGGTGAGAAAGCGGACGGCGCGGTGATACATCTCGTCCGGTGCGTCCTTCAGTCGAAAACACATCGCAACGATCCGCGTTCGATCCGGGGCGAGCGGCTGGACGATGCGAACTTGCTGATACTGGGCGTTGACGCTGATATTGGGATAGATCAGATTGTTGAAGCGGTCGAGGCCGATGATCGCCTTGGTTTTCTCTTCGCCATGACGCAGGACGAGCTCCGCACGATACGCGAGCCAGGTCGGGTCGCTTCGCTCGGGCGATAACACACCGCTCTTGTAGAACCCACCCATGTACGTGTGCCCGTCCGCGGTTCCCCAGAGCCCGGTGGCGAGCCAGTCCTTCAAGGCGAAGCCGTTCGAGAGCAACTGCGTGTGCGTTTGGTGCAGATCGTAAGCCGGGCTCGAATAGTCGCGCTGGTCGCCACGTGCGGCGGCCACCGATGATTCATGCACATAGCCCGCATGCATGATGTCGTTGGCGTTTTCATGATGCAGCTTCCAGTTGCCGCGATACTCCTGGCGAAAGATCCCGCCCGCCTGCTGGATCTCGCCCGCGGGTGATCGGTCAA
>JBJXGX010000139.1:0-38993 GCA_046160305.1 Burkholderiales bacterium
GAGGTCTACACCAACATGCAATTGGGCGGGAAGCCGGCTGACCTGCCGCAGCAACTCGAAGACGGTGTGGTCGATGTGATCTTTCACTTGCCTGGATTTTCGCCGGGCCGCTTCCCCGCGCTCGAGGGCACCGAGTTGCCTTTCACGAATGTCGGATTGTCGGCCGGTCAAAGCCCCGCCGTATTCGAATGGGCAACGCGCTGGCTCATGGACACCGAACTGAAAGGAATCCGGCTGCTCGGGTCACACACCGCGGATGCGGCCTTCATTCATTCGCGCACGAAGCAGATCAAATCGCTCGATGATTTGAAAGGCATGAAGTTTCGCGTGCCGGGGCGCTTCGTCGGTGAGGCCGCGAAAGCGTTGGGCGGAACGCCGGTCGGTATTCCGCTGCCCGGCGTGTATGAGGCGCTTGACCGCGGTCAAGTCGATGGCATGTTCATCAACTGGGCCATCATCCCGTCCTATCGATTGCACGAGGTCACGAAGTTCCACCTCGAAACACCGATCTACCAATCGCCGCTGCTCACGCTCATGAGCCAGAAATCGTATGACAAGCTGCCGGCGGACATGAAGAAGGTGATCGACGATCACTCCGGTTTCGAATACACGAAGCAGATCGGCAAGGCGTGGGACGAGCTCACCGTTCCCGCACGCAAGGTGGTCCTCGACAAAGGCAATGCGATGAACACGTTGAGTGCGGAGGAGAAGCAGCGCTGGATCCAGGCCGTGCAGCCGGTCTACAAGCTTTGGATCGACGAGATGAACAAGCGCAATCTTCCCGGCCAGAAGATGTTCGACGATCTGCTCGCCACCACCACGAAGTACGGACGCAAGTGAAGCCGGTATTGCCGCCGGCTCGAGATTCGCGGTGGTCCGAGACCACCGCGACTTCCTGAATCGAATGTCGCCCGTCGCGGCGCCTACGCGTTCTCCCAGCCCAATATGTCAGCAGCGGTTCCGACCGAGCTTCCCGCGCGCCGCCTCTTGATGCGTGCGTGCGAAGCGCTCGCGGTCGCCGGCGGCATCGCGCTGCTTGGCACGATGGTGACGATGATGATTACCGTCGTCGGCGCACCCTTCAATAAGCCGCTGCTTGGCGACTCGGAGTTGGTCGAGTTGCTGGGCGGTATCGCGGTGTTCCTGTTCCTCCCCTATTGCCATTTGCGCGGCGGCAATGTGATCGTCGATTTTTTCACGCAGCCATTGCTGCAGCGGGCGAAGGACTGGCTCGATGCATTGATGAACCTGGTATTCACCGGCGTCGCAATCGTGCTGATGTGGCGATTGATTGAAGGCTGGATCGCGGCGGTCGAGCGTGACAAGCGCAGCATGTTTCTGCAGCTACCCGATGCCTGGGGCTACGCCCTCGGCACGCTCGGTATGGCCCTCTGGATCGTCGTGTCTGCCTATGTCACGTGGGAGAAATTCGATCGCGCTCGCCATGGAGTCGAAGCGCAGTGAGTCGATTCGATATCGGTCTTTGGATGTTCTTCGGCGCGCTGGTCATGATTGGCCTTCGCATGCCCGTTGCGGTGGCGATGTTGCTTGTGGGCGGCGTCGGCTATGCGGCCATCAACGGCACCACACCGCTACTCAATACCCTCAAGACGCTCACATTTTCGAAGTTCGCCAACTACACGCTCACCGTGATTCCGCTTTTCCTTCTGATGGGCGAGTTCGCTACCAAGGGCGGTATGAATAGCGCGCTTTTTCGCTCGGCGCGCGCATGGTTCGGGCACTGGCGCGGCGGACTTGCGGTGGCAACGATCGGTGGCTGTGCGGCGTTCGGTGCGATCTGCGGATCGTCCCTTGCCACGGCCGCGACGATGGCGAAAGTCGCCGGCCCCGAAATGCGCCGATTCGGTTATTCGCCGGCCCTGGCAACCGGCACGTTAGCCGCCGGCGGAACGCTTGGCATCCTGATTCCGCCTTCAGTGATCCTGGTGATCTACGCCGTGTTCACCGAGCAGTCGATCGGCGCGCTCTTCATCGCGGCGATCGTGCCCGGCGTGTTCGCCGCCGCGCAGTACATGCTGGTCGTGAATCTCTATATGCGATTCGTTCCGGGTGCCGCGCAGCACCTGGAAAAATCGAGTTGGCGCGAGCGCATCCAATCGACGCAGCAGGTGTGGCCAGTGTTGTTGGTGTTCGGCATCGTCGTGATCGGCATCTACCGCGGCTGGTTTTCGGCGACCGAAGGCGCGGGGGTCGGGGCATTCGCGACGATGGTGCTCGCGATCTGGCGCGGGGGCATGCGTTGGGCGGGGCTCCGCGATGCGTTGCTGTCGACGGGCGAGACGACCGCGATGATGTTTCTCATCATGCTCGGGGCGGAGTTGTTCTCGGCCGGCCTGGCGTCGTCGCAGATGCCCACCCAATTCGCCCAGATGGTGGCCGCGTTCGACGCACCGCCGATCGCGATCCTGTTTGCGATCGTCTTCGCCTACTTCATCCTCGGCTGCTTCATGGAATCGCTTGCGATGGTGCTGCTCACCTTGCCCGTCTTCGTTCCGCTCATGTTGTCGCTCGATTTCGGCTTGGGCAAGGACGCGACCCTGGTGTGGTTCGGCATCATCGTCCTCATCAGCGTCGAGGTGGGAATGATCAGCCCGCCCTTCGGCTTGAATCTCTTTCTCATCAACGCCCTGTCGCCGGGTGTGCCGATGCGGGAAACCTACAAGGGCGTGCTCGGCTATTGCGGGATGGATGTCGTGCGGATCGTGCTGCTCGTGTTCTTTCCGATGTTCGCGTTGTGGCTGCCGGGGCTCAGGTGAAAAAATGGAACCAAGGCAGCACGGCTGAACCACCAAGGCACCAAGACACCAAGGGGTTTGAGCGGGCATGCGAGCGGCATGCCTATTGCTAACAAAGTTCTGCTTTCGGGAAAGCGGGATCCACCGGCATAGAAACTTGGTGCCTTGGTGTCTTGGTGGTTCATCGGTAGTGAACTACGTCGTGATTGTCGTTGCGATGGTGAAGCCGTTCCGACATCTCACGATCGCCGTTGATTGCTACTTTCGTTTGTCGCGTTGATGATTGGGCATCAGTTGCAATTGCCCAAGATTCTTGATCACCGGATCCTCGCTCATCAGACACGCTTTGCGTAATGCGAGCAACGCTCGGCCGAACGCGGTCTCCCCCCATAGCCAATCCCCGAGCGCCACGTCGCTGATGCGCCCGGGCTTGGCCGTCGCGGCTTCGTAGTAGTACGCCTTCAGATCATCGGTTGCGCGTTTCACGACAACGGGCGTCGGCGTTCCGGCTTGCGGACTCGCCATCGCGAGATTCTGCGCATACGACATCATGAGTGCAGGAACATCAGCGATTGCAACGCCGGAGATCCCGACGGTCGTGCGTCCACGGGCGCGCTTTGCTTCCTCATGCCATGGACGAAGGCGCTCGATTTCATCCTGCAGCGCCGATTGCAATTGATCGTGGGCGCTGCCGGCCGGTGGCGGTGACAGGCTGATCGGGCACGACCAACCTTCGAGATTGGCGGGTGCGGCGGGCGCCTGATCCGGAAAGTCGACAAGCACCGGCCCCTTGGCTGCCTTGAACAAGTCGAGCAGGGCAACGAGAACACGGCGTTGAAACGCGGGCTCGTTGGGCGCACCCATCGGTCGGCCGAGTTCGAAAGGCACAGCCAGTGCGCGAGGCGGGCGCATCCGTTCAACATGCCGGCGAATGAGTCCAACGACCGCGGTGCCAATACCTTCCTTTTCGAGGAAGTGGGCAAGCGCGCACACGGCGCGCGTGCACTGCGGTCAAACACCCATCAGCAGAACAGCGTCAACCTGATCGCCCTTCAACACGCCGGCGAGCTCGCGCGCATTCGCTTCCATGCCCGCGGGTGGCGTTGCGCCCATGAACGAGTAGTGATATCGGGCCACCGAGCCGATGACACCATCTCGCGCGAGTTCACGCAAGCGATCGAGTGGCAGCACGGTGTTCACGTCCTGTTGAAAGCCAAGGCGATCGAAGTTTGTGGACACATGGCTCAATCGCAGATCGGCCAGATTGATGTCGCCAGGGATGATCCGATAATCGCTCGCACCGCCCCGAAACGGAATGTCGTCGTGACGGTGCAGCCCGGCGGTTGAAATGATTGCTATCCGGCTTTGGGCAAGCGGTCGCGCTACGGCCCACGGCGTTTCGGCGAATTCAGGAAGCGGCTGCTCGAGCAGCGTGTCCCGTGCGTCCGCCGGCATTTCGGCGAGATAGACCATTGCGGGGGATTCCTTTGTGTGAAGGTTGAACAGCGAGGGAAACTGCGCAAACGTTGGCCGCGTGAAGGGTAACTCAATCAGCACGGCGCGCCGCTCGCGACCGCGTGAAACGACCGATCCATCAAGACGATCCGATGATCATGCGGCGCTCAGGATTAATCGCGCCGTCTCCGCGGGTTCCAGCACCATGCAATCATGCCCGGTGCGAAATTCATGGAACGTCCACCGGGGATCGCCACGCAGTACGTCCGCGAACTGATCGAACGATCCGGTGCCCGGTTGGGTGCAGTGGATGTACATGCGCCGCAAGGTCGCTCCGCCGCCACGGTCGAGACGAAGCGGTTGCGACATGGTGCCGAACGGATGCCGCGTCATGCGCCGCGTCACCCACGCCATGTCCGCAGACCCCGGTACGAGGCCGAATAACGACGCATCGGGCGGATCGACGAAGCCGTTCGCGTCGCCCGCCTTGATCGTTGCATCACGTCGTGCGGGATGGATGTAGTCGACCATCCGCTTGCCGCTCGCAGGCAGGAAGGCGTCCAGGTACACGAGACCGGCGAGCCTCGATGCCGCACGATCGGCGACGCCGGTAATCACCGCGCCGGCATAGCTGTGCCCGACGAGTACAGCATTCGAAAGCTCCTCGCAGTCGAGAAGGCCGATGACATCTTGTATATGCGTATCGAGATCAATCGTGCGATCAAACAGATGCGCGCGATCGGCAAGCCCGGTCAAGGTCGGCGCGAACACCGCATGGCCGGCTGCTTGAAGAAGGGGGATCACGCGTTGCCAACACCATCCGCCATGCCAAGCGCCGTGGATCAGAACGATCGGCGCCTTCGCGGCGAATGGTTGGTTCGTAGATTCAGATGAGGTCATGGTCTCTCGCAGTCAAGGTCACCATCAACGACGCGGCCACCGCTCGTCAGCGAGAACGACCGAGGTCTCGATTTGCCGATCCGATACCGTCCAATACTTCTTGAGGAGCGCATTCTTATCGGTGCTCTCGATCACGCGAAATCCGTGTTGTTCGTAGAAACGGATTGCCCAATGTGCCGCGGCCCAGGTGCCGATCAGAATCGGCCGATCCGTCCGCGCGCGAAGATGTTGGAGAAGCGCCGTGCCAACGCCTCGACGTTGCCCGCGCGTCGACACGTAGGCGTGGCGAATAAGTGTAACGTCCTGCACCGGCTGCGTGCCCATCACGCCGATCAACGATCCGGCATGATCATAGCCGGCGAAGCGGATGTCCGCCGCGATTTCACGGCTCAACTCGTCAGCGCGCATATAGGGATCGTGCCAGCAATCTTCCGGAATCACACCGCGATAGGCTGTCGCCGCATCATTGATGATCGCGAGCATCGCATTGAAATCTGCTCCCGTGCAGGACCGAATGATTCCCGTATCGACTGCGCCTTTGGATCGTTCAGTGGTCATTGATGCGCTCCACGAGCTTCTTCAATTCGGCGATTTTCGTCGCTCGGCCAACACGCTTATGACGCTACCGCTGAAGATGAACAGAGCGCCACCAATGATCATCCAATCAATGCGCTCGCCGTAGACCGCGTAGCCGATGCCGGAAATCAACGGCAAGCGCACGAAGTCCATCGGTACCACGACGGAGGCATCGGCGAGGGCGAGCGCCCTCGCCAAACAGTATTGTGCCGACATTGCGGTAAGGCCGATCACCAGCACCCAGGGCCAGAGGCGCGGCGATGGTGTCACCCAAAAGTAGAGCCCTGGCGCCAGACCGATGACGAGCTGGATCAGGGTCATGTAGAAGAGAATCGTTAGCGGTGCTTCCAGGCCCGCGAGTCGCTTCGTCAACGTATAGGAAAAGCCGTAGGCAATGCTGCCGAGCAACACCGCGATGGCACCCGGTTGAACGACATCCGTTCCGGGGCGGAGGATCATCAATACGCCGAGAAACCCCAACGTGAGCGTGACGGCCCGCAAGCGGGTGAAGCGCTCGCCCAATATGAACATGGCGAACACGGTGGTCCAGATGGGCAACGTGAACTCGATGGCGAAGACTTCGGCAAGCGGAATCAACGCGACGCCATAGAACCAGCCGAATTGTCCGCAAAAATGCGAGGCGTTGCGAACGATGTGGAGGCGCAAATGACGCGTGCGCGCAAGATGCCGGCCGTGCCATAGGATCAATACGCCGATCAGCGGCAGGCCGATAATGCTGCGAATGAGCAGTTGCTGGAAGGTACCCAACTCGCTCGACAGCTCGCGCGCGCCAAGCGCCATCCCCGTGAACGATGTGAGCGAGCCCAACATCCAGAACGCCGCGCGAATCACTGGGTGCAAGTTCGATTCTCCTGGCACACCGCCGCACGTTGTTGCGGTGATCGCGGTGCGCGGATTCGAGGTAACCTGACAGCGGGTTCAACATATCGCACGAGGTGCTGATCCATGCAAGTCGGATTCTTCTATTGGCCCTTCAATGTGGACCTGACGCGCCGTCTCGCCGCGGCGGCCGAGCGCTATGGTTACGACATGATCGGCGTCGCGGACACACCGGGCAATGCGATGGATCCGTGGGTCACGGCCACCATCGTCGCGCAACAGACCACGCATCCGAAGATCTCGATATGCGTCACCAATCTTAATTCCCGCCACCCTTCTACCACCGCCGCGGCGATCGCATCGCTGGATCTTGTGAGCGGTGGGCGGGCGATCCTCGGTGTTGGCGCGGGCAACAGCGGCACGCGCAATCTCGGTCTCAGCGGATCGAAAGCGGAGCAACTCAAAGAAGGCGTGACATTCATTCAAACGTTACTGCAAGGCAAGCCTGCATCGTACGGCGGCGCCACCGCGCACCTTCCTTGGGTGAAGCGCGCATCGCCGGTGTTTCAAGCGGCATCGTTGCCGCGATCCCTTGAGGCGGCGGGCGAAGTCGCCGATGGCGTCTTTGCGAACTACGGGCTCGATGCGGCAAGCTTGCTTGGCTCCGTCGGGCATGTTGCGCGTGGCGCGGACCGCATGGGCCGCAAGGGCGAGGATCTTGAAATCTGGCAGATCGCCTGCCTCGACTGTCACGAAGATCGCAATGTGTCCCGCAACAAGATCGGCGCGATTCTCGCGTTCGTGTCGGGCTATGTTCTTGGCAGCGGCGATCTCGCAGCGCGCGGTGTATCGGAGCGCTACATCGAGCCGTTGCGCGCGTTGCGCCGCCGCTACAGCACGCGCCCCGGTGACGCCGATGCACGGATGGTCGACGAGTTGGGCCTGTTCGATTATCTCGCCGGGCGCTTGTCGATCTGGGGCAATCCGGATGATTGCCTGCGGCAGGCGTTGGCAGTGAAAGCGGCGGGCGCCAAGCGATTGATGTTCACCGTGAGTCTCGCAGCCGATCCGGTGCGTACGGTTGAGTTGTTCGGGGAGCATGTATTGCCGAAGATTCGGGGATAGTTCCCGCGGACAACCAGCGCTGAAAGTCCGCTCGCGCGGCGGTTTGCACATAACGCAAACGACCGGATGGTCGTATTGCCGTCGTTGAGGCAATCTCGTATCCTCGGCGCGAAGAATATCTCTGAAGCGGTGGAGGTGCCGACGAGAAGACTCGTGACGCGCGAATCATAGGGGTGGTGGCGCTCGTCGCGCTCGTTCTCGTATGCGGCGAGGCCGTCTCACAATCGAGCATCCAATACCGTATTCGCGGCAATCGCTCCGAAGGTGTGAAGGGCTTGCCGGTTACAGGTTATGCGATTGAGCTGATGTCATTTCGGGCCACCTACGAAGAGCCGCTCCCGTCAGGGACAAAACCCCCACAGTATCGGTTGCGTTTCTATCTTGAGAATGCCGATCAAGTTCCCTATCTGGCCATTCGTACATATGACAATTTCCGGTTCTACTGGCTCGACAAGGTGAGCCCGGCAGTTCCATGGAAACAGGGTTACGGCAACGTCTTCGAATGGCCGACCCGCGATGTCATTGCCCACCTGCCAACCCCTCCGCTGTCCCTTTACGACCTTGGCGTCACGGTGCGAATCGGCGATGAAAATCCACGTAGCAAAGAGCGCTTGGCCCCTGTCGTCCTCTATCACTCGAAGCCGCCATCGTTGATCAATGGCTATGAGTTTCAGTTCAATATCAACGCGACTGTTGCGCTCGAAAACTCGATCGTGCGGGTGAGCGATGGCGCACCCGTCACGCCCGGCCCGGACCCAAGAATCGAGCGGAGTTGGTCATCCAACGTGCCCTTTCGAGTCAATTGGGATGCGACCAATGCGCTGCCCGGCGTCTACCGTTTGCGCGTCAATGCGCGCATCACGCACAACAACGAGAAGCTCGCGCCCCAGAATGTGGAGTTCTTTCACCAGCCGAGAGTGAATTGAGTCGCAGCCCCCGCGACCGCACGCGGTTCCAGCCAAGCGGCCCCATCACTGGTAGCTGACAGTCGATCCCTCCATGGCAGATATCTTCGTCAGCTACGCGCGCGCCGATCAAGATTTCGCGCGATCCATCGCCGACGCTTTTCGGGCCATGGAATGGAGTGTGTGGTGGGATCGCGAATTGCTCTACGGCAAGGCATTCGACGAAGAGATCGAAAAGGCGCTCGATCAGGCGAAGTGTGTCGTGGTGTTGTGGTCGAAAACCTCCGTGGCATCCGGATGGGTTCTGACCGAAGCACATCGCGCGATCGGCAGGCGAGTTCTCGTTCCTGTTCTTATCGATGCGGAATCCAAAATCCCCCTTGAATTCGAGCGTCTGCACCATGTCGAGCTGACGGAATGGGAAGGTGACCAAACCGATTCGCGATTTCAAGGACTCGCCGGTCAGATCGGGCAGATCATCCGCGCGCACGCGGATCCAACTTCGACCGAGAAGAAATCCCCGGATGGATCGGGTGATCGAATCCGCACGCATCGTCGAACGCTTACTCGCGTACTCTGGTTGATCGCCCCCACCGCTATTGGCATCGTCGCGGCAATCGCGGCAATGCAGATCCATCGTCCGACCGACGTGGAAATCGAGCTTCTGTTCAAGGGGCTCACGGTGGTCTCGGCCGCCGACCGCGACGTGCTCCTGACCGAACGGTCGGCGGTTGAGCGCTTTAGTGTCCATGGCGTCGAGCACGGAATCGTCTCCGCTTCTCGTATGATCGTAGCGGGCGACGAAGGCGACTTTACAAAAGGCGTTGCGCTTGCGGGCCTATCGATCGCGCAAGCCCCGATGGTCAAGGTCGATGGATCGGCGATGAAAGGGGCGGCGATTACGATTGAGGGAACGGGAAATACCCCATCCGTCATCGGTACGCTCGACTCTTTGTACATCCCATCCCAGGCGCGAACGAAGTTGTCCATCGTGCCCGGCCCGCGTCCGGAACTTGCCGTGCATAGCGCTGGCAAACCAGCCGGTGTACTCGTGTCTCTGACTGCTGAATCGTTCGTGCACATCTCAGGCGCGGCGATCGATGCACCCGCTCCGACGTCCCTCAAGCGCGACCGGGCAAGTTTTCGTGTCATGAGCGGCGGGGCCGGTGCGAGCGTGGACGTGAAGAAGACCGTGATCGACGGTGCGACAGTCCAGATGATCCCACGGGATCCGGCGCGATTTTTTCGATCCGATGCCTTGAATCTTCGCATTGCGTCGCTGGATTTTGAATCGCAAGGCCGCAACAACGAACGCGTATCCACCGTCGTAGGCGCTGGCCGGATCGCTTACTCGGATGCCGAGGGCCTTAAGCCCATCGAGGTGAATAAGGATCACTTCGTCGTGCTACGTGCAATCGACCGAGGTGATCGCGCCTTTTACCTACGCAGACTCCAATACGTGGCCGGACCAGATCTTGAATCCGCAATGATCCATGTGACGGCAGGTGGCTCCGTCGCCTCGTTGGTGTCCGGTCCGGCTGGAGCCATTCGGGGGCGAACGTTGACGTGGTTCGACTATGCTTCGCACCAGCCACTATGGGCTCAACTGCTTGCGCTGGTGGGGCTGGTGTTCCCGACAACTGTTGCGGGTTGGAAGCTGTGGAAGGAGCTCAAGACGTAAAGCGTACTGTCGCAGCCTTTGCATCGGTGGTATCGAGCGCTGTCACGCTTTGCTGGCCAGCGCTCTCCTCGGCGCAGATGGAAGCGTTCAAGGGGGGCGGCGTAAAGATCGTCACTACCGCTTCAGGAAGGCCTTCCAAAACGGGTACAGGCTTCGTTGTTGGCCAGACACCTGGGGCCACTTATATCATCACCGCCGCGCATGTCGTCGAGGCTGCGGATCGCGTCACGGTTCAGTTCCATCCGGGCGACACCGTGCCAATGGAAGGCCGGGCGCGCAGTATCGAAGCGGGAAACCCGCAAGGCTTGGCGCTGGTCGTTGTGTCCGGATCCGCTCCTTCCAGCGTTATTCCATTGCCGTTAGCCAGCGAGGCGGCGGTATCGGGTGGCGAAACCATTGCGGTCATTGGACACCAGAACAGCGTCGGCGATTGGGGGGTGATCACGGGAACCATCGGGTCCCGCCAAGGTCGCGAAATCAGGATCCAGGCACCGATCGAGCAGCAGAAATCGGGCGGTGTATTGCTGCGAAGTCAGCGCGTGCTTGGCCTGATTACCACCACGCTTGGCGCGTTTGCGAACGCTATTACGGTTCGCGGCATTCAGGATTATCTGGATGGCGCGCTTCCCCCCGGCGTTTTGGGGAGTGCTCCCTCGATTCCATCTCCACCGCCTGTCGCGAACCCCGAACCCCTTCCGATCAAACCCGCCCCCCAGACCCCCCTCGCCCACTCATCGCCGGCCCCAAACCGCTGTTCGCCCCCTACGAAACCGACAAAGTCTTCCAGGAATGCGACGCCTGCTCGGAGATGGTGGTGATCGTTCCCGACGCGCGCGGCTTCACCATCGGGTCGCCTGAGAACGAAGTGGGCCGCGACGCGGCGGACGAGCAGCAGTTCGGTCCGATTCGCATCGGCAAACCCTATGCGGTCGGCCGGTTCGAGATCACACGCGGACAGATCGCGACAAGCAGTGTGCGTCCCGGATAAGGCTGCTACGCATGGGATGGCAATGAGTGGAAGCAAGATGCCAATGCGAACTGGGAGCGCCCGGGATTCGCGCAGGGAGCCGACCATCCAGTGGTGTGCGTGAACTGGAGCGAAGCCCAAGAGTACGTCGCCTCGCTCAATCGGCAAGTGCGTACATCGGGCGGCAACGCGTATCGCCTGCCTAGTGAAGCCGAATGGGAATTCGCAGCGCGGGGCGACACTACGACTGCGCGCTACTGGGGCAATGATGCTGATCGCGCATGCGAGTATTCGAATGTCGCGGACCGAACCGCGAAGGAAAAGTTCTCTCGGTGGAGCATTCACGAATGCACTGATGGTTTTGCGCACACCGCCCCCGTCGGGCGCTTCAAGGCCAACAGGTTCGGCCTTCACGACATGCTTGGCAATGCCTGGGAATGGGTGCAGGATTGCTATCAGGCACGGTACGATGAAAAGATTCGCACGGGCCAAGTGGTTGAGCAACAGAACTGCGACCGTCGCCTGGTCCGCGGCGGCGCGTGGGACATCAAACCCGCGTTCGTGCGCTCCGCCAACCGCGACGGGTACACGCCCGCGTATCGCAACGACAGCGTCGGCTCCCGAGTTGCCAGAACGCTTCCGTAAACCTGAGCCCCTTGGTTCCTTTACCCCTTACCAAAAGCGCGCGTTCAGCGCGCTTTTGGGCGCAAGAAATGGAGAACGTGATGAGCGAACAGCAGCCGGGGAAGCGTGGTGGGGTGGCGCTGGAGAAGCAGTATCAATTCCTCTTGTGGCTCGTTCCGACGGTTGAGAAGTTCCCTCGTTCACAAAAATTCCTGCTTGGCGATCGCATCCAGACCGCCGCGTTGAGTGTGCTGGATGGATTGGTCGAGGCCACGTACACGCGCGAGGCAGGCCCCATTCTCGGGCGTGTAAACCTTGAACTGGAAGCATTCAGGGCTGGCCGGGAGAGCACCAGCCGGCGCCTGCCTTGGCTTTCGGGCGGTGGGCGCTGGCGTTTTTTGCTGCGACCTTGCCCAACGGTGTAATCTTGACGCGTCTCACATCGATTGGGCTGCTGTTATGGACTACCGACAGATCATCACCATCGAACCCGGCAAACGCGGCGGGAAGCCTTGCATTCGCGGACTGCGTATATCCGTCTACGAAGTCTTGAGTTATCTCGCCGCGGGGATGTCTGAGGATGAGATCCTGCGGGATTTCCCCTACCTCACTAGGGAAGATATTCGGGCATGCCTTGCTTATGCAGCTGACCGCGAACAGGCAAAGCTCACGGCGTCGTCGTGAAACTCCTCTTCGACGAGAATCTCTCGCCGAGATTTGGGGGAAATTCTCGCGACGGAATTCCCGGGGTCCATGCACGTCCATACTGCCGGGCTTGGTGAAACAAGTGATGCCGCGATTTGGGCGTACGCGCGCTCGCACGGGTTTGTTATCGCATCGAAGGACAGCGATTTCTTCGAGATGTCTGTGTTGCTGGGTGCCCCGCCGAAACTGATGTGGATTCGACGCGGCAACTGCACGACCAACCAGATCGCCGAGCTGATGCGAGCCAACCGAGAAGTGATCGACAGCCTTGCCACGCACGAAACTGCGCGATTCCTTGCGCTGGACTAGCTAGTTCTTGGCCCTTGCTTCACTGCCTGGCTAGCAGTCGCTCCGGCAACGGTGCCGGCGTCCCCTCCGGCAACGGAATCTCGTGCGCGTTGAGCGTCATCGCGACCATCGAGTAGTAGCCGATGAGCGCGGTGAGTTCCACAATGCCCACCGTCCTGACAAGTGCCAAGGTGCGTTGATACGTTGTCTCATCGACCACGTGCTGTTCGAGCAGGGTGCCGCTGTAGTCATAGATGGTTGCTTCATCCGTTGCCGCGAATATCGGTCGCGTGCCATGGCGAATCGATTCGATCACCGCATCCGACAATCCGGCCTCGCGTGCCGGCGGCTCATGCGCATGCCATTCGAATTGGCTGTCCCAGTGGCGCGCGGTCACCAGGATTGCGAGCTCGCTCAATCGTGGCGCAAGGCTGGTGCGATAGCGGAGCAGCTCGCCGAGCTGTTGCCACTTGTCGGCGAGCTCAGGGCGATGCAAGGCGGCGCGTAGCGGCCCGCGCACGACGCCACGCGGACCTTTCACGACGGCGTCGTACACGCGGCGCTGTTCGGCGTTCATATCTTCCGGTGCCGGGAAAGGAATGCGTGGCATACGCGTTGTCCTGCTTGATGGATGGCATCGATTATAGGTCCGCGTCGGCGCGCATTCCGCTGGCGGAGGGCTCGTGGTAAAAGGGAGTGAACGCAATGACTGGGCAGCAACATGAAACTCCACTGGTCTCCCCGTTCGCCATTCGTTCGCAAGGTCATGGTTTGCGCGCATGAGCTGGGAATTGTCGAGCGGATCGAGATCGTCCGCTCCCTGGTCGCCATCACCGCGCCCAACCGCGACCTCATGCGGGACAATCCATTGTCGAAGATTCCGACCCTCCTTACCGATGATGGTATGAAGCTCTTCGACTCGACGGTGATTTGCGAATATCTCGACGCCTTGGGCGGCACGCCGCGCTTGTTCCCAGCGGGTGGTCCGAATCGCTGGCGTGCGCTTCGCTGGCATGCGCTTGGGAATTGCCTCCTCGACATGCTCATTCTGTTTCGTAACGAACGCGATCGTCCCGAAGGCATGCGTTCGAAAATCCATCTGGATGCCTACGCCGAGAAGACGTTAAGCACCTTGAATGCGATCGATCGGGTCGAGATCGATGCGCTTGATGGTGCGCAATTTTCCATCGGGCACATCACGATCGGTGTTGCGCTTGGTTACCTCGATTTTCGCTTCGCGGATCTTGAGTGGCGCGCCGGCCGGGCCAAGGCGACAGCGTGGCACGCACCGATCGCCGAGCGTGCGTCGATGCGCGCTACGGTGCCCGTCGATGCGTGATGGCGCTGACCAATTTATTTCTTGACCTGGCGGCGTCCGGCGCTGCCGAGCGGATCACGGAGTTATTTGCGCGCCCAGGAATTCGCATCGAGCGCATCGTCTCGTGCGGGCAATCGAGCCCACCGGGTTTCTGGTATGACCAGACCCAATGCGAATGGATAGTGGTGCTAAGCGGTCGTGCACGCTTTCGTTTCGAAGACGAGGCGGCCGATCGCGATATGAAGCCGGGCGATTTCGTCGCGATTGATCCGCATCGCCGGCATCGTGTCGAGTGGACCGATCCCGATGTGCCAACGGTCTGGTTGGCCATTCACTGCAACTGATGGAATCGACGCGCTAGAAGCGCGGAAGTCCGGGCGGGCGCGGTAATCCTGGCGGTGCGGGCAGTGACGGCGGATGCAGCAGGCCTGGCGGATGCGGCAGGCCCGGAGGATGCGGAAGACCTCGTGGCATGGGCGGCGCGATTGGCTTCGGCAATGCCCCGCCCCGCTGTACGAGCGTTGCGTGGCGATGTCGGTCGCCAGACCTTGCTTTGCCGTGCAAGTGATGTCCGGTATGCGGGGCGTTGCTATTCTGATGACCGCTACCGCCGTGGCCACCGTGCCCACCCTTGGCCAAGGCCGGGAGGCCTGTTACCGTCAATCCAAGAAATGCGAAAGAGAGAATAGTTCGTGCGATCAGCATGGATTTTCGCTCCGCGAGCGCGCGATTATAGCGGCGCGTATCCGCTGAATGGGCTCCACCGATCGGTTGTACATGAACACTGATCGGTGATCGCGTGTCAGGACTTATCGTGCGACGCCTTGACAACGATCGCGAGGTCAGCCACATCTTTCTCGCCCAGCCCTAGTTCAGCGAAGGCAAGTGTCTTGGCGAGTTCCCACTCCGGGGCCGACTGTGATCGCGACTGACTCCAGTAAAGTTGCTCGGCGAGAATGCCGACGGCGACGAGTTTGCGACCATCGCCCGAGATCTTGGCATCGACCGACGCCCATTGCGCGTTGTCGTGATGATGCGCGATCGCAGTGCAAATCGTATCCGGGAGCTGCCAGCTTTCAGCAAGGAGATAGCCGACGCGGGCGTGATTGACGCCATAACGTTCGTCCTCGATCTCCGTGATCGGGCGCGTGCCCTGGCCGGCGGAACTATCCAGAATGTCGAGATAGTCGTTGAAGCTTGGCTGAAGAACCGCCAGACCGCAGTCACGAAACAGACCGTACGTATTGGCGAGATCACGATCGACGATACGCAGGTGTCGGCTGATAATCCCGGCGTTCCAGGCGGTCGCTGTGCTGAGCGCCCAGAAATGTTCCATCGCTCGCGCGTTCCCGGCGGGAAATGCACGTCGCAACAGCAGCCCGGTCACCAGCAAAGCGGTCGAACGCAAGCCAAGATAGGCACAGCCGTCGCGCACCGTCTTGATCTTCCTCTCAAGACCATAGAACGGAGAGTTGACCGTGGCGATGACCGCCGAGGCAAGTCCCGCATCCGTGCCGATCAAGCGAGCGACGTTCGCATAGTCGGGATCTTCCGCGCGCAGTTCCTTCGTTACATCGATCAGGACTTTCGGACACGGCGGAATGCCGATTTCCTTCACGACGCGCTCGGCGGCTCGGTCTACAACACGCAGATCGACCTTCGGGCTTGCGGTGGCGGCGAGTGGCATGGCAGGGCTCCTCTTCGAGCGCCCGGCGAGGGAGCCGTCGGGCGAACATCGTATTGAGGATCGGCTGTGTGTACGCGATCTTAAGGAGACGTGCCGTTCGGTCGCGAATCGATTCTTAAATCCTAGAATCCGTCACGGTCAAGAGCCCATCGACCGCGACTGCGCCATTACCCGATCGGCGGATCATCAGCGGATTGATCTCGGCTGCGCTTACCGGCCGACCGGATAGCAGGGCAAGGCGGGAGATCGCGACGACCGCATTAGCCAGCGCATCGAGATCGCCATGCGGCAAATTGCGAAATCCGCGCAAGGGCGCGAAGCTCTTGATCCGCGCGATCATCGCGTGGGCCTCGGCGAGATCAACCGGTGCCACGGCCACCGCAACGTCGTGAATCGCTTCAGCGAGAATGCCCCCCGCGCCGACCAGGACGATCGGTCCGATCATCGGATCGTGTCGATAGCCGACGATCGCCTCGCCAAGTCCTTGCTCCATGGCCTGCACCAGCACCCCTTCCAGGTGTGCCTGAGGCAGCGTGCGGGCGATGGCGCCCAGCATCGCGTTGGCGCGATCCCGGAGTTCGAGGTCGGATCGGATATTCAACAGCACACCGCCTGCCTCGCTCTTATGTGCAATGTCGGCGCTCGATACCTTGGCGACGACCGGATAGGCTATGCCGTGCGAAAATTCGGGTGCCTGGGCGAGCGTCGAGCGGACGGTTTCAATGCCAAGCGAAGCAAAGATCGCAAGCGCGGTGCGTTCGGTGAGCCGTTCGCTTCCCGTCGAAATTGGGAGCGCGAGGTGTTTGCCATCGTCGTCGATCGATGTCGGAGCTTGCCAACGAAAGTACGCGGCCATCGCATCAGCACAGGATTCCGGCGTGCGAAAGGCGGGGACGCGTTGTTCGGCGAGCCACCTGAGCGAGGCCGGTGCGTCCGGCGCGAGGAACGCGGCAAGCGGTTTGTTCGCGCGAGCGGCCTCGACGATCGGCTTCACCGCAAGTTGCGGATGAAACTGCGCGGAGGATCCGACCACCGCAAGCACCGCATCGCAGCCGTCCCATTCCTGCAAGCCGTCGAGCACCGCCCCGTATTGCGCGCTGGTGGCGGTCAAGGTGAGATCGATGATCGGTGATTTCCGAATCGGCACGCCGGCGGCTTGCATGCGCGCGATGAAAAGATCGTCGGGCACCGCGGCGTCCATGCCAAGCGTGCCCATGCGATCCGCGACAGTGGCCGCGCCGCCCCCGGTCGTCGTGACTGCGGCGATTCTTGGTGCGCGCGAGAGTGCGACCGGCCGCCGTCCGGCGATAAGTGGACCGATCTCAAGCAAGGTCTCCAGCATGTCCACACGCAGAATGCCGTGCCGCCTGAAGAACGCGTCGATGACGTCATCGGCCCCGGCGAGTGCACCGGTATGCGAGACGGCAAGTGCCGCACCGATGTGTGATCGACCAAGCTTGTAGGCGACCACCGGTTTGCCGGCCGCGAACGCCCGCCGTGCCGCGCGCGCGAAGGTGTCGGCGTCGCGAATCGTTTCGAGAAAGAGGAGGATCGTTTCCGTGTGCGGATCGTCCACGAGCAGATCGATCAGCTCGCCGACCGAGATATCCGATTCATTGCCCACCGAAATGAGCTTGGCAAAGCCGACGCCGCGCGCCTGACCGCGGGAGAGCAGTGCTCCCATCATCGAACCGCTTTGCGAGATCACCGACAACGGCCCGGTGAGGAGCGTCTCCATTTCGAGCACAGCGTTGATCGATAACGCGATCCGTTCGTGCGTGTTGATGAGGCCCATGCAGTTCGGACCGAGCAGGCGCACGCCTACCGCGCGGGCGCGTGCGACGAGACGGGCTTGACGGGCGAGGCCCTCGGCGCCGATTTCCGCGAAACCGTCGCTGAAAATCGTGGCGATCGGAATACCGCACGCCCCACATTCCTCAATGGCACCGATCACATGTCCGGTCGGTACCATGATGAACGCGTGATCCACCGGGGCACCGATCATAGAGACGTTGGAGTACGCGCGTTCGCCGAGTGTTTCCGGCCGCGTGGCATTGACCGGATAGAGCGCGGAGGCGTACCCGTGCTTGCGCAAATAGCGCTGCGGTCGGGCGGTATTCTTCTTTGCGTCGCCCGAGGCACCGATCAGGGCGATCGCGCGCGGCGAAAACAATGCCTGCGCGAAGCGCGCGCGATCGGCTCCGGAATTTGGACGCATCGCATTCGGACTATTCATGCGGCACGCGGCCGTTCAGGCCGCTGTGAGAATGTGCGCTCGAACACCGCTTCGGCGATCCGGTTCTTGAGGATCTCGATCGAGCCGCCCGCGATCATCCAGCCGCGGCAACGCCTGACGCAGTATTCAACGAGGGAGTCCTGGCTGTAACCGGCGCCACCCATCACCTGCAACGCGTCGTTGGCGATATCAAAGCCCGATTGATTGCAGAATGCTTTGGCGATCGCGGTTTCCTCTGCCGAAGGGAAGCCGCGATCGGCACTCGCGGCGGCGCGATAGAGCAGCAATTGCGCGGCGTCGAGCTTGATGCGCATGTCGGCAAACTTCCATTGCAAGCCCTGGAATTCGCATAGCAGGCGCCCGAATTGTTTGCGCTGCATCGCCCACTGTCGGGCGGTCTCAAACGCGTAGCGACCGAGTGCGAGCGAGCGCGACGAGTTGCCGATGCGCTCGACATTAAATCCGGCGATCTGCTTCTTGAAGCCACCTTCCTTCAACACCACCATTTCCGTCGGTACATAAATATTGTCGAAATAAAGCTGCGCCCATTCTTCGTCCGACATGAAGCGCGTGCGCTTGCCGTAGCGAAAGCCCTCGCTCTTGGTATCGATCAGCACCGAACCGATGCCATCGATGCCGGGCCCGAATCGCACATAGGCGAGGATCACGGTCGCATAGGGTGCGTGCGTCGTGAACACCTTGCTGCCATTGATTCGATACCCCGTGCCATCCGGTGTCGCGCTCGTCTTGAGCTCAGTGACGGCAGACCCCGCTTCGGGCTCCGTCATCCCGACCGAAATGACGCCTTCACCCCCCAAGAGCGGCCGCAGATAGCGATCCTTTTGGAACGCAGAGCCGTATTCGGCCAGAACGCGGATCGGTCCAAAGTTGCCGGCCTGCACGACATCGGCGCTGCGAGGACAAACGCTTGCAATGGTTTGGATCGCAATCACGGCATCCACCAACGTGCCGCCTTGCCCACCGTCCTCTTCCTTGATCGTGATACCGAGCAAACCTTGATCGGCCATGCGTTTGGCGACATCCCACGGATAGTCCTCTGCATGGGCGCGCTCAAGCGCGCCGGCCAGCAGGTGGCGCTCGGCAAAGCGGCGGACGGCCGTTTGGAATTCTTGTTGTTCAGGCGTGAGCTCGAAATTCATGGGTTCGCGTCGGATGTCAGTCCATGCATTGTAGTGATCCCGGGCGGGCGCCCACTCTCGCCAGACCTCCACGCGGGAGTTTCAGGCTACCATCGCCCGCTTTGGCTTTGATCGGAGTGGTTGTTCATGCAATTCGATTTCGAGAATCTGGCGCGCGCGGATCGCTACAAGCTGCTCGTGGCGCTGGTCGTGCCACGGCCGATCGCCCTCGTCACCACGCTTGGGCCGGGCGGCATCGTCAACGCGGCGCCATTCAGCTTCTTCAATGTGCTGGGGGACGAGCCTCCGATCGTCATCGTGAGTATCGATCTCACCAGCAAAGGCGCGGTCAAGGACACGGCGCGCAATATCGTGGCGAGCAAGGAATTCGTCTGTCACATCGTCGACGAACCGATCGCCGAACAGATGCACGGTTGCTCGGTCGAAGCCCCCGACAATGTGAGTGAAATCGACCTGGTCGGATTCACTACCGCGCCCTCGATCCAGGTGAAACCACCACGGATCATCGAGGCCCCGGTCGCGCTGGAGTGTGTGCTGCATTCGAACATCGATATGGGCACCCGGAATCTTTTCATCGGACGCATTCTCCAGCTGCATGTACGGGACGGCATCATCGATCCGAAAACGCTACGGCGGAACGACGGCGTGTTCAAGCCCGTCGGGCGCTTGTACGCGAATCGCTATTGCAAGCTGGGCGAAGAGATTGCGTTCGACAATAATCAGTATGTGGAAGCGATGACGCGCATGGGGCGGGTGTAGGGTCCGACGCGTGGGACGAAGTGTCGGCCCCGCAGACCGCACACGAGATCCCGACATGAATCGCGCGGATCACGCTTGCCCTCGCACCGGGGCTCGACCCGTGGGATTCTGATCTTCGCCGGCGTGCGCGGCGATGCGCGCATGATTTCATGCGTCGCCCCGGCGTATACTTCGAAGCATGGAAAAGCTTGGTATGCCTGCCGGTGCGGTCTTGGGCCCTGGCGTCTGGTACGGCCGCGATCTGCAGCAGCGCGCCGACTGGATTCGCATTTTCAGCGATGCGGAACTCGCCGAATTGGATGCCGCGGTGCGCGCCTTCGGTGCGAGCGGCGCGGCGCTCACCGAAATCTCGCCGGCAAATTTCCCCTTGCCCCGCTTCGGCGCGACGCTCGCCGCGATTTTGGAAGAACTGCTGCAAGGCCGCGGCTTCGCGATGCTGCGCGGTTTTCCGGTGGAACGATACACGCGCATGCAGCAGGCGGTCGCCTATCTTGGCATTGGTGCGTGGCTCGGTCGTGCTCGCTCGCAGAACGCCAAAGGGCATCTGCTCGGCCATGTCAAGGATCTCGGCCTGGACATCACCGACCCGAACGTGCGCTACTACCAGACCCGCCGCAAGCTTGAGTTCCACACCGATTCCGTGGACATCGTGGGCCTCTTGTGCCTGAAGACGGCGAAGTCCGGTGGTGAGAGTTTCATTGCGAGCTCGATGACGCTCTATAACGAAGTGCGGGCGCGTCGCCCCGATCTGCTGCCCGCGTTGTTCGAGCCGTTTCCGACCGACCGCCGTGGTGAAGTGCCCGAGGGTATGAAACCCTGGTTCGACATGCCGATCTTTCACTGGCATGCCGGCCGCCTGACCTGCATCTACGTGCGCCAATACATCGATTCGGCGCAGAAGCGTTTTTCGGAGGCGAAGCGCCTGACGCATGCCCAGGTCGAAGCGATGAACCTGCTGGACGAGCTCGTGAACGATCCGGCTATTCATCTTTCGATGGCCTTCCTGCCGGGCGACATGCAGTTCCTGCACAATCATCAGATCCTGCACTCGCGCAACGATTTCGAGAACTGGCCGGAGCCGGAGCGCCACCGGCATCTCCTGCGCCTGTGGCTTGCCCCGGCGGCGGCGCGGCCGCTGCCGGATGTATTCGCGCCACGCTACGGCAGCGTCGTGTCTGGCGAGCGCGGTGGCATCGTCGTCAAGGGAACGGTGCCGAGAGTGCCGCTCGAGGCTGAGTAGCGGCTTGGGACTACGCTGCCGCGGCGTCCGGCCAAGTGCACACCGCAGCCGCGGTACTTGCAACCCATTCGGCGTTCACGTAGCCGTGCCCAACGATCGAGCAGCCGAAATTGGCGCCAAGGTGAATCCATTGCGGGGCTTCGGGCCCGAGCGCTGCATCGTCGTGCAGAAAAGCTCATTCATGCTCAAGCCTCCGTTCGCCCTGAGCCCGTCGAAGGGTAACGCGGGCGTCCGACGGCGTGCGATGGTCCGCGCACGAACCCTTCGGCATTCACCCTTCGACGGGCCCGCCCTGCGCCTGTCGAAGGGCTCAGGGCGAACGGTCAATCGCTTCAGACCAGGAACGACAGACCAGGAACGCCAATGAACGCCAAAGCCTTTGCTCGATCATCACATGCCCCAAGGCACCGCGCGGCGGCGTTCGCGCTGGCCACCGCAATTTTCGCAGCGGGCTTCGCGGCCGCGCAGCCCTATCCGGCAAGACCGATCAGCGTCATCGTGCCGCTCGCCGTCGGCTCACCACCTGAAACCATGGCACGCGCGCTTGGTCAATACCTCGCCCCGGTGCTTGGCCAACCGGTCGTTATCGTTCCGCGTGGCGGTGCGGGCGGTACGATCGGTGGCCAAGTGGTTGCGAATGCGAAACCGGATGGCTACACCCTGCTCATGGGCAGTGGATCGTCGCTCGCAATCGGGCCCGCGCTCTATCCGCAGGCCGGCTTCAACGCCACGCAGTCGTTCGCTCCCATCGGTCAGGTGTACAGCTCGCCTTTCGTAATCATGACGGGCACCAAGTTTCCCGCGATCACGCTGACCGAATTCATTGCAGCGGTGAAAGCGAAGCCGGGCACCTACAACGTGACCTCGCCCGCAGCCGGTGGCCAGCCTTACATGGCGGGAGAAATGTTCAAGTGGGTGACAGGGGTCGAAATGGTCCCGGTCCCGTTCGGCAATCTTGCGCTCGCCGGCAATGCGCTTGCGATCGGGCAAGCACATCTGTTGATCGCCGGTCCGGGCACGATGATGAGCCACATTCGCAACGGCAACTTGCGGGTGCTCGCGACGGCGGCGAAGAAGCGTCTGACCTTGTTGCCCGATGTACCGACAACGGCTGAAGCAGGACTGCCCGGCTTCGAAGTGGATTCATGGGGAGGATTGGTCGCGCCGATCGGAACGCCAACGGCAATCGTCCAACAATTGAATAGCGCTATCCAGGTGGCGCTCGCAGAAAAGGAATTGCGCGACGTGCTGATTCGCTTCGGCGCGGAACCGGAGGGCGGTTCACCCGCGCAGTTCGGCCGACTCATCGAGGTCGACGCCGCACGCTGGTCCGCGGTGGTGAAGGCTACTGGCGCCAAGGGAGAGTAGCGGGCATGTCGCAGAGTCATCAAGTCGTTATCGTGGGCGGCGGGCCGGTTGGTGCCGCGCTCGCCGTGGAGCTCGGTCTGCGCGGCGTGACGTGCGCGCTGGTCGAGCGCTATCTAGAGCCGCAGCGCATTCCCAAGGGCCAGAACCTCACGCAGCGCACGCTTGAACACTTTTATTTCTGGGGCATCGCCGACGAACTGCGCGCCGCGCGCATCATGCGCGCGGGTTTTCCGGCGAGCGGTATCGCCGCGTACGGCGATCTGATGGGTGAGTACTGGGCGGCGCCACCGCAACGGGAACTCGTCGGTGCCTACTACTTTCAACAGAACGAACGTCTGCCGCAGTATCAAACCGAGGCCGTGCTCCGCCGCAAACTCGCCTCGCTTGCCAACGTGGAATGCCTGTTCGGTTGGTCGGCCGAATCGATCGAGCAGACGGATAGCGCGGTGCATGTAAGCATTGTCGAGCGCGGCGGGAATGGGCGGCGGACCTTGAAGTCGGACTATGCCGTGGGTTGCGACGGCGGCCGGTCGATGGTGCGCGATCAGACCGGCATCGCACGTGGCGGCGCCGAGTACGACCAGACGATGGTGCTGGCGGTGTTCCGTTCGCGCGAACTGCATGAGGGTCTCAAGCGTTTTCCCGGGCGCTCGACCTACAACGTGCTGCACCCCGATGAGAAAGGCTACTGGCGGTTCTTCGGACGCATCGACGTCGGCGAAGGCTGGTTCTTCCATGCGCCGGTGCCAAAGGACGCGACCACCGCCAACTACGACTTCCACGGCTTGCTGCAGCAGGCGGCCGGATTCACGTTTGCTTGCGAATTCGACCACGTCGGCTTCTGGGATCTGCGCGTGGCGGTGGCGGAGTCGTATCAGGTGGGACGCATCTTCATCGCCGGGGACGCGGCGCATAGCCATCCTCCGTACGGCGGCTTCGGTCTGAACAATGGCCTCGAAGACGCCACCAACCTCGGTTGGAAGCTGGCCGCGAAACTTTCGGGCTGGGGCGGTGATGCGTTGCTTACTTCGTACGGCGACGAGCGGCGTCCCATCTTCAAGGAAACCGGCGAGGACTTCATCGCCGGTCGCATCGAGTCGGACCGCCAGTTCCTCGCGCGCTACAGCCCGGAGCGCGACCGCGCTGCATTCGAGCGCGCCTGGAACGAGCGGGTGGCCGGTGTGAGCAGGCGCGTGCAGACCTATGAACCGCATTACGAAGGCTCGCCGGTCGTGATCGGCCCACCCGGCGGTCGAAGCAGTGCGCACGGCCGGCACACGTTCAACGCGCAGGCCGGGCACCACCTGCCGCCGCAGCCCTTGTCTTCGCGGCGCAACGTCTTCGAAGAATTGGGCACCGGCTTCACGCTGCTCGCCTTCGGCGCGGCCGACGGAGCCGTAGGTGCCTTCGAATTGTCTGCGCGCGCGCTTCGCGTCCCGCTGAAAGTCGTGCGTGACAGCTACACGGGGGGACGAGAGGCGTACGGTGTGCGGCTCATTCTGGTGCGACCGGACCAATACGTTGTCTGGACCGGCGATGCGGCGCCCGCCGATGCGTGCGCGGTCATCGCGAGAGTGGCTGGCCGGAAGGTTGGATAATAGGGGACAGACCACGTTTTCCAGCAGAAAACGTGGTCTGTCCCCTATTATTCTATTATTTTGGTCTGTCCCCTATATGGACTTTGCCTACGCCATCCACGAAACATGCGCCGAGACGATGCGCCATCCCTCGGGTTGGCGCACCCACGACTGGCTTTGCCGGCCGATGCGTCCCGGCTCCGACGGTCGCAGGAACTCGGTATTCGCGACCGCGAAATCGCGACCGAAGGTGGTGATGCGCGTATTGCGACGCACCCTCGCAAGGCCCACCGGCGATCGTGCGACACGGAATCCGACAATCTCGTCGTAGCTGCTCAGAATCTCGGCAAGTCCGTACCGCAAGGTGGTCGGGCTGTTCCAGAACAGCTCGTTCAGGACTTCCACCTTGTTGTGGACGAGCGCATCTTCATAGCGATCGAACGCGGCGGTGACTTCGGCGACGACCGCGGGAATGTTGAGATCCATAGGGTACTTTCCGGCAATTGATGATGATTGGGAGTGTAGCCGGAACGGTCCGAGGGGCGCCATCGCGCTTGGCTCCCGGTGCTACCATTCGCGTTCGATTCAAAATCTTCGAAAAACCCTGATGCCTCGCATCGTGAATGTGGCCGGCGCGCAACTTGGGCCCATCGGTCGTACCGAATCGCGCCGGGAAGTGGTCGCGCGAATGATCGATCTCATGCGCAAAGCGAAATGGCGTGGGGCCAACCTCGTGGTCTATCCCGAGCTCGCGTTGACGACGTTCTTTCCGCGCTGGAACCTGCCCGAGGAGGACGAACTCGACTGGTTTTTCGAATCGTCGATGCCCAATCCCAAAGTTCAACCGATCTTCGATGAGGCGAAGACGCTCGGTGTGGGCTTCTATCTCGGTTATGCGGAACTGGTCAAAGAAGAAACACCGGAGGGCATTCGCAAGCGCCGATTCAACACCGCGATCCTGGTCGACCACAACGGGAATATCGTCGGCAAGTATCGCAAGGTGCACCTGCCCGGTCATGCCAATTTCGATCCCCGGCTCCCGTGGCAACACCTCGAAAAAAAATACTTCGAACCGGGCGATCTCGGTTTCCCGGTCTGGCGGACGATGGGCGGCGTAGTGGGCATGATGATCTGCAATGACCGCCGCTGGCCGGAAAGCTATCGCGTGCTTGGCATGAAGGGCGTCGAGCTCGTGGTGCTCGGATTCAACACGCCGGCCATGAATCGCAATGGCGTCGAGGCGCATTATCTGCGCGTGTATCACTCCAACCTCGTCGTGTGCTCGGGGGCCTATCAGAACGGAACGTGGGTTGTTGCGGTGGCCAAGGCCGGCAACGAAGAGGGATTCGATATGTGCGGCTCGTCGATCATCGTGGCGCCATCCGGTGAGATCGTTGCGCAAACCCATACCCTGGGCGATGAGGTCATCACCGCCGAGTGCGACCTGGACGCCTGCCAATTCAACAAGTCGACCATCTTCGCGTTCCACGAGCACCGCCGTCCCGATACCTATGGGATCATTACGAGCCAAACGGGCGCCACGCCGCCGCCTGAGGGACATCGCGGTCCGTTCTAGGAATCTGCCCGGCGGACCGCGCAGATTCCCGATGGATGACACAAAGTCTTCAGATCCGTACGACATCGACTAAGGAGGATTCATCAATGAGACGCATTTCGATTCGCCGTGCCTTGATCGGTGCGTTCGGCGTTGCCACGCTACTCGCCGTTTCTGCATCCATTGCACAAGACAAACCGCTGGTCGCGGGGGTCGACGGTACCTTCGCGCCGCATGCGATGCCCAAGCTGGGCGGCGGTGTCGAGGGCTTCAATGTCGATCTCATCAACGAAATCGGCAAGCGAATGAAGCGCAAGGTCGAGATCTTCGCGGGGGAATTTTCGGGTCTGATCCCGGCGATGAACTCGGGCAAGATCGATTTCGTCGGCGCGCCCACGACGGTGACCCCTGAACGCGCGCAGAATCTTTTGTTCAGCGAGGGCTACCTCAATACCTATTACCAGTTCGTGGTGCCTGTCAAGAGCGGCGATGTGAGTGCGCTCGAGCAACTCAAGGGCAAGACGATATCAGTCAACAAGGGCTCCGCTTACGACAAGTGGCTGCAGGAGAACGCCGCCAAGTACGGCTGGAAAGTCGAGTCGTACGGCACCAACAGCGATGCGGTGCAGGCGATGATTTCCGGGCGTGCGGAAGCCCACCTGTCGGGCAATACCGTGGCTGCGTACGCGGTCGTGAAAGCGAAGGACCAGATCAAGCTTGCAACGCTCAAGGTCGATCAGGGCCTGGTGTGGGCGGCTGCATTCCGCAAGGACGACGTGAAGCTTCGCAACGCCGTCGACGCAGCGCTCGAATGCATGAAGATCGATGGCACGATCGCGACGCTCCATGAGCGATGGTTCGGCAACAAGGCTGAACCCAAGTCGGCGGCGGTCACCGTGTACGCAGGCTATGGCGTACCGGGATTAGCGGGACATGAGGCAAGCAATCACACGCCATCTTGCAAATAGCGCCGCCCACGGACGGATTAACCGCAAAGGACGCAACGGACGCAACGGATGCAAAGGGGTGCATGATTAGTGACGTAGCGCAGGTATTGCCCGATACGCCTCGCAGCCCTCCGATCCTCGACATTGCCGGCTTGCATAAATCATTTGGCCACATCGCGGTGCTGCGCGGCATCGACCTGCAAGTAAGCCCGCGCGAGTTGGTCTTCGTGATCGGACCGTCCGGCTCCGGCAAATCGACCTTGCTTCGCTGCTGCAATCGGCTCGAAGAACCCAGCGCGGGATCGATCAAGGTGGGCGGCGTCGATGTCATGGCAGCGGGCGTCGACATCAATGCGGTGCGACGGCGCATCGGCATGGTGTTCCAGTCGTTCAATCTCTATCCGCATCTACGGGCACTCGACAACGTAACGCTTGCGGTTCGCAAGGTGCTCGGCAAGTCGCGCGAGGAGGCTGACGACGTCGGCATGAAAGCGCTGACGCAGGTTGGGCTGGCGGACAAAGCGAAGGCGTTTCCGAACGAGCTATCGGGCGGGCAGCAGCAGCGCGTCGCGATCGCGCGGGCGCTCGCCCTGGAGCCGAGCGTGATGCTGTTCGATGAACCGACCAGCGCGCTTGATCCGGAACTGGTCGGCTCCGTTCTCAACGTGATGCGCCAGTTGCGCGAGTCCGGGATGACGATGCTCGTGGTCTCGCATGAAATGCGCTTCGCGCGAAGCGCCGCCGACCGCGTGGTGTTCATGGATGATGGGCGCATCCTCGACGAGGGGCCGCCGGAGAAAATCTTCAATGCACCGGAGCATCCGCGGATCCGGGAGTTCATCGCGAATATCGAGGCGCATTAGATCAAGCATGAACCACAGGGGACGTAGAGGACGCAGGGGATTCAATTGCGATCCCAATAAGCATCTCGATCCCTGTGGAGTTGTCATCGCGACTCGTGATCGACGTGAGGGATCAATCTCACTGAAGCGCTCCTCTTTGCTTTTCCTCTGCGTCCCCTGCGTCCTCTGTGGTGAATTGTCGTAGAAATGAATCGCTTCCTCGACACCTTCTTCAACTGGCCGGTCATGGCGCAGTACCTGCCGAAGATCATCGAGGGCTTCTTTCTCACCGTCCAACTCGCGCTCCTCGTTGTCGTCACCGGCATCGCCCTCGGCCTCCTCCTTGCCTTGGTGCGTTCGTTGCGACTCAAGCTGATCAATTTCTTCATCGTTGTCTTCGTCGACGTGATGCGCGCCGTGCCGCCCCTGGTGATCATCATCGTCTTGTACTTCGCGATGCCCTCGGTGGGTGTCAAGCTCACCGGATTCGTGTCCACCTGGTTCGCGCTCGCCGCGATACTCGCCGCTTTCGCCGAAGAGATTTTCTGGGCGGGAATCCTCGCCGTGCCGAAAGGCCAATGGGAGGCGGCCCGATCCACCGGGCTTGGATACGCGCAAACGATGCGATTCGTCGTCTTGCCGCAGGCCGTCCGGCTCACGATTCCGCCCCTCACCAATCGAACCATCGCGATCACGAAGGGCACCGCGCTTGGTTCGGTCGTTGCTGTCGGCGAGATCCTCTACCAGGCGCAATCGGGGTACTCCTTTTCGTACAACCCATCGCCCTTGACGTTGGGCGCGATCGCCTATCTCATCCTGTTCATTCCGGTCGTGTACTTTGGACGCTGGGTTGAAACGCGCTTCGCCTGGAAGCGTTGATGGACCTGTTGCTTACCAATTTTTTCAACCTCGGCATCCTCGCGCAGACGTGGCCCTATCTGCTCGCCGGATTCTGGATGACGGTGAAGCTCTGCCTGGTGGTGATCCCGATCGGTGTGGCAGGGGGACTGACGGTCGCATTGCTCTCGACCGTCCGCAATCGCCTGGTACGCTGGACCGTCGTCGCCTATGTCGATTTTTTTCGGGCCTTTCCGCCGCTCGTCCTCTTGATGTTCATCGCGTTCGGATTGCCGTTCATGCAGATCGACCTCGGTGCCTTCGGGGCGGTTGCGGTGGCGTTTCTCTTGAATACCTCGAGCTACTACGGTGAAGTCTTCCGGGCCGGGATCGAGAGTGTGCCCAAGGGTCAGTTCGAAGCGGCGCGGTCGACCGGATTATCGGCGGCGCAGACCCTGACCTACATCGTGGTGCCGCAAGCGACGCGCAACGTGATGCCCGATCTCATCGGCAACACGTTGGAGGTTGTGAAGCTCACATCGATCGCGAGCGTGGTTGCGTTGCCGGAATTGCTCTACGCGACCCGTCAGGCGCAATCGGTCACCTACAACGCGACCCCCGTGATCGCTGCCGGACTGATCTACCTGGTGTGCCTATGGCCGCTCGTGCGGCTGCTATCGCGATTCGAGCACAAGCAGATCGCGTTGCATTAGGAATCTGGGCGGTTCGTCGCGCAGATTCCTAGCGGCTCGCCCGCCCCGATGCGCTCGACGATCAGCTTGTAATGTTCCGGACGCCGGTGCTTGGCGAAATTGAATACATGCTCACGGAAGTTGTCGCCCAATGCCAGATCGGCGTTGACGAAGATGACTTCATCTTCTTCGGTAACAGCTTGCGCCGCGATCTCCCCCGTCGGTGCGACGATCGCCGATCCGCCGATCATATGAAAGCCGTCTTCCGCCCCGCATTTTGCCGCCGCGCCGATCCAGGTTGCGTTCTGGTAGGCGTTCGATTGCAGCGACAGCAGGTGGTGGAACATCCGCAGGTGCGGAGGCTCCGACCAATGGATATTGTGCGAGGGCGTGTTGAAGCCGAGGCACACGAGCTCGACCGATTGCAGGCCCATGACGCGAAAAGTTTCGGGCCAGCGCCGATCGTTGCATATACAAAGACCGATGTTGGCATCCATCGAGCGCCACACCTTGAAGCCGTCGTTGCCCACGTCGAAGAACTTCTTTTCGAGATGCTGAAACGGCGCAGTGGGCTTATGGTCGGCGTGTCCTGGTAGATGGATCTTGCGATATCGCCCGACGATGTTCGCCTTTTCGTCGACCAGGACCGCGGTGTTGTAGCGGGTGCGTTCCGACGTAAGCTCGGCAAAGCCGAGATAAAAGCCGATGCCGCGCTTTTTCGCCTCGTCGAAGAGCGGCTGCACCACGGGGTTGGGCATCGAGGGCTCGAAGAACTGCGCCACGGCCTCTTCTTCGCTCATCCAATAGCGCGGGAAGAACGTGGTGAGGGCAAGCTCGGGAAATACCACCAGACGCGCCCCGCGCGCGGCGGATTCGCGCAGCATCTCGACCAGTCGCTTGACTGCGGCGGCGCGAGAATCGGTACGATGAACAGGGCCCATCTGGGCAACGGCAAGACCGAGCTTGCGTGACATGCGAATTCTCCAGGGCAAGGTAGGCGTTCATCTGGATGCTAGCGCAATCCTTCGGATCGACAGTCGGTTCCCTGAGCTGACTTGCGCGGTCATGTACCATCGCGCCGTGTGTTCCTTGCATGTTTCGTCGTTCCGAAGGCCTGTGGGTCGCCGGTCCGCGTGGCTTCTCGCGGCCGCGATGGCTATCTCGTATTCGTCGCCGTACGCACAGTCGTATCCGCTGAAGCCGATTCGTCTCGTGGTGCCGACGCCCCCGGGTGGCGCGACCGACTTCGTAGCGCGCGTGATCGCACCAAAAATGTCCGAAGCGCTCGGTCAACCATTGATCATTGACAACCGGGTCGGAGCAAGCGGGATCATCGGTTCAGACGCGGTCGCAAAGGCGAGTGCGGACGGCTATACGATTCTCGCGGTCTTCGACAACTTCGCGACCAACCCCCATCTGTTCCCGAACAATTCATACGACCCGGTCAAGCACTTCACGCCGATCTCGCTCATCGTCAAGGCCGCGCAGGTGGTCGTGGTGACTCCCGGGTTGGGGGTCAAAGGTTATGAAGATCTCGTGCGGCTCGCAAAAGCGCGCGGAAATGCGCTCAACTACGCGACCGCCGGTCCGGGCACGTCAAGCCGTTTGACGGTCGAGCTCCTTAAGCTCACAGCCGGTATCGACCCGACCGCGATCCACTATAAGGGAGGCGGGCCTGCAATGACCGCGCTCCTTGGTGGGCAAGTCGACATGATGGTGGTCACGCTCGGCACGGTGTTACCGCATCTCAAGGCAGGCAAGCTCATCCCGCTCGCGGTGACGTCGGTGGCGCGCCATCCGCTATTGCCCGAAGTGCCTGTCATTGGTGATTTCCACAGCGGATTCGAAGCGCAGTCGTGGGTCGGCATGCTCGGTCCGGCCGGACTTTCTGATCAAGTAGTCGGCAAGCTCGATGCGGCCGTGCGAAACGCGATGGCGGACCCGGAGGTGCTTGAGCGTCTTCAGGCGCAGGGCTATGAGGTCATCGCCACGACGGGTGGCCCTTTCGCGCAGTGGTTGCGTACCGAGAGTGCGCGCTGGGGGCGTGTCATTCGCGAACGGGGCATCACGTTGGAGTAGGAGTCGAGCGTGCAAGCCCAAGATACGTCTCGATAATGCGCGGGTTCTCGGCGAATTCGGTCGCCGGCCCTTCGAGAACGAGATCACCCGTTTCGAGCACGTAACCGTAGTCGGCGACCTGCAAGGCAGCGCGTGCGTTCTGTTCGACGAGCAGGATCGAGACGCCGGTGCGCCGCAGCTCGACGATGATCTGAAAGATCTCGCGCACGATCTTGGGTGCCAATCCAAGGCTCGGTTCATCCAACATCAAGAGGCGCGGCTTGGCCATCAGCGCGCGCCCGAGCGCAAGCATTTGGCGCTCGCCGCCCGACAGGGTTGCGGCGAGTTGCGTGCGCCGTTCGAGGAGTCGGGGAAACCGATCGTAGGTCGCCCGCAAATCGCTGTCGATGCCACGATCGCGACGGCGCACGCGGTGGAACGCGCCCAACCGCAGATTGTCTTCCACCGTCATTTCACCGAACAGCTCGCGACGTTCGGGGACCAGGCAGAGCCCCTGCGCGACACGCGCCTCGACGCTCGAGCCGCGCACGTCGGCGCCGCGATAATGGATACGCCCGGTCGAACGGGCGAGGCCGATGAGGCCGGCAAGTAAGGTGGTCTTGCCCGCTCCATTCGGACCGATTACCGCGACGATCGCGCCTTCGTCGACCTTTATGCTTACCCCGTGCAACGCCTCCACCTTGCCGTAGAAAACGCGCAAGTCGTGCGCCTCAAGCATTGCGGCGTTCATTCGATGCCACCGAGATAGGCCTCGCGCACCGCCTCGTTTGCCTGGATCTCATGCGGCAATCCGACCGCCAGCCGTTGGCCGAAATCCATCACGACCAGGCGATCGACCAGACCCATCACAAAATCCATATCGTGTTCGACGAGCAGAATACTCATGCCGTTATCGCGGAGCTTGCGAAGGAGCGTGGCGAGCACCTGCTTTTCACCATAGCGCAATCCGGCGGCCGGTTCATCAAGCAAGAGAAGGATCGGATCTGCGCACAACGCTCGCGCGATCTCGACAACGCGTTGCTGGCCGAGCGGCAGGCTCCCGGCGGCCTCGAAAAGATGTTCACCCAATCCGACGCGCTCCAATTGCCGTAATGCTTCGGCAAGCAATTGCGCTTCCTCCGTCCGCTCGGCGCGCAGCATGGCGGCAATGGTGCCTCGCCGCCCGCGCAGGTGCGCCCCGATCGCGGTGTTCTCCAGCACATTCATGGTGCTTACGAGATTCACATGCTGGAAGGTCCGCGCGATGCCGCGCCGCGCAATGTCGCGTTGGTTGTGCCCGTCGATACGATCACCAAGGAAGCGTATTTCACCCGCATCCGTTGGCAGCACTCCGCTGACAAGATTGAACACGGTGCTCTTCCCCGCGCCGTTCGGACCGATGAGTCCGAGGATTTCCCCCGACTGCATCTCGAACGACAGGTCGCCCACCGCGACCAGTCCGCCGAAGTTCTTCTGGACAGCGTGCAATGCAAGGAGTGGTTCGCCAACCGCCGGTTGCGTGCGGACAGGCAACGGAGAGGCCGCTGCCGGTGGGGATGGTCGCCGACCCAGAGGCATCAAGCGAACAAACGCGGGAGCAAGGCCGTCACGCGTGCGATGCAAGAGCAGCATCATCAAGAGGCCGAAGACGACGATCTCGTAGTTGCCGCTGGCGTCGAAAAACTTTGGCAGAATGTCCTTCAGCCATTCCTTGAGAATGGTGAGCACTGAAGCACCGATGACCGCGCCCCAAACGTTCGCTGCACCACCAATGACCGCCATGAACAGATAGTCGATGCCGGCATTGACATTGAAGGCGTGCGGACTCACGAATCGCAGAAAGTGCGCATAGAGCCAGCCCGCGATACCGGCAAGCACCGCCGCATAGAGGAAAACGTGGGTCTTCAGGGTGGCCGTGTCCACACCGAAGCTCTCGGCCATCACGCCGCGAAAACGTAACGCACGCACCGCACGACCCGTACGTGAATCGAGCAGATTGCGTGCCGCGACCAGCGCAGCCAGTGCGATGATCCAGATGAGGTAGTAGGTTTCTCGACCGGTATCGAGTAGCCAATTCCCTATGGATATCGGCGGAATGCCGGAGAGGCCGTTGTACTGACCAAGGATCGCGAGATTGCCGAAGAGAAAATAGAGGCTGATGCCCCAGGCGATCGTGCAAAGCGGCAGATAGTGACCGGACAGTCTGAGCGTAATCGCCCCCAAGGCATGCGAGGCGACCGTCGTAATTGCGAGACCCGCGACGAGGCCCATCCAGGGCGAGCCCGCATAAACGGTCGTGATGACCGCCGTGGCATACGCGCCCAGTCCGACGAACGCCTGCTGGCCGAACGACATTACACCGGCCACACCCGTGAGGATCACCAGACCCAGACTCACCAACGTGCCCAACCCGATGTAGTTGAGCAGGGTCACATAAAATTCCGGAAGGATGAGCGGTGCGATCGCGATGAATACGAGGAACGCAATCGGACCGAACCGCGCGACCATCATTCTTCCTCGTCTTCAACATGACGCGTCTTCAGGGAGCGCCAGATGAGAATGGGAATGATAAGGGTGAAGACGATCGTTTCCTTGTACGCGCTCGCCCAGAACGATGAAAACGATTCGAGCAGGCCAAGCACGAGCGCACCCACGGCGGCCAGCGGGTAACTCGCCATGCCACCCAGAATGCCGCCGACGAAGCCCTTGAGTCCGATCAGAAAGCCGGTGTCGTAATAGATCGTCGTGATCGGCGAGACGAGAATGCCCGAGATCGCGCCGATGAGCGCCGCCAGCAGAAAGCTCAAGCTACCCGAGGTCTCGGTGGGGATGCCGACCAGCCGCGCGCCGATGCGATTGACGGCGGTGGCGCGCAACGCCTTGCCGTAGATCGTGTGCTCGAAGAATAGCCAGAGCGCGATCATGATCACGACGCTGGCACCCACCACCCATACGGATTGCGCGGTGATATCGAGCACGCCGACATTGATCTTGGCGTCCGAGAAGGGTTCCGATCGCAAGCCTTCCCCACCGAAGAAGACGAGCCCGAGCCCGCTCAGCACGTAATGCGCGGCCATCGAGATGATGAACAGGATCAGCACCGACGCATTGGCAAGCGGCTGATAGGCAATGCGATACAGAATCGGTCCGAGCGGGACAACCAGCCCAAGCACGATCAATACCTGCGCCCATAAATCGAGCTTGCGTGGTGCCCCCCACCAGGCGATCGCGGCCATCGCGAGAGGCAGCACAAGATAAAGCAGAACGATCCGAGGCAAGCGTCCGAAAGCGCGCTCGCGCAATGCGACGTATGACTCCATCGCGGCGGCCGCGCAACCGCCGATCACGAGAACGAAGACGGTCCCCGGAAGTTTCCCCGTCTGCAAGAGCGCGAGCGACAGCGCGGCATACGAAATGAATTCGCCTTGCGGGACGAAAATCGCGCGCGTGACCGCGAAGACGAGCAGCAGTGCAAGGGCGAGCAATGCGTAGATCGCGCCGTTGACGATGCCGTCCTGTATGAGCCAGAGGGCGATGTCGGTGGTCATTGATGGACGAAGAGGCTTTTAACCACCAAGGCACCAAGACACCAAGGGGAACAAGCGATCGTCAGGGCTTGCCGTGAAATCATGGCACCGCACGATCGCAATTCATATCAAGCGAATCGCGGCCCTATGACGCTGACAACCGGCTTCCCTTGGTGTCTTGGTGCCTTGGTGGTTCATCCAACCCTACTTCATCAACTTCCACGTCCCACCTTCGACCCGCACCAGCACCCGCGCGCGCTCGTCGAGCCCGTTGTGATTCTCCGGACGCATGTTGTACACGCCATGCGTGCCGACCACATTGCTCACGCCCTCGAGCGCTGTGCGCAGCGCGTCCCGAAACTCCGGTGTTCCGGGCTTCGCTTTCTTGAGTGCTTCTTTCGCCGCTGCGTCGAGCACCAGGTAGCCGTCGTAACTGTAGCCGGCGAACGCATTCCGGGTGCCTGCCCCAAACATGCTCTCGTAGCGTTTGGTGAAATCACTCGATATCGCCTTCGTCGGAAAATCCGCGGGGAGCTCTTCCGGGACGATCACTGGGCCAGTCGGTGCGATCGCACCTTCGACGTTCTTGCCGCCGACCTTGATGAACTCGGCGTTCACCGTGCCGTGGTTGTGATAGATGCGCCCCTTGTAGCCGCGCTCGGCCAATGCAATATGAGGAAGCGCGCCGCCTGTCCCCGATCCACCCACGACCACTGCGTCAGGCTTTGCCGCGAGGAGCTTGAGCACTTGTCCGGTCACGCTCGTGTCGGCGCGCGCATAACGTTCGTTGGTGACGACCTTGAAGCCGGCCTTCGGCGCGTGAAACTCGAGCGCCTTCATCACCAGATCACCCCAGCCATCCGAAAAGCCGATGTAGCCGACGGTCTTCACGCCGGCCGCTTTCATATGGTCAGCCACTGCACCCATCATCAGCTCGGTCGTTTGCGGAACCATGAAGATCCACTGCATCCGCTCCGGTGGCAGCGAAACGGGCGCAAGCGCGATCAACGGTGTCTTGGTTTCGGTGGCAACCTGCGCCATCTGCATTGCGCTCGGCACACCGTTCGAGCCCATCAGCGCATCGACCTTGTCCTCCGACACCAGCTTGCGCGCATTCTTCGCGGCATTGGTCGGGTCGGATGCGTCATCGAGCACGATGTATCGCACCGGCTCGCCACCGAGTGTCTTCGGCATCAATTGAAACGCGTTCCGGTAATGCACGCCAAGCGATGCACCCGGCCCGGTGGAGCCAACCGAAACGCCGATGGTGATTTCGGCCCGCGCATTCGGGATCGCGACAATCGGGATCGCGAATAGGCTGGCAATTGCCAGTGCGGCGAGATGCTTCGCGGACATGAGATTCCTCCAGAGTTGGGACATAGCCGTCGAGTGCGACGGACGATACCTCAATCCGGAGGAAGCGTTTGCTCGGCCGGCGCCGCTTTCATCAGCCCTTCGAACCCTCTGCGCGTAGTTCCGCGAACACTTTCGTCGCGACCAAGGTTGCGTCGCGAACCAGCGGCGCGCCCACGTAGCCGAGTAAATGGAGGAGCGCCTCGATCAATTCATCTTCGGTCCAGCCCTGGCGGCGTGCCATGCGCAAATGAATTGCCAGCTCGGGCTCACGACCGGTCGACGCATCCGAGATGACGGTAATCAGCGTGCGGGTCTTGAGGTCAAGCCCTGGCCGCGTCCACAGCGCCCCGAATACCGTCTCGCTCGCGAGGTCGATGAACTTCTGCATCTGCGGGTCTTTGTAGGTGGTCGCCGCGATCTTGTCGACATAGGCGTCGCCCAAAAGCTTCCGGCGCATTTCGCGGCCATTTTTCAGATCTGTCTCTGACATGGAGTCGTCCTTGAGGTTATGGGACATCGGGGAAATTCAAGCACCATCTTATTCCGGACGAATGATCACCGTTCGGGCATCCGTGTCGTCCCGACATTGAAGCATGGCTGACCACCGCCCACTCGACGGCCTAACCCCCACTCGTCGCGTTGAAGCCGGCTTCTTTTTCCCAGACGATCCTTCGAAATCTGGACGATCGGGTTCGTTCTTCGGCCGTACATGGAATTCGCCGAAGCCCTTGTGGAAATTGGCGCCGTCTACTTGCGGGATAGCTTCAATACGTTCTGGTTGGTTGGTTCCGATTCCGATGCGGTGACGTCGACGACTCTCCGAAGCAAAGCGGGCGACACGTTCCATTGTTCACCGCCCTCCGTGAGAATCGTGACCGTCTTCCTGTTGTAGCGAACGAGGACGCCGAACAGAACAGGCCGGCCATCCGGTTGAAATGAAATCCGATCACCCACATGGAACTCGAGCATCTTTGCGTGGGTCCGCGTCTGTTGGACGAAGCGAAGCCGCTCGACAATCTGGCGATTGAGTGCGATCAGTTCTTGCTCGGACAATTGCGTGATATCGATCTTCATAAGGCCGATTCTTCGGGAGTACGCAGCTGGGCAGCGACATGAAACGCAATCGCCTCTTGGATCAGTTTCTCGGCTTTGGCGACGTCATGCTCGGCTCCGGGATGGAGCGAGATCCTCATCCAGGGAATCTCGCTTCAAGCCTGGCGATCGCCTCTTCGAACGGTACGGATTGCGTTGTTCCCGAATCGAGCTCAGCCTCTCGGCTGTCCGCGACTGCGTCCCACTCAGCCTCAATTTCTGCATCAACGTCAAGGCTGGCAATTAAACGATCCAAAAGGCGAGATCGCTCCGCCGCCGAAAGGCGTAGCACTTCGGCCTCAAGGATTTCCAACGATTGCGACATTTTCTTCCCTATCGAGTTCTGCTCGAAAAGCGAAGCTTGCCACAACTGTCGGGCGCCGTCGGGCAGTCGGCGACTGACTTGGCTGCGGGCGCCAACTCTGTTTCATGACGTCCGCCTTGTCCGGATCTTCAACAAATCACAAGAGCCGACACTGCTGCGTCAAGTTGGCGCAATCGGCATACCGAATGTGTGGTCCGGCCATCATGCGCTTGGCAGTGGGGTCGCTGTGAATGATGGACGGGCCGCAATCCGGTCGAACCAATCGCACAGTTTCGGGTGCCCCGGTCGCCAACGAAATTCGGCAATGCGAGCCTCGAGTGCAAGGGCACAGCCGAGCGTGATTTGCGCCATATTGAGTGCCCCGTGCATCAGCGCGTTGTCGATCTCAGTCTCCCAGCAGTCGGCAATTCGACGGCTGCGCTGCGTCTCGTGCTGGACGAGCGTCGGTGAACGCTCGCCTTGCGGCCGCAGGATCTCGCGCCCCCACACTGCAAGGCCATCCAACATGCTTCTGGCCAGCGCTTCAAGACGGCGCGCCTCCCAACCTTGGTCACCGGCTGGCAAATCGAAGACCGGCTTGCCGTCAAGGTGATCGAGATAGGCGCAGATCACGGACGACTCTTCCAGCCCGACGCCGTCGTCGCGCAGGAGATAGGGGACGCGACCCGATGGATTGATATCGTAATAGGGGCTGTCCACACGACGCGTCTGGGCGATCACGATTTCGACTCGGCTCTCCAGTGCCTTCTCGAGAACCACGATTCGCGCGATGCGCGCATATGGAGAGCCCGGGGTGATATACATTTTCAAGGTGTGTGGTCCTTATGACGTTTTCAATTGAAAAAGACAGTCCTGAGCGTAGGCGGCGACGAAGTCTGGGTCAGGGACCGGCACCCTGAACAAGCGAGAAGGACGGCAATTAGCGCCAACAGCTTCATATCATGCTCGTTTCGCAGACGTCACGAACATCGACGATCGTGGACACTGGAGGCCGCACAGTGCTGCCGCCGAGAAGCAATGCAACGAGGGGAATGCAAGCGTGCTTGCGATGGCGGAGTTGAGTACGATGTTAGGTTTCTCTATGCAATTTGCAGAACCAAGCGCTTGCCGCATGCTTTAACGTACTTGCGCAACGTTGCGACGGAGGGCGAGTGCTTTCCGGTTGCGAGTGCCCGCTCTAGGCGTGCTACCGACGGAGCTTGGGTTCCCATTAGCTCGGCCACTTCTGCTTGAGTGAGCCCAGCATCTTGACGCGCCTTGAGCAGCGCGTCGAGCAGAGCGAACTCTTCGCGCTCCAATCGCTCCACTTCCGCGCGCACACCTGGGCGGCGCATCAGCTTCCTTACGACTTGGTTATGCGTTTTCATTCTTCACCTCCTTCATCCGGGCTTCGGCGATTCGGCGTTCACGCGGCGGCGTCTTGTTAGTCTTCTTGATAAAGCTGTGTAGCATGACGATTCGCCTACCGACAACGGTGCAAAAGAACACCCGCGCGATCCCCTCGGCCCCCTTCAAGCGAAGCTCGAACAGCCCCTCCCCGAACGCTTTGGTGTGGGGCTCCCCGAGGTTGGGGCCGAGCGCGACCATGCGACGAG
>JBJXGX010000140.1:0-33830 GCA_046160305.1 Burkholderiales bacterium
GAGGTCGTGCGGGCGCATCTCGATGCGATTGAACGTCTCAATCCCGCGGTCAACGCGATCTGCACGGTCACCGCTGACCAGGCGCTACGGGATGCAAGGTCGGCCGAGAAAGCAATCATTGATGGCAAGGCGCTCGGTCCATTGCATGGCGTGCCGGTCGGCATCAAGGACGTTACGGCGACCGCGGGCGTGCGCACGACGTACGGATCACCGCTTTTCGCTGATCACATACCGGCGGTGGACGATGAAGTCGTCGTGCGCCTCAAGCGCGCCGGTGCGATCGTGATCGGTAAGACCAACACGCCGGAATTCGCTTGTGGTGGGAATACGGTCAATGAAGTCTTCGGCGCGACGCGGAACCCTTGGGATCTCTCACGCTCTGCCGCGGGCTCAACCGGCGGCGGCGCGTGTGCCCTTGCCTGCGAGATGATCGCGCTCGCACAGGGCACCGACTTCGGTGGAAGCCTGCGTATGCCCGGTGCCTTTTGCGGTGTCGTGGGGATTCGCCCGACACCCGGTCTGCTGCCTCCCGATGATGTGAAGCAGCCGTGGGATTTCGGTAGTGTGCAAGGACCGATGGGCCGCACCGCGGCAGACTGCGCCCTCGGACTGGATGCGATGCGCGGCTGGACGACGTACTCCCCGATCGCGTTGGCCGCACCTTGGCATTCCGCGCACGAGACCGTCATGCAGGCGCGCGATCTTCGCGGCATGCGAATCGCCTACGTGTCCGATATCTCGGGAATCGGCGTTGATCCCGAAATCGATGCGGCATGCCGGGCCGCGACAACGAAGCTCCGTGACTGCGGCGCTATCGTCGAAGAAATTGCATTCGATCTCGCCGATGGTCGCGAGGCGTACAACATCCTGCGCGGCGAGTGGTATGTGTCGCGCTATGTCGCGCATCTGGATACCGTCGAGAAGTTCGGACCGAATGTCCGGGGCAACATCAAGGCGGGCCTGAAGCTTGGGATACGCGACATCGCGCGCGCCGAAGACAAACGTCGCGAGCACTGGGACCGCTGGTGCGCGTTCTTCGAGCGCTTCGATCTTCTCGCGACGCCGACCACCGCCGTCTTGCCCTTTCCGCTCGAAGACAATTATCCGAAGGAGATCGCGGGGCGCAAGCTCGAGAGTTATATCGACTGGGCAGCCCCGACTTTCCTGATTTCTCTCGTCGCGCTACCCGCGGCGTCGGTCCCGGCGGGACTTTCGGCCGCGGGCCTGCCGATCGGACTGCAACTTGTCGGGCGACGATTGGCCGAGCCGGATGTGCTCACCGCAGCGAAGTTCGTACAGCAGTTGGTGCGGATGGGTCGACCAAGGATTTTGGAACAAGAAGCGTAGAGCACTCAGAAATTCACCACGGAGGAATGGAGGGAACGGAGGAAAGCCTGAAACGATCCCCGGTCCAACGCGATGGCGACGCGTGTGCGCTTCCCTCTCCCGCGTTCCCCTCCCGCCTTTCCCCTGCGTCCTCCGCGTCCTCCGTGGTGAATTTTTGACGCCTTAGATCTTTAGCGCCTTAGATCTTTAGCGCCTTAGCCAAACCCCTCCTCCATCCCCTTGATCTGCAGCGCCAGATACTTCGAATAAATGCGGGACTGCGCGAAGCTCCCCGCCATGAACCAAAGCCCGGGCTGGCGGGTCCGGTTCCATACATTGCGGACCTCCTGCTCCGCTTCATCGAATCCCCAGATCCGGCCGATACGATCCGCGACATCATCACCGAACAATTTTCTCACTAGCGTTTCGGGACCCGTGTAGCCGGTGGCAAGGACGATGAGATCCGCAGGCCGTGTCTCGCCGTTTTTCATCCGCGCACCGGCTGCGATGAACGCCTCGATATCGGCGAATTGCACGATCTTGATCTTGCCCTCGACGATCAGCTCCGAACAGCCGACATTGAAGTAGTAGCCGCCGCCCCGCTCGAGATATTTGAACAGCCAGCCGGTCTCGTCCTCAAGGTCGAGCTTGAATCCGGCGCGCGACAAGCCATCGAGCAGCGGCCTGTCGAGCGCCCGCGCCTGCGCGGTCATCATCTTGTGCGACTGCTTCAGCGGCTGATACGGCACCGACGCGGCGATGAGATCGCAATCTTCGAGCGGATAGCCTTCGCTGTACAAGGCGTAGGGGAGTTGCCCGCTCGGCTCGATGCTGAATACCGAGGTCGGACTGCGTTGCACGAGCGTGACCTTCGCGCCATTGGAATAAAGATCCTGCGCGATGTCATGGCCGCTGTTTCCCGATCCGATGACCAATACATTGCGGTCCTGCCATGCCGTGCTTTCGCTGTACTCGCTGGAATGAACGATCCGACCGGCGAAATTCTTGAGGCTGGGAATATCGGGCATGCGGGGAATGCCGCTCACTCCGGTTGCTATGACCACGTGGCGCGGCTGCACCGTTCGCGTTTTTCCCGCCGCTTGATTCAGTGCAACCGTCCACCGGCCCGATTGCTCATCGTAGGTGCCGCCGGAGAATTCCGTTCCGGTCCAGAAATTGAGCTCCATGCTGTCGGCATAGGCTTCGAACCAGTTGGCGAGCTTGTCCTTCGGAATGTAGGTCGGCCAGTTCGGCGGAAAAGGCATGTAGGGAAGATGATTGACCTGCACCTGATTGTGCAAGGTCAACGCGTGATAGCGGTTGCGCCAGTTGTCTCCGATGCGCTGCTCGCGATCCACGATCAATGTATCGACATTCAATTGCGCGAGGCGCGCGGCGATCGACAAGCCCGCTTGTCCTCCACCGACCACCAACACCGTCGGGTCGCTGACTTGATACGCCGCGGCCGCTAGCCGCTGATCGAGCCAGTTCGGTCCGCGAAAGTCCCTGGAATAGGATTCGCCGCGCGGCCTTCGATTCCCGACACGTTCTTCGCGCCCCTTGATCTCATCGAGTGCCGTCAACAAGGTCCATGCCTTGAGTACGCCCGTGTGGGTGGCGTCCGGCATCAGGCGCAGCACGCCCACCGCGCGTCCGGAAGCGGTCTCGAATCGGAAGAACGCCTCGATGGTTTCGCGCCCGGCACGAGTGACGCGACGCGGTGCGGTGCGATCGCGATCGGCTTTGAGCTGGGTCGGGCGGGCGATCGTGCCGTAGCGCCGGAGCTCCGCAACGATCCGCTTGGGACCGGTGAAGGTCTTGATCTGCCATGTCAAGGCAACAAGATCGCGCCAGTGTGCGTCGGCATCGAACAATGCGATGAGGGAGGCATCGTTGGCGCCCTCGTTGGCATTCGCGAGCGCCTTCTCGAACGCCGTGAGCCAACGATCCACTACGTCCGATAATGTCTGATCAACCGCAACCGGCATGCCGCTCCTCCATGATTTCAGCGCAGCCTGCCCGGATGCTCTTGGTCACGCGGCCGCCGCCATGCGCTGCCCACCGAAGCGAAGCAGGCGCCCGGAGTGGGTATGCGTCTCGAGATCATTGGCGATCGTAACCTGGCCATTGACGAGCACATAGCGATAGCCGCTCGCCCGCTGGATGCGGCGCCATTCGCCGCCCGGCAAGTCATGCACGATTTCGCGCGGCAGGACCGCGAGATTGTCGTAGTCGTAGATCACGATGTCGGCGGGCGCACCGCGTTTGATCACGCCGCGATCGTCAAACCCGGCCACCATCGCGGGCAGAGCGGACAAGCGCCAATGCGCCTCCTCCAGACTCAGCATGCCGTGCTCCCGCACGATCTTGCAGATCGTTTCGGTCGGATAGCGCCCTGCGGTCAGGAATTTGGTATGCGCCCCACCGTCGGACACACCGAAGAGCACATAGGGGTCAGCCACGATTTCGCGCAGATGGGCGTCGGAGACATTGGGCGGCGCAGCGAAGAAATCGGTCTTCAAGCCATCGGCGACCGCGATATCAAGCATCGCGTCCACCGGATCCTTGCCCAACCGTGCGGCGATGTCACCGATCAAGAGGTCGCGGAACTGTTCGGTTGCAGCGGATGCCGGCCCGGTCACGACGATGTTCTCGATGGGCCCGGTGACCGTCATCGGACGATGTGCGCGAAGCCCCGGCCGGCGCACCGGATCGGCGAGCTTGGCCAAGCGTTCCGCTACCGTGCCAAGCGTCGCTTCGCGCCACGCCCGGCGGTCGTCCCATAGATTCCAGTCCTCGAACGTAAAAGCGAATCCGGCATCGGTGGTGAGGCCCTGAGCGTAGACGCGAATGCCACGCTCGCGACAACGCTTGATCCAGGCCAGTGCATCGCGGTGGATTTCGGGTTTGTGATCGAACGCCTGCAGGACGTTCCACAACATCGGCCGCCCACTGATCGTGGCGAGCTTCTCCAGATGCGCGCGATCGTTCGCATAGCTGCCCGAGGAGATGGTCATCTGCATGAAACCCTGATTGCGCTCTCCGAGCACCGAGGCGAAGAGCTCACAGGTCTCGTCATGCATGACGTCGGTGACCATCGGCGTACCGTCGTAGTCGAGCTGCACCGATGAGGGGCCGGTCGGCATCAGCCGCTGCGCCGACCAACCGCAACCACCGGCATCGAGCGAGCGTTCGAAGAGCCGCCGCATCTCGGCGTGCTCGGCATGGGTGGGCATGCGGCCCGATTTCGCATCATCGAGGCCCATGACCCAGATCATGAGCGGGCCGACCGGCACGTACGGCAGGAGATTGATCGACTTGGGGGCTCGCTCGACGCTATCGAGAAATTCCGGGAATGTGACCCAGTCCCAGGGCAATCCCGCCTTCATCGAGGCGTACGGGATGGCTTCGACGCGGGTCATCGTGAGCATCGCGCGTTCGCGGAGTTCGGGCCGGACGGGGGCGAATCCGAATCCGCAGTTGCCGATCACCGCGGACGTGATGCCATGCCATCCGGACAGGGTGCAGTACGGATCCCAGAACAACTGGGCATCGTAGTGCGTGTGGAGATCGATGAATCCCGGCGCGACGATAAGACCCTCCGCATCGATGACACGCATGCCGTCCGCCGCGTTGATATGGCCGATCTCGGCGACTACGCCATTTCGGATGCCGACATCGGCACGATAGCGCGGCACGCGCGTGCCATCGATGACGGTGCCTTGTTTGATGACGATGTCGAAGCGTGTCAAGTGCCTCTCCCTGCTGGCGGTGATCGACGGTGCCCGGATGATGGTGAATTTAGCATTGTTTCAGCGTAAGTCCGCATGAACGGTTCGTGGCCGCACGGCGACGCGTGAATCAGTTGATCGCAGCCCTTCGTGAAGCGAGCAGCACCGCCGCACTCGCCGCGGCCATCCCTACCGCGCCGTACGCAAGCGCATAGCTGCCGGTGGTGGTGATCAACAATGTGGCAAGCGACGGTATGACCAGCACGCCTGCGAACATCGCCGCCGATCCAAGCCCCGTCGACTCGGTCCGGCGTGCGCCGCCAAGCCGCGCAAACTCCGCGTAGGCGATGCCCGTGTAGCCACTCGCGCTCGCGCCGGCGATCGCACAGGTCGCGAGGACCAGCCATCCTGGCCAGTCGGCGCCGAACTGTCCCGCGACGATCGCCGCCACGCTCATCACGAGTCCCTGCGCAACGAGCAACCATCTCGCCGGGACGGCACGATCCGCGATCCAACCCCAGATCGGGCGACTGACCACGCCGCACACCTGATAGAGCGCGAGTGTCTGACCAGCGGCCACGATGCCGAAGCCCGCGCGCGCGGTCAGATGCACCGCCATCAATGCGACGAAGCAAAGCTGCACACCGGAGTAGATGAAGCTTGCGGTGGTGAGCGCACGAATCTCCTGGTTCTCCTTCAACAATACGACCAGCCGGCGCAAGCCATCCGATATCGAATGCGATTGCGGCGCGCGTTGCCGGTCCCAATCTCGCCGATCCCAATTTCGCCGCGGCCATTCGAGCGCGATGAGCAGAAGCACGATCGGTGCGGCAAGCAACAACATCGCCTTTTGCCAACCCACCAACAGGGCCACCGGCGGCAAAAGGAGTCCGGCGAGAACGCCGCCAAGGGGGACACCGATCTGCCGCAAAGACATGACGAAATTGAGGATGCGTGGCGGCGTGCGCGGCACGAGAAGGTGCGTGCTTGATGGAGCCGTCGCGCCATACCCCAGCCCAAGCACGACCGCGCCCGCCGCCAGCGCACCGACCCCACCCCAAGTGGAGATGATCAACATTGCCAGCGCGCTCACCAACACCCATTGACCAGCGCGAACCGCACCGTGGCGATGAATAAAGTCCGCCGCGAGCAAGGACGAAATGATACCCACCCCGTAGACCACCGACACGAAATAACCGGTCAGTGCACCATCGACGCCGAGATCCTTGGCCACGACAGGGGCGAGCGCCGGCACCGCGTAGGCGGCCATGGTCGCGAGCGTCTGCATTGCGGTGGTCGCAACGAGCGCGCCATACGGAAACGACAGCGAGTCGAGCGCACTCTCGCGGTCAGTGGACATTCGGTGCAATCAAGGGCAGTCCCGGACGAACGTGATGCATGCTATATAACCGATGGCGCCCGTCGTATCCAGCGCCATGCACTGTTCCATCACGAATTCGGAGCGACCCTTGAGACCCTGGATCACACGGGCAGTCACCCTCGTATTGACTGCGTTCATAGCGGCGACAGCTGCCGCCCAACCCACGACCGTGCGTTTTGGATCGGTGGGTGGGGCCACCGATGCCGGGGTCTACATCGCCGATGAGCTTGGATTTTTCAAGGAAGCCGGCCTCGCCATTGAAATGCAGCGCATGAGCAACGCGCCCGCGCTCACCGCCGCGATTGCAACCAACCAGCTCGATGTAGCGGGAATTTCGATCACGCCCGGCTTGTACACCGCGATTCAGCAATCCTTGAATCTGCGCATCGTGGGCGACAAGCAGAGCATCCGCCCCGGTTTCTCCGCGACGCGTGTCGTGGTGAAGCCGGAGCTCGTGAAAGCGACGGAGGCCGAGACGATCAAGGGGCTCAAGGGCAAGAAGGTCGCGATCAGCGCGAAGGCCGCGGCCGTCTATATGCTGCTCCAGGGTCTGCTCGCCAAGCACGGCATGACCCTAGCCGACGTGCAGGTGGTCGAGCTTGCCTATCCGAACATGCTCGCTGCGATGGCAAGTGGCGCGGTCGATGCCGCGTTGAATCTCGAACCGTTCCTGTCGCAGACGATACAGGCCGGCGTCGGCAAAGTCGTGCACGACCTGATCGAGCTGATACCCGATCGCAATGCATCGATCGTCCCGCTCGTCTATAGCGAAAATTTCGCCAAGGGCCCGGCCGCGCAACGCTTCATGACCGCCTACATGAAGGGGGTGCGCGTCTACAACGATGCGTTCGGCGCCAACCGGGACAAGGAGCGCATCATCGATGTCATCGCGCGGCGGGGCAAGATCGATCCGAAGGTGGTTCGCGAAGGCTTTACCGCCGGACTCGATCCCAACCAAGGGGTCAACATCGCCGCACTCGAGGCCTTCCAGAGATTCTTCGTCGAGCAGAACATGATCCGCACACCGGTCGATGTCGCCCGCATCGTCGACACGTCATTCGCGAAAGCCGCGATCCAGGCACTTGGGCCGTACCCGTAGCGGGGCGCAATGTCCGGATCCATGCAGGAAGCCATATCGAACTCCGCCTTGCACCTGCGCGACGTGCGCAAGGTGTTTCTCACACGCAAGGGTCAAGTCGTCAACGCGCTCGCCGGCGTGTCGCTCGATGTCGGGCGTACCGAGGTGGTTGCCGTGCTCGGTCCGAGCGGCTGCGGCAAGAGCACATTGCTGCGCATTCTGGCCGGGCTCGACGATGCGTTCGAGGGCACGATCGATTGGCATCGCGATGCGGGCGCCGATCCGCGTGACGCCAGTCGCCTGCAAAGCGCCACCGTGTTTCAAGCCGACTCGACCTTGCCTTGGATGACGGTCGATCAGAATCTTCGCATCGGGCTCGCCGGCCTCGCGATCGACCGGTCGACGCAAGACCGGCGCATCGACCGGTATCTCGAGCTGGTGGGTCTGGCGGATTTCCGCAATGCCTATCCACATGAGCTCTCGGGCGGCATGCGCCAGCGCGTCGCAATCGCGCGCGCCCTGGCAACCGAGCCGCTGCTGCTCCTGATGGACGAGCCGCTTGCCGCCCTCGACGCCCAGACGCGATTGGTGATGCAGCAGGAGCTGCTCGCCATCTGGTCGGTTACCCGCTCGACAGTGGTGTATGTCACCCACGACATCGCCGAAGCGCTCGCACTGGCCGATCGTGTCGTGGTGATGTCAGCCCGGCCCGGTCGCATCAAGAGTATCCATGACGTGCCGTTCGATCGTCACCGCGACGTGATTGAAATGCGCCGCCATCCAGCATTTCGCGAATTGGAAGTCAGCCTATGGAAGTCGGTCGCCGAAGAGGTCGGGAGTCGGCTCGGTGTCGCGACCGATCGTGCGGCCATCGTCGCGAAAGCACCCCATGACACCGTTGCCCGTGACGTCTGACGAAGCCGCGACGCACGCGATCGTCGCGCATACCCGGGCCGCTCAGCGACGACATGCCGCGATGCGCGTGGTCCTTGGCATGGGCTTTCCGTTCGCGCTGTTCATCCTGTGGGAAGTGCTGGCACACACAGGCATGATCGATCGGCGCTTCTTTCCCCCACCGAGCCGCATTGTCACCACCGCGATCGAGACACTCGGCAATGCAGGTGATCGCGTTCAGCTCGGCGGCGACATCGTGGTCACGCTGGCGCGCTTGTCGGTCGGATACGTGCTTGGTGCGGTGATCGGCATACTCGCGGGCGTATTGATGGGCCTCTACGCGCCGATCCGGTTCGCGCTCGGGCCGATGGTCTACGCCACGTTTCCCACGCCAAAAATTGCGATCTTTCCGCTGCTGATCGTGATGTTCGGCATCGGCGACGCGAGCAAGATGGCGCTCGTCACGCTTGGCGTATTCTTCATGACGTGCATGAGCACGCTCTCCGGCGTGCTTTACGCAAACCCGATCTACCGTGACATAGCGCAGGCCTTCCGCCTGCCGATGTGGACGCGCTGGACACGCGTGATCATGCCGTCCGCGTTGCCTGCGATCGTGACGGGCCTCAAGCTCGGGCTGGGCCAGGCGTTGATCCTCGTCGTTTCGGCGGAGTTCGTGTCCTCCCAGGATGGGCTCGGACATTTCATCTGGAATTCATGGCAGGTGCTCGACATTCCGCGCATGTTCATGGGGCTGGTGGTGGTCGGCATCATCGGCGGCTGCGCGGTACTCGCGGGCGATATGCTGGAGCGGCGTCTGATCCCGTGGGCGAAACATTGATCGAAACGAAGCATTGATCGAACTATTGCAGAGGTACGCTCGGTGAGTACTCAACCCCTATCGGTCGCGATCGTCGGCGCGGGTATCGGTGGCCTTGCCGCCGCCGCATGCCTGCGACGCTTCGGCATCAACGCCACCATCTACGAGCAGTCCAGCCGCTTTACCCGCGTGGGCGCAGGGATCCAGATGAGTCCGAATGCGATGCGGGTGCTGCGCACCATCGGGCTGGAAGACTACTTGCGACGCATCGCGTTCACACCCACCTCGTTCCTCAATCGGGAGTGGAACACCGGCACGGTCACGAACGATCATCCGCTCGGGACCGAGGCTGAAGCGCGTTTCGGCGCGCCCTACCTGCTGATGCATCGCGCCGATCTGCATGAAGCGATCGCCTCGACCGTGCCGGCGTCGGCGGTCCTGCGCAATCGCAAGCTGATCGGGCTCGAGCAGGACGCGCATCGCGCGATGTTGCGATTCGAGGATGGCTCGACCGCGAGCGCCGATGTGGTCATTGGTGCGGATGGCGTGCACTCCGTCGTGCGCGAATGGATGCTCGGCGCGGAGAATCCGCGCTGGACGGGCCGCGTCGCCTATCGCACGACATTCCCGGCGGCGCTGCTGGGCGGCATGGCGATCGAACCGGCATGCACCAAGTGGTGGGGCTCGGACCGGCATATCGTCATGTACTACACGACCAGTGCGCGCGACGAGGTGTACTTCGTGACGAGCCAGCCCGAGCCGGTCGAATGGATGACGCGCGAGTCGTGGTCCGCGACCGGCGACCTCACTGTCTTGCGCGAGGCGTTCGCGGGCTTTCATCCACAGGTGCAGCGCTTCCTCGCGGCATGCCCGCAGGTCCACAAGTGGGTGCTGCTCGAGCGCGATCCGCTGCCGCGATGGTGCGAGGAACGCGTGACCTTGCTGGGCGACGCGTGCCATCCGATGACGCCTTACATGGCCCAAGGCGCGGCAACATCGCTCGAAGATGCTGCCGTGTTGTCGCGCTGCCTCGCGGGTGTCGACCCCGACGGCGTCGCCATGGCCCTGAAACGCTTCGAAGCACATCGCAGACCACGCACCGCCGAAATCCAGCTCTCCTCCCACACCAACACCTGGATGCAGCGCAAGACCGATCCGGCCTGGGTGTACGGGTACGATGCGTGGACCGCGGCACTCGATTCCTGATTCGCGCAAACACGATTCACTCTGGAGCACGCCATGCCTGCATCCATGCCTCGAACAACGCCGCCCTTTCGCGCAGACCACGTTGGCAGCCTGCTGCGCCCGGCCAGGCTGCTTGCCGCACGCGAGCAGTTGCTTGGACCGCAGACGCCGCAATCGCATCTTGGCCCGCATGACAATGCGGATCTGCGCGCGGTCGAGAACGACACGATCCGGGAATGCATCGCCATGCAGGAGCGAGTAGGCCTGCGGGCAGCCACCGATGGCGAGTTCCGCCGTCGCAGTTGGTGGCTCGAATTGATACTTGGCTGGGAAGGCTTCGCGGCAGATCGCACCGGGTCCAACCGCATCGGCTGGCGAAATGAAACCGGCGTCGTCCAGGCGTTCTCGGCGCTCAATGTGACGGGTCGAATCCGCTGGCGACCGTCGAGCACGGTGCGTGCATTGGAATTTCTGAAGGCGAACACACGGCTCGTACCGAAAGTGACCTTGCCTGCGCCCAACACAGTCCATTACTTTGTCGGTGACGGGCGAAATGTTGACAAGGCGGCCTATCCGGACATGGATGGCCTCTGGACCGATCTGGTTGCGGCGTACCAGCAGGAATTGCTCGCGCTGGTCGCCGCCGGAGCGCGGTACATCCAGTATGACGACACGACCTTCGCGTTCCTGTGCGATCCGATGCATCGCGATCATGTGCGCTCGTGGGGCGAGGATCCCGATCGGCTCATACGAACCTATGCCGCCAGGATCAATGAGACGCTTTCGGTATTGCCACCCGATGTCACGGTCACCTTTCACCAGTGTCGCGGCAATCGTGAAGGGCTATGGGCGGCGCAAGGCGGTTACGATCCCGTCGCCGAGATTCTGTTCAACGCGGTGAATGTCCACGGCTATTTCCTCGAATACGACTCGGCGCGCGCGGGCGGCTTTGAACCCCTACGATTTCTCCCCAAGGGAAAGTCGCTCGTACTTGGCGTCATGTCGAGCAAGACCGGGGAGCTCGAGTCCGCGGATACCTTGATGCGCCGGATCGACGCCGCCGGAAAATTCGCGCCGCTCGATCAGCTTGCGATCAGCCCGCAATGTGGCTTCGCAAGCTCGATCAAAGGCAATCCCCTCACGCCGGCCGAGCAGGAAGCAAAGCTCGCGAGGCTGGTAGAGGTGGCCACGAAAGTGTGGGGTGGCGTATGAGTCAGCAACAACAAGATCGCGCCGGAGTAGGCGTTCAAGCGACCGGGTAGCCGAATGAGCGCACCCAACGACAAGACCGCGCTCCGGTCCGAACTTCTGGATCGTGCCCGCTCGATGGTGCCGATGCTCCGCGCGCGCGCATTGCAGGCCGATCGCGATCGCGGCATTCCGCTCGAGACGCATCTCGCGTACAAGGATGCCGGTTTCTACAAGATCTTTCAGCCGGCGCGCTACGGCGGCTATGAGATGCCGGTCGGTTTCATGGTCGAGATGTGCGCGGAGCTCGGTCGCGGCTGCGGATCCAGTGCGTGGGTCTTCTCGAATCTGGCCGGGCAAAGCACGATCGTCGGGACGCATAGCCCGCGCGCGCAGGATGAAGTATGGGCTGCGAATCCCGATACCCTGGTCGCATCGTCGTTTCCGACGCAAGGGGGCACCGCACGACGCGTCGAGGGCGGCATCGTCGCGAACGGCATCTACAGCTTTGCAAGTGGTGTCGATTTCGCGCAATGGGAGAACCTGCAGGTATTCATTCCGAACGAAGGCGGGCCGCCGGACCATCGATTCGCGTTGGTACCGCGAACCGATTACACGATCAAGGACGATTGGTATTCGACGGGGCTATCGGGAACCGGCAGTCGTTCGGTGCTGCTCGACCATGTATTCATCCCCGAGTACCGCCTGCTTGATGTTCAGAAAGTGGGCAGTCCGGAAGATCCGGTCGTCGAATTTCATCCAGGTGCGCTCTATCGACTGCACCCGATGTCGGGCGCGGCAAAGTTCTTCCCCGGACCCGCGATCGGCATTGCACGTGGCGCCCTCGAATTGGTCGAAGAAGAACTTCGGAGTCGCCGGAGCGTGGGCGGATTGTTGATGGCCGAGTTGCCGACGGCACAAGCGCGCGTTGCCGAAGCAGGTGCCGAGATCGATGCCGCGTTCGCACTCATGCTGCACGATTCCGCGGAGGCGATGCGATACGCGTCAAGCGGTGAGAAGGCACCGATCACCGCCCGGGCACGCTGGCGCCGGGATAACGCCTTCGCTGGGCAACTATGCCTTCGCGCCGTCGAGCGGTTGCACCCGCTTTCCGGAGGGCGCGGATTGCATCGCGACAGCTTGTTTCAACTTGCGTGGCGCGATATCCACGCGGCCGTTCAACAGATCACGATGGCTTGGGATATCCAGTCGGTAAATAGCGGCCGCGTTCAAATCGGACTGCCATCGCTCGATCCGCGGCTGTAATCGATCCTGGCGGCTCGACGGCAAGCGTTCAATGGCCTCGATGATGCCAGCCGTGCCGACCATGGTGCCAACCCCAGCCGTGTCTGTGGTGATGCGACCAGACGTAGCCCGGTGCCGGGGCAGCGTAACCAGGCGCAACATAGACCACACCCGCCGGCACGATGACCCCTGGAGGTGGCGGCGGATGGTGTCGATGCCCCGGGGGCGGCACGACCACGCAAGCCGATAGCGCAAGGACAGCGCACGTCGATACGACGAGATTCTTCATTGCGAAACCTCCGATAGTTCCCTCGAGCTCCACTCAACGTTCGACGGAACAAGATGGTGGACGCGGACTTTATGCCGCTATTCTCGCGCATCCTGCAGGGCGGGGATAGTCGATTGAATATTCCGTAGAGGTTTCGGAGGGCCCGTGTCGTGCGGCGCCTAGCCGCTGCGACACTTCGCGCGATCAGCGTCCGTCATCACAGATTTGATTACGCAAGTAGGCGGACTGCTCATGATCATGCGGCGGCGCGCCTCACGCGCTTGCTGCTCGGCGGCGATGCGATGTGCTTCTTGTTGCTCCTGTTGCTTTTTCATCGCGGCAGCAACCTCGGCCCGCTTGAGATCATCCTCGCGCTTGCGCGCGGCTGCGTGCGCGTCGAGCTTGGCCTGCAGTCGCGCATTCTCCTCGGCACGATTGCGCTTCGCTTCCTCGGCCGCCTTGTGCGGGCCGTCACCCTCTCGCGTAGTGGCGCCTGCCACCGGAACAGTACCAGCGGCTCCGGATTGCGCGGACGACTGCGACGACGAGGACTCGCGCGAATTGACCCGGATCGACGAACCCGAGCCGCCCTCCTGATTCGCCTTCTTCACGTCGATCTTCTCGTCGTGGTCGTCCTTCGCCGCCTTCTTCGGGGCCGACGCGTTCGGCTTGTCATGAGGACCGGTGGACGAGTGCGAGCGAAGGCGCTTCGCCTCGGCATCCGTCCCTGCAAGGGTCATAGTCGAGAGCACCGCTGCCGCGATCAATGTCCGGATCATCATGTTCCCCTCGCGCGAATACGCCGGACCGGCCGGCACCTCGGGATTTATCGACCGCCGGATTGATCTGGACCGCGCTGGATCGCCATCCGTGCGGAAATTTGTCGCCACGCACACGGGGGGGCACACAAAGAACGTGAGATCGTTCCGGTTCTACGTCTCGACCGGCAATCCGGGCTCGCGGATTACCCGCGCCCAGTGCTGGTGATCGCTTTGGAGAAGCCCATCGATCTGGTCAGAAGCTTCGCCGATGCGCTTTGCGGCTCCCCGCTAAGCGCGGCACCTCTGAAATCGCGAACAACAACACCAACCCCGGCCCCATCCCCATGCTTGGCATCGCGCCCCTCTATCAGCAGCCCTGGTGTCGCGGGGAATCAGCGAACGCACCCCGCTTCTTGCGGCGGCATTCGACGAGACCCGCGAACAGCACACGAGGTGTATCCTTTTTGCCCACCGCAACCGAATGAAGAGGAGCGATCCATGGCCGAGCCGCAGATGGTTGATCCCAACGATGTCGTCATGACCGGTGAGAATTCGTTCATCCGGCTTTCCGACGATGGCGGCAAGACCATTGCCGATCGCGTGAGTCACTGGCGCGTGTTGTGGTCACCCGCGGGACAGGGACATGCGTTGTTCATCGAAAGCCCGCTGACTGGCAATGCACCGCAGATCTACGCCGACAATGCGGGCCTTGCGCGCTTTCTCCAGCGCACGATCGAAGTCCTGTTGCACAAGCCGTTCGCCGACGAGTCGTTGCCGGTGATGGATGCAACATTTCAGCGCAACGGCGATTCGCTCAGCACGGTGCAGGAGCAGGTCGTTTCCCCCGAAGGCGAGATCATCCTCACCTATTGGAATCTGATGGCGCCTTTCGTTCTCACCATTCCGCCCGGCGCGATGAATCGACCGATCGGCGTGTACAGCACCTTCATTCCGGCACGCGGTGCGCAACTATCGGTAAACGGCAAGGCAGCCACCGCGAAAGTGTTCCTGCAGGATCGATTCGGCAAGCCCGCATCGAGTTGTTGCCTCGCGTGGTCGGAAACCTGGGTCGGACCAACAAAGTAAAGTGGAGATTCCTATGCAAGCAACCGTGAATGACAAGGTCGTCGCGGCGACCGAGGACGTCGTCGAGTGTGGCGGCTATCAATACTTTCCCATCTCCACCGTTCGCATGGACTGGCTGCAAAAGGGCCCCAAAACGAAATCGGATCTCGAGTGTCCGCACGGGGTGCAGTTCTACGATGTGGTCATCGACGGCCAACGCCACGAACGCGCGGCGTGGATCTATGAAGCGCCGCTCGCCTCGATGCAGCAGGTCGCAGCGCGCTTCGGGTTCTGGAAAGACGTGAAGGTCGGTTAGGTGGACAACACGCCCACGACCGCACGGTCGGCCGCGGACGAGCTGATCGCCCGCGGCTTCGAGGCGCTTGCGGCCAATCACCCGGACGAGGTCGGGCGCGCCAAGGATGCTGCGATAGCCATGCTCAAGAAGCTTCCAGTGGAGCCGACACCAGCGGTCGAGCCCGTTCACACTTATCAGCCGGGTCGATGAGCGCGGAATCGGCGCTGCATTGGCTCGGTGCGATCGATGCCGCGGACCGCATCCGTCGCAAAGACCTGTCTCCGGTTGAATTGACGCGTGCGTTGATCGATCGCATCGAGACGCACGATAACGCGTACAACGCGTTCATCACTTTCACGCCGGATGCCGCGATGGCGGAAGCCAGGCGCGCGGAATCCGCGGTGATGGCAGGTGCGACGCTGGGACCGCTGCATGGCGTGCCGTACGGGTTGAAAGACATCATCGATGCAGCGGGCCTGCCGACGACCTGTCATTCGGCGATTCTCACCCGCAATGTCGCTTCCGCCGATGCCGAGGTGACCCGCCGCATCAAGGCGGCGGGTGGCATTCTGCTTGGCAAACTATCGACGCATGAATTCGCGCTGGGTGGTCCGGCCTTCGACCTGCCTTTCCCGCCTGCGCGAAATCCATGGAATCGAAACATCGGACCGGGCGGTTCCTCGAGCGGCCCGGGCGTTGCGGTCGCCGCCGGTTTTGTTCCGCTCGCGCTTGGCACCGATACCGGCGGATCGATCCGCAATCCGGCAAGCCAATGCGGGATCGTTGGACTCAAGGGCACATACGGTCGCGTGAGCCGGCGGGGCGTGTTTCCCCTCGCGTTCAGTCTCGATCATGTCGGACCGATGACCCGCACCGTGGCCGACAACGCGCTATTGATGAACGTGTTGGCAGGACATGATCCCGCCGACCGGGCATCGAGTGATCGAGCCGTACCGGATCTCCGCGCAGAGCTGGATCGGGGCATCAGCGGTCTTCGCATCGGCGTATTCCGGCACTTTCATGCGCGCGACATGATCGCGAATTCGGCGGTGGGCGATGCGATCGAGCGGGCGCTTGACGTCATGCGTGCACAAGGCGCCGAAGTGGTGGAAATCGCCACCGCGCCGCTTGCCGACTATGCGGCATGCAACCGCATCATCCTGCTTTCGGAAGCGTGTGCGGTGCATGGCGCCTGGCTCAAGGCGCGTCCGCAGGATTACAGCCGGATGACCCGCGAGCGATTGCTCCCGGGCCTGTTCGTCAGTGCGGCCGACTATATCCAGGCGTTACGCTGGCGCGGTCAACTGATCGATCAGATGAATCACGCGCTTTCGCAGGTTGATGTCGCGATCGCGGCATCATCGATGGATCCACCGCATGCCATCGATGATGCGGTCGCGATCGAAGAATACTATCCGCGGCAGGCACGCACGCCGTTCAATCTGACCGGGCACCCGGCGCTCGCCATGCCGGCCGGGTTTACCGACGACGGCCTGCCACTGTCATTCCAGATCGTCGGCGAGCATTTCGATGAATCGATGGTGTACCGGGTCGCCGCAAATTACGAGCAGGCGACGCGGTGGCACGAGCGGCATCCGCAATTGGAACAAACCCACTTGAGATAGAGTAATGCGACCAACGAGATTCCTATCGCTGCTTGGCGCCGTTGCGCTGGCGGGCTGGTGCGTCCTTGCCCACGCGCAGCATCGCATCATCGTCAACTATCCGCCAGGCGGTGGGCTGGATGCGGCCGCGCGGATGATCGCCGAAAAACTCTCCGAGAATACCGGTCGCTCGTACGTCGTGGAGAATCGCGCGGGTGCGGCCGGGACGATCGGCGCGGCGGCACTCAAAGGTGCGCCGGCCGACGGATCGATCCTGCTCTTTGCACCCGACTCGAATATCAGCGTCTATCCCCACACGTTAAAAAAACCCGCGTACGTTCCGCTCAGCGATTTCGTGGGCATCGCGCATGGCGGCAATTACCGTATCGCTCTCGCTGTCGGCGCAACGGTTCCGGCGAAAGACTTGCGTGAGCTGGTCGCCTGGACCAAATCGCAGAGCGCGCCGGCGGGCTATGGCACCGCGGGCGCGGGCACGAATCTTCATTTTTTCGCCACGTTGCTGGTGCAGGCCACGGGTGCCAACATGAACCACATTCCCTATCGCGGCACCGTGCCGGCGCTCACCGATCTCGTCGCGGGCCACGTTCCGGCCGCGGTGCTGCCGATGGGATCGATGCTGTCGCACGGACGCTCCGGAAAAATCCGCTTCCTTGCCCAGACGGGTGACGACCGATCGGCGAGTCTTCCCGAAGTCCCCTCGTTCAAGGAGCTCGGATACCCGATGCTTGCCGTCTCGGGTTGGTACGGATTGTTCGCGCCGTTCGGCACGCCACCGGATGTCATCAGCCGCTTCAACGATGTCGTCGCCAAAGCCATGCGCACGCCGGACGTTCGCGAACGCATGCGCACTTTCGAGCTTGATATTCGCGAGATGTCGGCCGCTGAATTCCAGGCGATGGTGAAAACCGATACCGAGCGCTGGAGCCCGATCATCCGGAGCTCCGGATTTACGGCTGCGGCGGAATAGTCGCCGCAGCATTGATCGCCCGCCAAATACGCTCGGGCGTTGCAGGCATCGGCACGTCGGTCACACCAAGCGGCGCAAGGGCATCGACGATTGCGTTGAGGATCGCCGGTGGCGCCCCGACATTGCCGGCCTCGCTGCCGCCCTTTACGCCAAGCAGATTCGTGCTCGTCGGCACCAGCGCGACACCGGATGCGATGTGCGGCAGATCATCGGCGCGCGGCATGCCGTAATCGAGAAATGTCCCCGTCACGAGTTGCCCGGTGGGTCGGTCATAGACCAATTCTTCGAAAAGCGCGGGCCCGAGTCCCTGGGCAATCGAGCCATGCAACTGGCCTTCAAGCGTAACCGGATTGATGACCGCACCGACGTCATCCACCGCTGACAGTCGGTCCACCGTGACGCCGCCGGTCTCGACGTCGACTTCGACTTCGCAAATCATGCAGCCGTTGGGAAAGTTGTTGGGGCCTCGATGAACGCCCACGGCATCCAATCCGACACCGAACTCGGCAGGCAGTCCGACCGGGGTGTACGCCTTCTTCACGACCGCCTGAAAACTCACCGCGCGGTCGGTGCCGTTGACGCGAAATTCGCCGTGCTCGAATTCGATGTCGGCCTCTGAGGTTTCCAACATCCACGCCGCAATGCGCTTCCCCTTGCGTACCACTTCGTCCGCCGCGAGCTTGAGCGCCGAGCCGCCTGCGTTCATGCTCCGTTGCGCGAACGTTCCCCGACCATAGAGAACCTTGTCAGTGTCGCCTTGAAAGACATGAATGTGCCCGAACGGTACGCTGAGCCACTCGGAGATCATCTGCGCGAACATGGTTTCGTGCCCCTGGCCGGTGGCGAGCGTGCCGACGTGCAGCGCGATCGTACCGTCCTGGGCGACACGAATTTCCATGCGCTCCGATTGACTACCCGCGCGTTGGCAATGCATTGCAAGTCCGCGACCTCTCTCGCGTCCGCGCGCTTGGGATCGGGCCCTGCGCGCGGGAAAGCCCGCCCAGTCGGCCAACGTGAGCGCCTTCGCGAGCACATCCTCGAAGTTGCCCGAATCGAAGAGATAGCCGCCGGGGGTGCGATAGGGCATTGCCGATGCGGGAATGAGATTGCGGCGTCTGAGTTCGATCGGGTCGATTCCCAATTCGCGCGCGGCGGTGTCGAGCAGGCGCTCGATGACGAATGTGGCCTCGGGCTTCGCGGTGCCGCGATACGGTCCGACCACGCTCGTGTTGGTGAATGCCGCCTTCACGTCCGCGTGGATGAGCGGAAGATCGTACGTATTCGTATAGCTGATCGCCGCATTGTTCGGCGCGACGCCGGCCGAATAGCCAAGGTAGGCGCCAAGATCGATCGCGACGGATACGCGCAACGCGAGCATTCTCGCGTGCGCATCGAACGCGACCTCGGCGTGCGTGATCTGATGGCGCCCGTGCATGTCGGCGGCGAGACTTTCGCTGCGCTCCGCGATCCACTTGACCGGCCGCTGCAATGTCATCGCGGCCCAGAGGACAAGCGCCTCCTCCGGATAGATCTGGCTCTTCATGCCGAATGCGCCGCCGACATCCGGGGCGATCACACGCAGGCTTGCTTCGGATATCGCGAAGAGACCGGTGAGGACTTCGCGCGCCTGGAAAGGAAACTGCGTCGACGTGCAAAGCGTATGGCGGCCATCGATCGGATCACGCCAGGCGAGGGCGCCGCGCGGCTCGATCGGATTGGCCGAAGCACGTGGATAGTGGACATCGAGCCGTGTTACGTGTGCCGCGACCATGAATGCCCGATCCACGGCGCCACGGTCGCCGCGCTCGATCTGAAAACACAGGTTCGTCTTCGCATCGTCCCAGACGTTCGGTGCGTCAAGGTCGAGCGCATCGACGAGCGTTATCGCGGCGATCGGCGCATAGTCGACAACCACCCGCTCACCGGCATCTTTCGCTTGTGCTGCCGTCAGGGCGACGACCAGTGCAACGCCCTCGCCGACATGACGCACCTTGGCGATGGCAAGGATCGGTTGCAATGGCCGATGAAACGGGCTCCCCGCCGGCAGACCCGGAAATGCCTCACAGGGCAGTGCGCCGATGCTTTCACGCACGACATCGCTGCCGGTCAGGACCAGCAGAACGCCCGGCGCAGCCAGTGCATCGCCCGTATCGATGCCGACGATTCGCGCATGCGCGTGCGACGAGCGCACAACATGCGCGAACACCATGCCCGGCATGGTGATGTCATCGACAAACCGGCCCTTGCCGGTGAGGAAGCGCTTATCTTCGACGCGCAGTACCGGAGCACCAATACCGGTGCGCTCGACGCCCGCGTTGCGACCGGATTGCTCCGGCATCGGCTTACTGCTTCACGAATCTGAGCGTAAAGCGATCGCTTTCACCGATGGCTTCGTACTTGGCGCGATCCTTGTCTTTCAATCGATAGGTGGGCGGCAAGGTCCAGACGCCTTCCGGATGATCCTTGGTGTCTTTCGGGTTTGCATTCACATTCGACGAACCCGCCAGTTTGAATCCGGCCTTCTCGATGATCGCGATGGCGTAGTCTTCGCGTACATAACCCGATTTCATCTGCGCCTCCTGCGAGAGATCGGACCGTCCGCGATGATCGACCACGCCAAGGATGCCACCGGGCTTGAGCGCCTTGTGGAACGATGCGAGTGAACCCTCGATCTGATTCCGCTCGACCCAATTGTGCAGATTGCGAAACGTCAGCACGAAATCGGCGCTCCCGGGCGGTGCGATTTCATGCTTGTCCACATTGAATTTGGTGACGACGACCTTGTCGTAGAGAGCAGGCTCGGCCTTGAGCCGGGCCAGAAGCTTCTGGTGGTCAGCGACGTACTGCGGTGGCTCCGACTCGTCACGGTTCGCGGCAATGTAACGCCCTTTCGCCCTTAGATACGGCGCGAGAATCTCCATGTAATACCCGCCGCTGCCGGGGAGAATTTCCACGACCGTGCTGTTATCGCGCACCCCAAAGAATGTGAGCGATTCGATGGGATGGCGATAACCGTCGCGTACGACGTTACGATCGGTGCGATGCGGGGCGGCGAGCCACTTCGCGAGGCCACCTTGATCCTGCGCGTGCGCCGACATCGAGGGGCTCGCGAACATGAAAAATAATCCCGCGGTGAGCAGGCGACGGACGATACAACCGGACCTCACGAAACCGAGCATTGGGGTTCCCTTTGATAACGATGGCGAAAATAGTCTGCTTGCGGCGCTTGCATACCGCACGCTCATTTTCTAGGCTGCGGAAATTTTCTTAGGCCGCGGAAACCACTGCGTCTTCGAACCGGCTTTGACCCGCCTTCTCCGGCGGGAAGATATTGCGCTCCTCGACCCACTTGTGCGTGGACTCGTACAGCTCGCGCGTATAGGGCTCGAACACGATCCGCTCACCCGGACCGAATCGACGCACATCGACCAGCCTGGCGTGCCGATCGGGCAGCTCGTTCAAATAGAAATGCGTGTAGGACTGATGCATGCGATCGATATCGGCCTGCGCTCGACGGAGCGCGCGGTAATACTTGCGCACGTCCTCGAGGTCCACCTCAGCGGGAATCAGCGCGGCAATCATGAAGGTCGAATCGACGATCTTCCGAAACCCCAGCTGCTCCATGATGTAGTACTGCATGCCGAACACCGTCGCGGCTGGCGCCACGCCGCTCAACAACTGATCAACGCGATCCGACGGCCCACCACCGAACTTCAGCGCGATCCGATCGGCCGGCATGAACGGCTCGAGTGCCTGTATCGTCGTGTAGTGGCTGCCGGACTGGTATCCCACATGGACATTGACGCCGACGAGTTCCTCGGGTTTGCGGATTTTGGACCCTTCCGGTACGAAGATGCCGCATGGAGAAATCGAATAGGCCTCGCCCCAGAGCCGGCCATGACTCGCTGAAGCGGCCATGTTGACGGTCCAGTGGCACGCGCAACTGATCGAGGCGTCGCGGCCCTGCTCATACGTCTGATACGCGCCCTGGCGATTGTCCGGAACGGCATTGCCCGCGATCGGCTTCACCTCCGACTGCTTGGTAAGCAGATTGTGCTGGGTCAGTTCGTAGTCGAGCCCGGCGTCGCGAAAATAACCCTTCGCATCGGCGATCCACTCTTGCAATCGACCGTGGGTGTTGACGATGAATTTGCTCATCCGTGTTTCTCCTCTACGCGACGTGGGATAGCCGGCGTCGTTCCGGCGCCGGTGGCTTTGGCCCGTTCAAATGGCAGTTCTCAGCATAATGCCCACCGACCGTTATCACAACAACGCCGACACAGCAGCCGATACGCCGACCGTCACCGGGGTATGTACTAGAGTAATACTTGTTCAAGATGTTATTACTCTTTGAATATGGCCACGACCGTGACGTCGAAAGGGCAGGTAACGATCCCCAAGAAGGTTCGCGACTTGCTTGGAATCAAGCCGGGTTCGGCGGTGGACTTCGAGCTCACACCGGCTGGCGAGGTGGTCTTGCGGCACGGCAAGCGCAAAACGCGCTCGCCGACGCGGCAGTTCGCTCGGTTGCGCGGTGTCGCAACCGTCAAGATGACCACTGATCAGATCATGGCGCTCACTCGTGGTGAGGAATAAGCGCCGCGAGAAATGCGAGAAATAAATGCTGCTCGTCGACTCGAACGTCATCCTCGATCTCGTCGAGGATGATCCGATCTGGGCCGACTGGTCCCAGCAGCAATTGGAAGCAGCGAGTCTTCGTGGCCCATTGATCATCAACGCTGTCATCTATGCCGAGGTCTCGATCGCTTTCGAACGGATCGAAGAGCTCGAAGCGGCGCTAAGGGCAGGCGAATTTCGATTGGATCCAACGCCAAAGGAAGCGCTCTTTCTTGCCGGCAGGACGTTCTCAAGATACCGCAGGCAAAAGGGAACGAAAACCGGCGTGCTACCGGATTTCTTCATCGGGGCCCATGCAGCGGTCCTGGGCATTCCGTTACTCACGCGCGACATGGGGCGTTTTGCGAGTTATTACCCGACAGTGGAGTTGATTACACCGAAGCGCGCGGTTTGATCCATCAGACGTCTAACGGTAGCGAAGGCGCGCAATGACCGGTCCGCGGCCCTGACGAGTGAGGTAACGCGACCTCGACTATCATCAGACGCCCGCTAATTCGGCTGAGGCCGGCTCCGAGGATGAGATCATGCAATTGAATCGCTTTATTATTCGCCCGTACGTCGAGCAAGGCCTGCGCGAGGAATTCGGCTTGGGCGACACCACCGGCGGATTTCTGACCTGGGACGATGATCCCGTCCAGACCGCGCAGATCTACGCCAAGGCGCATGGCGTCGCGTGCGGATTGCTGTTCGCCGACGAGACGATTCGCCTGCTCGATACCGAGGCGCAAATCGAACATTGCGTGAAAGATGGCGACGAGATTGGCCCGGGCACGGTCCTGCTCAAGATCCGCGGCAAGGCTTCGACGTTCTTTGCGATCGAGCGGGCCGCGCTCGACTGGATCCAGCAGCTTTCCGCCATCGCGACCAAGACGCGGCGCTACATCAACCTGGTGAAACACACGAAGGTTCGCGTGACCGACACTCGCAAAGGGTGGCCTGGACTGCGCATGGTGCAGAAGTACGCGGTTCGCGTCGGCGGGGCGCACAATCACATCATGAATCTCACGAATTGCGTCCTCGTCAAGGACAACCACATCAAGATCGCGGGCAGCATCAAGAATGCCGTCGAGATCCTGCGCGCGCGCGCCCAGCACACCTTCAAGATCGAGGTCGAGTGTGAATCGATGCAGATGGTGCAGGAAGCGCTCGAATGCGGGGTCGAGGTGATCATGTTCGACAACATGGACCTCGACGAGATGAAAGCCGCGATGAAGCTCGTGGCCGGCCGCGCGATGACCGAAGCGTCCGGTGGCATCAACGAGACGACCATCGTGCCGATCGCCGAAACCGGTGTCGATGTGATCTCGGTCGGCGATCTCACGCACACCGTGAAGGCGCTCGACATCAGCCTTGACGTGAGCGACATCAAGCCAAGCGCATTGCGCACGATCGAGCGGCTGCGCGCGGCGGGGAGATAGCCGCTCATGCTGATACACGTCGGGCAAGAGCCCCTCGCCCCAATGCGGGAGAGGGTCACTACCGCGGTACTACGCAAGGTGAGCCATCATGTCCGAGCAGGACAAATACGCCGCGCAACGCCCCGCCGTTGCTGATCACCTGTCGGACGGTCGCCTCTCTTGCCAGGCGCTGGCCAAGCGTTATGACACGTTGCTGGCCGGGCGCGGTGGCATCGTGATCGCGCTCGATTCGGAAACCGTCGACGAATCGAAGGCCATCGTCGAGCAAACGACGCGAATCGACGGTGTCGCCGGCTACAAAGTCGGCCTCATCATGGTGTTGCGCCTTGGGCTCGCCGAAGCAATCCGACAACTTCGATTGGTCACCGATCGGCCGCTTGTCTACGATCACCAGAAAGCCGGCGCCGACGTTCCGGAAATGGCCTCGAAGTTCACGGCGAATTGTCGAGCCGCGCGCGTTGATGGATTGATCCTGTTCCCGACGGCCGGGCCGCGCGCGGTCGATGCCTTCGTGGGTGAGGCGATCAAACATCGCATGTTGCCGATCGTGGGAGGCGACCTGCCGTTCCCGGACTACAACGCCTCCGGTGGCGGCTATGTCATCGACCATGCGCTCGATCTCATTTTCGCGCGCGCGATGGCGCTTGGCGCGGATCACTTTGTCGTGCCGGGCAATACCACCTCGAAACTCACGCATCACGCCGCACGCCTCTGCGAGCGGATCGATCTGCCCACCCTGCTCGTTCCGGGGATCGGCCCATTGGGCGGCACGCTTGGCAGTATCGTCAAGGCGGCACAAGGCGCCCGCGTATTCGGCGTCGTCGGTCGCGCGGTGTATGCGGCAAGGGATCCGGCGGATGCGGCGAAGCGTCTGGTCGCCGAAGGATTGGGTGCCTGATCCGGTGGGTATCGAAAAGCCTGCTGTTCTATTCGACTGGGGCGATACGCTATTCGTCATTCCCGGCATGATCAATGCACCCGAAGCGCACCTCGCCTGTGCGCGCGAAGTGTATGTACGCGACTATGCGAAGCTCGTCGCGAAGCGCGTGAATCCGATCGATGCCGACCGATTCGTCGAAGCCTATTTCGCCACCGCCCGGCAACAGATCAAACGCTCGGCTGAAACCTTGCGCGAGCACAGCTTCCAGGATCGCCTGGTCATGGCATTCGAACAATGCGGCGCGCCGAACGTTCTGTCCACGAACGAGCTCGATCAATTCGCCCACGCGCTTTGCATGCAGGTGTTGGATGGTGCGCGGGCAGTCGACGGCGCAGTCAATGCCGTCCATCGACTATCAAAACGATTTCGCCTCGGCCTCCTTTCCAACTATCCGATGCCCGTCGTGGTCGAAGGCACCTTGCAACGCTTCGGCGTGGACCGCGCATTCGATCGCGTCACGATCTCCGGAGAAATAGGCTGGATGAAGCCGCATGAGAACGCCTATCGCGCGCTGCTGGATGGCTTCGTCGCCGATCCGAGTCGCGCCGTTTTCGTCGGCGACAATCTGGAGAATGACGTGATCGGTCCCAAGCGTCTCGGCCTCAAGACCGCGTGGTTCGCGCCAGGAAAGGCGACGCCCGCCGAACCTTCGATCGATTTTCATGCGCAGACCCTCGGCGAGTTGGTGGAATGGTGCGAGCGTGCGTTCGATTGACACCGGGCTCCTGATCGACGGCGCGTTCACCCAAGCGTTGTCCGGGGCGACCTTCGCGGCGCACAGTCCGCGTGACGATTCCGTGCTCGCCGAAGTTTCGCGGGCGAGTGTCGAGGATGTCGATTGTGCGGTCGTCGCGGCTCGCAAGGCGTTCGATGCGGGCAAATGGTCCGGCATGATGCCCACCGAGCGCGGCGTCCATCTGCGGCGCATCGCCGAGAAGATCCGCTGGCAGGCGGATGCGATCGCCGAAACCGAAACCCGGAACGGCGGCAAGACGATCGCCAATTCGAAAAACGAAGTCGAAGCGGCCGCGAAAGTGTTCGACTACTACGCGGGTGCGGCCGACAAGTTCTTCGGTCACTCGATTCCAATGGGCGCGGGCGTGCTCGATTTCACCCTGCGCGAACCGATTGGCGTCGTTGCCGCCATCACCCCCTGGAATTTCCCGTTTCTCGCCGCGGCGTGGAAAGTTGCGCCGGCGCTCGCGGTTGGCTGCACCGTGATCCTGAAGCCTGCCACCTATACGCCCCTTACGGCTCTCATGTTGGGACGCGCGGCGCTGGATGCAGGACTCCCACCGGGTGTGCTCAACATACTGCCGGGTCCGGGTTCCGAGTTGGGTGAGCACATCGCACGCCATCCGTTGATCGACAAAATTTCATTTACCGGTGAGACAACGACCGGCGCGAAGCTCATGAAAGCCGGCGCGGATTCGATGAAGCGGATCACGCTCGAACTGGGAGGCAAGAGCCCGAACATCGTGTTCGCGGACGCCGATATCATCAAGGCCGCCAGAGCCGCGGTCAGCGGAGGATTCGGCAACGCCGGTCAGAGCTGCTCGGCGAGGACGCGCGTATTGGTCGAAGCGAGTGCGCATGATGCATTCCTTGCGGAGTTCGTGGCGGCGACGCACCGGTTTCGGGTTGGGGATCCACTCGATCCGGCGACTGAAATGGGACCGCTCATCTCGGCCAGCCAATGGCGCGTCGTGCGCTCGTATGTGGAGCTCGGCACGCGTGCCGGCGGCACGGTGATCTGCGGCGGTGATCGACCCGCCGGACACACCACCGGCCATTACTTCGCGCCAACAATCCTATGCGGCGTCACGAACGACGCACGGATCGCGCAGGAGGAAATCTTCGGGCCGGTCGTTGTCGTGATGCCGTTCCAGGACGAAGAGGACGCGATCCGGCTGGCTAACGACAATCAATACGGCCTCAACGGATCGGTGTGGACGCGTGACATCGGTCGGGCCCTCCGCGTGGCCAAGCGCGTGAAAACCGGGATGATCAGCATCAACTCGCATGGCAGCGCGAGCCGGTACGGGTATCTGGGTCCGTTCGGCGGCGCCAAGAAATCCGGCATCGGACGGGAGCTCGGCATGCACGGCCTCGAGTCGTACACCGAGCTGAAGAATGTGTTCGTGGATCTGGAGAGCTAGGAAGGGATGAACCACCAAGACACCAAGGCACCAAGGGAGGCCCTACCCTGCTTAATGACGCGCTGCCGGCATCGTACTGAATCTTGGTGTCTTGGTGCCTTGGTGGTTCGGAATTGAACTCAAGCATTCACCGCGCGAACGACGCAAAGGTCTTGAAAGAGAAATCGCGACATGATATTTCCAGATCAGAAGACGTATGCATTGATCGGTGGCCGCCTCATTGATGGATTGGGCGGCGATCCGCTCGCTCATTCCGCGGTCGTCGTGTCGGACGGCCGCGTGGTCGCGGCGGGGCGGGCCGACACGATCATCATTCCGCGCGACGCGATTACGCTCGATGTGGCTGGACGCAGCGTGCTGCCCGGGATCATCGATTGCCATATACACGGCACGTATCGCGCGCGCGACATGCGCCAACACCTGTTGAACGCGCCGACCTACAACGTGTTGCGATCGACCGCGATCCTCGACGAAACGCTTGCATGCGGTGTCACGACCGCGCGCGACATGGGTGGCGCCGACGCCGGCTTTCGGCAGGCCATTGATGAAGGCTTCGTGGTCGGCCCGCGCCTGCTGATCGCGATCGTCATGATTTCGCAGACCGGCGGGCACGGCGATGCATGGCTCCCCGCGGGCGTTCGAATCCAGAAACGCGCATGGCTGCCAAGTCCTGTCGCGGATGGTGTTGATGATGTCCGCCGGCTCGTTCGTCATGTGCTGATGGCCGGCGCGGATTTCGTCAAGATCTGCGCAACAGGGGGCATTACATCGGTCACCGATTCATGGGACGAGGCGCAGTTCACCGTCGAGGAGTTGCGCACCGCGGTCACCGAAGCAGCGATGCGGCACAAGCGCGTCGCCGTCCACGCCGAAGGGATAGAGGGGATTCGCCCTGCGCTTGAGGCGGGAATCCATTCGCTCGAACATGGATGGTTCATCGACGAGCAATGCATCGAGACGATGGTGCGTCAGGGCACATGGTGGGTGCCGACATTGGCCCTCGTGCCCTTGTCGGTCGAGCATCGCAAGAAAAACGCCGCATGGAATGCGCAGCAACTTGCGAAAGAAGATGCGAAGGACGCCGAAATTTACGCGAAGATGCAGGCGCAAATTCCGCTTTACCGTGAAGCGGTGAAGCGCGGGGTGAAGATCGCGTTCGGTACCGATCAATCACACCGTCTGCTGGTCGGTGAGAATCTCGTCGAATTGCAGTTCATGGTCGACTGGCTCGGCATGACACCGATGCAGGCGATCGTGGCGGCCACGAGCCGTGCGGCGGAATGTATCGAGCGCCCGGCGCTGGGCGCCGTCGCGCCGGGGCGAATCGCCGACATTCTGGTGGTCGACGGTGATCCGCTTGCGGACATCAAACGGTTGAACGAACGCGCGCGCATCAAGATGGTCATGAAAGATGGGCGCATCTGGAAGAGCACGTTGTAATAGGCTACTTTTGAACCACCAAGGCACCAAGACACCAAGAAATCGCTGAGACAGATATCTGGAGATCAGCGTCTAGGCAGTTTCTCGGCCGTCTGCTTCTACCTTGGTGTCTTGGTGCCTTGGTGGTTCAATCCCCGAATATTAAAGGAAGGACATGTTTCCGAACGAACATCTCGACCGCGCCTCGAAGGCGCTCACGCTTGCGAAAAATGCCGGGATGCGTATCGCGACGGCGGAAACGGTGACCGCCGGTCTGGTCTCCGCCTGCCTCACTTCGGTCTCGGGCGCCTCGCAAGTCTTCGAACGAGGATTCGTCCTGTATCACGACAGCGCGAAAGCGACGGGGCTGGGCGTGCCGGAAGCGATAGCGCGGGAACACGGTGCGGTGAGCGGCCCCATCACGCGGGGTCTTGCCGAAGGCGCATTGCAACACTCGGGCGCGGGCGTGGCAGTGGCCGTGACCGGCTATGCAGGTCCCGGCGGAGGCAACGATAAGAATCCGGTCGGTACGGTGTTCGTCGCGGCGGCGCGTCGCGATTTCCCGACGATCGTCGAGCGGCATGTGTTCAGCGGTGATCGGAATGCGGTGCGGCTGGCGGGTGTGGGCGCGGCACTCGACGTTCTGATCAAACAATTGGCACTCGCGCCTCGCCTGCCGTGAACGAGTGAAAATAGGTCCCACCGTCCACCACCAAGGTTTGTCCGGTGATGAAAGCGGAATCGGGGCCTGCGAAGAATCGCGCGGCACCGACGAGATCGCTTGGATACATATCGCGCTCGATGGTGCGCCCGCCAAGCGATGGCTTGCGGGCTCCGGCAATGCGTTCAGGATTCGCAAGGACACCTTCGCTCAACGTGAATCCAGGCGCAAGGCTATTGACGAGGATCTTTCGTGGACCAAGCTCGCGTGCCAGCGAACGCGTCATCGACACCACCGTACCTTTGCTCGCGACATAGTGCAGATACATCGGATTGCCCTTGAAGGCGACGCCCGATGATCGCACGGCCGATGCCCATGGCCCCGCCCGTGACGATGGCGACTTTTCCGGCGAGCTTCATGATGTCCCCACCATTGCGCGTAGCGCTTCTTCAAACAGGCCAACCGGCATCGCGCAAATGCCGCGACCCAATAGCCCGCGACCATCCGCCGAAACCATACCTGTCGAGAGCAACGGAGATCTTCCGGACCGAACGACTGCCGCAGCGTCGAGTCCGACCTCGACGCCAAGCACGGGGTGGCGACCCGCGAGCTGCGAAAGTGCGCGTGCCTCGTCATCCACGGGAAGCCACTGCGCGAACGCCGAGCGCAGACTGGGTGCGGAGCGCAATACCTGACCTCCGAGACCGAATGCATCGATGATGCCGCTGTCGCCGGTGGCAGGTGGATGCTGCGGATGCTCGGGTGCGCCTTTCATGAAGGGGCCTTGCACGAGCGCGGGCGGTGTGGTGAACCAACGATCCGGTATGCCTGCGACCTGAATACCCGCGGCAAGCCCATTCGAACAAAGCCGGGTTACCAATGTCGAGCCATGAACGCCACTTGCCGCATCGAGCATCAGCGCGCAAGCGGGCATCCATAGATTGAGAAAGTAAAGGGGCGCTTCGAGGACGGTGATGATAGCGGCCTGGACTTCGGGCGCCTCGGTCTTGCGCGTGCCGAGCACCGCATGCAACACCGCCGTCGCGCTGGACAGCCGATTGTGCAGATCATCGCCTTCAGTGAGTGCGGATCGTGCGATGGACAGCAGGTCAATAGGTTCACCCAGCAGCGCGGCGAATCCGGGCTTCAGCACGCGCTCGCGGAAGGCAAGGCGCTCGAGAATCGCGCGATCCCGCGAGCCGAAGCGCTGCTGCGCTCCGGCGCCTGTCCCAAGAAAGCCGAACCACGTTGCCGTGCCTCGACCGTCGCGAATCTCGACAACGGTCGTCCTTCGCGAAATCATCGCGACCAGCGGTGCGGAGGCGCGGCGCGTATGCGAGGGTTCCAGCCGCACACCACCCGAGGCGATCAGGCGTTCCGCTTCCGCGTCGTCGCGCGCCCACCCTTCATACAGGCACGACAGCACCGCACTATTCAACATGGGCGGCGGCAGCCGTGAAGGATCCTGGAGCGGCGGCCCGGCGTGGAGCAATGTTCGGTCGGGGAGTGACAAGACGTCGCCCGCCTCCCGCACCGCCGACCAACACGGCTCCATCGCACAGATGCGTTCCAACGCCGCTGCATTGGCAGGAGTTTGGTTCAACATGGTTCGCGTTTCCCGTTAGTTCCTCTTTCCCATCGCGCCCACGCGACGTGCGCTAGTGTACTAACATCGCCGTCCTTGAACCTCGCGTCGGTCATACCCTACCGGCGCGGTGTTCCGAATCGACGCCGATACGCCAAAATCCCAAGCGAAGTCTTCCTCAATGCAATCGCTGTTGCAATTTTCCACCGGCATCGACGTTGTCAATCGATGGATAGCCTGGATCGCATCGGGTTGCGTGCTCGTCGCGTGCCTGGTGAGCGCGGGCAACGCCGGCTTGCGCTACGCCTTCAGTCTGGGATCGAATGCGTGGCTCGAGCTCCAGTGGTACCTCTTTGCCTACATGGTGATGCTTGGCGCGGCATTCGTTCTGAAGGCCAACGAGCATGTCCGGGTCGATCTGTTTTATGGCCCGCTTTCGATTCGCGCCAAGATCTGGATCGATCTGCTCGGCCTCCTGATCTTTCTGATGCCGGCCACGCTGTACCTTCTGTACCTTTGCGTGGGGCCGGCGACCGATGCATTCCATTCGGGAGAAACCTCGCCCAATGCGGGCGGCTTGGTGCGCTGGCCTGCGCGCTGGGCCCTTCCGATCGGCTTTGCCCTGGTTGCATTGCAAGGCGCCTCCGAAATCGTGAAGCGCATCGCGATGCTGACCGGACACTTGCCGGCCGAAACCCAATACGAGCGCCCGCTGCAATGAGGCGCCGTGAGACTTCACCACCATGACCGCGGAAATCATGGCGCCGCTGATGTTCGCCGGGATGATCCTATTCCTGCTGGTCGGATTTCCGGTCGCGTTTTCGCTCGCGGCGCTCGGTCTATTTTTCGGCATCATAGGTGTCCATCTCGGATTCTTCGTACCCGATTTTCTTGCGAGCCTGCCGCTACGCGTGTTCGGCATCCTCTCGAACGACCTCTTGCTCGCGATCCCGTTCTTCACGTTCATGGGCGCGATTCTTGAACGTTGCGGGCTGGCCGAAGATTTGCTGGAGAGCATGGGACAGGCATTCGGTACGCTGCCGGGCGGCCTTGCCTATTCAGTGATCATCGTGGGCGCGATTCTCGGTGCGATCACCGGAACGGTTGCCGCATCGGTCATCGCGATGGGCATGATCGCGTTGCCCGCGATGATGCGCTACGGCTACAACATGAAACTCGCCACCGGTGTCATCGCGGCATCGGGCACGATTACCCAGCTCATTCCGCCTTCGCTCGTGCTCATCGTTCTGGCCGATCAGCTCGGACGTTCGGTGGGCGACATGTATGCGGGTGCGATTGGTCCCTCGATCGTCCAAACACTTCTTTTCCTCGCCTTCATCTGGCTGGTTGCGATCTTCCGGCCGAAGTGGGTGCCGGCGCTGCCGCCGGAGGCCCGCACCTTGCGCGGATGGGCATTGTGGACACGCGTCCTATGGGGCGTGGTGCCATCGCTTGGTTTGATCTTTCTCGTCCTCGGCACGATCTTCTTCGGCCTTGCGACACCAACCGAATCCGGCGCGATGGGCGCGGTCGGCGCGATGCTGCTCGCCCTGCTGCGTGGCCGCCTGACCGCGAAGCTCGTTGTCCAGGGAATGGACTCGACGATGCGCATCACCGCGATGGTGATCTTCATCCTGATCGGCGCGACGGTGTTCTCGCTGGTGTTCCAGGGGTTTGACGGCGGCCTCTGGATCGAGCATCTCCTTGGCGATCTCCCGGGCGGGAAAGTCGGGTTTCTCATCGTCGTCAACCTGTTCATTTTCGTACTCGCGTTCTTTCTCGATTTCTTCGAGATCGCCTTCATCGTCATTCCGTTGCTCGCGCCGGTCGCGCAAAAACTCGGCATCGATCTGGTGTGGTTCGGCGTGCTGCTTTGTGTGAATCTGCAGACCTCCTACATGCATCCACCGTTCGGGTTCGCGCTGTTCTACCTGCGCGGCATCGCACCGCGCGAGGTGAAAAGCAACGACATCTACCTTGGCGCGATTCCGTGGGTGGGTCTGCAACTGATCATGGTGGCGCTCGTCATCGCGTTCCCCGATGTGATTACCGCGTTCCTCAGCAAAGATCCCATGATCGATACCGACAAGGTGCGGATCGAGCTTGAAGCGCCCGCGGTTGACACGACCTCGGATGACGATCTCCAGAAACAGATCGAGCGGTCCTTGCAAGGTGGCGCGAACAAATAACGGAATCGGTATAGTGCGTTTCATCCGCCGGCGCAACGGCAAACCAACAAGGAGATCTTCATGAGTAGACGCGAGTTCCTGAAGCGAGCCGGTGCGGGAGTCGCCCTTGGCGCCGCGGTTGCACCCGCCATCGCGCAAACGCCGCCCACCGTTCGCTGGCGGCTGCAGACGAGTTGGCCGAAGAGCCTCGATACGACCCATGGCGGCATCGAGGCGATGGCGAAACGCATTAGCGCGATGACTGAAGGGAAGTTCGAGATCCGCGTCATGGCGGCGGGCGAGCTCGTTCCCGGCAATCAGGTGTTCGACGCGGTGGCTGGCGGCACCTTCGAGGCGACGCACACGCTCTCCACGTTTTTCATCGGCAAGAATCCGGCCTTCACATTCGACTCGGGAATCCCGTTCGGACTCAACGCTCGCCAGCAGGCCGCCTGGTTCAACTGGGGCGGCGGCGCCGAATTGCTACGTGATGTGTTCAAGCCCTACGGCCTCATCAATTTCCCATGCGGCAATACCGGCGTGCAGATGGGCGGTTGGTATCGCAAGGAGATCAAGACGGTTCAGGACCTGAAGGGTCTCAAGATGCGGATCGGCGGAATCGGCGGATCGATCCTCACGAAACTTGGCGTGACGGCCCAGCAACTGCCGCCTGGTGACATCTATGCCGCGCTTGAAAAGGGCACGATCGATGCGGCGGAATTCATCGGCCCGCACGATGATGAAAAGCTCGGCTTGAACAAGGTCGCGAAGTTCTATTACTACCCGGGCTGGTGGGAAGGCAGTGCACAGAATACGATGCTGGTGAATCTCAAGGCCTGGGAGGCGCTTCCAAAAGCCTTCCAGGAAGTGCTCGAATGCGCGGCCCGTGAACAGGACACGATCATGACCGCGAACTACGACGCGAAAAATCCGATCGCGCTCAAGAAGCTGGTCGGCGCCGGGACGCAGCTCCGCTCGTTTCCGAAACCGGTGATGGATGCCTGCTACAAGGC
>JBJXGX010000141.1:0-11251 GCA_046160305.1 Burkholderiales bacterium
GATCCGAGTGAGGGAGGTAGCGAATCATGGGCAAGACCGTAAAGGAGTTCGTGACGTATTGGGGGCCGTCGATCACCGATTGGACCGACACCGACAAGCGCTTCGTCATCGATCGCGACGAGGATCAACTGAAGAAAGGTGCGGAGGGCGGGCGCAAGATGGAGAAAATATCGCTCAACGACATCTTCAAGGAGGGCGTGGTCACCGGCGTCGACATGGTGAACGGCTTCATGCCGCTAGTGCTCTACGCGAATGACGACGTGATCATCGAAGTGGCCAACTGCGATCGCGAGCAGGGCGGCTGGCATCGCAATCTCGGCGCGGACGAATGGGCGTTCCAGTACAAGGGTAGTCGCACGCTCAACTCGGAGACCGGGCCGATCACGATCAACGAAGGCGAGATGACGGTGATCCCGCGGGGTGTGTCGCACCAGAACGTCGGGCACGGACCCAACATCGAGATCACCATCTATACCAAGAAGCCGCTGAAGCGCATGGTGCCGCTTGATCCTGCAGAGGCGAGGAAGCGGATGAAGATCAAGGACGGGAAACCGGTCATGCCGGCGCCGAAGCTGGATGAGGCGGAGGGTTGAAGAAGAGGCCCGCCACTACACTGAATCTGCCGAGACGGGGGAGGGGCCCTGTCTCCCTTCCTCTTCGGGCCCTACCGTCGCAACGCCCGCCAAGCAAGTACCAGCGAGGCCGCCTGCAACGCCGCGCTCAAGAAGAACGTAGCGCCGATCCGCCAATCGCCGGGTGAGAGGTGTGCGACCTGCGCGAATACCGCGGTGCCGATCAACGGCGCCACGATCTGCATCACGCTTGCCAAGCCGCTCAACGCGCCCATCGTGATGCCTTGCTTGGTCGCGTCGACCGCTTTCGACACGATACCTTGCATTGCCGGGGCGGCCGCACCGCTCAGCAGGGTGGCGAGGATGATTGCGTACATCATCCAGCCTTGCGTGGCGAGGCCGTAGAGCAGGAAGCCGATCGCGCCCGTGGCGAGGCCGGCGAGTGCGACCGTTGGTTCACTGAAGCGCTTGAGGAGCATGCCGAGCAGCCCCGCTTGCATGACCGCAGCCGCGACGCCGACCGTGAACAGCGCGATGCCGTTGTCACGCGGGCTCCAGCTAAAGCGTGTCTCGGTGTAGAGCACCCATGTCGTATGCAGGATGAATTGCGCGAGATTGGTCAGCGCGAATACGGCCACGAGCGGGCCGATCGATTTGACGTGCGCGAGGCCGGCGAGCGCCGCGAACGGATTGGCCTTGCGCAAATCGAATGGCGTACGCCGATCCTTCGGTAACGACTCCGGCAGCACGAAGTATCCGTAGAGCCAGTTGACGAGCGACAATGCCGCCGCGGCGAAAAAAGGCAGCCGGATATTCGATTCGCCGAGCAGGCCGCCCAGCATCGGTCCCAAGATAAAGCCGATGCCGAACACGGCGCCGAGCAGGCCGAAGTTCTTGCTGCGCTCCTCCGGGGTGGTGACATCGGCAATGTAGGCGTTGGCAACCGAGAACGATGCGCCGGTCAAGCCACCGATCAGTCGCGCGATGAGCAACACCCAGATCGAGGGCGCGAGTGCTTGAAGGATGAAGTCGATGCCCAAGCCGAAGATCGATACCAGCAACACCGGCCGGCGACCATAGCGATCCGACAGCGCACCGAGCATCGGCGCGGCGAAGAATTGCATCACGCCGTAGGCCGCGGCGAGTGCCCCATACCAGTACGACAAGGCGTCGCGGCTGCCAGTAAATTCGCCGACCAGCGCGGGCAGCACCGGGATGATCAGGCCGAAACCCATCACGTCGATCAGCACGACGACGAGGACGAACGGGACGCCGGGACGAGTCATCGGCGCTTTGCCGGCGTGGCTGGTCGGTCGATTCCGGCGAGGTAGTACCAGCGTCCCGCTTCGCGTACGAAGCTGCTCAGTTCATGCAGCCGGATTCCGCGCCCATCGATCCGCGATCGCGCGACGAATTCAACCGTGGCGCGATTCGGATTGTTCGGATCGACCGAACGCGCGCGAACGTCGAGGCCGAGCCACTTCTGATTCTCAGGAAGCGCAAGCGAGTCGGGGCGTATCGACGGGTGCCAGGTCGCAAGCAGATAGGCTTCGTTGCGCAGCGTGAACGCGGTGTAGCGCGAGCGCATCATCGATTCAGCGTCCGGCGCGGGAAGCGCCGACGCGATGTAGCGGCCGCAGCAGTCGATCAGGGCGCGGCCCGACGAGCAGGGGCACGCCGGCCCCGCAGTCGTGCGACCTTCGCCCAAATCGGGTCGTGGCGGTGATACCAATTTGGACTACCCCTGTATCGGTGCATGGCGGATCCGTCGCATACTGTCAGTTCCCAGCGGCGCGCACTAGACTCAGTGCGTCGCAGGCCGACCACGCCAAGGAGTCGTACCATGCTCACCACCGTTCCGACGATCGACATCGCGCCGTTCCTTGCCGAAGCTCCCGGCGCGGCCGAGGTGGTGCAGCAGGTGGCTCGCGCCTGCGAGGATATCGGATTCTTCGGTGTTACTGGTCATGGCATCGACCCGTCCATGCGCTCGCACACGGTCGAGACGGCGCGCAGCTTCTTCCGTCTTCCGTTCGATGAAAAGCAGCGCGCCCGCGCGCCCGGCCTTACCCCGCGCGGCTATCTCCCGATCGGGCTCGAGGGGCTCTCCTACAGTCGTGGTGAGGCCGCACCCGCCGATCTCAAAGAAGCATTCCAAATCGGCCCCGAGTACGACGCCGCCGCGTACTACCAAGCTCCGGAAGCGCTGCCTCACTTTCATCCAAACCTGTGGCCGGAGCGTCCGCCCGCGATGCGTCAGGCACTCACCGACTACTACCGTGCGATGAATGGCCTGGCGCGCGAGCTGATGCGGATCTTCGCGCTCGGGCTCGATCTGCCGAAGAATTTCTTTGACGGCAAGATCGATCGGCACATCACGGTAATGCGGTTGCTGCACTATCCCGAACAGCGCACCGCACCGGTGGCAGGGCAGATGCGCGCCGGGGCGCATAGCGACTACGGCTCGCTCACGATCCTTCACTCCGAGAACGTTGAGGCCGGCTTGCAGGTCGTCAACAAGGCGGGCGATTGGGTCGATGTCACCGCGCCGGCCGGCAGCTTCATTATCAACATCGGCGACCTAATGATGCGCTGGACCAACGATCGTTGGATATCGACGCTGCATCGCGTCGTCAACCCGCCGGCTGCGCGTGCCTCGAGCGATGCGCGACTCTCGATCGCCTTCTTTCATCATCCCAACTACGATACCGAAGTCGCCTGCCTGCCCGGCTGCGCAGACGTGGCCCGCCCGGCGAAGTATCCGCCGGTCAACGCCGGGCCGTACCGGTTGCAGAAGTACAGCGCCGCACGCTCGGCGTTCACGCCGGCGAGTTGACCGTACCATTGACGGCCCGTGATTCCATGGCACATATAATGAATGGTGCACTTGAGCGGAATCAATCAACCGTGATCGAAAGGGGAAGGGAAGCATGAGGCGTGTATTGCTTACGATCGGGATGCTCGCTGTCCACTCGATGCAGCCGTCTTCCGCTGCCGAATTTCGATGGCTCTCGAGTTGGGATCGCAACTATCCGGCGGTACCAGGCTTGGCCGAGCCCTACATGAAGGCGGTCGAGGCAGCGTCGAAGGGGTCGATCAAGTTCATCGTTGCTGGCCCCGAAACCGTCCCGCCGTTCGAGCAGTTGCAACCGCTCGCAGCAGGCGCGTTTCAGTTCCTGTTCACCCATGGTGCCTATCATTTCGGGACGCTACCGTTGCTCAACGCGGTCGAGGCGCTCGGCGGGGATCTGAACTCGCGGCGCGCCTCCGGCTTGTTCGAGTACTTGGATACGCAATACAACAAGCTTGGCGTCAAACTCGTAACGCTCCCGATGGGTCCGAACGGCGGCTATCAGTTCGTGTTGCGACAGCCGATCTCGGCGACGGGCGATCTCGCGGGGCGCAAGATTCGCGGAACGCCGGGCTATACGGGCGTCATCAAGCTGCTCGGCGGGTCGCTCGTCAATCTACCGCCGGCAGAAATTTATACTTCGCTCGATAAAGGCGTCGTCGACGGCGCCGCCTGGCCGGTGATCGGCGTGCTCAACTACCGCTGGTACGAGGTCGCGAAGCACCTGATGCGTCCTGCAATGGGGTTCGGCACGCAGCCGATCATGATGAACCTCGCGGCATGGAACCGGCTTACCGTCGCGGAGCGCAAGATCCTGACCGACGAAGGCCGCAAGGCCGAGGACATGTGGCTGAAGGAAGCCGGGCGACTCGCTGCCGAGGAAGAACAAGCCCTTGTCGCGAAGGGTATGCAGATCACGATGATGGGCGAGGCGCAGCGCGCGAAGCTACAGCAGGCCTTTTCCGACGGGATCCTGGATCTCGCGGCACAGAAGCACCCGAAGGAGGTCGAGGGGCTGCGCGCCTTTGCCAAGAGCAAGGGGCTGCTCGACTAACCAAGCCTTGGCGGGGGCTGACCGCCCGCGAGGAAGCGGCGCCGTCAGGCCGCCTTTTCGGCGCAGCCTTCTGGCTTGAATACGCGCGTCGTCGATGCGGGCTTCTTCGCCAACGCCGCTGCCGGACGACGGGGCCGCACGACCAGCTCTCCTTTGCAGTTGGGGCAGATGCCGTGCAGCTTCGTTTCCGCACAGGTGACGCAAAACGTGCATTCGAATGTGCAGATACGCGCTTCGGTTGATTCGTTCGGCAAATCCTTATTACAGCACTCGCAGTTGGGACGAAGATCCAACATCATTGACTCCATGGTGATTGAACAAAACAGAGAGCACTATCTTCGATGGGCGACTGACCGTCAAGCTGTGCCGACTCTGGCGCAATTACGAACGATGGAGTCGATCCCCGCGCACTCATCGCCTGTCCTCCCGTATGAGCGCCGCCCCCTTCTCGCCGATCATCATGGCGGGCGCCGCGGTATTCCCCGAGATGATCGTCGGCATGATCGATGCGTCGATCACGCGCAACCCGCCCACGCCGCGCACGCGCAGGCGATGGTCGACGACAGCCATCCGATCGCTATCCGGCCCCATCTTGCAGGTCCCGACCGGGTGGAAGATCGTCGTGCCGATATCACCAGCCGCCTTGATCAGTTCGTCCTCGCTCTGGATTTCTAGGCCAGGCCGGAACTCCTGCGGCGCAAACCGGCTGAGCGCACGGGTCGCGGCAAGTCGCCGCGTCAGGCGCAGGGCCGTCGCCGCTTTGCGCCGGTCGGCCGGCGTGGAGAGGTAATTGAGTCGTAGCTCGGGAGCAGTGCGCGAATCGGTACTCTTGATACGCACTGAGCCGCGACTCTCAGGTCGAAGGTCGCACGCCGAAGCCGTGAATGCGGGAAACGAATCGAGCCCTCCACCATACTTGTCGAGCGAGAGGGGTTGCACATGGAATTGCAGATCGGGTGCCGCGAGCGTCGGATCGCTCTTGGCAAACACCCCGAGCTGCGAGGGGCCCATCGTCATCGGTCCTTGCTTGAACAGGAAATATTCGGCCGCCATCTTGGCCTTGCCGAACAGACTGTTCGCGAGTTCGTTGACGGTGCGCGTGTTCGATACGCTGAAGCTCATGCGTAGCTGCAAGTGATCCTGAAGATTTTCGCCGACGCCAGGCAGCTCGGCCTTCACGCTCACGCCGTGCTCAGAGAGCAGTGGACCGGGTCCGATGCCCGACAACTGCAGGAGATGCGGCGATCCGATCGTGCCTGCGGCGAGTAATACCTCATCATTGCATGCTGCAAACTTCAATCGATCGGCTTGCCAGAATTCCACACCCGTGCAGCGGCCGCCCTCGATGCGCAATGCCTTCGCATGTGCGCGGGTGAGCAGGCTAAGGTTGCGGCGATGCATGACCGGTCGCAGGAAGCCCTGCGCGGCATTCCAGCGCTTGCCGTTCTTGTGATTGACATGAAAGTACGCGGACCCCTCATTGTCGCCGCGATTGAAATCATCGATCTTCGGAATGCCGAGCTCCACGCCGGCGTCCCGGAACGCATCGAGGATCTCCCAGCGAATGCGCGGCGCCTCCACCCGCCATTCGCCACCGCTGCCATGCATCGGGTCTGTGCCGGGACCGTAGTCCTCATGGGCCTTGAAGCAAGGCAGCACATCTTCCCAGCCCCAGCCCGGATTGCCCATCTGGCGCCAGGCGTCGTAATCGCCGGATTGCCCGCGCATGTAAATCATGCCGTTAATCGACGAGGACCCGCCAAGGACTCGGCCGCGCGGATAGTTCACGACCCGCTGGTTCAGCCCGGGCTCAGGTTCGGTTTTGAAGCACCAGTCGGCGCGTGGGTGGTTGATCGTATAGAGGCAGCCGACCGGAATGTGGATCCACATCCAATTGTCCTCGCCGCCGGCCTCGAGCAGCAATACTTTGCATGCGGGATCGGCGGAGAGCCGGTTCGCCAGGATGCAGCCGGCCGAACCCGCGCCGACGATTACGTAGTCAAAGGCGCCGATCCGTTCCGCATTCGATTCCCCCATGCTCAACGTGCTCGCTCTTTCCAACGAAGTATCGGGTGACGATCGATCGGCAATTGTAGTCGAGCAGCCGATCAGCTCATCGCCGGCTGAGACCGGCTAGGGTCAGTCGGTACACATCGACGGTTCGCTCGAAAATGCGCGCCTTCCAATCGTCAGTCTCACCGTAGAACGCGGAGCGGACCTCGGCCTTGATGCGCGTGCCTTCGGGCGAATTGGGTTGGCCGTGACGATAGAGCCAGACGTCGGCGCGGATCGCGTCGAGCGCATCGACCGTCGGTTTGACGCCGAATTCGAGGAGCACCGGCGTGATTTCGGCCTCAGGCGCCTCGTCGAGCAATGCATTCGGCATGACACCTTGAATATTGGCCGATAGCGAATCGCCGTCGGCCGGGCTCGTCACCCGGCCATACCACGCGCGTGCACGCGCCAGAATATCCTTGACCGGCTGGACGAACCCGAAGATCACTTCGCAATCGCCGTAGCCGCCAAGGCCGGAATGCAGGTCGAGATGGACAATGCGGCGTGCACCGGCGCCGTGCTTACGGATGATCGCGCGCCAAGTACGATTGGACCAAGTGGGTTCGGCACCGCCAAAGAACACGCCGTGCGGATCGTCCCATTGCCCGGCACGAAGTGCGTCCTGGAACACCGCCTGCCCGCGCGTGGCGATGAAAGTCGCGATTGCTCGATCGGCTGCCGCGTGGGCCGGGCCATACCAATCGGCGGGTACCAGCATGTCACGGATTTCAGCGTACGCTGCGTTTGTCGGCGGCGGCTCACTGAAATCCCGGAAATTGCGATTCAGGTCGACGCCCCCTTCGGTTACCCGACGTTCATGGGAAAACCCGTAAGGATTGATCGCATGCACTATCACCAAGGCGGTAGTGGCCGGCAATTCGCGGTGAAGCCCCGCGGCAAGTAAGCCGACCTGTCCACCGGAGCCGCAGAATCCTTCGATGCCATGGGTGGCACTGGTAACGAAGATGACATTCTCCGCCGCTTCGGGACCGATGCGGACCACGTCGGTACTCAGCACCTCACCCTGCGGTCCGCGGCCGTTCGGGTTGATATAAGGTGTCAATGTGGTGCCCGCCCCAACCGCTGCAGCGCGAAGGCGCCGTCGCGCATCGACGTAGTTAGGGCTGAAATATTCCTGTGGACGTGTCATTCGGGTTGTGGCGAGCGGCAGTCGCGATTCTTGCGGAATTTACTCGTTTAAGGCCAGGTCGGCGACCCGAGCGTCATCGAGTGTCGGCTGAGACGTTGCACCGGTTGCCGGCGGATTGAATTGCGTTCACGCTATGCATGTGCCGTGCATCGTTAGGGTGGGGTATAACCGATGTCACTCAAGAGGAGACCCACGATGAACTGGAAGGTCCTTGCCGCAGCGATCGTATCGTCGAGTATCGCCGCAACCGCATTTGGTCAAGGTTGGCCCAATCGACCCGTCAGGGTCGTCGTGCCCTTCACCGCCGGCAGTGGCAGCGATATTGCCACCCGCATTGTCATGGAACAGTTGTCGCGGCAGCTTGGCCAGCCCGTACTTGTCGAGAATCGGGTCGGCGCCGGTGGCACGCTTGGCAATAGCCAGGTCGCCAAAGCAGCGCCCGACGGCTATACGGTTCTCTCCACGTCGTCCGGCTACACCAGCATCCCGTTCATCTACAAGACGCTTCCGTATAGCGTCAATGAGCTGACTCCAGTCGCGCCATTGGCGAACCAGCCGCTTGCCCTCATCATCGCGCCGTCAAAGAATCTAGCGACGGTCACGGCATTGGTGAACGCCGCGAAAGCCGATCGCGAGAAAATCAACTACGCATCGGGTGGCATCGGCAGCGCCACACACATCGCGATCGAGAAATTTCTGCTCGTGGCCGGGATCGGCGGTACGCACATCCCATTCAAGGGCGCCGCGGAAGTCTTGACCGAGGTCGGCACCGGGCGCGTCGACTTCGCGTTCATTCCAATCCTGTCGTCACTCTCCACGATCCGGGACAAGAAGCTCCTTGCCCTTGCCGTAAGCGCGAATGAACGCTCATCGATTCTCCCCGACGTGCCCACGATCCGCGAGGCGGGCTTTCCCGATGCGCTCTACAACTTCTGGGTCGGGTTGCTCGTGCCGGCGAAGACCCCGAAGGAAATCATCACGCGTCTTCATGAAGAGACCACGAAGGCGCTGAAGGAGCCGGACGTGATGACGAGGCTCGCGCGCTCGGGCGCCGAACCCATGTTCATGAGCCCGCAGCAGTTCGAGGCGTATCTTGCGCAGGAACTCGCGGCGGACGAGAAGATCGTCAAGGCGGCCGGCCTTACCGGAACCCAGAACTAGCGTTCGGCGGATCGCGTACAGTTCAACTGGAAGGATCATCATCGCGGCCTTGCTACGCGTGCCGGTCCGGTGCCCGATCCCTGTTCGTAGACTTGGTTTTCGTGGAGCTTGGTTTTAGTGGAGAAGCGAATGCGATCGATCGTCCGTTATCTGGCCGCCGCCTCGTGCGCGATCCTCGGCGCGTCGCACGCATGTGCCCAGGCCTGGCCATCCAAGCCGATCCGGCTGGTGGTGAATTTCGCGCCGGGCGGGATCACCGATGTCGTGGCGCGTGCGATGGCGGTGCCGCTTTCCGAGGCGTTAGGCCAGCCGGTCGTGGTCGAGAATCGGGTTGGCGCAGGCGGCAATATCGGCATGGAAGGTGTTGCACGATCGGCGCCCGACGGCTACACGTTGCTCCACACCTCCGACGGTCCGATCCTCATCAATCCGCATCTGTACAAGCTCGGCATCGATGTCGCGAAGGATCTGCAGCCGATCGCTCCCACAGGGCGATCCGCGATCTTCTTTATCGTCCGCGCGGGCTTACCGGCACGCACACTCGCCGAATTCATCGCACATGCCAAGGCCAATCCAGGCAAGCTCAACTATGGCTCGGCGGGTAACGGCACGTTGCAGCACATCGCGGCCGAGGCGTTGATGCGCGCGGCGAATATCGAGGTCACTCATGTTCCCTACAAGGGCTCGCAACAAGTGCTGGTCGATCTGATCGGCGGACTGATCGACTTCACGTTCGATCTCGGCGCGGCGATCTCGCACATCAAGGCGGACAAGGTGCGCTTGCTCGCGGTGCCAGGGGCCACGCGATCGCCGCTCTTTCCCGATACGCCGACCATGACCGAAGCCGGCACAAAAGTCGATATCGTTCTGCAGTTTGGTGTGTACGCACCGGCCGGTACCCCAAGCGAGACCGTCGCGCGGTTGAATCTCGAAATCACGCGTGCGATGCAATCAAAAGAGGCGCGCTCGTCGCTTTCGGCGTTCGCCGCCGAGCCGGTCGTTCCAACCTCGCCGGAAGCGTTCGCGGCGCAGCAGCAGCGCGAGCGTGACCGCTATGGCGTGCTCGTGCGCGAGGCCAGAATCCGTGTGGATTGAATCCGGGCGCAATCGATGAAGCGGTAGACTAGATTCCGGATCACCCATCAAGGAGGTCGAATCCATGGACAAGGTTCTGAAGCGCGTCAAGGTCGCCCCTAAAGGCATGGGTCTCAATGAGTTCGTTGCCCAGCAGGAAGGGTTCTTCGCACAAGAAGGGCTCGAGGTCGAATTCGATTGGAAGACATTTCGCGGTACCCAATCGAGCTGGAAGGGTTTCGAGTATCTGCAACGGCCGCAGGATCAGGTGTATGCCGAAGGCGAGCAGACCATCCAGTGCGCGTGTCTATGGGGCACGATCAGCAACGCATCCGCGGGCATGGGGCTGATCGTGCGTGATTGCCATGGCGTGTCGCCCTGGGCGATTTTTGTTCGTCCCGAATCGAACATCTATCGTCCCGAGGATCTCAAGGGCGTCCCGATCGGGGTGGGCATGCGCGCGGGCAGCCACTTCAATGTGCCATATCGGCTCGAAAAGTACCTGCCGCTTGACCAGATCAAAACAGTAAACGTCGGCGGGTTCGGGGCGCGACTGCAGGCGCTGTTGAACAAAGAGGTCGACGCGACGAGCCTGCTGCCGCCGCAAATTGACATGGCGGAGCAACTGGGGCTTCGCAAGATCATTGCCGATGAATTCAAGACGCTCTGGTGGGTGCCGGAGGGATCGAGCCAGGACGACGTGAGCGGCTACCTGCGCGCACTCGATCGTGCGGAGAAATTGCTTACGGCGGATCTGCCGAAATACCTGCATCTTTGGAAGATCACGGTGCCGCCGGCGTTTGAGAGCCTGCACAAGTGGGACTTCAGCCGATTCACACGCGGCGAGCGATTCGTGTACGAGCCGGTCATGCAATCGGAGTTCGACGAGGTGATGCAACAGGTCGAGCGATGGGGGTTGGACGATTACCTGAAGAACAGGTCGTTCGATCAACTCAGCTTTCGAGCACCGCGCTAGAACCTACACCCTCAGAAATTTGACACGGAGGACGCGGAGGTAAGGGAGGAACGGCGGGAGGGATCGTGATCCAATTGGAGAGACGCGAGGGGCTGTCACCCTGCTGGATCGGTCATTTGCATAGACGCGCCCGATACGCACACGTCGATTGCTTTTCCTCTTCTACCTCCACGTCCTCCGTGGTGAATTTCTGAGAGAGCCCCAGCAACGCTTGAGTAGCCCTAGTACTTCGCACTCCCCGGCGTCCGCGGAAACGGAATCGCGTCCCGCACATTCGAAAGCCCCGTCACGTAGGCCACGGTCCGCTCGAACCCAAGGCCGAAACCCGCGTGCGGCACCGATCCGTACCGCCGCAGAT
>JBJXGX010000142.1:0-15939 GCA_046160305.1 Burkholderiales bacterium
CGCATCGTACAGCCGTGCGATCGAGCGCGCGGCATTGCGCGAGGTGGGATGGGTCGTCACATCCTTCACCCGCTCGCCGTCGATGAAGACCTGCCGGTCATCGCGCAAGCTGTCGAGGTACTGCGACCCGGTCATCAAGGTGTCGGTCATGGATAGCACTTCCGGCGCGCGGTCGATTGTGAGCGCCAGATACTAGCCGGTTTGCCGGATCACGGAACGGCGATTCAATCGGTACGATCCGCACTCGATGGTCATCATGTCCACCAGTGATACCCTTGCGCGCAAGGAGACGACCTCATGCCACAAGAAGCCACCCAAGCCCTCGCAGCATTCGCCGCATCACTCGATCTTGATGCGGTTCCCGAGCGTGTTCGCCAGACCGCGAAAGGCACCTTGCTCGATGCGCTGGCCTGCGCGCTCGCCGGCCATCAGGGCGAGGAAACGCCACAGATTGCCGCGTTCGCCGGCACGCTCGCGCAGTCGCAGGAATCGTCGGTCATCGGGGGCGGGCGCTCATCGCTCACCGGCGCGACCTTGCTCAATGGATTTTTGGTCACCGCGGTGACCATGTGCGATACGCATCGTGCAACCTTGACGCACGTCATGCCGGAGGTTTTGCCGCCCGCACTCGCGATCGCCGAGCGTGACGCACTATCCGGCCGGGAGCTTCTCGCCGCGATCATCGCCGGCTGCGAAATCACCACGCGCATCGGCATCGGGCTCGACTACCCGGTCTTTCGCAAGAAGGGCTGGCACGGACCAGGCATTATCGGACCGTTCGGCGCGGCGGCGGCGGTGGGGCGATTGCTTCACTTCGATGCCGACACGATGGCGCGCGCGTTCGGTCTTGCGGGCAGCCAGGCCGCGGGCACGTTCGCCGCATGGGGCACGCCGACCGTGAAGTTCCATCAATGCCGGGGCGCGTTATCGGGGCTGATGGCCGCGCTCCTTGCGCAGCAGAAATTTGTCGCAACGCGCGAATTTCTTACCGCACCCGATGGCGGACTCTACAACATCTACACCGATGGCGGCCGCATCGATCTCGCCCTGGGTGAGCTCGGATCCCGCTGGGAAATGGAACAGCTTTCGCTGCGTCCATGGCCCGCGGCGACCCACATACAGGGTGCGGTCACCGCGATGTTCGATCTCGTCGAGCAACATCGCATTGATCCGAAGGCGATCAGGCAGGTGCGTCTGGCGGTGAGCAAGGTACCGTTCGATATGCACGGCGGGTTCGGCACCTACAAGGGGAAATTCGAGGCGCTGTTGTCCGCCCACTATGCGGTGGCGGCGATTCTGCATGATCGGGCCCTGACGCTCGCGCAATTCGAACCTGCGCGCTATGACGATCCGCTGCTCCGCCGGTTCGCCGCCGAAAAAGTGGTGGTGCGGCTCGACCCGGAGCTGGTTGGATCCCAGACCCTTGCCGATATCGAGCTCAATGACGGGCGCGTCCTGGCCATGCGTTGCATGCATCCGCGCGGCGTGCCGGAAAGGCGGCTCACGCGCGCGCAGATCGAAGAAAAGTTTCGCATCTATGCGCCGATCCGATTGGCCGAAGCGAAGCTCGCGCCGATCATCGATGCGGTATATGGACTCGAGAACCTGACTTCTGCGCGGACGTTAACCGACTTGCTGCGCGCCTGACATCGTCCGGGCCGACGCGAGGTGGGTGTACCGTCGTTATCGGCCGCGGCGCACGCTCGGTTCGGTCTCATGGTGGTCTGCATCGGCAATCTGGTCGGTCCGCTCGACAGCTCGGTCAATGTCGCGTTTCCCGCAATCACCGCGGCATTCGGGATTGCGATCACCGATATCCAGTGGATCGTCATCTCCTACATCATCGCGCAGTCGAGCCTCACGATTGTCTTCGGAAAAATCGGCGATCTGTTCGGACACCGGCGCGTATTTCAAATCGGCATGGCGGCGTGCGCGATCGCGCATTTGCTTTGCGGCCTCGCGCCGACCTATCAGGCGCTGGTCGGCTGGCGAATGTTCCAGGGTGTCGCGGTCGGGCTTGCCATGGCGTGCGGGCCCGCGCTTGCGACCTTGCTCTTCCCGCCGGAAGAAAAGCGCAGGATCATCTCGATCTATGTTCTTCTGATTGGCGTCGGGTCGGCACTGGGGCCGATCGCCGGTGGTGTACTGATCGACACCATTGGCTGGCCCGGCGTGTTCTGGTTCCGCGTGCCGATTGCGTTGCTCGCGTTGTTGTTGTCGATCGGCCTGCCCGAGCCCGATGTCGCCAGGGCGTTCCGGCCGAAGTTCGATATTGCCGGCGCGCTATTGATCACGATAGCGCTGGCGTGCCTGATTCTTTTCATGGGCATGGCACGCAGGCCGGACGTATCGCTTTGGGTTGGACTCGCGCTTCTCATCGGGTCCGCGGCGGCAACGGCGATGTTCATCAGGCATGAGGCGCGAATCGAGCAACCGATTCTTGACGTGCGGCATTTCAACGATCCGTTTTTCAGCGGGATGCAGATTGCCTCGGTGGCGATTCACTTCGGCGCCTTCTCGATCCTGCTGTTGTTGCCCTACTTGCTTGCTGCGCAACCTGATCACTCCGCGCTGTCGTTGGGATTGACCTTGGCGGTGTTCCCGGTCGGAATGATTTGCGCGAGCGTCGCCGGTGGCGGGATCGCGCAGCGCATGCCGGCCGTGACGCTGATCCGTAGCGGACTTGTCCTGGCATCGATCGGGTTGATGCTTCTTGCCTACGCAAGCATCATCCCCTCGCTCATCACGATCGGCGCAACCCTCTTTGTCACAGGCGTCGGCCTTGGAATCTTTCAAGTGGGCTATGCCGACGCCACCACCAGCGCCCTGCCGGTCGCCGACCGCGGCGTGGCGGGGAGTCTCGTCAGCGTTACCCGGTTGGTGGGGTTCGTCGTTGGGGCGGCGGGCATCACCTGGCTCTTCGAGGCCTTACGCGGCGCTGAAGCAAGCCCGGTTGGGATTCAGCGGACGTTCGGCGTGCTCGGTATCGGCCTGCTCGTGTTCGGTGGAATTTTCTGGCGACTCAGCGCGGGCCGAGCGGTTGTGATTCAAAGGTAGACGGTGCCGCCAACGTGGAATCCCAATCGACCTCCGATACGCTGAAGATACGATAGGCTCCAGGTATCCGCGCATCCTGTGCCGGACATTCCCGACATTGCAGAAAGTGCGTGCATGACCACGTTCGCGTTTCAAACGATTCGACTAGCGAAGGAGGCGGGGACTACCACGCTTACGCTCGCTCGCCCGCAGGTTCGTAATGCCCTTGATCACGCCATGATGGTTGAGATCGAGCGCGCGATCGCGATGATCGGTAGTGATCCCGATGTTCGCGTGTTGGTCATTCGCGGCGAGGGCGGACATTTCTGCGCGGGCGGCGATCTCAATGCGATGGCCAATCCGCCCGCGGCATCGGCCGATGGCAGCGATCCGACCTTGGACAGGTACCGCAGCTATGGGGACGTGCTGGAAGCGATCGATCGCCTTCCATTTGCTGTCGTCTCGGTGGTCGAGGGCACTTGCGTCGGCGGTGGTGCGGGCATGGCGGCGGCGTCGGATTTCGTATTGGCATCCGATCAGTCACGGTTCGGGCTTCCGGAACCGCGCCACGGATTCATTCCATCGCAAGTGATTCCTTCACTGGTTCGCCGTATAGGATTGACCGCGACACGCCGGATCGCCGTCGCCGCACAGGTCATCGATGCGTCGGAGGCGCTTCGTCTCGGGCTCGTTGATTCGGTCGTGCCCGAAGCGGAGCTGGATGCGGCATTGGCCAGGCTGCTTATGCAACTACGCCGCAATGCGCCACGCGCGGTCGCCGCCGTGAAAGCGCTCGTGCAGATGGCGGGCGAGCGATCGAGCGCCGAGGTGCTTGACCAGGGTGCCCGCTCGTTGATGGCATTGCTGCGCGGCCCGGAAGCGAAGGAAGGCATCGCCGCGTTTTTGGCGAAGCGACGACCCAACTGGGACGCGTAGAGTCCATTCGACATCAATTCGAAATAAATAAATGGCAAGCACTTCCGGATTCGCCACGTTGAGGCGCGGCATCGCCAGCGCCGTTCTGCTTTCCGTGTTGATCGCGATGTCAGTCGCATCGCGAGCGGCCGATGGCACCCTCAGCCTCGCTATCGAGAATGATTCGATCAGTCATACCGATCGCTATTACACGCATGGGATCCGTATCGGGTGGCTCGGTAGCGAGAATGCCGATCGCGCATGCGGCGATCGTTTGATGAAAGTGCTACCGTTCATTGCGTGCGCCACCGACGCGCGCTGGCAATTCGATCTCACGCAGGTCGCCTTCACGCCGCGCGATCTCAGCCGCACCAATCCAGACCCGGCCGATCGCCCATACGCCGGCTGGTTGTTCGGTTCGGTGGGTGTCGTCGCTCGACACAACGCGACGCTTGATCAACTCAACCTGAGTCTTGGTGTGGTCGGCCCCGCCTCGCAGGCTGAGGGTTCGCAGAGGTTTATTCACGACATACAAGGTCTTCGGGGGCCACAGGGATGGGGCCGTCAACTTGGTAGCGAATTCACCGTTCAGACCGCGTATCAGCGGAGCGTGCGAATCTGGCGGATCGAGTCGGCCGCAGGGTACGGGTTGGATGTACTCCCGCATTACGGCGCCGCGCTCGGAAGCGTGTATGCGTACGCGAACACCGGCGCGTCCGTACGATTCGGCAAGAACCTACCGGATGATTTCGGTCCGCCTCGCATCCAACCGGGTGTGCCGGGTTCGGACTACACGAAGTCGAATGGAAAATTCGGATGGTACGTGTTCGCAGGGACCGATGGCCGTGCGGTCGGACGCAACCTGTTTCTTGACGGCAACAGTTTCCGCGACGGGCCATCGGTCGAGCGGCGCGTCTGGGTCGCCGATCTTCAGGCAGGCTTGATGATCGACTGGGACCCCGTTCGCATCGGCTATACGCATGTATGGCGATCGCGGGAGTTTCGCGGACAGGTCACGCCGCAAGCGTTCGGGGCGCTCAGTATCGCCTATCGGTTCTGACGCGCTCGAACGGAATGTTTTTTCCCGCGAGGGCGATCCGCACCTTGCGGGCGTAGGGGCTGGGTGTCGCGCTGATCAACTTGTACAAGGCAAGATCCTAACAAAGGGGCAGCGTGCGGCCATGGAGAACGGGAGCATATCGCGTTGCCGCGTTCCGATCGGGCGTGCTACATTGATTCGAGGCAGCCCGATAATGTTGCGCTGCTCGAACGAATCGCGTCGTTCGGGCAGTCACCGTTCGGGCACTCACCCCGATGGCGTCAATGGAGGAATCACCATGCCGTTCGTCAACATCCGCATCTATGAAGGCTTTGGCAAGGACAAGCTCGACCAGATCGCCCTGCGCATGACCGAAGCGATTCACGATGTGACCAAGCTGCCCAAGGATGCGGTGTGGGTGGTGGTCGAGGAGGTGGATCCGCCGGCATGGTATGTCGGCGGCAAACCCGGCGAGCGGATGAAGACGTGAGCATCGAGATCCGGGACGCGCGAATCAGCGCGATCGTTGGTACGGCGGTTGAATTCGAGCGTATCGTTACCGGGTGTCTTTTCACCGAGGGCCCGCTCTGGCATCCCCGGGGGCACTATCTCATTTGGAGTGACATGCCCGATGATCATCTGCGCCGGTGGTCCGCGCGCGAGGGCGTCAGCACATTCCGCAAACCGTGCAATCGGTCCAACGGTCTCACCTGGGACCGTCATGGTCGGCTGCTTGCTTGCGAGCACGCATCCAGCCACGTGACGCGCACCGATTCGGAAGGCCGGATCGAGCCGATCGCGACCCACTATCTTGGCAAGGCGCTGAACAGCCCGAACGATATTGTCTGCGCGCACGATGGGAACATCTATTTCACCGATCCGGTCTATGGGCGGATGGATTACTACGGCGTCAAACGAGAATGCGAGTTGGATTTTCGTGGGCTGTATCGTGTTGGAAGCGACCCTGGAACGCCCGCGTTGCTCGCCGATGATTTTGGCCAGCCGAACGGTCTTTGTTTCTCGCTCGATTATCGGCGCTTGTTCGTGAACGATACGGAGCGCAAACACATTCGCGTGTTCGATCTATCGAAGAGCGGAGCGGTGAGCGGTGGATCGGTGTGGGCAGAGACAACCGGTCCCGGTGATGGTGCACCCGATGGCATGAAGATCGATTCGAGCGGCAACGTGTATTGCTCCGGACCGGGCGGCATCCATGTGTTCGACCCGAATGCGGTCTGCCTTGGCGTGATTCGTGTTCCTGAGAACGTATCGAACATGACCTGGGGGGATCCGGACTGCCGCAGTCTTTACATTACCGCATCGACTTCGGTCTATCGAATGCGCGTGACCGTTCCGGGGCTGCCGGCGTTGGTGTGATTGCAACGCGTCGTCCCGCTTCGTGAGCATTGGACGCGTCATCCGGTGTGCCGGCGTCCGCCCGCAGCCATGGCGGAACGGTGGGGGACAAACGCGTGAGTTGCTGGTTTGGCCGTCGGCAAACGAGTGGCGCGTGCGGATCAGCGTGGCCGACGTCGATACGGACGGACCGTTCTCGGCCTACCCTGATGTAGAACGCTGGTTCGCGGTGGTTGCGGGCGCGGGTGTCGACCTTGCGATCGACGGGACGATGCATCACATGAACCCATCGTCGCCACCGCTCTGTTTCGATGGCGGCGCCAATATCGACTGCCGACTGCTGAATGGTCCGACGCGCGATCTCAACCTGATGGTGGGGCGGGGAACCGGGATCATGCAAAGTATGGTGAGCGGCATTGCGTGGCGCCCGGATGCCACGCAATGCGGGCTCTTCGCGGTGGTGCCGGGGTATTGCATGGTCGATGATCATGACGACGTAGCAATGCCCGGCGAATCGCTCCTCTGGTTTGATTTACCGCCACGCACCTTGAACTTCCGTCCCAGTGCGCAAGGCGGGACGCAGTCGAGCGGATGGTGGCTGGGCTATCGCAAAGGCGATTGAATCGGATCAACCGGTAATCGGCACATCGTTCAATGTCACCGCGACCACGGGTTCGAATGGATTGTGCAGAAGCGCGTGGAGGTAGCAGGTGTTTTGCGCCATCACGAGGAGCTGCTCCATGCGCTCATCCGTGTCGTCCCCATGCGCGAAGACATGCGTGTCGAGCGGGTGCGCGAGCGCGCGCAACGAGCTGTTCGACGCCGAACCGGTGAGCTCGAACGGACTGTACTGGACCATCCGCAGCGCACGGACCTTCATCTTGTGGACTTCCGTGTAGCGCAAGAGCTGGGTCATCAAGCAGAACGCGATACCACTTGCCGCAAGGGCGAGTCCACTGGGTGCCTGATCCTCGCCCACGCGCTCGTCGCTTTTCAAACCGAAGCGGGATCCAATCGGTTTCCCGGCCCAGGTAGCGGAGTCGGTGATGCCATTGATCCATCGCGAGGTGCCGAGGATCTCGATGGGACGGCGGATCGTCGCGCCCGGATCGGTGCTCATCCCGAATTGTGGCGCCGTCGGGTCCGGCGGGGGTGCCGCCGCGAGCTTGGTAATCAAATCGGCGGGATCGTTCGCGTTCGGCATCGGCCGGGGAATCCCAGCCCAGACCTTGAGGGGATCCGGCGCATCCCCTGCCGGTGACGACGGCGGTGCCGCGATCGCGCGACGCTTGCCGTTGATATACAACGCGAACGTGTTGTGCGGCGTGCCCCGAACGAGCGCGACGAGAGGCGAGGCGTCGAGCGCGGCGCGGGCGAGGGCGTTGACGGCTGCCGCGGCGCCTGGACTCTTGACGATGAATTTGATTTGCGGCGCAGCGGCGGACCCTTTCCCATCACCGCGAAAGAACGAGCCGTTGAACTCATAGCCATTCAACAACTCGGTGGCGAGGGCATCGATCCGGACGCCCGCTGCATCCGCTGCTGCCATGAACCGATTTTCCAGATCGGCCTGGAATCCGGCGCTCATGAATCCCAACGGGAAGGGCGCGAGATCCGTGCCTTTCAGGCTTGCGCCTTCGTCACACACCAACCGGTAGCTACTGCCCGATGCGCCCTCGGTGACGACGCATTCCTTCTGGTGGCCGCCCATGGCGCGGAGCTCGACGCGAAATACGTCATGCGCAGCAGACGCACCGATGACACCCGGGCGCTGTATGCCTTGGCGAACCTTGAATGCCAGCGGAAAGCCGCTTCCCTCGATTGAATCCGTGCGTTGAATGGTGTCTGCCATGTCGAGTCTCCGGTTGGGACGCCGCATCGCGCGTCAGTGCGGATCGTACCGGGATCCGGGCATGAGGACTTAAAACGAAGCGGCCGTCCTGGTAGGTGACCCTACCGGGACGGCCGCTTTCGCTACCGGGGACCGCCGCTATGAATGGGCGGCCGTTTCGTTCTTACCTCGTCGGCGGTATCAGTCTTCGAGCTCGGCCTCTTCGACATTGAGCGCCGTGCCGTTGAATGATCCTTTCAACTTGACCAGGGTTCCACCGCTTTGTGATGGCGTAACCGCTTCGAAGAACTGACTCCGGGTGAGCGAGCCGCCGCTCAAGCTCTGGTAGCTGGACGCACTGCCGGCATCGGCATTGATGCCAAGAACGGTGAGAGTGAATCCATTTTCAGCAGTGACCTGTGCCTGGATGGTGTCTTTGGAGCCGCCGCTGTTGCCACGATCTTCAAGGCGTTCGGCCCGGATGATGCCATCCGATTGAAGCGTGCCGCGCACCTCAACGCGCGTATTGACCGGAATCGAGCTGAGCGTGGGGCCCGGCTTGATTTCCGTCAGATCATCGACCCGCACCGTCTTGCCCAGGACCGTAACGGTTCTTAATGCGACGTTGACGGCGGACGCGACGCCTTCAACGATGATCCGTGTTTCCCGGAACGAGATTTTTTCCGCAACGATCGTCGAGCCTACGAGCTTGCCTTCCGCCTCGATCTTGACGCTGTTCGCCAGATTGAGTGCGTTTCCGCCTTCGAATCGGGTCGAAGCGCTTGTTGTCACGTTCCGCCCGTTCACGGTAAACGTGCCGGGATGCGCGGTGAATCCGTTGATGTAGCCCTCGACTTCCCAATTGCCGTCGGAGGACGATTTGAAGTCCGAGTCCGAAGAATCTTCATGATTGATTCGTTGCGCTTGGAATTGTCCGCCACTGAACGTCCCATGCACTTCGACGAGTGCGCCATTCGTGAGGATCGAGCCTGCTGGCTCAACCAGGAGTGCGGTATAGCGCACGGTGATGCCGTTGAGAACAAAGGTGGTAGCAGTGAGGAGCGTGACGGTTCCTCTCAACTCATCGGCAGGCGATGCGCCGGGGAAGCGCTCGACGCGGCTTGCACGAATGGCATTGCTCGCGTCGCGCTGGCCATGCACCTCTACAGCGTTTGAAACGGCGAGGCCATTCAGTCGATCGACAAGCGTCGAACCGGGGAGATCATTGAAGACGGTGGTGTCGCTGACGATTACTTTCTGCCCATTCACGGTGAAGAAGGGCGGTTGGGCGTTGGCGCTGACCGATTGAACCGGGCCGCGGACTTCGGCCTGGATCCGCGCCATTTGCGCGACACCGGTCGTGCTGGTGGAGATTTTCCCAGCCAACTTCACCATCATCCCGTTCTGCAAGTTGTTAGTGGTGACGCTGGGGAAGCCATACGAACGGAGCGCGATCGCAGCGTCACTGAATGTGATGCCATTCACGATGATGCTGCCCTTCGTCATCACGCCTTCGGTGACGTTCGTTGCGCCCGCTGGGGCGGACGTGCCGGGACCGTTGCCTCCGCCGCCGGTCCCTCCTGAGCCTCCGATTGACGCGGCCGTATCGCCACCCCCACCGCCACCGCCGCAACCGGCGAGGATGCCAAAGGCCAATGCGAAGGCGGTGCTTTTATGAAGGGATTGTCGTTTCATCGGAAAATTCCTTTGAGTGGATTGCTGCCGGCGCGAGAGGGGTGTTTCAATATTTGGGAAAATATTCCCAAATACAAAGTCTGTCAACTAATTTGGGGTATTTTTCCCAAATTGCCATCAGCGCATTGACTTCGCCTCGCCTTATTCATCCACCCCACATCTACCCCAAGCTGCGGCATCAACCCGCCGATCAATCAAATTTGACTGCGATGGCCAACGGGCAACGCACTATTCGAGCGCTTTTCAGAAAATTCGTATGCTCCTGGCGCCCTGGGTGAGCGACCGAGCTCCACCCAACCAAGGGATAGGCCGATGTCGCTTGAAGATTCCGCCGACAGCTATTTCACCGTTCTTTGTCCCGCCCGCGAGGAAGAGGCAGTTGGCATCGTGACCGGTGCGTGTGCGCCGGACCATGCGGTCGGCGCTCGGAACGCTTGGTATCGAGCATCACGTCCTCACGCGTCTCGATGATGTTCAATTCATGATGGATCGGGCATCAGCGGACGAGGGCCCGCAGTGCATCGCGGCGCGCACCGATGCGAGCCCGCCCGCCGGGGTGACGGAGCGGGACGCCGCGAAAATCCGGGGCCGCTTTATGGAAGGAATCAGCGCGGCCCGCCTCGCTGATTCCTAGGCCAGTCCCTCGACGATACGGATATCGCGGATCGCGCCATTGCCCAATTCCTTCAGCGCCGCCTGGTAGGCCGGGCTGTCGTGGGCCGAAGTGGCCTGCTGCACGCTATCGAATTCGATGACAACGACGCGTTGATTCATCCCCGCCTCGTAGACTTGCGAGGGATTGCCGCGAACGATGAAGCGCCCGCCGCCCGCCTGAATGGCGGGACCGGCAATCTTGGCGTAGGCGGCCAGCGCGTCCGTGTTCGAGATCGAGCGATAGGTACCGACCCAATAGGCTTTCGCCATAATGCTTCTCCTTGTGGTAAGCCATGTTTTGCGATGAGTGAATCGACCCGTGCCGGGCATCGATCCGATGCGTGTGCGTTTGAATTATCGCTCAAGCGCGCAGTGTCGGCTGCGTCGAACGAACACTGCGATCGCACCGCTCCTTCAAGGGCGCGCGCCCGCGATTGTTCACCGCAATGGCGATCGCGCTACACTTGGCCATGACCCAACCATCCGCCCCGTCGGCGCGCAATCTTCGCGAAGTCGTCGAGCGCATCGCAGCGCAAACACTCGCTGACTGTACCCAATGCGGAAAGTGCTTCGAGGCGTGTCCGATGCCGGCGTATTCGACGCGACTTGGGACGCACGCGGGGCCCGACGTCGTGCGTGGCGTGCTCGATGTCCTGCGCGGGGAGGCGGGTTCGCCGGCATCGCTTGAATGGATCGAGATGTGTACCGGGTCCGCGCGCTGCATACCGGCTTGCCCGGATGGCGTGAACCCGATGCTCATGCTGCGGGTCGCACGCATTCGTGCGCTCGGGTCGCTCGGTGATGCACCGCAATTGCCCGTGACCGATGACAAGAACTATTTCAGGCGCGTACACGCTTTTTCCGCGATGCAGTTGACCCCGGAAGAGATCGACGCGTGGCAACGGTGAGATACATCCTGCGATGAGCGAATCGATCACCTTTTGGTATGGATGCAATGTCGTACGGCATAGTGACATCGTGCGGGCGAGCATTGCGCTGCTTGAAGCGGTTGGAATCGATGTGCGGCCCGCGGGTGGGCCGGCGTACTGCTGCGGAACCACCAAGGATGCGAACCTGCGCGCGGCCGAAGGAATGGCCGTGCGGTCCGTCGAGAAATTCAATGCGATCGGCAAGGACGTTGTCACATGGTGTCCGTCCTGCCATCGGCATATGGATAGCTTCATCGATCACTACACGGCGCCGCAATTCGAGGTCTCACATATCACCGAAGTGCTGCACCGGCATCGCGATCGTCTTGCGACCAGGCTTCTCCATCCCATTCCAAGGAAGGTTGCGCTGCATGCGCATATGGGATTTCACGAGGTGGACGTGAATGGACTGGTGGTTGATCTGCTGCGTCTTATTCCGGGTCTCGAAGTGGCCGATGTCGATACGCTTGCGCCCGCGCACATGTGCTCGGCACTTGCGCCGTTGCCCGATGTGATGGCCAAGGTCACGGGAGACCACATTGCCATGGCGAACCGGAGCGGGGCGCAGGATCTGGTGACGATTTTCCATTCGTGCCAACGGATGCTCTGCGGCCTTGCTGCCACGCAGCCGTTCAGGGTAGTCAACTATGTGAGCCTGCTCGCGCGCGCCATGGGCATGGACTTGCGGGATGAGTACACCGAATGGAAGAACGCGCCCTGTGAAGAAGATGCGATCGCGATGATCGGGCCTGCGCGCATCGCGCGTGCCGGTGCTGAATTTTTTCAGACGCAAGTGCTGCCGGAGATACGACGAAAGCCCCGCGTGGGCTAGCAATCCGCGCGGATTCCCTGATGAATGGTTCGCGGATGCGGTTTGCGAATCGTCTATCCCTTGGCGCCGCGCCTCAACAGGAGAATAAGCATGCTGGTGAAGCAGATCTGGACCGCCAACGCGTATCGCAACTTCAACTATCTCATCGCGTGCGGCGAGACGGGCGAGGCCCTGGCGGTCGATCCGTTGGATCATGAAAAATGTCTGCAGGCCGCGGTGCGCGAAGGCTGGACGATCACGCAGATCCTGAACACGCATGAGCATCGCGATCACACCGGCGGCAACGAGGCGCTCGCGCAGAAGACCGGCGCGAAAATTCTCGCCCACAAGAACGCCAAGGATTCCATTCCCAACATGGCGAGGGGCCTCTCGGCGGGTGATGTGATCAAGGTCGGCAAGACCGTCGAGCTCGAGGCGCTCGACACACCGGGCCATACGATGTGCCATGTGTGCCTGCGATCGCATACGGACAAGCCGGCGCTTTTCTGCGGCGATACGCTATTCAACGCGGGGGCGGGGAATTGCCATAACGGCGGCCATCCGTCCGAGCTCTACAAGACGTTTTCCGAGCAGCTCAACAAACTTTCGGAAGACACGCAGATCTATCCGGGTCATGACTACATCGAGAACAATCTGCGTTTCACCTTGAATCGCGAACCGGACAACAAGGCTGCGAAAGCGATGCTCGACAAGGTCACCGGGCAGAATCTGGACGCGGCCTATGTCTCGACCCTGAAGATCGAGCGGGAAATCAATACGTTCTTTCGTCTGACGAGCCCGACCGTCATCGCGACCCTGCGCGAATCCTTTCCCGATCTGCCGGACAATCCTGATCCGCGCACCGTCTTCATCAAATTGCGCGAACTCAGGAACAAGTGGTAAGGCGCCGAGGCGCGGTGGCAATTTGAACGGCGGCATCCCGCTGCATCGGGATGCCGTCAGACGTGCGGGAAGCGTGCTTCCCGATTCGCTTGTCTTACCGCGCGATCGCGTAGACGTCCTTCACGCCATCGGGCAATAGCGATTCGGCCCAGGTCGCCCCGCCATCCGCGGTGCTGAAGACCTGCCCACATCGCGATACGCACGAGATCGCCTTCGGATCACGCGGATCTTGTGCGACCGCCATCATCGTTGCGCGCGCCTTCACGCCGCGATCGAATCGCTGCCAGGTTTCGCCGAAATCCGTGCTGCGATAGAGCGATCCGTCCTGACTTGCCGCCGCTTGCGACAGGCAGGCGAACAGTGTTTTCGGGTCGTGCGGTGAGACGCGGACGTCGCGCGCGTAGGTGAGCGGGGAAAAGCGACCGACCTGAACGTCTTTCCAGGTGGCGCCGGCATCGGTGCTTTTGAAGAGGCCCATACGGACCGCGAGAAAAACCGTGTCGGGCTGTGCCGCGCTCACACAGAGTGCGTGGGCATCGAGCATGCCTTCATTTTCGGTATCGCTTTGCAGCCGACTGCGAAGATGAGGGTTTCGCTCGGCAAGGCTCACCAGTTCGGTGGCGCAGTCGTTCCAGGTTTCACCGCCATCCAGGCTTCGCATCGCGCCACCCACTTCCAGCGCCGCGTAGATATGGTTCGGATGGGCCGGGTCGATCGAAAGTCGCATGACGCGACACGGGAATGACATCTTGACGCGGTCGGGTTGGCGGACATTCGGGAGCTTTCGCCAGGTGTCGCCGCCATCATCGCTTCGCAAGACCCCGACTGGAGAAGTCCCCGCGTACACCACGCGCGGATTGGTCGGATGCACCAGCACTGACCAGATCTGCAGGTCGGCCGGCACATCCAGGCGCTCCCAATGGTCTCCGGCATCGACGCTGCGATAGAGTCCGTCACCGGCACCGACAAATACGATATTCGAATTCACCGGATGCACCGTAATAGCCTGCGCGTGGATGCCTTCCGGCAGTCCGCCATGAAGGTGTTCCCATTGACTCGCGCCCGTCTTCTGACGGAATACGCCCGAGACGGTCCCACCGGTTCTGTGTGCCACGCCAACATAGGTACTCATGTTTCCTCCTTCGGGATTGGCCGATCGGCGATGCCGAAGCAGCGATCGTCCCACAGATTCGCGAGCGGAACAGCCGGCCGACTACAAGTGGGTGGCCGATGAATGGTCTGACCGGAGCAAGGCGGTGACCGCGTTCTGATCCGCGCGCCCGATACGGCATGCCACATTGCGCGCCTCGGCCGACCCCGAGATCGGATCCCATGGCGGACCATAGGGAATCGCCGCATCGACATTGAACGCAAGCGCTCCGTGATCGGCACCGCTCATCTCGGGGAACCACCAACCCATGCCGGTGGCGACGACATTGAGCGGAACATCTTCAGTCAACCATGCCTTGAGAAAAACGCGTCGCGCACCGCCACGCACATCGACCCAGGCCCAGTCGTTCACGCCGATACCGGCGCGTCTGGCCGTATCGGGATGAATGCGCAATTCGGGTGCGTCCTGCATCTTGCGCGCCCACGCATGATCGCGAAAGCGCGAGTGGTGATAGGCCATCGAGCGGATACCGGTGAGCAGGATGAGATCAAAGCCGCTGTCTTCGACTCGATAGCCGGGAGAGCTGTAATCGGGTAGCGGATCGATGCCGTGTGCGGCGAGGATGGAGGACGACAGCTCGATCTTCCTGCTCGGCGTCTTGAAGCCGCTCGTCTCGTACTCCTGATGCGAAAACGCGAAGGCCGCGAATCCGGCCGACCGCATGCCCTCGAACGTCACGTTCGTCGCTTCGAGCTGATAGTCGATGTACGCGCGATGAGTCTTCCAGGGAAGCACGTCATGATCGACGCCGCCGCGTGCGCGGAGTCTCGCGTGCAGATCGATCGCGATTTCGATATCGGTTCGTGTTTCGCCCCGAGGCGTCACCGCGCGCTGCACGATCGTCAGACACGGACCGCCCGGATCGGAAAACACATCTTCCTCTTCGAGCAACGTTGTCTTCGGCAGGACGAAGTCGGCGAGCTCTGCGGTGGGTGTCATGTGATCGGTGGCGACCACCAGGCAATCAAGGCTTTGAAGCGCCGCGATGGTCTCGTCAATGCCCGGATATGTGCAGGCGATGTTCACGCCCGATACATAGAGCGAGCGCACCGGGTAGGGCGCATTCGTGCGCATGGCGTCGATCAGCGAGGGGTTATGACAGGTCTTTGCCCACGCATCAGGCCCCGACCAGAGCGGGAACCGGTCGCTGCCCACGACTTGTTCCTCGATCGCGCGTGGTAGTCGAAACAGAGGATCGTTGATGATGCCGTAGTCGTCGCGAAAGCCCGCGAGACGCTTGGGCGCACGGTTCCCCCCGGGGATATCGATGTTGCCGGTCAGGGCGAGCAGCGCGTGAAAGGCCATGGTCGTCTTGACGCCGTTCGCCTGCGCGTCGATGCCATGGCCGAGCACCAGACTACTCGGCCGTTGCGTCGCAAACAGCCGCGCCGCGGCGACGATTTTTTCCGCCGGCACGCCGGTGATCGTCGATGCGGCCGATGGCGCATAGGCTGCCGCACGCTCACGCAGTGCATCGGCGCCGACGCTCCAATTCTCGACGAACGCGCGATCCAATAGTTGTTCCTCGAACAGGACATGAATCATCGCTAGCGCGAGCGCCGCATCGGTCCCGGGTTTGATCGGCAGCCAAAGATCGGC
>JBJXGX010000143.1:0-3141 GCA_046160305.1 Burkholderiales bacterium
CGGCCCGACCCTGTACGAGAGCGGACTGCCCAGCACGCGACGGCTCGAGTTGATCTCGGCGAAGCCGCTCCGCTGCGGCGCGGTCGCCATGCACTACCGGCGCGCACGCTAGCTCGGAAACGGGTGACGCCCAACCCTTGCGTTCGAGCGCCCTGCCGGCGTCAGCCGCTCGGCTCAAACGCTAGCCGTCACAAGTCCAACGGGTATCCCCGCCTCTCTTCAACCACGGTAAGATTGTCGTCCTTTGAAGGAGGCTTTTATGCCTGATCAAGTTACGGAATTGGCCGAGCGCGGCAAGGCGCTTTCGGCGGAAGAGCGTTCGCGCCTCGTAGATCTCCTGCTTGAGTCTTTGCACGAACCAGCAATAGCCCAGGTTCAGGCAGCCTGGGAAGTCGAGATTGAGCGACGCTTAACCGAGTACGATCGTGGTGAAGTTCAGGCCATTGATGCAGAGGAAGTTTTCGCCAAAGCGAGAAGCATTGCCCGGTGATAAAGCCTCGATTCCTACCGGCTGCCGAGGCAGAGCTGCTAAAGGAAGTCTCGTATTACTCGAACGCCCGCGAAGGCCTTGGCGTGAGGTTCCAAGTTGCAGTCATGGTCGCAGTGCAAAAGGCGGCCGCTAACCCGGAAAGTGGCGCCCCTTGGCACAAGGATCACGGCGATTGCTGTCCGGGCGCTACGGCCTTTGTTCGCGTTTCCGGTTTGGAGCAGTTCCATCAAGAAATTACATCCACGGGCTATTCGTACATGCGCCCGGGAATCGAGGTTGCTCCCTGGAATGCAAAGCTAATGGAAGTTACCGATCCCTTCGGCAATCGATTGCGATTCAACGAAGACATCGCATAAGTTGACGCCCAGCCGTGCCATACACCTGACTCGCAATTGGATCGACTTTGGACGCATAGTGCAGGCGCGCGAATCCAGGACCTCGTTTGTCAAGGTTCGCGGCTACTTTCAGGAATGCGCGCGACTCGTCGTGCGCATTCTTCTATCCGCCGATGAACTTCACCAGATCGGCGTAGTCCTGCGAGCTGCCATGCCCGCCCGCAAACCGCTCGGGATTGAGCCCGTGCTTGCGCACCGCGTTGACGACCGATAGCTGTCCCGGATTCGGTTTGGCGCCGAGCGGTGTGCCAGGGCTCCAGACGTCGGTGACAAAGCCAAGTCTCGCGTCGGCGACGTAACCCATCACCATGCCGGCTGCATGCGGGTTTTCCATCGCGTAGATGCCCACGTCGCGTTTGCCATCGGTGATGATGAGCCGATCAGCGACTTCGGTGATCTTCGGCTCTGCGGCGACCGGCTGCTTCACGATCGCATTGCCGGAATGCTTTGCGGCGAGCGATGATTTGAAGAACCCGGCATTGCCCGCACCGACCACCAGGGTCGCGCCGCGTGCCACGTAAAGCCGCGTGCCAGATGAATGGTCCATATGGTGATGCGTGAGGACCAGGTACTTGACGGGCTTGCCGGGATATTTCTTCTCGACCGCATCCAGCACCCACTGCGAGTAGATATCGCCGACCGGCGCATCGAACACGACCAGATAGTCCGCCATCTCGACGATCAGCGAATTGTGCGTCCCGCCCTGTACGTGGGAGACGCCTGGCGCGACGTCCTGCAATCGAAGGCCGCCGGAGGCCTGCGGATCATGCGTCACGGCGTCGGTGTCGAGATAGGTGCCGATGACCTGGCGCCGAAGCACCCATTGATAGGGCACGGTGATGGGCCCGGTTGCTTTCGTGATCGATGCCTTGATCTCGCTCGGAATGGCGAACTGATCCGCACCGGCGCCGGGGTTCGCGCGGACCGACTGCAATTCCGTGTCGATCACATCGACGCCGTTCAATTGATAGACCTGACGGTGGGCGACTTTCGTGCCGCCTACGTCGCGCCAATCCGACAGCACGAGGTCATAGTTCGAGTCCCCTTGGAGCGAGTCGTAGTCGATGGTGCGAATCCGCGCAGGAAGCCCGGAGCTGCGATCGAACATGACGATGAACTCGCTCGCGTCGGACCGGTAGCGCACTGCGGGATGTTTTTCGCTGCCGACGGCGACATCGGGCATGGCGCTCAGGCGCCCGGCATTCGCGCGCATTTCCAACAACAATCGCGGGGAGCTGCGGGCGAGCTCGCGGGTCGCGGCGGTGACCCGCATTCGCGACATGGTGTGCGAGGGCGGGTTGTTCGACAGGCTCTGCTTGGTCCGCCCGTTCGAGTCGATGCCATTCACGAATCCCGTGCCTTCGGCGACGACCTCGGTGAATTTGAACTCGCGCGGCGCCGGGTAGGCGTACTTGCGAACCCATTCGGTACGAGCCGCCTGTGAACCAAGGTCGCGAACCTGGTTGAACGACGACTCGGCCGCGAATCGCTTCTCGCCGCCGGCGGCGTGCGATTGATCAGGATCCCAGTGCTTGGTGATGCCGGACGTCGACAGCGTTTTCAACTCGCCGATGGCTTTGGTGCCGCCGGCTGCTGTGATCGCGCGATCGACGAGTGCCACCGGCGTTTGTGCCGAAGCGACCGAGGATGCGAACACGGCGGCCGCGATCAGGATGGTGCGTTTCATGCAAGCCTCCTACTGATGATGGGTATGACGCCGGCGTCACAGCGTTCTTCGCCAACAGACGGATCATGATTCTATTCCAGCAGCCTGATAAAGTGCCGCGCCACGACCGGCCGACAATCAAGGGGAAGATGATGAAAAGCGTAATGCAATCGCGCGTTCCACTCGCATCGATGGCGATGGCCGCGCTCTTTGGTGCAGGGGCCGGATTCGCGGCGGAGCCGGACAGCGTCATTCAGCAATCGGTGAAGCGCACGCCCGCTCCGCCATGGGCCGCCGGCGACGAACGCGGCATGGCGAACGGCATTGGTCCGGGCACCTGGCAGCGCTGCGCCTGGCACATGGCCCAGCCCGGCGCCAAGTCCTACGAGCTTTCGCACCTGCGTTCCAACAACATGCCCAAATCGCCGTTCGGCGCCGCGTATGCGCAGAAATTCGTGCCCACGGCCGGCGTTCCGGGGAGCGCGCATGCGTTCAACATGGAACAGATGGAAGCCGGGTCCCAACCCACCCAAGAGGGCACGCAGATCGATGCGTTGGGACATTTCGGGAGCCTCAAGCAGCCTTGGGAC
>JBJXGX010000144.1:0-51672 GCA_046160305.1 Burkholderiales bacterium
CCGGTCGCCGCCGCCGTTGCCTCGGCGGTCGAAGACGCGCTCAAGCCGTTCGGCGTGCGGATTGTCGACGTGCCGATCAGCCCGGCGCGGTTGATCGCGATGATTCACCGCGGGCTGCCGACCCTTCACCGTTAGTCCCGATCAGTGCAACCCTACGACCTCCTCGTGATCGGCGGTGGCATCAATGGCACCGGTATCGCCCGCGATGTGGCTGGCCGTGGCCTGTCGGTCTTGCTTGTGGAGAAAGACGATCTCGGCGCCCATACGTCATCGGCCAGCTCGAGGCTGATCCATGGCGGCCTGCGCTACCTGGAGCACTACGAATTCCGACTCGTCTCCGAAGCGCTTGCGGAGCGCGAAGTGCTCTTGAGGATGGCGCCGCATATCATTCATCCGCTGCGATTCATCCTTCCGCATGCCGCGCATTTGCGCCCGGCCTGGGTCATTCGCGTCGGTCTGTTTCTGTACGACCGGCTGGGCGGGCGATCGTCGCTGCCGCGTTCGAAGGGGGTGTCGTTGCATCGCGGCGCGCTGGCGAATATCTTGCAGCGACAGTTCAGGCGCGGGTTCGAGTACCACGATGCGTGGGTCGACGACGCGCGGCTCGTTGCATTGAATGCCCGCGGCGCCGCGGACAAGGGCGCGACGATTCGGACCCATACTGCGTGCACCGCCGCGCATCGGGCCGGCGGACACTGGCGCATCGAGCTTCTCGATCAACGCTTACGCAAGACATTCCATGTGACGGCCCGCGCGATCGTCAATGCCGCCGGGCCATGGGCTGAGCGCGTCGTCAACGACGTGACGCGAACGCCCGCATCGGGGCGGCTCCGCCTGGTGAAAGGCAGCCATATCGTCGTCGGGAAACTCTACGAAGGTGCGCACGCCTATATTCTGCAAAACGAAGACCAGCGGATCGTGTTCCTGTTGCCGTATCTGCCCGGATTGACCGTGATCGGGACCACCGATCTGGCGATCGACCATCCGGATGTCGAATCGAAATCAAGCCCGCAAGAGACCGCGTACCTGTTGGATGTTGCCAGCCGGTATCTGCAAGTCGACGTTCGCCATGCGCCGGTGCTGGATTCGTGGGCGGGCGTGCGCGCGCTCTATGACGACGGCGAATCGGATCCCTCGGCCGTCACGCGCGACTATCGGCTCATTCTTGACGACGGCGTCCCGCCGCTCCTTACGGTGTTCGGTGGGAAGATCACGACCTATCGCAAGCTTGCCGAGCAGGCATTCACGCGACTGGCGCCGTGGTTTCCAAATGCCGGCCCGGCATGGACCGCGCGCGAGCCTCTTCCGGGCGGGGATCTGGGTGGTCAGCGGCACGAAACCTTCATCATTGCGATGCAGAGAAAGTACGCCGGCCTCGATCCGACTTTTGTCGCGGCGCTGGCGGCGCGGCATGGCGCAATCGTCGCGGCAATCCTCGGGCACGTGAAAACGATGGCGGATCTTGGCGAGCACTTTGGGGGCAACCTCTATGCGATCGAGGTGCGCTACCTGCAGGATCATGAATGGGCTGCGAGCGCGGAGGATGTCCTCTGGCGCCGCACCAAAGAAGGCTATGCGTTCACGCCTTCCCAGGTCGGGCGGTTGCGCGAATGGATGTCGGACGCGATATCGGAAAAATTTTCGCTCGCGCAGGACCGACCATGACGATGTTGGGCCTTGATCAATTTCCCACCGCCGTGCTCCGCGCGATGCGCGGCCTGCTCCTCGATATCGACGACACGCTCACGACGGCGGGAAAGCTGACCGCCGCGGCCTATGGCGCGCTCGAACGGGCGCATCGCGCGGGCCTGCTCGTCGTACCCGTGACCGGCCGGCCCGCCGGATGGTGCGACCACATCGCGCGCATGTGGCCCGTCGATGCCGTGGTGGGTGAGAACGGTGCGTTCTACTTTCGGCATGACGACCGTGCGCACAAGCTCATCAAGCGATTCGTTGACGACGAGCCGACGCGTCGCACGAATCGCAACCGCCTCGCGGTCATTCGCGATGAAATCCTGATTGCCGTTCCCGGCTGCGCGGTGGCCTCTGATCAGCGGTATCGCGAAGCAGACCTTGCGATCGATTTCTGCGAGGACGTCGCCCGATTGCCAACCGTAGCCATCGATCGAATCGTCGCACTGATGGTCGCCAATGGGATGACCGCCAAGGTGAGCTCGATTCACGTCAATGGGTGGTTCGGCTCATACGACAAGCTCGGCATGACGCGCACGCTTTTCAGCGAGCAGTTCGGCATCGATCTCGACCAATCGAAGAATACGCTCGCGTTCATCGGCGACTCACCGAATGACGCGCCGATGTTTGGATTCTTTCTGCACTCGGTCGGCGTTGCGAACGTGACCGAGTTTCTCGGTCGGCTCGACGCGCCGCCGCGCTACATTTCGAAGGCGCGCTCCGGGGACGGATTCGTGGAGCTGGTCGACCGGCTTCTCTCAGCGCGGGACGTCTGAAATCTCGTCACGTTGACAGGGTTTGGAGCGGAGGCCTACACTGCCCGACCGGTAGCGCAGGGGGAGACAACGCTGCGTAACTTAGTGAGCCTACGGATAGCTTGTAGGGCCGCGTTCTGCTCGGTCCAACGTCCGGCACATGCCGTTCCACAGTCGAAGTGTAGGAGGATGATCAATGCAACAGCAAAGCAATAGAGGATGGACGCGCATCGCCGGTATGGCGACCGCTGCGGCCATTGGCGCGGGTTTGGCCTTCGCGCCGGCGTACGCGCAGCAGGCTGCAACGACAACGCTCAAGATGCAGGCAACCTGGCCCGCATCGCTTACCCTGTATGAGAACTTCACCTATTGGGCCGAGCGGGTCAGCAAGCTTTCCGCCGGCACGATGAAGATCGAGACGATGCCGGCTGGGCAAGTCGTTCCAGCATTTGAAGTACTCGACGCCACCCACAAGAAAGTGATCGATGGTGCGCATGCGTGGGCCGGCTACTGGACCGGGAAAAACAAAACATCGATCCTGTTCACCGGTGGGCCCGGCGGTACCTTCGGCATGGATATGATCGATTACATGGGCTGGATGTACCAGGGCGGCGGCTGGGATCTGTATCAGGAGTTCTACCAGAAGGTATTGAACCTGAATCTGGTGGTGTTCCCGATTCTCCCGTCCGGACCGCAGGCCTTCGGTTGGTTCAAGCGCCCGATCAAGAACCTTGCGGACATGAAAGGGATGAAATGCCGGCAGACCGGCATGGCCGCGGAAGTCTGGCAACGGATGGGTATGACCACCGTCAACATGCCCGGCGGCGAGATCATCCCCTCGGCGCAGCGCGGTGTGATCGACTGCGCCGAATGGGTTGGTGGCGCCGAAGACCTGCGGCTTGGTTTCCACAACGTCTGGAAATACCACTACACGCCTGGTGTGCATGAGAACACCACGGTTGGTGAGTTGGTTTTCAACGGCGACATCTGGAAGTCGCTTTCGGCACAACAGCAGGAATGGGTGAAATCGGCCGCCAATGAGGCCTTCATCATCTGGTGGGCCAAGTGGCAGAAGCAGAACGCCGAAGCGATGAAAGAGATGCGCGAAAAGCATGGCGTACAGATCCTCCGTACGCCGCCCGACATCCTGACCGCGTTCCTGAAGACCTGGGACATTATCGCGGCAGAAGAAAGCGCAAAAAGCCCGTTCTTCAAGAAGGTGCATGATTCGCAACGCGTGTATGCGGAGTTGGTCGTTCCGTCCAAGCGATTCATGTTCCCGCCCTACTCGTTCGTGGCGAATCACTACTGGCCTGAAACGGTTGCGGCACCGGCGGCCAAAGCCGCACCCGCAGCCAAGGCGGCGGCCGCGCCGGCAGCGAAGTAGCATTGGCCTAACAGCCGACAAGCGGGGACGCAGCGCCCCGCTTGTTTTTTGAGTCGTCACGGTTCGAGCGCAGCGGGCCGAAGCTCTTGTAGTCCTGCGATAATCCGCTCGGAACATCAAAAAGGGGAGGCCAATGGCCGATTCCAACCTTGCGCCAGCCTGGCTGCTCAGCATCGTTCGGCGCATCGACGCCTTCACCGATACGACCGGCACTTGGTTTGCATGGCTCTCCATTCCGTTGATGCTGGCCGTCGCCTGGGAGGTGATCGCGCGGTATCTCTTCGATGCGCCCACGGAGTGGGCGTTCGACGTGACGTACATGCTCTACGGAACGCTGTTCATGATCGGCGCGGCCTATGCCTTGCTTAAAGGGGCGCATATCCGCACCGATTTTTTCTGGGAAAAGTGGTCGGCTCGCACCAAGGGCACGATTGATGCGATCGCCTACCTCTTCCTCTTTTTGCCGGGCATGCTGATGTTTTTCTACATCAGTTTCGGCGAGTTCTGGGCGTCGTTCCTCATCGGCGAGACCTCCGAGCAGACGGCGTGGCGGCCGATTCTTTGGCCGTTCAAGGGCATCGTCCCGCTTGCGATCCTGCTGCTCCTTGTCCAGGGCGTATCCGAATTCCTGAAGAGCTGGTGGGCGGCAAAGACCGGCATCGAGCTCGATCATAAAGAAAAGGTAGAGGTGTAAAGCATGACCGGCTTGGCGCTCCTTGGCCTCATCATGCTGTTCGTGATGATCGCGGCCATCTTTATCGGCTTCCCTATCTCGTTTACCCTGCTGTTTCTCGCCTTCACATTCGGCTACGCGGGCCTCGGCGAAGTGGTCTTCAGCCTCGCCTATTTCCAGACCATCGGGCTCATGAAGGAAGAGTTGCTGGCCGCGGTGCCGCTATTCATCTTCATGGGGTTCATCACCGAACAAGCGGGGTTGATGGAGCGCTTGTTCAGCGCGCTGCGCATGCTTCTTGCGCCGGTGCGTGGTGCCCTGTTTCTCGTGGTGATTCTGACCGCGACGATTTTCGCCATGGCCACCGGCATCGTCGGCGCGGCAGTGACGGTGCTCGGGATCATGGCCGCACCGATCATGATCAAGACCGGCTACGACGCAAAGCTTGCCGCCGGTGCGATCACCGCCGGAGGTACCCTCGGGATCCTGATTCCGCCTTCCGTCATGCTGATCGTGATGGGCCCGGTCCTCGGCGTCTCGGTGGCCGATCTCTATGCGGCGGCGTTCGGCCCGGGTTTCATGCTCGCCAGTTTCTATGTCATCTATTTGATGGGACGAGCGATCATCAATCCGAAGCTCGGTCCACCGGTGCCGATGGAGGATCGCGTACACGACATAGTACAGATCGTCCGGGAAGTCCTGCTCGGCGTGTTGCCGCTGGCCGGCCTCATCGCCGCCACGTTGGGAACGATCCTGATCGGTGCGGCAACGCCAACGGAGGCGGCGGGCATCGGTGCACTCGGCGCGATGATTCTTGCGATTGCATATCGCAGGGCTACTTTGGCAGGACTCAAGCGCGCCTGCCTCAGCACTATGGCTACGTCCAGCATGGTGCTGTTTCTCGCGGTGACGTCGAATATTTTCGGTGCCGTGTTCGCGCGCATGGGCACGGCGAACTGGATTACCGAGGTCATGCTCGCCCTACCGCTTGGGCCAGTCGTGATGCTCGCCGTGGTAGTCGTGCTGATCTTCCTGCTCGGATGGCCGTTCGAGTGGCCGGCGATCATTCTGGTGTTCCTGCCGATTTTCTATCCGGTGATGGAGGCGCTGAAGCCTGCGCTTTCAGTCAGTTTGGATATTCCGGTGGACATGGTGATGGTGTGGTTCGGGGCACTGGTGGCCGTCGTGCTGCAAACGGCGTTCCTCTCGCCGCCGGTGGCCATGTCCGCGTACTACCTTCGCCAGGTCGTCAAGGAGTGGTCGCTCGCCACGATCTACAAGGGCATGTTCGAGTTCATGATGATCCAGTGTCTGGCGATCGTGCTCATCATCGCATTCCCGAAGATCGCAACCTGGTTCCCGCTAGAGCTGCAGGAGAATCGGCGCAACGAGGTGCACGAGCGTGTCGAAGACGACGCGGAAAGCCTCGAGCGAGATACCGTGGAAAGCATGCAACAACAATCACAAGAGAGCACGGATACTCTCGAGAAAAGCGAAGAGGCGAAGCCGCCTGCTGCCGGAGATGCCGCCAAGGCGTCGAAGCAATAGGAACAAAAGGTTGGGAGGGATGTGGAACGGGCGCCCAAAGCGCCCGTTTTTCTTTCGAGCCGACGAACGTGAAAACCTGCCATGAAAATCACCGCCATTGAATCGATCCAGCTTGCCGAGTTTCCCAACCTGCTGTGGGTCGAGGTGCATACCGATGAAGGCATCACGGGGCTGGGTGAGACGTTCTATGCCGTCGAGCCGGCCTGCGCGCATCTGCATCAGACGCTCGCGCCCTATCTGCTAGGCCAGAATCCGCTCACGATCGACAAGCACAGCCGGCATATGCTCTACCACTATCTCGGTTTCAAGTCGGTCGGGGCGGAGATGCGCGCATCCTCGGCGGTTGACATCGCGCTATGGGATCTCTTTGGGAAGGTAACGAATCAACCGATCTATCAGCTCCTCGGGGGCGCGACGCGCCAGACCGTGCGCGCATACAACACGTGCGCTGGAACCCAATACGTTCGTAGTAAGCCGGAGCAGGGCACGGCCAACTTCGGCATGCCAAGTGATGCGACCCGATACCAGCCCTACGAGGATCTGGTCGGATTCATGCATCACGCCGACGAGCTGGCCTTGTCGTTGCTCGAAGAGGGCTACACGGGCATGAAGATCTGGCCGTTCGATGAATATGCGGAAGCGAGCAACGGCACCTACATTTCATCGGCCGATCTCAAGAAGGCGATGGTGCCGTTCGAGAAGATCCGCTCCGCGGTGGGCGACAAGATGGATATCCATGTCGAGTTCCATTCGCTCTGGAATCTGCCGGCCGCCATCAAGATCGCGAAAGCGCTCGAACAGTTCGACCCGTTCTGGTACGAGGATCCGATCAAGATGGACAACCTCGATGCCATCGCCGAGTACGCGCATCGCACGAACGTCTGGGTCACCGCGAGCGAAACCTTGGCCACCCGCTGGGCGTTCCGCGACCTGTTCGAGAAGCGCGCGGTGAGCGTCGCGATGTTCGATGTCGGTTGGACCGGCGGGCTCACCGAATCGAAAAAGATCGCGACGATGGCCGAGGCCTATCAGTTGCCCATCGCGCCGCACGATTGCACCGGACCCGTGTTGCTCACCGCATCGGTCCATCTCTCGATGAACGCGCCCAACACGCTCGTCCAAGAGGTCGTGCGCGCCTTCTATCATGGCTGGTACGGCGACATCGTCACGCAGTTGCCGCCCCTAGCAAATGGCAGCATCACCGCACCGGCGGGACCCGGGCTTGGCACCGCGCTGCGACCCGAGATCAAGAAGCGAAAGGACGCTACCGTCCGGGTGAGCAGGCTTTGATCCGCGTAGTGCTTCCCCTGCGTAATGCTTCACCACAACGACTCGACGGGCACAACGGACACGACGTTGCAGGAGCGATCGCGCGCTTGACCGCTGCCATGTTGCGAACGTGCCCCAGCCAGAACTCTGCCACTTTCGTAGAGTCCGTTGTGCCCGTTGCGTCGTCGTGGTAAAGCTTGTGCCGTTAACGCCATAATCGAATCAAACATCATGCTCACTTCCAGCGAATATTCGAAATACGATGCCCTAGGCTTGGCGGGACTGGTCAAGCGCAAAGAAGTCTCGCCGACCGAGTTGCTGAAGAGCGCACTCGCGCTCGTTGCAAGGGTGAACCCGAAGATCAACGCGCTCTGCAATCTTTCGGTCGAGGTCGCGCGCGCTGCAATTGCGAAAGGCCTTCCGCCCGGACCATTCGAAGGCGTACCGTTTCTTCTCAAGGATCTCGGTGCCGCGGCGATCGGCACGCCGTGTTCAAGCGGCTCGAGATTCTTCGCCGGCGCAACGGCCGAACACGATGCGGAAATTGTCGCGCGCTACCGCAAAGCCGGCCTGGTCATCTTCGGCCGGACCACGTCGCCCGAGATGGGCATCAATCCGTCGACCGAAGCGGTGGTCTACGGCGGCCCGACGCGTAATCCGTGGAACCTGAATCACAGCGCGGGCGGATCGTCCGGTGGAGCGGGCGCGGCGGTTGCGGCCGGGATCCTGCCGATGGCCCACGCATCGGATGGTGCCGGGTCGATCCGGATTCCGGCCGCGTGCGACGGACTGTTCGGTCTCAAGCCCTCGCGCGGGCGCATGCCGCTTGGCCCAGACATGGGCGAGGGTTGGGGTGGGCTCCTGTCCCAGCACGTCGTCTCGCGAACCGTTCGCGACAGCGCCGCTGCACTCGATGCCACCCATGGCGAAGATGTGGGCGCGCCCTACGCAGCGCCGCCTGCGCCCGGAATAGCGTATCTCGACGCGATCAAGACGCCGCCCGAGCGCCTTCGCATTGCATTCACCGATACCACCTTCGAGGGCGGTGCAATCGATCCTGAAGTCGCGCATGCGGTGAGGAGTGTCGCGCAAGCCTGTGCAGGACTCGGACATTCGCTTGAAGAAGCGAGGCCGCAGATCGGCCTGCAGGAGATGCTGCGGCCGCTCATGGTCGTTGTCGCAACCGGTACCGGCGCGGCCATTCGCGCAAGGTCTCGCGTGCTCGGGCGCGTGCCTCGCGAAGACGAGCTCGAGCCGGTGACGCGCGGTGCGCTTGAAGTATCGCAGACGCTGACCGCCGCCGACTACCTGGAGGCGATCTCCACGCTGCATTCGCTATCGAGGCGGGTGGCGCATTTTTTCGCGCGTTATGACGTTCTGCTCCTCCCCGTGCTCGCGGAGCCGCCGGCCGTGATCGGACGTTTTGCAATGACTCAACCCGATTTCATGGCGTATCGGTTGGGCACCAAGGGGATCGCCCCGTATTCGCCGTTCACCCCGCTTGCGAACATGACGGGACAGCCGGCGGCATCACTGCCCCTTGCCTGGTCGCAATCGGGCCTGCCCATCGGCATCCAGATCATCACGCGTTTCGGCGACGAGGTGACGCTGCTCAAACTCGCCGCGCAACTCGAAGCAGTACAGCCGTGGTTCGATCGTCGACCAGGGCTCGGTGCCGATCAGGCCGCGGATTCCTAGGCCGTTCGAGGTATGGCCATCGGTGGATAGCGGATGCGATCGATTGGACCCAGGATAGGCCGCTGTCCTCTCCTGATCTGAATGAATGAACAAGCGCTTGTTGGCCGCTACCTCGGCACTCATTGCCATGCCATGCGTTGCGCCCGTGTGGGCGCAAGGTGCGCCGATCCCGGGCGCGGCACAACCGGGCGGCGCGGAACGCGAATTCCGTCTGCCACCCGCGCCGCGCGTAACCCCGGCCCCGCTCGAGATTCCGCGTCCGTCTCATGTTGCACCAGCGGGCGCCGACGGCTTGCGTTTTCAGCTCGAACGAATCGAGCTCGTGGGCAACGGGGTCTACACCGCCGATACCTTGCTCGCTCCGCATCGCGCACGGCTCGGGCAGGAGGTAACGCTTGCCGACCTCTATGTGATCGCCGATCGCATCACCACGACCTACCGGAACAATGGCTACATACTTTCCCAGGCGATCGTTCCCGCACAGCAGATCCAATCGGGCGTCGCGCGTATCCAGATCATCGAGGGCTTCGTCAACGAGGTCCGACTCACCGGTGACATCAAAGGCAATCGGTCGCTGGTCGAAGCCTATGCGGCCAATATCAAAGCAAGCCGGCCGCTGACCGCACAGGTTCTCGAGCGGCATCTGCTGCTGCTGAATGATCTTGCCGGCGCCACCGCGCGCGCCGTGTTGACCCCCGCCGAGTCCGTGGTTGGGGCCGCCGATCTCGTGATCGAGTTTACCCATCGCACCGCGAGCGGTGCGATCTCGGTCGACAATCGGGGCGGCCGGGTCCTGGGCCCGTGGCGCGGCTATGTCGACCTCGATCTGCACTCGCTGTTCGGTCGATACGACAAGACGGCGGTTCGCGCTGTCACAACCTTCGACCGGAGAATGAACTACGGCTCGGTACAACATGAGCAACCGGTCGGAGAAAGTGGCGGTCGGGTCGGCATCATGATGGGCTACTCGAAGGCCCAACCGAGGCTTGGCGAGGCATTCGGCTCCGCGAGTCTCGAAACGTCGAACACCTCGGGTGCGCTGTCATACACCCATCCGATCAATCGTGGCCGGAGCGCCAATGTTTATGCGCGCGCATCGCTTGGATTCCATGACGGCAAGACCGAGTTCATCGGCGTTCCGCTCAAGGAGGACAAGCTGCGCATGGTGCGGATCGGCGCGACGGCTGATGCCGCGGACGCACTGCGCGGCGTCAATATCGTCGACATCGAGGTGTCACGCGGACTCGATGTGTTCGGGGCGACTGAAACGGGCTCCGCGAACCTTTCGCGCGAGCAGGGGCGGAGCGACTTCACCAAAGCAACGCTCTACGCGGCGCGCCTCCAATCGATCGCCGCAGGGTGGTCGATCCTGGCGGCGATCAATGGACAGCACGCCGCGCACGGTCTGCTCGCCGCCGAGATGTTCGGCTTCGGTGGCACGCAATTCGGTCGTGGATTCGATGCGTCCGAACTGATCGGTGATTCCGGCGTCGCGGGCAAACTCGAGCTGCGATACACCGATACCTTGCCGACTACGCCCTCCATGACCTATACCGCCTATGCGTTCTGGGATGCGGGCAAGGTGTGGCGTCGCAATCCGATCAACGAAGAGCAGTCCGAATCCGGTCCGTCGTTCGGCGTGGGGTTGAAGCTGGATGTCGCCCGCAACGTGACAGGGTTCGGTGAGTTGGCGAAACCGGCCACGCGCAATGTTCGGGCCGAAGGGGATCGCGACGCGCGCGGGTACGTGGGTCTTGCGTACCGGTTTTAGTTCGGCGCTTTTTGAACCACCAAGGCACCAAGGCACCAAGTTACTAAGGTTAGTTTCACTTCCACGTCGTGGTGGGCCGTACGGTAACGCTGTCATCCAGATCGATCAGGGTGACACGACGTGCTCGACGACCCTCGAACCCCTTGGTGTCTTGGTGCCTTGGTGGTTCATCTTTCAAGTAGACGCCGCATCCCTACTTTTTAGCGATAATCCCCGCCATGGACGCATGGCTGCTGGTCTACGCCGCGATCGGCGCTGTCTTCGGGTTTCTCGCAGGGTTGCTGGGTATTGGCGGCGGTGCCGTGTCCGTGCCGCTCACCACGATGGCCTTCGCTGCGCAGGATTTCAATCGCGAAACGATCCTGCATACCGCCTTGGGCACCGGCATGGCGACAATCGTCTTCACCTCGATCGCAAGTCTGCGAGCCCATCACAAGCACGGGGCGGTGGATTGGACGATCGTACGTCGCATGACCCCGGGCATCGTGGTCGGCACGTTTCTCGCCACCAGCATCGCGCGATACATTCCGACGCTTCCCCTCGCACTGATCTTCGTATCGTTCCTGTTCTACATGGCGACGACGATGCTCTTCAGTTGGCAACCGAAGCCAACGCGCCAGATGCCTGGGCCGTTCGGTCAACTCGTCGCCGGATTCTTGATCGGAGGCGGCTCGGGTATCGTTGCCATCGGCGGGGGCGCGATTGCCACGCCGTACATGGTGTTCTGCAATGTGCCGTTCCGTACCGCGATCGGAACATCCGCCGCACTCGGACTGCCGATCGCATTGACCGGCGCGATCGGCTACATCATCAACGGCTGGGGTCATCCGGCGTTGCCGCCGCACAGCGTGGGCTACGTTTATCTTCCGGCGCTGATCGGCTTCGTGGTCGCCAGCATGGCCGCCGCGCCGTGGGGCGCTAGCCTTTCGCATCGCACGTCCACCGGGACGCTGAAGAAAATATTCGCGGTGGTGATGTACGCGCTCGCGACGAAGATGTTGTTCACCTTGCTCTAGGCATCTGCGCGGCGGTGCGCCCAGATTCCTGATGGCTCATGCGGGCTCATGCGGGGTGCGGCGATGACGTTGAGCCGTCGTGTTCAACGCCCCGGCGGGATCAAACGATCCCGTCTGACTTCAGCTTCGTAATGTCCGCGATGCTCATCTTCAGAACATCGCGCAACACCTCGTCGGTATGCTGTCCGAGGACGGGCGGGGCACTCTTGAATTCAAGCTGCGTGCCGGAGAATCGCATCGGGCTTGCCACCGCGGCAAGCTTGCCCGCGACCGGATGATCGAGCTCGATCTTCACGTTGCGCGCGCGGACCTGTGGGTCCTCGAACACCTGGGCGACCGTGTTGATCGGGCCGTTAGCGACGCCCGCTGCTTCCAGCGTTTCCACCCAATCGCGGGTGGTGCGCGTCACGAAGATCTCCTGCAACATGCGCGTCATCTCGACCCGATTCTCGACGCGCTTGCCGTTGGTGGCAAAGCGCGGGTCGGCGGCCAGATCGGGCCGCTTCAACACGTCGCACAGCTTCTGGTACAGATTGTCGTTACCGCAGGCGACGATCACATCGCCGTCCTTCGTCTTGAAGGGTTGATAGGGCACGATGTTCGGATGCAGATTGCCGATCCGCTTGGGTGATTGGCCGGTCGCGAAGTAGTTGGTGTTCTGGTAGGCGAGCAGCGCGATCTGCGAATCGAGCAGCGCGCAGTCGATATGCTGGCCGACGCCCGAACGCTCGCGATTCGCGATCGCCGCGCAGATCGCGATCGATGCGTACATGCCGGTGATGATGTCCGCCACCGGCACGCCCGCGCGCTGGGGCCCGCCACCAGGGGCACCATCCGGTTCGCCCGTCACACTCATCATGCCGCCCATGCCCTGGATCATGAAGTCATAGCCCGGGTGCTCGCGGTAGGGGCCGGTGTGTCCGAATCCGGTGACCGAGCAATAGATGAGCTTCGAATTGATCTTCTTCAGGTCATCGTAGCCAAGGCCGTAGCGCGGCAGATCCCCGAATTTGTAGTTCTCGATCAGCACATCGGAGATCTTCGCGAGCTCGCGCACGATGCGCTGTCCCTCGGCCGATGCGATATTGAGCGTGATCGATTTCTTGCCGCGATTGGCCGAGGTGAAGTAGGCGGAGTCCTTGGTGTCCTTGCCGGTCTTATCCTTGATCCAGGGCGGGCCGAACGCACGCGAGTCGTCCCCTTTCTGTGGTCGTTCGACCTTGATGACTTCGGCGCCGAGATCGGCGAGGTTCTGGCCGCACCAGGGCCCGGCAAGTACGCGGGACAGGTCGAGCACACGAATATGGGAAAGTGGTCCGGGCATGTGAGTCTCTGAGGTAAGGGGGAGGAAGGCTGCGAGCGCCGGGATATTACTCCACGTCCCGGGCCGCGCCATGCCAATGCGGCCCATGCTGCCCACGCCAATGTGGCCATGCCAATTGACAAGGACCGGGCTTCATCCTAGTCTCGATTCGATTCGGCCCGCGCGCATGCCTTCGCGGCCGGCAACCATCCATCGAGGAGACGACAGCATGTTCACCCGTCACGTTGTTGCGGCGCTTATCGCCGTAACCGCGCTTCCTATTGCCGCGCAGGAAACCACCCTCCGCCTCGTGAGCGCGTTCCCCGAGAACAACATCTATGTGAAGCATCTCGAGAAATGGATGGCCAAGGTCAACGCCGAAGGCAAGGGCTCGCTGCAAATCAATTTCATCGGCGGACCGAAGGCGATTCCGACCTTTGAGGTGGGCAATGCCGTGCGCACCGGTGTGGTCGACATGGCGATGAGCACCGGCGCGTTCTACACCAACATCATGCCCGAGGCCGATGCGCTCAAGCTCACGCAGATCACGGTCCAGGAATTGCGCAAGAACGGCGCGCTCGACTATATCAATCGCATCTGGAACGAAAAAGCGAACATGCACTATCTCGCCCGGATGACCGATCACACGCCCTTCCATCTCTATCTCAACAAGAAGATCGACAAGCCCGACCTTACCGGCCTCAAGATCCGGATCACCCCGGTCTATCGCGATTTCTTCCAGGCGATGGGTGCGTCGGTCATGACGACCGCGCCGGGCGAGGTGTACACGGCGCTTGAGCGCGGCGTCGTCGATGGTTACGGATGGCCGATCGGGGGCATCTTCGATTTCAACTGGCAGCAGCACACGAAATTCCGTGTCGATCCCGGCTTCTACAACGGCGAGGTCTCGATCATCGTCAACCTCGCCGCCTGGAAGAAGCTGTCCGACGGGCAACGCGATTTCCTGCAAAAGCAAGGCTTCGCCCTGGAAGCGCAAAACGACTACTGGAAGCAATACAACGACGAGGAAACGAAGAAGCAGGCAGAGGCCGGCATCCAGACCATCAAGTTCGACGATGCCACCGCCAAGGCGTATCTCGCGCGCGCCTACGACGTGGGTTGGGCGGGTGTGATCAAGGCCAGCCCGCAGCACGGGCCGAAGCTGCGCGAGATGTTCGCCCCGAAATAGCATGCTGCGCGGCGAGCCGCGCAGCATTCCGAAGGTCGCAATGAACCGCGATACCCAACGCGTTACCTGAACATTAGCGCCAACGCAGCTCACCTTGACGATGAATCGCTCGATTAAACAACTGCGTCAGCACAGAACCGCCTGCGCGGCCTTTCGCGCAGACCGTTGACACGATGGCGCGTGCTTACCACGCGCTCGTGCACGCGCTCGCGGTCATCGCCGCGCTTGTGCTCGGGCTGGTTGCGGTGCTGGTGACGGTCGATGTGCTCGCCCGCAACCTCCAGATTGGCACGCTGCCGTGGATCACCGAGGTCTCCGAGTACAGTTTGCCGCTTGCCACGTTTTTCGTGGCGCCCTGGCTGCTTCATCGTGGCGAGCATGTGCGCCTCGATATCGCGCTGCAGAGGATGGGCCGGCGTGCCGCGCTATGGACCGAGCGGATCGCCGATCTCATCGGGCTCGCCGTGTGCATGGTATTCGTGTTCTACAGCATTCGCCTGATCGACGATTCGATGCGGCTCGGATCGAAGATCTATAAGACGCTCGAGATTCCGGAATGGTGGACGTACGCACCGGTGCCGCTCTCGTTTGCGCTGCTGGCGATCGGCTTTATCCGGCGTCTTGGAATCCGCGCGGCGGACCACCCGTGACCTGGTGGCTCGCGGCAGTGCTTCTCTTCGGTGCGCTCACCGCGCTATTCCTCATTGCGCTGCCGGCCGCCTTCGCGTTCTTCGGCATCAACATCATCGGTGCGTGGTTTTATCTTGGCAAGGACGCGGGCCTCGTGCAGTTGATTCGCAATGGCGTCGTGTCGATCACGAACTTCTCGCTCACGCCGATCCCGTTTTTCGTGTTGATGGGTGAAGTGTTGTTCCACACCGGCGTCGCGATGAAAGCCATCGACGCCATCGATCGCATCATCGCGCGCGTGCCGGGGCGCTTGTCGGTCGTGGCGGTGGTCGCCGGCACCGTGTTCTCCGCGATCTCGGGTTCCACCATCGCGACCACCGCACTGCTCGGGAGCCTGTTGCTGCCGGAGATGCTGCGTCGCGGGTATCACCCGAACATGGCGATGGGTCCGATCATGGCGATCGGTGGCGTCGATATGCTCATTCCGCCCTCGGCGCTCACCGTTCTTCTGGGCAGCCTCTCGGGCATCTCGATCTCGCACCTGTTGATCGCCGGAATCCTGCCGGGGATGTTGATGTCGCTCGCCTTCGTGGCGTACATCGTGGTGCGTGCGCACCTCAACCCTCTGCTCGCGCCGGTGTTCGAGCACGAGTCGGTGACGGGCTGGGCGCGCTGGAAGCCGTTGCTGCTCTATGTCATGCCCTTGGTGATCATCTTCGTCGTCGTGATTCTCGCGATGGTCGCCGGCTGGGCGACACCCACGGAGTCGGCGGCAATCGGTGCCGTGGCGACGGTCGCGGTGGCGTGGCTCTATCGCGCGCTGACCCTCGCCAACCTGATGCGCGCGCTGATGGGAACGGCTGCCATCTCAGGCATCATTCTCTTCATCATCGTCGGTGCCACGACGTTCTCGCAGGTGCTCACGTTTTCAGGCGCAACGAACGGCATGGTAGGCGCGATTCGCGATGCGGGATTCGGCCCATGGGCGGTGATGCTTGCGATGATGGCGATCCTGATCGTACTCGGCTGCTTCATCGACCAGGTGAGCATGATGCTGATCACGCTGCCCTTCTTCATCCCGCTCGTGCAGTTCTACAACTTCGATCCGATATGGTTCGGTGTCGCATTCCTGATCTGCATGCAACTCGGGTTGCTCACCCCGCCGTTCGGCATGCTGCTCTTCACGATGAAAAGCGTGGCGCCCAGTCACATCACGATGCGACAGGTCTATAGCGCGGTGACGCCCTACGTTATTTTCGGATTGGTTCTTCTTGCGCTCGTGCTGGGTTGGCCACCGATCGCAACATGGCTGCCAAGCGTTCTGCTCGGCAAATACTAGTTGTCGATCGTTGCCCCCGAGTCCTTCACGACCTTGGCCCACTTGGCGATTTCGCTCGTCACGAACTGGCCGAACGCCGCGGGTGGCTGACCACCGGCGGTCGCGACCTGGCTTGCCCAGATATCTTTGACATCCGGCTGCTGCAGGATCTTCACGATTTCCGGATACAGCCGCTCGACGACACCGACTGGTGTGCCCTTGAGCGCCCAGAGCGCATACCAGGTCGTGACTTCATACCCTGGAACGCCCGCCTCGTTCGCCGTCGGCAGATTCGGGAACACGGGCGTGCGTGCGCTCGCGGCCACGGCGAGCGCGACCAACTTGCCCGCGCGGATCTGATTGGAGGACGTGCCCATGCCGTCGAACGCCATGTCGATCTGGCCCGCGATCAGATCGGTCATGAGGGGCCCGGCGCCTTTGTAGGGGACATGTACAAGACTCACGGTCGTCATGGTCTTGAACAACTCACCGGCGAGATGGTGCGCGGTGCCGTTCCCGGCGGACCCGAAATTCAGCTTGCCCGGATTTGCTTTGGCGTAATCGAGCAGATCCTTGAGGGTCTTGATGTTGCCGTGCTTCGGATGCACGACGATCACCTGCGGCACGGATGCGATCAAGGTGACCGGAATGAAATCACGCTCGAGGCGATAGGGCAGGCGTGTGTACAGGCTCTCGGCGATGGTGTGATGCACCGCGCCCATGAGGAGCGTATAGCCGTCCGCTGCGGCCTTCGCGGCGTTGGCCGCGCCCACCGTGCCGCCGGCGCCACCTTGATTCTCGATGATGAATTGCTGCCCGAGCGCTTGGGTGAGCTTGGCGGCGAGCGGACGTGCGAAAGTGTCGGTGCCGCCGCCCGCGGGAAACGGGTTGATGATGCGTACCGGCTTGACCGGCCACTCCTGCGCGTGGGCTGAAGCGCCGATCAACGTCAAGGCGGCAATAAGGGATGAGAAGAGGTTACGCGTAGCAGCCATGGCAACTCCAGATTCAATGGGCCCGCAAGGGTCGGCGCCGGAGCGCTTGTCGCATAGCAAACTAGGCCAACGTGGCGTTGAACGATTCCTTGCCGGGGCGCGCGCTTCTATTCTGGCACTATTGTCCCTGGGCCGTCACGCATATCGACATCAACGGAGCACACCATGTCGCTGGAACATTTCAAGCTGACCGGAAAGGTCGCCATCATCACCGGGGCCGGTGGAGGCATCGGCCGCGCCATCGCGCTTGAGTTCGCCTCCGCGGGCGCAAGCGTCGCCTGCCTCGACATCATGCGCGAGAACGTCGAGGAGACCGCCCGATTGGTTGCGGCGACCGGGCAGAAGAGCCTCGCGATCGTCTGCGATGTGACCTCCCCCGATGAGACCAAGGCCGCTGTCGAGCGTGCGGCAAAAGAGTTGGGTCCGATCCGCGTGCTGGTCAATGGCGCCGCGGCGCGCGATCCGAATCACACCGTCGAGAGTTGCCCGCCCGAGGTCTGGAACCAGGTCTTCGCGGTCAATGTGGGCAGTGCATTCCTGATGAGCAAGTGGGTCATTCCGATCATGACAAAGGCGGGCGGTGGCTCGATCATTCATATCGCGAGCCAGCTCGGCAGTACCGCCACCTACGAGCGCGCCGCATATTGCGGGACCAAAGGCGCGCTGATCTCATTGGCACGCGCGATGGCGATCGATCACGCGAAGCAGAACATCCGGGTCAACACACTGTCGCCCGGCGCCACCGAAACCGATCGCATGCCGCTTCGCTTCGGCACGATGGAAGAAGCGCGCAAGGTGAGTGGCCCGCGGCACGTGCTCGGACGACTCGGCCTGCCCGAAGAAATCGCGCGCGGCGCGCTCTACCTTGCAAGCGAAGCGTCAAGCTTCATGACCGGCGCGGACCTGCTGGTGGATGGCGGTTATAACGCGTGGTAGGGACGGGTTGATCGTCGCGCTTCCCCGCGTCATCCCGTTGTCGTAGCGCGGGCTGCGCGACACCAACCTGTCCGCGGCTCTGACGTTATTCCCTTGCTTTCTGAATCGCCCGCCACACCTTCTCATAGGTGAACGGCATTGCGAGATCTTTGACGCCAAGCGGACCCAGCGCATCGAGCATGGCGCTCGCGATCGCGGCGGGGGCGCCGATCGTGCCGGACTCGCCGCAGCCTTTGGCACCGAGGGGATTGTGCGTGCAAGGTTGTGATTCGTCAGTCACCGCGGTGATCGATGGCATGGTGTCCGCGCGCGGCATGACGTAGTCCATGAACGAGCCGGTGAAGATTTGCCCGGTTCCGTTGTCGTACGCAGTCGCCTCGAACATGGCTTGCCCAATGCCCTGCGCGAGTGCGCCGTGAAATTGGCCTTCCACGACCATCGGATTGATGACGGTGCCGATGTCATCGACCGAGGCGTAGTTGATGAGCGTCGTCACACCCGTCGCCGGATCGATCTCTACTTCGCAGATCTGCGCGCCATTCGACCAGGTGAGATTGGTCGGATCGAAGAACGCGTTCTCATGCAGGACCGGTTCCATGCCGGCCGGCAGGTTGTGCGCGTAGGTGACTGCGCGCGCGACTTCGCCCCAGGTGACCTTGCGGTCCGTACCCGCCACGCGAAACTCGCCCGCACCGGCGACGATCGCATGCTCGACATCTTTCTCTGCCGCTTCCATCAAGTGGGCGGCGGCGCGCTTGGCTTTTTCGATGATCTTGGCGGTTGCCATGACGATCGCGGAACCTGCGATCACCATAGAGCGCGAGCCGAACGTTCCGGTGCCATAGGGAACGCGAGCGGTATCGCCTTCGAAGATTTCGATCATCGACAGGGGCACGCCGATCTTCTCGGAGACGACCTGCGCGTAGGTCGTGACGTGTGCTTGACCGTGGTTGTGCGTGCCGCAGCACACGAGCAGGCTGCCGTCGGCGGCAACCCGGATATCGGCGGAATCGAAAAATCCGGCGCGCGCCCCGAACATGCCGGCATATTTCGACGGCGCGACGCCGGAGCTCTCGACGAAGTAACACACGCCGAATCCGCGGACGAGACCGCGCTTCTCCGCGGCGGTGCGGCGGGCCGGAAATCCCGCGTAGTCGGCGATTTTCAACGCGTGGTCGAACACCTTGGAAAAGTTTCCGGAATCGTAGGTCGGTCCGACCGCGGTGGTGAACGGCATCTGCTCGACGCGGATGAAATTGCGACGCCGCAGCTCGATCCGATCGATCCCTGTCTGCGCGGCTGCCGCTTCGACCAGGCTTTCCAGCACATAGCAGGCTTCCGGCCGCCCCGCGCCGCGGTAGGCGTCGGTGGGCACCGTGTTGGTGAAGAGTGCTTTCACATCGACGAAGATCGCCGGGATCTGGTACGGGCCCGACAGCACACCGGTGTAGACGGAGGTGGGCACCGCGGCACCAACGGTCGACACATACGCACCGATGGCAGCAAGCGTCGAGACGCGCAGCGCAAGAAACTTCCCATTCGCATCGAGCGCAAGCGCCGCATGCGTGACATGGTCCCGCGCCTGATAGTCGGAGACGAAAGCTTCGCTCCGGGTCGACACCCATTTCAGCGGGCGATGCAATTTGCGCGCTGCCCATGCCAGGACGATTTCTTCCGGATAGTGTTTGCCCTTGGTACCGAAGCCACCCCCTACGTCCGGGCTGATCACGCGCACCGAGTTCTCCGGCAGGTTCAATTGCTCGGCAACGAACTTGCGGATGTGATGCGGCACCTGTGTAGCAGAGTAGATAAGGAGCTCGTGCCCGTCGAGGCCGCGATTCGCCGAGGCCATGGCGATGACCGCACGAGGCTCCAGCGCCGCACACGCGATCCGATGATTGACCAGATCGACCTCGACCACATGCCGGGCTTTGGCGAACGCTTCATTGGCCGCAAGTTCATTGCCGCGTTGGAATCGCACCGTGAGATTGCCCGGTGCCTCCGGATGAATCTGCGGCGCATCGGCCTTTGCCGCATCGCGAACATCAACGACCGCGGGGAGCGGCTCCCAATCGACCGTCACCAGCTCCGCCGCATCGAGTGCCTGCTCGCGCGTGGCAGCGACCACCATCGCGACGGCTTCGCCGACGTGCCGCACGGCGCCGCGCGACAGCCCAAAGCGCGAAGGCTCATTCATCTTCGTGCCGTTCACGCCGGGGATGCGCCATAGCGGGATCATCGACCCGACGTTGTCTGACGCCATGTCCTGGCCGGTATAGACGGCGATCACCCCTTTCGCATCGGCTGCCGCGCCGGTGTCGATCGAACGAATCCGCGCATGGGCGTGCGGGGAGCGCACGAACGCGCAGTGCAACTCGCCTTCGAACCGCAGGTCGGACACATACTGCCCGTTGCCGGCGAGGAACTTGCGGTCCTCGCGACGCAGCACGGATTGTCCGATGCCTTCTGGATGCTGAACGGTGCGTGCGGTCATCATGATTTCTCGATGGGTCCTGACAGGATTTGGGGAGGGTGGTGTCTTATATTATGATGCGGACGGCGATACAACCTATCGATGCGACCGGGGCACCGCCTCCGCGCAACACGCCATTCGATCTATTCAGGAGCATTCACATGCGTAGAATTTTGTCGGCCTTGCTGTTTGCTGCAATCGCGGGGGCGGCGTTCATCGCGCCGCAGGCGATCGCGCAAGACAAGGTCAAGATGGGACTTTTCATCGCCTCCTCCGCGATGCCGTACTTCATCGCACGCGAGCGCGGGTATTTCGCGGCCGAGAATCTCGACGTTGAAGGGGTTCCGCTCGCCACGCATCCGTTGATCGTGCAAGCCCTCGTCAAGGGCGACATCGATACCGCCTCGAATCTTCTGTCACTGGAAGGCGCCAACATCAACGCGCTGCGGCCCGGCACGGCGAGCTATTTCTCGATCAACTGCCAGAACACCAAGTACCAGCTCGAGGCGTTCGTCGTGTCGGCGAAGAATACGACGATCCAGTCGCTCAAGGATCTGAAGGGGGCGCGCATCATGTCGGCGCCCGGGCCCGGCAACCTGTTCGTCGCCAAGGGTGTGCTGAAGAACATCGGTCTGGAAGACGCCAAGGACTACACGATGCAAGAGCAGCCGATGGCCAATCACATCGCCGCGCTGCAGTCGGGCCAGTTTGAAGTCGCCTATACGCTCGAGCCGATCGTGAGCATGCTCGTGCACCGCGGTGTCGCGCGGAAGCTCGAATCGGGTGTGATCGCCTCACACATGCTCGGTCGGCCCGACGCCTGCGCCGTGATGGCGGGTGGTGTGATGGGCGACAAGTTTCTCAAGGAGCGACCGCAGGTCGCCGAGCGTCTTGCACGCGCGTGGGCCAAGGCGCTGAAGGACGGCAATGACGATCCGTCAGCGCGCGATCTGTTGAGCAAACACATGAACACCGCGCCCGAAATCGCTCAGACCGTGCCGCTCTCGTACTATCACATGGTGCGCGATCTGTCGGCCGCGCAGATCGCCGACTTCCAGAAGCTCACCGACCTCGCGACGACCGCAGGGTTGGTGAAGAGCAAGATCGATGTGAAGTCCTTTCTAAAGACCTACTGATTCTTCGATCTCAATCGTCGAGCTCGATCGTCGATCTTGAACCACAGGGGACGCCGAGGACGCAGTTTAGCCAGGTGACTACGCGCTTCGGATAAATCGGTGCTGCGCGTGGGATCAGAGGCTCACGATATATGGCGAACATGTCCTTCGATTTCCCCTGTGTCCTCTGTGTCCTCTGTGGTTCAATTTTGACGTCTTAGAAATGCTCCGCGAAAAGCTAGCCGCCCTCACCCCCGCTCTCGGCGCGGTCGTCTTTGTGTTCGTCTGGTGGCTTCTCTACCAATCGAGACTCATTGATCCGGTGCTGCTGCCTTCGCCGCAAGATTCATTCCGGGCGATCTGGGATGGATTTGTCGGCGGGGCGCTCATCAACGACTTTCTGATCACCGTCAGGCGCACGCTGCTCGCCTTCGTCATCGCGGTGGCAATTTCGGTGCCGCTTGGGATCGTTCTCGGTTCCTCCGCACGTTTGTACGGGTCGGTCGAGTTCGTCATCGACTTCTTCCGCTCGACACCCGCCTCCGCGCTCTTTCCGTTGTTTCTCGTGATTCTCGGCGTCGGTGAAGGGACAAAGATCGCCGTCGCCGCTTTCGGCGCGAGCCTGTTGATTCTCTTCAACACGGCGTACGGCGTGATGAATGCACGCAAGACTCGTCAGGCGGCGGCGCGCGTGATGGGCGCCTCCCGATTGCGGGTCATGCTCGATGTCACGTTGCTCGAGTCGCTGCCGCAGACATTCGTTGGGATGCGTACCGGCGTGTCGTTCGCGCTCGTGATCGTGATCGTGGCCGAGATGTTCATCGGCTCCACCGATGGGCTGGGTCAGCGCGTGATCAACGCACAGATGATCTTCAACATGCCGGAGATGTACGCGACGATCTTCGGCACCGGCGTGCTCGGTTACGGCCTCAATCTTCTTTTCATATTGATCGAGCGCAAGTTCGTCCACTGGGGCGGCAAGTGAAGGCTGGAAAATTGAAGGGCGGCAAGTGAACGCACCGGCATCGGGCAGCGCCGCGCTTGGGCTGGCAACGGCCGCGTCCGCGCCGAACGGCACCCACATCACTATCCGTGGCCTCTACAAGAGCTTCCAGGGCCAGCCGCTCTATACGAACTTCGACCTCGATATTCCGAAGGCGCAGATCACTTCGGTGTTCGGCCCCAACGGCTGCGGCAAATCGACCCTGATCAATATGGTGTCCGGGCTCTTGCCGATGGACGCGGGCGAAGTCTTGTTCGAGGGCAAGACGCTCTCGGACACCAAGATCAGCTACGTTTTCCAGAACTATCGCGAGGCGCTGTTTCCATGGAAGCGCGCGATCGACAATATCAAATACCCGCTCAAGCTCGCCGGGCAAAGCAAAGCCGAATACAACCGGCGCGCCGACGAGCTGGTCGAATCATTCGAGATCAAGTTCGATCTGCATCGCTACCCGTACGAGCTTTCGGGCGGGCAGCAGCAACTTGTTTCGATCATGCGCGCACTCGCCCCGCATCCGGAAGTGTTGTTCCTCGACGAACCGTTTTCGGCGCTCGACTACGAAATGACACTCTTCATGCGCGATAAATTGCAGGACATCTTCCAGGCGACGCGCACGACGATGATTCTCGTCTCGCACGATCTGGAAGAAGCGGTGTACCTCGCCGACCAGGTGTTGCTCCTCACGCGGCGCCCGACGCGGATCGCCGAGATCGTGCCCTTTCGTGCCGCGCGCCCACGCCATCCGGAAACGCTGACGGCGGATGACTTCGTGCGCGCCAAGGCGCGTTGCCTCGACGTTTTTCAGCGCGAAGTTCGCCGCTGAGCCCGATCGTCTCCGGGCGCGCTTGAAGGCACCATTGATGGTGCGTTGCCCTTAGAATCGCCAAGTCCCCATCCGTCTGGATCCATCACATGCCACACATTCCCGCCGGTACGCCCTTCGCCAAACTCCGCGTGCTCGACCTTACCCGCGCCCGGGCGGGTCCGACCTGTGTGCGCCAGCTTGCCGATTTCGGCGCGGACGTGATCAAGATCGAATCGCCCCCTGGGCTCGATCCAAACGCCAACCAGACCGGCGCGCGCGACAGTCCGGACATGCAGAACCTGCATCGCAACAAGCGCTCGATGACGCTCAATCTCAAGGCACCGGATGGGGTTGCGGTATTCATGCGCATGGTGCGCGATGCCGACGTTGTCGTTGAAAACTATCGCCCCGACGTGAAGGATCGGCTGGGCATCAACTACGAAGCGCTGCGCAAGGTGAACAAGCGGATCATCCTCGCCTCCGTATCGGGGTTCGGTCAGGACGGCCCCTATCGCGATTACCCCGGCGTCGATCAGATTGCGCAAGGCATGAGCGGCATCATGCTGGTCACCGGCAAGCCCGGTGAGGGCCCGATGCGGGCGGGCGCGGCCGTGTGCGACATCGCGGCCGGGCTTTACGCCGCGCTTGGCGTGATGACGGCGCTCTATGAACGCCAGTCGTCCGGCGAAGGGCAGTGGGTGCAATCGAGCCTGTTGCATGCGGGTCTCGGTCTCCTCGATTTCCAGGCGGCCCGCTACACCGTCAATCAGGAAATTCCGCGACAGGTGGGCAACGACCATCCGACCGGCATGCCGACTTCCTCCTATCGCACGCAGGACGGCTTCATCAACATCGGCGCGTCGGGCGATGGCATGTGGGGGCGCCTTTGCAAGGTGATGGGGCGCGAAGATCTGCACAAGAAGCCCGAGTACATCGACGGCAAGGCGCGCAGCAAGAACCGGCAGGCGTTGAATGATGAGCTGAATCGCACGCTGGCCACGAAGCCTTCCGCGGAATGGATCGAGGCCATCAACAAGGCGGGCGTACCGTGCGGCCCGATCTATACGATGGACCAGGTGTTCGCCGATCCGCAGGTGCGCCACATGAAGATCGCCGAGACGGTTGCGCATCCGCTGCGGGGCGAGGTCACGCTGATCGGGCAGGCCACCAGGCTCTCCCGCACGCAGGCGAAGATCGTTCGGCCAACGCCGGAGCTGGGCGAGCACACGGATGAAGTGTTGCGCGAATTCGGATACACCGACACGCAGATCCAGGATCTGCGCACGCGAGCAGTCCTTTGAAGCGGACCAGCGAATCGAGCGCCATACAATGACCCTCGACGAGCTCGATACGCCATGCCTCGTCCTCGACGCCGGCAAGGTCGAGCGCAATATCGCCCGCATGCGAGCGAAGGTGCATGGGCTTGGCTCGACCCTGCGCCCGCATGTGAAAACGCCCAAGTGCATCGAGGTTGCACGCCTCGCGCATGCGGGTGCGAACGGACCGATCACCGTCTCGACCTTGAAAGAAGCCGACTACTTCTTCGAGCACGGCATGCGCGACATGCTGTACGCGGTGGGGATCGCGCCCGGCAAGCTCGATCATGTGGCACGCCTGCGCCGGAGCGGGGCAGAACTGTCGATCGTGCTGGATAGTGTGGAGGCCGCGCGCATGGTCGAGGCGGGCGGGCGCGCGCGTACCATGCGATTCCCGGTGCTGATTGAAATCGATTGCGACGGCCATCGATCGGGGGTCAAACCCGGCGATCCCGTGCTGCTTGAGATTGCCTCCGCATTGCAGGGCGCCGGCGCCCTGCTGCGCGGGGTCATGACCCACGCCGGCGACTCGTACAACTGTACATCGATCGCGGCGATCCGCGGCATGGCCGAACGCGAGCGCGAGGCGGTCGTCAGCTCGGCCGCGATGTTGCGCGAGGCGGGTCATGCGATCAAGGTCGTGAGCGTCGGCTCCACACCGACTGCGACCTATGCTGAACGGCTCGACGGCGTGACCGAAGTGCGCGCCGGCGTCTTCGTATTTTTCGATCTGGTGATGGCCGGGCTGGACGTGTGCGCGATCGACGACATCGCGCTCTCGGTCCTTGCCACGGTAATCGGCCATCAGCGTGAGAAGGGGTGGCTCATCACCGATGCCGGCTGGATGGCGATGTCACGCGATCGCGGAACCGCCAAACAGCGCATCGATCAGGGCTACGGCGTCGTCTGCGATATCGATGGTCGGCCCATCGAGGGCTTCATCATGGCCGATGCGAATCAGGAGCACAGCATCGTGGCGCAGCGGGATCAGCGACACATCGATGCCGCGCACTTCCCGATCGGCACGCGCCTTCGCATCCTGCCCAATCATGCCTGCGCCACCGGCGCGCAACATCCCGACTATCACGTGGTACGTGGCGGCCGCAAGATCGAGACCGTGTGGCAACGCTTTTCCGGATGGTGAACCTGGCCGGACCATTCCACTGACCGCGTCGATGCACTGAACCGTAGCGCGCATACTCTCCAACATGCTGCAAAAATTCATCGTCGGATTGGCCTCGCTGGTCGTGCTTGGCGCCGCGGCCGGTGGGGGCTGGTGGTACGCCGCCGAGCGCGGGTGGATCGCCGGCAAGCCGAGCGCGCCACGCAGCGAAAATTTCAAACGCGCGCTGGATGAGCATCTGCGCCGCACGACCGTCTACTACGCGCGTCCGTGCGCGCCGGTCGAGATGACCCGCCCGCAGGATGGCATGGGGCCGACTGACATTCGCTTCGACTGGACGCCGGCCGCGTTTCGCGCGGTGATCGATCCGCGTCAACCGCAGCTTCAGCACATCGGTGCACGTTATGCGTTTTTCGCGGCGCAGGGCTACATGGACGCCAAGGCGCTCGCCGATGGGGCCACCGAGTACACGCTGAACTGGAAGGGCTACGCCGCATCGACCGGGCAGGCCTGCTTCCTGATGGCCGGCGCCGAGCGCAATGCCGAAATACTGTCCTTCGCCTGGAAGCGCAACGAAAATGGAGTCGACGTATTCGAGGCGATCGCCCGCACGCCGCATCAGAACTTCGAGGCCTGGGTGCTCACATCGGAGTTCAAGAAAATATTCGCGGATCAATCGCTGCAACGCTATCTCGAGCCGCAGCCGGTCGCGTATGAATTCGCGCGTGAGGAACGTGGGTTCGAAGTCATCGCCGAGGAGGGGCGCGCGCTCACCACCCGGATGGGAAATGCGATTCGCCCAGAAGTGCTGACAAAGCTCGCTGGGGGTGTGACCGCGGAGCGCGTTCGCGCCGCGCTCGATGCCTACCTCATCACGCCCGACGGGGCGGCGCGCACCCGCATTTGCCTGGGGCTGCCCGAATCCGGCCAGGCGGACGAAAACACGCTCGATGGCTTTCGCTACCGCGGGCCGGGCGGAATCGAGCAGCCTGCGCCCACATTTACCTACTACAACCTGCTCACGCGCGCGCCGTATCATGGCGCCGATCCGTTGCGTGGCTTCGTGATGATGCAAAAGCTCGAGGCACTTGGCCACGCGAGCGCCGAGACAATACCGGTCTTCGCGTTTCGCGACCAGCCGGTGGCAGGCGCGGTGCGCTTCACGCCGAGCGCGGCGTTTATCGCGCGCTACGGATCAGAGCGCTGTTACCCGATCGGTACCACGCAGGTCGAGGAGATCGTGCGCTTCGAGACGCTCACCGAGACCAATCTGACGCCGCCCTTCGTAGCGCGAGTCGTGATCAAACCGTTCGACGAGGAGGCCGCCAAGATCGTCGCCGCGTTGCCGCACTTTGCGCGCATGCAGGAAGTCGGTGGTGTATTGCGCGGCGTGCTGCAGTACCACGACAACGTCCTCAAGGTGGTGAACGTGACCACCCAGTACCCGGTATTCCATGCCGATGTGACGGCCGTGCAATGGCCGGTGGTGGAAGCGCCGCTGCCCCCGGGTGGTTTGTTCTCACCCACGCCGCACGCGCCGGTAGGCACGGGCGCCAATCCGTCAGGCTCCGTGCGCACCGTCCCGCCGCGGGTATTCGCCATTCCTCCTCGATAGCGCATCGTCCCTTGGTACACGCAATGAGGACTCTTTTCACCGTGCTGGTTGCGTGTACCGCGCCCGGCGCGCAGGCGCAGTTGTACGAATCACATTCCAAGCAACCCGGCGCGACGATGGACATCACGGTGCGCGAAATCGAGCGCCGGCCTCGCGCTTCGGTTGTGGCGATCGAGATGCGCCAGGTCGGTTCATCGGTGGGCTCGTCATTTTTCGTTCTCTGCAGCATCCGGCAGCTTGCGGTGGTGCGGGGCGGCTTTGGCCATGTGGCGAAACGCGAGGAATACCCGGGGCGAGATCAAATGCTGATCGGGTTCCTGCGCTCGCCGAGCGATCCACCAATCGATGCAGATCCTGCATTTGGAGCCGCCGGCGCAAAGGTGGATGTGATTGCACGGGAGCAGTTCGCGCCGATCTGCGACGGAACGAAGTGAAACGGCGCGCGTAACGGGTGAATCGGGAACCAGGGAAACGGGAAACGCCAAGCGAAAAGCCGAACACGCCAAACCGGGAAAACCAATGACAGTTCGTTTGTGGATAGTGAGACTCGCCGCCGTTTTCGTATGCAGTGCGCAGTGCGCGGCGCATGCGCAGGAGTATCCAGCGCGCCCGGTCAAGATCATCGCGCCTTCGTCACCGGGCGGTGGCTTCGATCTGGTCGGCCGGGTGCTCGGGCAGAAGTTGTCCGAACAACTCGGGCAGCAATTCGTCGTCGAGAATCGACCCGGCTCGGGAACGCTTCTTGGCACCCATGCGGTGGTTCGCGCGGCACCCGATGGCTACACCCTGCTGGTCGGTGGGCTCAGCAATATCGCGCTCAACATGGGGATGTACAAGCAGCCCGGTTACGACGCGCTCGCAGATCTCGTGCCGATCAGTCTTGTCGTCAGTCATTCATACATCATGGTGGGCCGCCGCGATCTGCCGTTCGATACGCTGCAAGCAGTGATCGCGCACGCGAAAGCCAATCCTAACAAACTCACCATCGCCACCAGCGGTCCGGGCTCCGGTCAGTATGTCGGTGCCGCGGTGATGACCACGGTGCTTGGTCTGGACATTCTCAAGGTGCCGTATAAGGGCGCGCAGCCCGCGTATCAGGATCTCCTTGCCGGCAGGGTCGATCTCTTCTACGACAACACCACGACCGCCAAGCCATTTATCGATGGAGGGCGCGTCAAGGCGCTCTCGATTTCAACGAAAGAGCGCATCAGCGGGCTTGCCAACGTCCCGACCTTCAATGAAACCAAAGTCTTCGACTGGGAGATGGAAAGTTGGTTCGGACTGTTCGCACCGGCTCGTACGCCGCCCGCAATCATCGACAAACTGCGTGCCGAAATCGATAAGGCAACACGCCTCCCAGAGGTACGAACGGCGCTCGAACAGGGCGCCGGTCGAAGTCTCCGACTGAGCCCTGCCGAGACGGACGCGCTCATCAAGTCGGAAATCGATAAATGGATCGGCCTGATTCGCAAGGCCGGCGTTACCCTCGACTAAGGACGGACGAATCATGCAAGACACGCTCGACAAATTCGCGATCATGGAAGTCGTGCAGGCCTGGGCGGTGGCCCGTGACTCGGGCGATTGGGAGCGGCTGCGCTCGACTGTTCATCCGGAAGCGACGATGACCGCCACTTGGTATCACGGCAACTTCGATGGCTTCATTCGGAACGCCCAGGAATCGTGGTCGAAGGGCGCGCGGTCGATGCACGTTCTCGGCGGCACGATGGTTACCCTTGCTGGTGGGCGCGCCATCGCGCAGACCCGCATGACCATCATGACGCGCGGCAAAGCGGACGACGTGGACGTCGATGTCGCGTGCACCGGCCGCTTCTATGATTTTTTCGAGAAACGTCAGGGGATCTGGCGCATCGCCGAGCGCCGCTGCATCTATGAAAAGGACCGCATGGACCCGGTTGTGCCGGGTGCAAAGCTGACGTTGGACCCCGCACGACTCGGGCGGTTTCCGGCCGGCTACCAACACCTCGCCTACATGCAATCCCAGCGCGGGACGGAGGTCAACACCGCGCTTCCGACCGCGCAGGGCGAGATTCTCGATGCGCTTCTTGCGCGCGGGGCGAAGTGGCTCGCTGCGTAGAGGGAAAATATCGCTGCGTGCGGGAGCGAGCACGGCCCATCTGCGGAAACAAGCCGGTGCGAGGTCCGTCGCGATCGGGCGGACTCACCACCCCACGCCCGCCGCGATTGAGCACATGCGTGCAGATCATACCGGGTGAATTCGACGTCCTTCACGCGCAGCCGGAGCAGCTCGAGGATGCGCATGCCGGTGAACAGGATGAAACGACGCACCCAGTCGATGTCGACCTGCTCGGTTCGGATGCTGTAATGCTTGAGCCGGATGCGATCCCGCAATTGATCGAGCAGCCGCGGCGGCTGCAAATGCGGCGCTGCACCATCCGTGACACGCCATTCCCTCGACATACGCCCGCCTCCTTCCCTCTCGACGCCCTTGCTGTTTTGTTTTAGGATGGCCTATATTCAGCCAAGTACCTGAATCGAAAAGACCGCCATGCCTGAAACTGTATGTATATATAGTACCATGACGCCTTATAACCCGTCGCTTAGGCTGGCGACTTCTTGTTGGACTAAACCGCTTCGCGGTGGCGAAAGAACGGTGAGGGAAGAGCAGCGCGCTTGACGCGAGCTGCGAGCGCGCTGTGAGCGTCGGCATTACCTTGATGTTGGGGAATGTTCCCCAGACTCAAGGAGCCAATCATGTCGAAGCTACGCGAACAGATGCGCGATGCGATGGTGGTGCGCGGGTTTTCGCTGCGCACGCAGGAGTGCTACATCGAGGCGCTGGTGCGCTTGTCGCGCTACTACAACAACAGCGGTTTGGTGGGTTTGGAGGCCGAGCAGATCGAAGCGTGGTTGTTGCACATGCTCAAGGATCGCAAGCTGTCCTATAGCACGGTCAACCAGGCGGCCAGCGCGTGTCGGTTCCTGTACGGGCAGGTGCTCAAGCGTCGCGAGGCGGCGATCCTCATTCCCCGGCCGAAGGTGCCGCAGCGTCAACCGCAACTGTTGGCGCGCGAGGAGATCGCGCGGCTGTTCGCGGCCGCCGATGATCTCGCCAGTCGAACGATGTTGATGACGGTGTACGCAGCCGGGCTACGCGTCTCCGAAGTCTGTCGATTGCGAGTCGCCGACATCGATAGCCACGCCGATCGGATGTGTCTGCGGATCGAGCAAGGCAAAGGGGCGATGGATCGCTACACGCTGCTCTCGCCCACGCTGCTGGTGGTGTTGCGTCAATACTGGCGCGCTCGTCAGCCCGGGGAGTGGCTGTTCAGCGGGCGCGATAGAAGTAGCCCGCGCTCCATCCAGTGGGCGCAGCGTGCCTACCGGGCCGCGCACCACCACGCCGGGTTGACCAAAGCCGGCGGCATTCACTCGCTGCGTCACGGTTTCGCGACGCACTTGCTGGAAGCAGGGGTCGATCTGCACTCGATCCAGAAGTTCCTCGGTCACAACCAGCTGAGCACCACCACCCGCTACCTGCATCTGGTGTCGCCACAGTTTCGCGCCCCGGCCAATGCCGATCGGCTCGATCTGTTGGCCGCCCTCCCCAAGCGGCACTGAGCGGGCATTGACGTGGCCGGGCTGGCGCAGGTACTGCGCCGCTTCGGGGCCGCTTACCTCGCCACGCACATCCTGAGTGCCACCCAGGGACGTGCGTGGCGGGCAATCCTCGCGTGTCGTACCGAAGCGTTGGGTGGGCATCGCCTGCAGTGTGCGCGCTGCGGGCATGCCCACCATGTGTTTCATTCCTGCCGTAACCGGCACTGCCCGCAATGTCAGACACGCGCCAAGGAAGCCTGGACCGCGGCCCGGCTCACCGAGCTGTTGCCGGTACCCTACGCGCACATGGTGTTCACCGTGCCGCACGCGCTCAACGCGCTGGCCGGGGCGCATTCGCGTTGGCTCTACGAGACGCTGCTTGGCTGCGTCGGGCAGACCTTGAACGAATTCGCCGCCAACCCGCGCTGGCTGGGGGCGCAGGTGGCCATCAGCTTGGTGCTGCATACCTGGACGCAGGATCTGCGCCGTCATATCCATGTGCACGCACTGGTGAGCTGCGGCGGACTGGATGCAGAGGGGCAGTGGAAGAGCCCCCGGCGCAACCCGCGCTTCCTGTTCCCGGTGCATGCGCTCTCGGATGTGATTCGCGGCAAGTTTCTGGCGGCGATGGATCGGGCCCGTCCCGGGCTCACACGTGATCCACAAGCCAACGCCTGGAAAGAACGACGCAAGGCCCTGCTTGCCAATCGCTGGGTGGTCTACGCCAAGAGTCCGATGGGCGGACCGGCGCAAGTGCTTGAGTATCTGTCCCGTTACACGCACCGCACCGCGATCTCCAACGAGCGCATCCTTGGCATCGAGGCGGACCACGTGAAGCTGCGCGTGCGTGCCGATCAGCACGGCGGCAAGCGCGTGATTCGCATTCCCGGCGAACAATTCGTGCAACGCTTCATGCAGCATGTGCTGCCACAGGGATTCAAACGAATCCGTCATTACGGGTTGCTGGCCCCGGCGCACAAGTCCCAACTACTCGCCAAGGCGCGTGCTGCCCTGGATGTGCTGCCACCCGATCCGGTGGCGATGGAATCGGCGCGAGAGTTCATGGCGCGGGTGGCCAAGATCGACATCTTGCGCTGTCCCGCCTGTGGGCAAGGCACCATGCAGGTGGTGTTGATCGTGTTGCCCACCGCGCCGCGGGCCGATCCGATCGCCCCTGCACGGGGTCCGCCGTGACGCGCCGATGTTCGATCACGTCTGTTCGCGTGGCTCGATTCGGTCAGGAGATCGCTCGTGCTGGCTCGGCAAACGGTGTTGCCCGCAACCCACATACGCCGCTCCTCACGCGTCAAACGGCCTCGCTCACGCTGGTCAGTTCCCGCTTACCACGTCAGACGACGCGGGCCGCATGCCTCGGGCCCTCACAAGCGCCCCGGGCGCGCTTACAATCCCCATAGCAGGCGCCGTCTCGGCGCATTAGTCCAACAAGGTTTATCCGCCGCGATGGCACTTGCGATTCGATCTGGCATCTCAGCGCGGTGGATAAACGCTATTCGTTCGGTGTCTTGCGCGACTTTTAGGCGCTTTTCGATCTCCTGCTGACGCGCAACGAGTTGTTGTTCGCGATTGTTGAGCTCGGCCAGGCGGTCCTGGACTTGTTGTGGGACCGTCGGCGCTGCGGGAGCAGCGGCGGCAGGAACTGTTGGAGTGAGGGGCTGGGTTGTACTGCATCCTGCCATTACGGCGAGGGCCACGGCTGCGGCCATGATTGACTGCTTTGCATTAAGCATGCTTCTTGTTCCTCGTTTTGGATCTGATCGTGTGAAGGGGTGCACGTGCCGGGGGGTGCACGTGCGGAGATGTACGTGCGGAGTGCGGAGATGCGATTGTCGGGATTGCGGAGATGCGCTTGTCAGCCATGCCCGGGTCCAACCCGAGTCTTAATTTTGCCGATTGCGCGCCGCTCGTCTCAGCAAGTGCGGTGCCTGCTGAATACCCCCCGAGCCTCCCGGCCGGAGAATCCGGGATCGAAGATTACCATATTCAGAAATAAGCAAGACAATTGCGATGAACGGTCGCCCGTCGGTTAGGCGGTGGAAGCTACACTGCGGCCGCCGCGATCCGCGACGGGGGAATCCTGCTCGTTATCGACCATCGACCACTTGCGCGGCCCCGAACCCACCCGTTTCATGTTCGTACCTGAATTGGAAACGACTGTGCTTCGATCGCCCGTGCGCGGGCGCCGCCGCATCATAGTGTGCGGATTCGACCAGCTCCATCCGGCAGAATATCCACGGCAGGCCGTCACCTAGGACATATCTCGAATTGACATGCGGCTATACGGATTCCAGTGTGGGCGTTCGAGATAGATGTGCTGCCAGTGCACGACTGAGCTGCTCTTTTCCGAATGGCTTCGCGAGATGGCGTCGAAACGTCTCCTTCTATGAATTTGAGCGACCGTTTTCGGCATCGGCCAGTGCCCGCTACGGGTCGAATCCGGCCATTTCCGATTAGAGCAAGTCACGACTTCTACAGCTTAGACCGCGAAATGACCTGCGATACTCTCTGCGTCCCCCGTGGTGAACTCGTCACCTCACCAAGTCTTCCGTGGCGGCGACTTCACTTCAATCGCTACGGAATCCTCAAGCGCCTCGCTGTAATGCGGTACGCCGCGCGGATGCGTCCATGAATCACCTGGTCCAACGGTAAATTCCTTGCCGTCGATCCAGAGCCACAACTTCCCCTTCACGAGGTAGAGCACCGACTCGTGATCATCGTGCTGGTGCCGGGGAACCTTGAGGCCTTTCTCCTGAAAAATTTCCAACAGCAGCATGTCGTTGCCCACTATGAGCGGCTTGACGGTGACCTTTTCCGTCGAGGCGGAACGCTTGCCTTCGACGACGCCAAGTGATTCGGCTGCGATCGAGCTGTTCGGGACAGCAAATACTGTTGTCTTTGGTAATGCGCGCGCCGAGGGTGCCGTGCTCATTGTTCAGATCTCCTTGCGTCGTTATTGAATCACCCGCTGTTTGCGCAACGCTTCGATTCCTTCATCATCGTAGCCCAGCTCGCGCAGAAGCTCTTCGGTGTCCGCGCCCAGGGCCGGCGCCATATTCTTCGGCAACTCTACGCCCGGTAGACGGATCGGGCCAGCGAGCATGTTCGCCTTGCGGCCGTCCGGCGCGCTGAACTCGACGATGTCACCGCGTTCGCGCACGTAGCCGCTGTCGAGCGCTTCCTTGACGTCGTAGACCGGCGCGACCGGAACGGTTCCACCAAGGTGTTGCACCCAGTGTGCGGTGGTGTGCGTCGAGAGTGCTTCGTCGAGCAGGTCGCGCACGCGTTCCCGATTGGCGAGGCGCATCGTGAAAGTGTTGAGGGTCGGGTCATCCTTCCATTCCGGTTTGCCGAGCGCGTCGGCCAGCACGCCCCAGAATTTTTCCTTGTTGCACATGATCATGATCCAGCCGTCCTCCGTCTTGTACAACTCGCTTGGGACGAGTGACGGATGGCCCGATCGCGATACCCTGCCGGTGAGATGCCCGCCGTTGAGATACCACGTGCCCGGATAGTTGAGGCTGTAGAGCGCAAGATCGAAGAGACTCGTATCGAGATCGCGGCCACGCCCTGTTGCACGCGCACTGGTGACGCCGGCGAGAAGCGCATAAGACGCCGCGAGGCCGGTCATGAGGTCGATGATCGAAACGCCGAATTTGGCGGGTGGGGATTCCGGATCGCCTGTGAGCGCCATCAATCCCGTCTCGGCTTGCATCAGATAGTCATAGCCGGGCCATGCGGCACGAGACCCTTCGCGGCCATAGGCCGACAGATGCACGCATACGATTTTGGGGTTGACTGCCTTCAAGTCCTCGTGGGTGATGGCAAGCTTTGCGGGTTGATCACCGCGCAGATTGTTGATCACCGCATCGGCGGTCTTCACCAGCTCACGAAAGACTTTTTTGCCTTCGGGATGCTTGAGGTCGAGGGTGAAGCTCTTCTTGTTGCGATTGAAGGTCTCGAAGAACTGGCTGTCCTTCGGGCCGAAGAAGTGCGGGCCGACATCGCGGCCGAAGTCCCCACCGTCGAGATGATTCTCGATCTTGATGACCTCGGCACCAAGGTCGGCGAGGTAGACCGTCCCCGCGGGGCCCGCGCCGTACTGTTCGACCGCGAGCACGCGAAGTCCGGCAAGGGGAAGGGTAGGGTTCGGCATGGGGGGATCACAAGAGAGGTGATGCCGGATTCTAATCGAGTGTGATTGTGCGTTCCCGTATCACGCGGCCCCACTTGGCGGACTCCGCCTGAATCCAGTTGCCGAACGCCTCCGGTGTCCCGCCGACCAGTTCGTAGCCCTGTCCTGCGAGTTTGCCCATGACGTCGGGTCGAGCGAGCGACTTCACTACCTCCGCGTTCAACCGCGCGACAATTGCCTGCGGCGTGCCGGCAGGTGCGAGCAAGCCGATCCACGCCTGCGCTTCGAAGCCCGGATAGGATTCTGCGATCGCGGGCACGTCGGGTAGCTGATCGGTTCGGCGGGTCGAGGTCACCGCGAGCCCGATCAGTTTTCCGCTCTTCACATGGGGCGCCGCGAAGCCCGCGGGTGTGAACATCAGATCGACTTGTCCACCCAGCATGTCATTGATCGCCGGGCCGCCGCCTTTGTAGTGGATCGGCGTGAGATCGATGCCTACGGTCAGCTTGAACAGCTCCACGGTCAGGTGGCCCGATGAGCCTGCGCCGGCACTCGCGTAGTTGAGGGCATTGCCTTTTATTTTCGCGAGCTTCACAAAATCATCGAGAGTTTTCAGGTTGCTTTTCGGATGCACCAGAAGCACCTGGGGGCTCCGCACAAGGAGCGCGATCGGCGCGAAGTCGCGCACCGGATCGTAGGCAACATTCTTGAACAACTGCGGGTTGTTGCTGAAGTTGTCGAACACCGCAATAAGCGTGTAGCCATCACTAGGCGCTTTCGCCACCGCTTCCATCGCGGTAACGCCGGCCGCGCCGGCACGATTCTCGACGACGATCGGTTGGCCGAGCGCATCGGCCATCGAGGCGGTCGCCAGGCGCGCGACGAGATCGGTGGCACCGCCCGCCGGATAGGGCACGACCAGGCGAATCGGTTTTGTAGGGTAACCCTGTGCATTGGCATTGACCGCGGTGATCGACAGTATTAGCAACGCCACGTACGCGGCAAGCTTATGCATCATGGTCAACTCTCTACTCAAGGACATCGGTGACGAATGTCGTCCAGGGTACCGCTTTGATTCCGGACACGAGCGCGTGAGAGGTCGTTCCACCTCTCGATGGGCGGTGAATAAGCAGCGACTCGACGACTTTTCGCGTCGTGCGTTGTTTCGCCCATGCAGTCGCGAGCCGCTGCATCGAGTCCGCCATATCAGGCACGGGCGTACGCGACGCCTTTGCCTCCACGAGTCGCATGCCCCCCCGCATTGCCGGCATGATGAAATCGACTTCGAGTCCCTGTTGATCGCGAAAATAGTAGAGCTCCCGCCGGCGCCCCGCGTTCAACTGCGATTTCGCGATCTCGGCCGCGATGAATCCTTCGAACAACGCACCGAGGAACGGTGAGCGCTCCAGTTCTGCCTCTGATTCGATGCCGAGCAGATGGCACGCCATTCCAGAGTCGGTGATGTAGACCTTCGGCGACTTGATCAGGCGCTTCCCCAGGTTCTCGAAGTATGGCGGGATCACGAGAATCTGGCCGGTGGCTTCCAGGATATCGATCCATGCCGAAACGCCGGGAACGCTGATGCCCAAGGGCGCCGCGAGATCCGATCGATTGAGCACTTGTCCATGCCGGCTTGCCACAATGGCGATGAATCGCCGGAATTTACCAAGATCGTGAACCGCACTCACTGCCCGGACGTCGCGTTCAAGGTAGGTCTGGATGTATGAGCTGAACCAAAGCCTGGCAGCGGCCGGTCGCGCAAGCACCTCCGGATAGCCCCCGCGCAGGAGGCTGACCTTCGGCGTTTCGGCGTAGGACATCGGTAATAGCTGCAGGATAGCGGCACGACCCGCCATCGACTCGGTGACATTGCGCATCAGCGCGGTCTCCTGCGATCCGGTGAGAAGCCATTGCCCGGTCCGGCGCGGAGCGCGGTCAATGCGTGCGCGGACAAAATTGAAGACCTCGGGGACATTCTGAATCTCATCGAGGATGACCGGCGTGCGAACGCCATCGAGGAAGCCCTGAGGGTCGCTTCGAAAGCGATTCACCACATCGGGATCCTCGAACAGGTGATACTCGGCTTGCGGAAAGAGATGCCGCAGAAGCCAAGTCTTGCCGGTGCGGCGCGGGCCGGTCAGAACGACGGCCGGAAACCCGCGGGCGGCAGCCGCGACGCGGGGTCCCAGATTTCTGACGGTGTTCTTCATATTTGAGTATTTTAATATGATAGTTTAAAAAACTCAAATATATGGAGCAATGAACCCGCGATCAGACCAGAAATCCAGCCGCTGACTTCGGGCGGAGCCTCCTTGTCCGATGGGCAAGTTTGATGAGCAATCCCGGAAATGGTCTGCGCATCGGACGGATCGGGTAATCTTGTTCATCGCGGAAAATGGGGGATTCGATGCAGACAGACTACATCGTCATCGGCGCGGGTACGGCCGGCTGCCTGCTGGCGAGCCGGCTGACGGAAGACGGCTCGCAGGTCGTGATGCTTGAAGCCGGGCCGCGCGCCTGGCATCCAATGATCCACATTCCCGCTGGCGTGCGATCGCTGCATCGCAATCCGCGCGTCAACTGGAATTTCATGACGGAGCCTGATCCGGGAATCGACGGCCGCACGATGCACTGGCCACGCGGGAAGGTCATCGGAGGAAGCGGTTCGATCAATGGCATGTTGTATGTGCGCGGCAACCCCGCCGACTACGACGGCTGGGCGCGCAGTGGCTGCGCCGGATGGGGCTATGCCGATGTGCTGCCGTATTTCAAGATGAGCGAATCGTATGCGCGGGGAGACGATCGCTATCGCGGCAAATCGGGCCCGATGATCGTCGAGGATTACCGGACGGTTCTGCCGCTCACGCATCGATTCGTCGAAGCGGCGTGTGCGTCCGGAATCCCGATGACCACCGACTATAACGGCGCAGAACAGGAGGGCGTCGGGTATTCGCAGATGACCCGGCTCGGGCGTTTTCGCGGATCGACCGCCTCGACATTCCTCGCGCAGGCACGTGGACGCGCGAACCTTCGTATCGAAACGCGCGCGCAGGGAACGAAACTGCTGATCGAAAACGGTCGTTGCGCCGGCGTGCTCTATCGACAGAACGGCGTCGATCGAACCCTGCGCGCCGAACGCGAAGTGATTCTCTCGGCAGGTTCGATCAAGTCACCGCAGCTGCTCCAGCTTTCCGGGATCGGACCGGCCGCCCATCTGCAATCGCTCGGTATTGACGTTGTTCATGATCTCCCCGGCGTCGGCGCGAATCTCTCCGATCACTATGTGGGCTTCACCGCGTTTCGCGTGAAAGACGAAATATCGATCAACGAGCTTGCGCGCGGCTGGCGGTTGGGGCGTGAGGTCCTGCGTTGGATCTTGAGCGCGGATGGTGCGCTGACATTCGGTGTAACGTCGTCGACGATTTTTACGCGCAGTCGTGAGGGCCTGGCGCGCCCCGATCTGCAATTGCTCTTTACGCCTGCTAGCTACGATCAGAGTCGCTTCGGGGAGCTGGAGAAAGTACCCGGCGTCACGGTGGCGGTGTGTGCGGTGCAGCCGCAAAGCCGCGGCACGGTGATGGCGCGATCGAACGATCCGTTTGCAGCGCCCACCATTCGACCCAACTACCTGTCCGCGCCGGCTGATTTGCAGGCGATCCTTGCCGGCATGCGGCGTGTGCGCGACATATTCGCCCAGCCACCGATGGCGAAACACTGCGTCGAGGAAACGCTCCCTGGCGCGCATGCACGATCCGACGAAGAGATCGCAAGCGTCGTTCGCAAGACCGGTACGACGATTTATCACCCGGTCGGCACATGCAAGATGGGTGTGGATTCGATGGCGGTCGTCGATCCGCGGTTGCGCGTACATGGCATCGCAGGGCTGCGCGTGGTGGATGCGTCGGTGATGCCGATGGTCACGACCGGCAACACGAATGCACCGACGGTCATGATCGCGGAAAAAGCGGCGGCGATGATGCGGGAGGACGGGCGCTGAACGGCTTTACTTCAAAAGATGAACCACCAAGGCACCAAGGCACCAAGGCACCAAGGATTCGACAATTTTCGCAATCCTGTGGCGCCAAGGCACACCACGACGGCTCGACGGCACAACGGTCCTCGACGCAGATCGGAATCTAACTTGGTGTCTTGGTGCCTTGGTGGTTCCATCCGATCGTAGGTCAACTCAAATGATGCACCGGCCCCATCCCATACACCGGTGTAGGGATTCCTTCCATCCGTGCCTTGAGTTGCAGCGACAGGAACTGCGAATAGTGGCGCGACTGATGCAGATTGCCGCCATGGAACCAGAGCGCGGTCTGATGCGTCGGCTTCCACATGTTGCGCAACTCGCCTTCCCAGGGTCCGGGATCTTTCGTGGTCCCTGATCCGAGCCCCCACACCTTGCCGACCTTGTCCGCAACTTCCTTCGAGATCAGCTGTGCGGCCCACCCGTTCATCGAGCCGTAGCCGGTTGCGTAGACGATCAGGTCGGCCGGGAGCTCGGTGCCATCGGAGAACAGCACCGATCGCTCGTTGATGCGCTCGACGCTCACACCGCTCTTCAACTTGATCTTGCCATCGGCCACGAGGTCGGACGCACCCACGTCTATGTAGTAGCCCGAGCCGCGCCGCAGATACTTCATGAATAGTCCCGATTCGTCTTCGCCGAAATCGAGCATGAAGCCTGCTTTGCGCAGCCGGTCATAGAGATCTGCATCGCGCTTTTTCATGTCGTCGTAGACCGGAATCTGCAGCGCGGGCAGCACCTTATACGGCAGCGATGCGAAGATGAGGTCGGCCACATCGGTCGTGACGCCTGCTTTGACGGCGGACTCGGAATAGAGACCGGCAAGGGAATCCATCAAGGTTGCGGACTTCGCGATGTGCGTCGAGCTTCGCTGGATCATCGTGACGTCGGCGCCGTGTTCCCATAACGCGGCGCAAATGTCGTGCGCGGAGTTGTTCGATCCGATGACGATGCATTGCTTGCCTGCATACGCTTCGGGCCCCGGATGTCGGCTCGAATGATGCTGAACACCCTTGAACGATTCTGCGCCCGGTATGTTCGGCACATTGGGCACCGCTGACATCCCGGTCGCGAGCACGAGCTGTTTGGGTTGCAGGGTGATCGGCTTGCCATCGCGCTCGACATTGACGGTCCATGTCTGCGTGCCTGCGTCGAACTTCGCGCTCTTGCAGACCGTTGATCCCCAATAGTTGAGCTCCATCACCTTCGTGTACATCTCGAGCCAGTCACCGATCTTGTCCTTCGGCGAGAACACCGGCCAGTGATCGGGGAAGGGCAGATAGGGCATGTGGTCGTACCAGACCGGGTCATGCAGGCAGAGCGACTTGTAGCGCTTTCGCCAGGAGTCGCCCGGCCGCTCGTTTTTCTCGACGATGATCGTCGGCACGCCAAGCCGCCGCAGTCGTGCTCCAAGTGCGATACCGCCTTGCCCGCCACCGACAATGAGGCAGTACGGTTGTTCCTTGGTGCCAAGCTCGGCTTCTTCTTGCGTCTTCTGCTCTAACCAGGTTTGGCGACCCTTGACCACACCGTGCTCCACACCTTTGTCGCGGGTGGCTGCCTTCTTTTCCTCGTGGCCTTTTAACTCGGTCATGGTGGTAAGCAAAGTCCAGCACCGATGGCCTTTACCGCCCGGATCCGCCTTCAGCCGGAGATGGCCCTTGCCGCGGGCGAGCGCTGTTTCGAACAGCAGCCACGCTTCGGTCACGCCACCCGCCTCGGTAGTCTCGCCTTGAATGGTCCATTGAGCAGGCTGCACGCGCGATAGGGTCGATTCGAGCATCGATTTGATAGCATCCCGGCCCTCGCTCGTGTGGAGATTCCAGGTGAACGTGAGGAAATCGCGCCAGTAACAATCATCATCGAACAACGCCACGGCACCCTTGATGTCGCCTTTCGATAAAGCGGACGCGAAGGTGCCAAGCCAGGTCGAGACAGCTTGGCTCGCAGGTGTCAGGGCTACGGGAGTTGCGATCGCGCTCATGAGTGATGTCCTCCTTGGGTATGTTCAATAAATGCCCGATTGAAAGGGAAGGGATCTCGTAAATCCAGCGTCCATTGCTTCACCTTTCAGGAAGCGGCGCGGTCCGCCGTGCAGATTCCTACGACTTCATGGTTTTCGGCAACCAGGCGATCAGCTCCGGGAACACCGTCATCAGCACGACGAATGCGCAGAGCAGAATGCAGAACGGCAATGATGCCAGTGCGACCCGTGTTTGGGAATCGCCGGTCATCTGCTGTATGACGAACAGGTTGAAGCCCACCGGCGGTGAGACATTCGACAACTCGATCGTGACGACGAGAAAAATTCCGAACCAGATCTTGTCGTATCCGGCGGCGAGGACAAGCGGCAAGGCGACCGGAAGGGTCATGACCATCGCGGACAGTCCGTCGAGCGCCGTGCCGAGAATAAGATAGATCACGAATAGCATCAGGATCAGCATCGCGGCCGACAGGCCGAGCGATTGTACCCACACGGAGACGGCGGCGGGAATGCCGAGCAAGGTCATGACCCGCGAGAGAAACAGCGCACCGCAGAGGATGAGCCCGATCATCGAGCAGGTGCGCACCGTCGAGAGGAGCGCCATTTTCATATTGGCCCATGTGAGGGTCCGCTGACTGGCCGCCACGACCACCGCGCCACCGACGCCGACCGCGGCCGCTTCGGTGACACTTGCCACGCCGCTGTACATCGACCCGATCACCACGAGGATCAGGAACAGCACGGGGAGCAGATCTTTCAGCGCGCGCAATCGATCAAACCAGGTCACCTCTTCATGCTGGCTTGGCTGAATGCCCGGATCCATGATGGCGCGAACCATGATCCAACCGATGAAAAGCGCCGCAACGATGAGACCCGGCACGACCCCGGCGATGAAAAGCTCGAGTATCGATGCTTCGGCCAACACGCCGTACACCACCATCGGAATGCTTGGTGGAATGAGCAGACCGATCGTGCCCGCACCGGCAAGCGAACCCATCGCCAGATCGCGGTCGTAGCCGCGCTTCAGCAGCTCGGCGAGGGTCATGCGGCCCACGGTCGCGGTGGTCGCCGCGGACGATCCCGACACCGCCGCAAACATCGTGCAGCCAAGCACGTTGACGTGGAGCAATCCACCCGGAAGTCGCTGTACCCAAGGCGCCAATCCTTTGAACAGGGATTCGGAAAGCTTGGTGTGAAACAAGATATCGCCCATCAGGATGAAGAGCGGCAAGGTCACGAGCTCATCGCCCGTGATACGCGCCCATACATCTTGCGCGAGCACGCGATGGAGCGGCATGTCGCGAAAAACTTCGAGCGCGATGGCGCCCGTGCCCATCAACGCGAATCCCACCCATACGCTCGACATCAGCAACGCGAGCATCACGAACAGGACGAATAGCGCAGGACCCACTAGTCGACCACTCCCATCCCGGCAGGGCGTTCCTCTTCGAGGTCCGGCGCATCACCGATGAGGATGCGGAGTGCGCGCGCAATGAGTGCGAGTGCCAGCAGGACAACGGCAGCGGCCAACAGGCCCTGTGGCCAGGCGAGCGGCGTTTGCATCGTGAAGTACGATCGGCTGTTGCGTTCGGCGCTGCGAATGGTCAATTCGACCAGTCCATAGGCGAGGACCGATGTGATCGCGAGCGCTGCAATCGTGCAGACGAAATCGAGCCGTCGCACGAGCGGCTTCGGGCAGTAGTGCAACGCGACCGCGACCCGGATATGCGCGGAGTGGCGAAGCGCATACCCCGCGCCGCCGAACAACGTGATCGCGCAAAGGTAGGAGGCGTATTCAACGCCCCAGGGCTGTGACCAGGCGATCGTCGCGGTCGAGATCGCTTCCACGATAAGGATCGCGGCAAGGACCATGCACGCGATCGCCGCCGCCCAGGCACCGACGACATTCGCGCGATCGATCCAGTCCGCGACGCGCCGCAATGCTTGGCGCAACGGGTTCCCCTCGCGGGTATGCGCCCGGCGCTACTTGCCCGTCTTCGCGCGATAGTCCGCGAGCAGTTTCGTGCCTTCCGCGCCGGTGTTCTTCGCGAACTCGTCCCACATCGGGCGGGTGATCGTGCGCATGCGATCGAGCAATTCGCTGGGTGCGGACTCTACCGTCATGCCGTTCGTTTTCAACTGACCCATGCGCTGGGCATGCTCGGCTTTCGATACATCCCAGAACCCGGGCTCCATTTCTGCCGCGAGCTTTTCGATCGCCGCACGGTTCTCACTCGAGAGCTTGTTCCACGCGCTGTTGCCGACGACCATCAGGTTGGACGCCCAAAGATGGTTCGTGTTGTAGGTGTGCTTGAGAAATTCCCAGTATTTCTGGGCGACCGCGGTGGTGCCCGAGGTCATCACTGCATCGAGCCGGCCGGAAGCGAGTGCCGGAACAATGTCCGGATTGTTCATCTGCTGTGGGACCATGCCAAGCTTGGTCACCATCTCGGCGGTGACCCGATCGTAGGTGCGCATGCGTACGCCCCGCATGTCATCGAAGATCTTGATGGGTTTCTTGGTAAAGAAATTCTGGCTCGGCCACGGCACCGAATACAACAGTTTCTGATTGCGCTTGGCGAGCGCCGCTTCCCAGGTTGGTCGGGCTACGCCGTGCATGACGCGCAACTGATCGTAATCATCGACGAGAAACGGCAGGCTTTCGATGCCAAGGATCGGCAGGTCGCCGACGTTCTGGAAGCCCGCGAATTCGGCCATCGCCACCGCACCGTCTTCGAGCGCCCGTACCGACTCGTTGGCCTTCACGCCGAGCGAACCGCCCGGATGCACATTGACGATCACCTGGCCCTTGGTGACTTCATTGACCCGCTTGGCGAAATTCTGCGCGTTGACCGTGTGGAACTCCGTGGGTCCCCATGGCAGCGAGACGTCAAGCCTCGACTGTGCAACGACGGGCGCGGCTGCGAGGGCCGCGACCAGCGCGAGAACGTACGAAGTATCATGCCAACGGAACGGCTTCATCTGCATCCTCCTCGGAACGGATTTCCAGAACGGATCGGTAGGGTGCAGACCCTAGCAAGGAAACGCCTCGCATGGCAAGAAATGTCGGCTCGCCAGACCATGAACAACTATCTCACTGCCACTGACCCGCTCGCGCTCGCGGCGGAGTTCCCGATTGGCCATGCCTTCGTGGAACGATTCCGGGCAATCAGCCGGGACGCGCTGCGTGCCGAACAAGAGGCCCGCTTCCAACGGGTGCTGGCGTTTGCCTGGAAGACACCCTTCTACCGGCGCTTGTGGGGTGATCGCGGCATCGAACCCGGCGACATCACGGGCCTCGATGATCTTGCGAAGCTGCCGACCTTCGACAAGTCGGACATCATGGACTCCATCGCGCGGCACCCGCCGTTCGGCGATTTTCATGGCATGGAGACCTACGCGCTGCGTGATCGCCCGCCGGTGATCCTGCATACCACCAGCGGTACCACCGGCAAGCCCCAGGTGCTGCTGTTCGGGCCGCGCGGCAGGGAGGTGCAGAACCTCTTGCTTGCACGCGCCTACCTGTTGCAAGGCCTGCGTGACGACGACATCGTGCATTCGGTCTATGGTCACGGCATGGTGAACGGTGGGCACTACATCCGAGAAGTGTTCACGCACTGGACGCGCGCCATCTTCATGCCGGCCGGCACGGGCATCGAAACGCGATCGCAAACGCAGGTCGAGATGATGCGCGACTTCGGCTCGACGGTGATCGTCGGGTTCGGTGATTACATCAAGCATCTCGGACAAGTCGCACGCGAAGCGGGGCTTGAATGCGGTCGCGATCTGAAGATTCGCATGATCAGCGGGCACGTTGGAGAGGATCGCGATGCCGTGCGCGACGCTTGGGGTGGCGCGGAGGTGTTCGACTGGTATGGCGTCGGCGATACCGGCATCATCGCGGGTGAGGGCCCCGATCACGCCGGACTCTACGTGATGGAGGACGCGCAGTATCTGGAGCTGCTCGACATCGAATCGGCGAAGCCCGTCGCCGATGATGAGATCGGCGACATGGTGGTCACGGTACTGTTCAAGGACGACATCTATCCGATGATCCGTTTCAACACGCATGATGTAACGGCCTTTCGCACGGATACGTCGCCGCTTGGATTGAATCTGCGCCGGATTCGCGGATTCCTCGGGCGCAGCGACAACATGGTGAAGCTGCGCGGCATCAATGTCTTTCCGCAGGCGATTGCCGCGATTCTTGCGGAACGTCGGGATTTCGCGGGCGAATACGTGTGCAAGGTGCGGCGCGATGGTTCCGGGCGCGAAACGATGACGGTCGCGATCGAAGTGAACGCGGCGGAAGCGTCGAGCACTGAATACCGGGAGCTCCTGCGCAGACGATTGGGGGTCGAGGTCGAGGTGGAGTTCGCGGTGCCGGGTGCGCTGGCCGCGGTCACCGGGATCGAGAGTCGGCAGAAACCGATTCGTCTTGTCGACGAGAGGGGGAGGGTGAATGGAGAAAAGTGAAACGGGAAACGGGAAACGGGAAACGGGAATTGCTGATTCCTTCCACAGTTCGCCCTGTTTTTCCTCTGCATCCTCCGCGTCCTCCGTGGTTAATTTCTGAGATCTGTACAAATGACTAACTTTCCAATCGGCGTAGCCGCGTTGTCGCGCGCGCTGGCGGGCGGCGAACTCTCTTCGGTCGAAGCGACCCGTGAGTTTCTTGCACGCATTGATCGCGACAATCCGCGCCTGCGGGCCTTCGTGCATATTGCAGGGGACGCCGCGTTCGCGCAGGCCGAAGATGCCGATGCGCGGCGGCGTAAAGGTCAATCGTTGGGCCCGCTCGATGGCGTTCCGATTGCCGCCAAAGACAACATCGATATTGCTGGCATGCCGACGGCGGGCGGGTTCGATCACTATCGCAACGCCGTCGCGCGCCAGGATGCATACGTCATGCAGACCTTGCGCGAGGCAGGTGCGGTGTTTCTCGGCAAGCTCAACATGCATGAAGGGGCCCTGGGTGCGACCACCGACAATCCATGGTTCGGGCGTTGCGAGAATCCGCTGCGGGCGGGTTACACACCGGGCGGGTCGAGCGGTGGGTCAGGGTCGGCAACTGCGGCGGGCCTCGCGGCCGGCACGCTCGGCAGCGATACCTTGGGTTCGGTACGGATCCCGGCGGCCTATTGCGGTGTGACCGGCATCAAGCCGACGTATGGGTTGCTAAGCACGCGCGGCGTCATGCCGCTCTCGTGGACGCTCGATCATGTCGGCTTCCTCGCGCCGCATGTCGAGGATCTGCGCCTGCTGCTCGGTGCGAGTGTCCGCTACGATCGCGGCTGGCCCCACGCACGCAAAGCGCCGTACAGCACAACATGGATCCGCAATCACGATTCCGTGTGCGGGTTGCGTGTGGGCACGATCGCGAAGTTCGAAGGAACCGCGATCGAACCTGAAATCTTCGCGGCCTATGAAGCATCGCAGCGGGCGATGGCGGATGCAGGAGCAACCTTGGTCGAGGTGCGGCTGCCGGGTTATGACTTCACGCGGGTGCGCCGCGAATGCCTCCTGATGATTGAAATGGAAGGCGCAGCCATCCACGGTGAAGCGATCGCGTCGAACCCCGCGGGATTCTCGGCGGAATTCCGCTCGATGATTGCATTTGGCAGCAAACAATCCGGTCCGCGTGCGGCGATTTCCTATCGACGATTCAGCGAGGTACGGTCCTTGCTGGCGAACGCCGTGGAAGCGGTCGACGTGATGCTCTTGCCGACCGCGGGACAGACCGCGTTTGCATTCACGGAACCGGCGCCTGCCAATCAGGCGGACCTCTGCGGAATCGCGAACATCCTCGAAGCCCCGGCCGGATGCATTCCATGGGGAAAGGGGCGGAACGGTCTGCCCGCATCGATGCAGATCGTCGGCCGCCGGTTCGAGGACGAGCTGGTGCTCGACGTGTTGCAGGTGATGGCGCGCCTGGCGCCACAGGCTTGAGAGGACACGATGGATTCATTGCCGACGCATCAAGGCGGTTGCCACTGCGGCACCGTCCGATTCGAGATCCGCTCGTCGCTTGCGCGCATCACCGAATGCAACTGTTCGATTTGCACCAAGAAAGGCGTGCTGTTGCATCGGGTTGATGCGGAGCATTTCAAGATAGTGTCGGGCGCCGACCAACTCGGCCTCTACCAATTCGGCACGAATCGGGCGCAGCACCTGTTCTGCAGGCGCTGCGGCATCCATTCCTTCAGTCGACCGCGCGCCGCGCCGGATGCCTATGCGGTGAATGTGCGCTGCCTCGATCGCTATCCGGATGTTGTGCAAGCGGCGGAGGTCGTGCACTTCGACGGGCAGCATTGGGAAGAGGCGGCGAAGGGCTTCCAGTTTCGTTAGATTGGCCCGATGGCCGCGCAGCCCGATGCGTGGAATTACCGGTAGCCGCCCTCGCTCCCGTTGTGAATAATCCAAACGAGATTTCCGCCACTGAAATTGCCAAGCGATCCACCCGCGAAAATGAGCCGCCCCTGATTCTTGTAGACCATCTCGAAGCGATGGCGATCCGAACCGAAGTAGAACGGAATGAATGATTTGCCGGTGATATAGGCGCCTTGATCGGTGGGCTGACCGGCGAGGTCGACCACTTGCCGCATGGACATCCCGATCTCGAGTTTGGTGAACTGGCTGGATGGCCCAGGCTTACCGGTGATTTCACCCTCCCAGTTGTTGAGGCCCTTCACCTTCTGACCGCCGCCCGCCTGAACTTTCGAGGAGTCGACAACCTCGCCTTTGTCGTTCATTCCCGGCCCGACCTTAGCTTGTCCCGGCGTGCTGGCTTGCGCGGGCGCGCCAGCCGCTGGCGCGCCGCCCGCTGGTGGCGGGGTGGATGCCTGGCGCGTCTGCGCGCATCCTCCGATCAACATCGCCGTGATGGAAAGCACCGCGCCTGTTCGCACTGTGATCATCGATTTCATCGGACTACCTCCCCGAAAATTGGAATGGTGCCCGGCCTTCATTCGCGGTGGTTCGTCGGGCAAGCGCGCAACCATCCCGAATCTACTACCGACAGACGCCGCCGACAATCGGATGTCGGCGGATGCGGTCAAGAACGCTATTGCAGAATCATCTTCACACCGGGCGGCGCGAATTCCGGTGGCCACACGACGAGCCATTTGTTTTTCTGGACCTGTTTCACTTTGGCGAGGTCGTCACCGAAATTGTTTTGCCCATCAAAGCGCAACAGTCCGTAGATGGTCTTGACCTTGTTGGTCTTGATCCATTGTGTCAGCACCTTGTCGTCGAGACTCTTGGTCGCCGTCACCGCGGCGGCGAGCACTTGCCAGCTCGCGAAGACGTTTGCGGCCTGCTGGTCGGCTTCCTGGTAGGGCAGCCCCGCCTTTACCGCGCGCTCGCGATAGCCTTTTGCGAATTCAGCGGCACCCGGGTCGTTGGTGAACGGTGGATGCTCCTCGAAGAACGAGGCCGACAAGGCGTTTTGCCCATCCGGGGACAGCGCAAGCGGCCCCGGCGCGGGGTACAGATGGAAGTGGTTCGGCGGCATGTATTCGAGCTTCTTCATCGCTTCAAGCAATGAATTGCTTTCGAGGCCGATCGAGCCCATCCACAGGAAATCCGGCTTGGCCTCCCTTATGCGCGCGGCGATCGGGCCGAAATCGCGCGAACCGAATTCGAACTCGAGGAACAGCACCTCGTTGATGCCGCGCTTCTTGGCAACTTCGCGTGCCCCAAGTGACATGAAATGCACCGACGGGAACTTGCTCGATATGATCGCGATGGTCTTGGGCATCTTGCCCGCGGCGGCGAGACTGTCGAACAATCTGTTGGGGAACGTTTCCTCCGGAATGTATCCGAACGGCGCGATCGGGATGTGCCGCTCGTACTTCGCAAGCTTCGGGATGCCAAACGAGCTGTGAATGAGCATCTTGCCATGTCGTTCGGCAACCGCCATCGCCGAGAGGATCGCACCGGTCGCGTACGGCCCGATCAGGAGATCGACCTTGTCGGCCGTCGTGAGCTTCTCGTAGAGCGTGCGCGCGACATCGGGCTTCGACTGGTCATCGAGCAGCACCCATTCGACGGGACGCCCGAGCAGTCCGTCTTGCTTGTTGATCTGATCGATGAACGTCTCGGCGGCGAGCTTGGCGATCAGCGCGGTCGAGGCGAGCGGCCCGGTGAGGGCGAGCGTGCCACCGACCCGGATCGGCGGGCCGGACGGGGCAGCGATTGCAGATGCTGCGAATGCGAACGCCAGTCCTCCGGTTGCGACGCGTAACAATTGCCGCATTGAAATGGTCAGTGACTGCCTGGTCGACATCATCATTCCCTTTCCTGAGTAGTGAGGTAGCTAAGCCCGAACGGATATTACGAACCTTGGCGTCAGCCATTACGAACCTTGGCGTCAGCGGTCAGGAATCTGGGCGGTTCGCCGCGCAGAGCCCTACTTCATCATGAAATAAAGGATGATGATCACGGCAAGGATCGCCGCGATCGTGAGGAGCGGTTTCAGCTTGGGTGTGTCCGATGTGCCGGACACCGTCGCGCCGGTGGATGCAGCCTGGGTGGCCGCGACGCCCGGTGCGGGCGCGGCCGGTGCGGCGGGCGTGAGGCGGGTCTTGAACGCGACGAAGAAATCGTCCGCCATTTTCTTCGCCACGCCATCGATCAACCGGGCACCCACCTGCGCGAGCTTGCCACCGATTTGTGCCTTGGCGTTATACGAGAGTTTCGTCCCGCTGCCCTCCGGAGACAGGGCGACCTGCGCCGACCCCTTGCCGAACCCGGCCGCACCGCCGGAACCCTCGAATGCAATCGTGTAGGAAACCGGCGGATTGACATCGGCCAACATCAACTTGCCGTTGAATTTGGCGCGTACCGGGCCCACCGCGGCCGTCATCGTCATCTTGTACTCGGTGTCGGAAACCTTCTCCAGCGTGTCGCACCCGGGAATGCAGGCCTTCAATACTTCAGTATCGTTGAGCGCTTCCCACACTTTCGACTGCGGCTGGTCGATGATTTGTTCGCCGGTCATTTCCATGATGCGATTTCCCCTTCTTGTATCGTGTTGACGTTCATTGTCTGGTGTCGGCCATCAGGCGCCCGCGCGATCCACCACGCGGAACCCTAGCGAACGCGTCCGGACGTGGCCAGGCGCGCTGTTTGTGTCGGTTGGCTCGACAGCACCTTGGAAAGCTCGCGCAGGCTTTCGATGTTATGCGCGGGTAGAAAAGCATCGACATGCGGCAGCATCGCGCGGATACCGGCTGGACGTGCCTCGAATGCTTCATAGCGCAAGAGTGGGTTCAGCCAGATGAGGCGGTGGCACGACTTGTGCAGACGCTCCATCTCCACCGACAGATCGCGGCCGAGGTCGCGATCGAGGCCATCGGTGATCATCAGCATCACCGCGTTCTGGCCGAGCACGCGGCGCGACCATCGGAGATTGAATTCGCGCAGGCTCGCACCGATCCGGGTACCCCCGGACCAGTCGGCGACCGCATCGGACACCGAATTGAGCGACACGTCGACATCGCGATGCCGCAGATTGCGCGTGATGTTGGTGAGGCGCGTGCCGAACACGAAGGTGTAGACGCGATCGCGGTCGTTGGTGATTGCGTGCATGAAGTGCAGGAACATGCGCGAATACCGGCTCATCGAACCGGAGATATCGCAGAGCACGACCAGCGGCGGATGGCGTTTTTCCTGGGTCAATCGCCGCAACGGAATGATCGCGCCACCGGTGCGAAGACTCGCCTGCATGGTCGCCCGCATGTCGATGCGGCGTCCGCGCGAATCGCGGCGCATCCGCCGCGTGCGGACTTCCGGGATCGGCAGGCGCAATTCGGCAAGGAGCTTCTTCGCCTGCGCGAGTTCTTCGTTGGTCATCGTCTCGAAATCGGCGTGCTGGAGCACCTCGCGTTCCGAGACAGTGAAGGCCATGTCGATCTCGACCTTCTCCTCGCGCTCGCGCTCGCGTTCCTGCACGTCGGGGGGCGGGGCGAGTGCCTCGGCGAGCCGGTTGGACGGTTGCGGCGCTTCGTCATCGGCCTTGCCATAGACCTTGGGCAGAAAGAGCGACATGATCCGTTCGAGCAACTGCGGATCGCGCCAGAAGATATGGAAGGCCTGATCGAAGATCTCGAACTGCTCGCGACGATCGATGAGGACCGATGCGAGCGTCCAGTAGAAATCATCGCGACGATCGACCCCGGCAACCTCGACCGCCGCAAGCGCGTCGAGCACCTTGTTCGGGCCAACCGGCAATCCCGCCGCGCGCAAAACGCGGGCGAAGTGCATGACATTTTCGGCGAGCTTGCCGCTGGCGGCGAG
>JBJXGX010000145.1:0-4286 GCA_046160305.1 Burkholderiales bacterium
CCCTGAGCCGGCTCGTCCATGGCGCGCGCGTTTCGCTCGGTGTGGGATTCGGGGCGGCGCTCATTGCGATGGTCTGCGGCTCGACGATCGGCATCGTCGGCGGATACTTCGGCGGACGGATCGATGGCGTGGTGATTTATCTGATCAATGTGAAACTTGCCATGCCGGGGCTGGTGATCGCGCTGGCACTGGTCTCGATCATCGGCGGGTCGCTCTCCGCGCTCGTGCTGATTCTCGGCTTTCTCACCTGGGATCGGTTCGCTGTCGTCGCGCGGAGCACCACGCAGCAGTTGCGAACCGACGAGTTCGTCATCGCCGCCCGCGCCACCGGGGCGAGCGCGCTGCGGATCATCTTTGGCGAGCTCCTCCCGAACCTCATGAATCAGATCATCGTCGTCGCGAGCCTCGAGATCGCCGTCGTGGTCCTGATCGAGGCGGCCTTGTCTTTCCTTGGGTTAGGGGTGCGGCCGCCAACGCCGTCCTGGGGTCTCATGGTTGCGGAGGCGCGCGGCTTCATGTTCTTCAAGCCGCACCTTGTCGCCTTTCCCGGACTTGCTATTTTCCTCCTGGTGATGGCGATCAATATGGCCGGTGACGGTCTGAGAGATGTCACCGCACCGGAAGGCGTCCGATGATCCCGACTCCCTATTTCGACGCCGATCCGGTCATCGCCGTGGAAAGGCTTGAAGTCGCGATCAAGCTACCGTTCGGAACGCTCCATGCGGTGTCGGATGTGAGCTTCGAGGTATACGCCGGTGAAACGTTTTGCCTGGTCGGCGAATCAGGATGCGGAAAAACAATGTCGGCCCTGGCCATCATGCAATTGTTGCCGCATGGGGCCAAGGCGCGCGCCGGGCGTTTGACATTCAAGGGGCGGGATCTGCTCGCCATGAACGAAGCGCAGATGGCGGAGCTGCGTGGCAATCGGATCGGAATGATCTTTCAGGATCCGCTCACCGCATTGAATCCGGTCTATACGGTGGGTGCACAGCTTGAGGAAGTGTATCTGCGCCATCGTCGTGCTTCCAGGCGCGAGGCGCGCGAGCGCGCGTTGCATCTGCTCGATCGGGTGGGCATCATGGCGCCGCGCATGCGACTCGACCAGTATCCCCATCAGTTGTCGGGCGGTCTCAGGCAACGCATCATGATCGCCATGATGCTCATGTGCGAGCCCGCGCTGCTCATCGCCGATGAGCCAACGACCGCGCTCGATGTGACCGTGCAAGTGCAGATCCTGCAATTGCTCGCCCGCCTGCAGCGTGAATCGAAGCTCGCGCTCATTCTGATTACCCATAATCTGGGTGTCGTGTCGCGCATCGCCGATCGCGTCGCGGTCATGTACGGTGGCCAGATCGTCGAGACCGGGTCGGCGGCGGAAGTTTTTGCGCGCCCGCTGCATCCCTACACGCGCGGCCTGCTCGCGTGCATGCCCGAGCGCGGTGAGCGCGGGCGGACGAGGCGGCTCGGCAGCATCCCCGGGCTGGTGCCGTCCCTTGTTGGTGCGACAACCGGCTGTATTTTTCGGAATCGCTGCGCGCAAGCGATGCCCCAATGCGCGCTTGGGCAGATCCCCGTTCGACGCCAATCGGAAACCCAGTCGGTTCGCTGCGTGATGACAGCGCCCAATTTGGCGCCCGCTGCGATCGAGCGAGATGCGGGTGCGGCGGCATGATGCAGAACACGGCCGCGCCGGTGCGGAGTAAAGCGCTAACGACCTCGCCCATGCTCTCACTGCACGGCGTAAGTTGCGCGTTCCCGGTGCGGAGCAACCCGCTCGCCAAGCGTCGGGTCCTGCGCGCAGTCGATAACGTGTCGCTCGCCGTCGAGCAAGGCGAGGTGGTGGGCATTGTCGGGGAGTCCGGTTGCGGCAAGTCGACCCTCGCGCGCATCATGCTTGGGCTGATCGTGCCGACCGCCGGAGAAGTCTTCGTCGATGGTGCGCCGCTATCCGGATTCGATCGACGCGCGCGCGCCAGGCAGGTGCAACCGATCTTCCAGGATCCCTATTCGTCGTTGAATCCGCGCAAGACGGTTGCAAACATCATTGCGATGCCGTTGGCGGTGCACCGGATCGGTTCCGCTCTCGAGCGCGCACAGCGTGTGAGCGAATTGATGGCGCAGGTCGGGCTTCCGAGCGGATTGCGGCATTCCTATCCGTGCCAGCTCTCGAGCGGACAGCGCCAGCGTGTGGCGATCGCACGGGCGATCGCGATTCGCCCGCGCATGGTGATTCTCGATGAGCCGACCTCGGCGCTCGATATCTCGGTGCAGGCACAGATCCTGAATCTGCTCTGCGACTTGCGCGACGAGTACAGTCTTACGTATGTGTTCATCAGTCATGATCTATCGGTGATCGAGCACATGGCCGACCGGATCGTCGTCATGTACCTCGGGCGCGTGGTCGAGGTCGGCCCATCGCAGCCATTGCTGGAGCACCCCCGGCATCCCTACACACGTGCGCTGCTTGCCGCGATGCTCACCCCGGATGCGAGCCTCGGTCTGCCCGATCTCACCCTGGGTCGCGGCTTTCCCGATCCACTGCATCCCCCACCAGGCTGTCCATTTCATCCGCGCTGTCCCGAGGCGGTCCAGCGGTGCCGGGTCGAACCCCCGGCCCTTCGACGGGATGGCGATAGCGAGGAGGTCGCGTGTCATTTGTATTCGCCACCGCCGCCAGAGGCAACTGGAAATGCGGGCTGACCGAATGAACCGGCCAATGATCGCGATGCTCTGCGGAGCGTTACTGACAGCGGGAACAGCGCATGCGCAAAAACGGCAGGATACGGTGCGCATCGCCTTCGTCGATCCGATCGCAACGGTGCTCACCTACGATGACCCCAAACCGGAAACGGCCTTCACAACGTCGGCGATATTCGACGGGCTGCTGTGTTACTACGCACATACCGGCGAGTTCGCGCCCCTCCTTGCCGAGTCGTGGACGTGGGTCGACGAGCGCACGCTCGAGATTCGGTTGCGCATGGACGTCCGGTTTCACGACGGCTCGGTATTCGATGCGGAGGATGCCGTCTACACATTGAACTGGCTGGTCGATCCCGCCACGCGCCTGCGCTTCGCGGATAACTACCGCTGGATCGAGCGCGCCACGAAAACGGGGACCTACACGCTTCGCATCCGGACGACCCACGCCTCCCCCGTGGCGTTGCTGCGCCTTGCCATCGGCACGCCGATGCTGCCATCCGATCGCCATGGCGCGCAGGCCATCACGACGGAATTCGGGCGCAAGACGCCCATCGGGACCGGGCCGTTCCGCGTGGAGACGGTGAGCGCCGATCGTGGCATCGTGCTCGTCAGGAACGAACGCTTCCAGCACGGGAACCGTTGCAAGCCGGCCGGCAAAGTGGCCCGCATCCGGGTGCTCCCTATTCCGGATGCGCAGACGCAGATTGCCGAACTGATGACGGGCGGGCTCGATGTGGCGAAGGTTGCGCAAAAGGATCAGGCCGATTTTCTCGCCAAGCAGCCGATGTTTCGCATGACAGCAAACCATACGATCACTTACCACTACCTGGCGATCGATGCGATCAACCGATCCGGCAATGCGCCGCTCGCCGATCTCAAGGTACGCCAGGCGATCGCGCATGCCATCGATCGCGAGCTCGTTGCACGCACCGTGGTGCCCGGCGGTGAAGCAGTGGTCACGGTGGATGCGCTCTGTGTCCGGGCCCATCGTGCCTGCGATTTTTCGAGCCGCCCGCCGAGCTACGATCCGGCCGCGGCAAAGAGACTCCTTGTGGAAGCGGGGCTCATGCAAGGGTTGGACGTCGAGATGACCGCCACCCCTGGGTCGTATGCGCTTGCCGAGGCGTTGGCGGGTGAACTGCGCAAAGTCGGGATCCGCGCCAAGGTGGATCGCGTCACGTTCATCGCGTACCGCGAGAAGCAACGGCGGGGCAAGATCCAGCTCTTGGTGGGACAGTGGTCATCCGGCGGATTTCCCGATGCCTCATCGCCGGTGGAGTTCTTCTTCGGCGAGAACAGCCGCGACTACTGGCGTGATCCGATCATCGAGACTTTGCTGACCGAGGGGCTGCATACGACGGTCGATTCGCAACGCAAGGCGATCTATCGACAGATCTTCGATCGGGTCAATGCGCGTGTCTACATCCTGCCGATTGCATCGAAGCCCGACGTCTTCGTGCACGCGAAAGATCTCGCGATCGAAACCGGCTCGCTGAATGCTTTCGGCGCGGATCCGAACGGCATCGGCTGGAGGTAGCGAGCCGACGGGTTCTGCGCAAGGCCAGTGTCGGCGGATCGCGACCTCA
>JBJXGX010000146.1:0-9642 GCA_046160305.1 Burkholderiales bacterium
ACTGGACGCCGATGACCGAGGCGATGATCGACACACCGCCCAGCACCAGCGGGTAGACGATCGCCGCATCCGAGACCGTCTTCACCAGCAACGTACCGAGGATCATCGTCGCGATCAAGGTGACCGCATAGGTTTCGAACAGGTCGGCGGCCATGCCGGCGCAATCGCCGACATTGTCGCCAACGTTGTCCGCGATCACGGCGGGATTGCGCGGATCATCTTCGGGAATCCCGGCCTCGACCTTGCCGACCAGATCGGCGCCCACGTCAGCGCCCTTGGTGAAGATGCCGCCGCCAAGACGCGCAAAGATCGAGATCAGTGATCCGCCGAAGGCAAGGCCAACCAGGGGCTTGATGATGTCGGCCAGGGATGCGCCATGCACCGCCGACTCCTTGAGGATCGCGTAGTAGCCGGCCACGCCAAGCAGCCCGAGCCCCACGACCAGCATACCCGTGATCGCCCCGCCTTTGAATGCAACATCGAGCGCTTCGCTCAAGCCCTTGCGCGCCGCTTCGGCGGTGCGCACATTGGCCTGTACCGATACGCTCATGCCAATAAAACCGGCCGCGCCCGAGAGAACCGACCCGATCATGAATCCGAATGCGGTGGGCCAGCCCAACCCCGGGATGACGCCGATCAGGATGAAAAGAATCACGCCGACGACACCGATCGTCATGTACTGACGATTGAGGTACGCCTTGGCGCCCTGCTGGATAGCCGCTGCGATTTCGCGCATGCGGTCGTTGCCATCGGGCAGCCTGAGAATCCAGCCACGCTGCCACATGCCGTAGATCAGGGCGATGACGCCGCAGCCGAGTGCGAACCAAAGTCCGGACGACATGGTTCCTCCTTGATTTGAATTGTTGTCTAAAGGGTGGGGAAGAAATGCAAAACGCGCGATTCTAGCAAAAGCGGAGGGGCGATCTCAGAAACGATCGCTGTGTCAGGCAAAATAAATGAGCACCCGCCTCGGTTGCCCTGCGATTGACGCCGGTTATTTGAGTGCAGCGAACGCGCTGTCGCGAACGGCTTCGACCTTGCCGAGCCCCTCGATGCGCCGATATTGCGGCGCCTTCGCGTCACCGGTCGACGCCCACATCGAGTAGTAGTCGACGAGCGGACGGGTTTGCGTGCGGTAGACATCCAAGCGCGTGCGAACCGTCTCTTCCTTGTCGTCGTCACGCTGGATCAGGGGCTCGCCGGTGATGTCGTCGCGGTCGGCCACTTGCGGCGGATTGAATCGCACATGGTACGTTCGCCCCGAGGCAGGATGAACGCGCCGACCACTCATGCGTTGAATGATCTGGGCATCATCGACGTCGATTTCCAGCACGAAGTCGATCCGCACATCGGCTGCTTTCATCGCGTCCGCTTGCGGAATCGTCCGGGGAAATCCGTCGAACAGGTATCCGGACTTGCAATCAGGCTCCTGCAGTCGATCTTTCACCAGCCCGATGATGATGATGTCGGAGACGAGCCCGCCAGCGTCCATCACTTTCTTCGCCGCGACACCAAGTGGCGTGCCCGCCTTGACCGCTGCGCGCAACATGTCGCCGGTCGAAATCTGCGGGATCCCGAAGCGCTCTTTGATAAAGACGGCCTGCGTACCTTTTCCGGCACCCGGTGGGCCAAGCAAGATGAGCCTCATTGAATTTTCCCCTTGCGCAGGCGAACTGCCTGACGTGCACGAACTTAGCGGCTTTACCGGGCGCGGTCAAACGCGCGCCGTACGCGTTCCAGGTCCTCGGGCGTGTCGACGCCTGCCGGCGGCGCTTCATCGATCACCGAAACGGCGATGCGATGACCATGCCACAAGGCGCGCAACTGCTCGAGCACTTCCAGGCGTTCGGTCGGCGCGGGCGCAAGCAATGCGTACTTGGCGAGGAACGCGACGCGATACGCATAGATGCCAAGATGCCGCAACGCGATCAGATCGCCGGGCAGTCGCGCGCGATCGCCTGACGTATTCGTTGCATTGCAAAGGCCTGCATAGCGATCGCGCGGAAACGGAATCGGTGCCCGGCTGAAGTACGCTGCATAGCCCCGCTCGTCGAGCACGGCCTTGACCACATTCGGGTTGAGAAACTCATCGATATATTCGATTGGATGGCATGCCGTGGCGATTGCCGCCTCGGATGCGCCCGCCAGTTTCTCGTACACGCCCCGGATGACCGCAGGCGGCATTTCCGGTTCGTCGCCCTGCACGTTGACAACGATATCGTCACCGGACAATCCGATGAGGGACGCGGCCTCGGCGATGCGGTCGGTGCCGGAGGCGTGCTCGGCCCGCGAGCGAATGACACGAACCCCGTGCGCGGTCGCCGCTTCAACGATCGCGTCATGGTCGGTGGCGATCCACACCGCTTCTGCGCCGCTTGCCGCGGCGCGCTCGGCAACGCGGACAACCATGGGCTTGCCGCCAATATCCGCAAGGACCTTGTTCGGCAGCCGCGTCGAGGCGTAACGCGCGGGAATGATTACGGTGAAGCCGCCCGCAGCAGGCTTGTCACCGCTCAACGCATCTCCTCTAGCGGATCGAGCTTGCGTGCTTCGTCCTCCAGCATCACCGGAATGCCATCGCGAATCGGGTACGCGAGCCGATCGGCCTTGCAGACGAGTTCCCCCTCGGCTTTGCGGAAAATCAGCGGGCCCTTGCAAAGCGGGCAGACGAGAATTTCAAGTAGACGCGCGTCCATGGGCACTCACTGACTGGAGAAGAGTAAGGATATGCGCCTCGAATGAGGCGTCGAGCCTGGCATCGACTCGCAATGCATAAAGCGGGATCGGACTGCCAAGCGCGCGGCATTTTACCGCATCCTTTTCCGTCATTACGATGGCATCGCAATCCGGAAAGCGCAGATCGGCGAGCGAGAACCGATGGTGATCAGGAAACGCCACGGCGCGAAGCGGCTGCAGATGAAGCGCGGCGAGCGTGCGAAAAAAGCGTTGAGGATCGCCGATCCCGGCGATCGCTATGGTGCGTAGCCGCTGCAATGATGACGCATCGACGCGTGATGCCGAATCCCCGAGCCGATAAAAGCCGGCGGGCTCGATGGTCATCGCGAACTGGCCCGGGGCCGTGCCGCCACCATTGCAGACGACCGCATCGACCGGCCTCGGTCGCTCCCTGAGCGGCCCCGCCGGCAGCAATCGGCCGTTCCCCGCGCCACGCGCATCGAACACCGCGATCTCAATATCCCGTCGAAGCGCGAGATGCTGAAGACCATCATCGCAAATGATCACATCGACCGACGCATGCCCGACAAGGAGCGCACGCGCCGCCGCCACGCGATCGCGGCCGATCCACACCGGTACATTGCTGCGCTCCGCAATCAACAGGGGCTCATCACCCACCTGGTCGGGGTGATCGCCGGGCCGCACCGGTCTTGGTTCGACGTTGGCGCCGCCGAATCCTCTGGAGATGATGCCCGGGACCCGTCCGGACCGGCACAGCAACGCCGCCAATGCAACGACAAGCGGTGTCTTGCCGGTCCCGCCGACGAAGAAATTGCCGACGACCAGAACCGGAACCTGAATCGGCTCGCTCGCGAACCAGCCGCGCCGATACGACATGCGGCGTAATGCCAGCACGCCGCCATGAAGCCAGGCGAGCGGCAGCAAAGCGCGCGACAAGCATGAATCGCGCAACCAGTGGCGCTCGATGAATCGCGTTAAGGATGGACCGGACGGACGTGGTTCGGCCATGGGATGATCGGATTTCGCGCCGGGAGTCGGGTTATCGATACGCCACGACGCTCGTCGCATCCGGCAGCGGCGTCAACGCCGGGACGTCTGGGTGGAGATGCTTACCTGACCGTAGCCGGCGATACGCGCTGCTTCCATTGCCGTGACCGCGGCCTGGAGGTTGGTGGCTTTGTCGCCATTGATCACCACGACCGGATCCTTGAGGTTCGCGCCCGCGCGCCGAAACGCTTCCGCCAACTCGGCCGCCGACGTTGCTGCAATCGCCGTTTTGTTGACGACATACTGACCCGAGGCGGTAATGGCAACGGTGATCTCGTTCTTGCGTTCGAGCTGTTTGTCGGCGTCCGCGCTCGGGAGGTTGATCTGCAGCTCGGCGTATTTCGAGTAGGTGGTCGTGACCATGAGAAAGATCAGGATGACCAGCAGCACGTCGATCAGCGGGATCAGGTTGATCTCCGGATCTTCCTTGTAGTTCTTGCGAAAATTCATTGGATGGTCGCGCTCGGATCGAATCAGCGGCGGGCAGCGGCGCGCGACGATGCTTCGGCGCGATCACCGTGGAGGATATCGACGAGCCGCGCGGCCTGTTGCTCCATTTCGACCACGAACGCTTCGACCTTGCCACGGAAGTGGCGAAAGAAAATCATCGCCGGAATCGCGATGATCAGACCGAAGCCGGTGTTGTAAAGCGCGACCGAAATGCCATGCGCGAGCTGCTGCGGATTGGTGCCGCCCGTTGGCGATTGCGATCCGAATATCTCGATCATCCCGACGACCGTGCCAAACAGCCCCATCAATGGGCTTATTGAAGCGATCGTCCCAAGTGTGGTCAGATAGCGCTCGAGCTCATGGCTCACCGCCCGGCCTTCCTCATCGATCGCCTCTTTCATCACCGGGCGCGGGCTGGTGTGATTGCGCAGTCCGGCCGCGAGGACCCGCCCAAGCGGTGAGCTCGCCGCGAGCGATGCGAGCATGTCGGTCGAGACGCCGCGCTCACGATGGGCTGCGATTGCCTTGTCGAGCAGTCCCGCGGGGATGACTTTCACTTCACGTAACGCGACGATGCGCTCGATGATCAGCGCAACCGCGATGATCGATGCGATCAGGAGTGGCCAGATCGGCCAGCCAGCCGCTTGAATGATGGAAAACACCGATAATCTCCAGGGTGAACACAAAAATTTAACCGGCATCCGGACCCAGGGCAAGGTGGATCGCCCATTGGTCGAATCCGCGAGAGGAATGGTCTAAAGATCAATGGGTTGCACTAGCCGCCGACGAATACTGTTATCCACAGACGCTGTGGATAACTATGTGGGTAGTCTGGTGGCAGACGCGCTAAGTCGATGGCGCAAAAGGGACTATGTCGCATTGACGACTTTTTGCTCGGCAATATTCATTCGAATTTTCAATAGCTTATATCAAAGCTCCCCGGGGAACGCAATTCGCGGACAGAGAAGCGAAAAGCGGTCCGCTGGTGTGGATAGGTCAAGCCAACATGACCATGTTTGAGCGCATGGAATCCCCGGTCGAGTCGCCGGATTCCTCACGGAATCCCCAGGAAGACGAGCTTGCGACAGCGCAGCCGATCGCGGTTTCGGCGTTGGTACGAAGCGTCCGTGATCTGCTCGAGCATCGATATCGTCTGGTCTGGGTCACGGGCGAGATTTCCAATCTCACGATGGCCCGATCCGGCCACTGGTATTTCATTCTGAAGGATGCTGCCGCGCAGGTCCGTTGCGTGATGTTCCGGCATAGAAATCTCTATCTCGATTGGACGCCGAAGGAGGGCATGCAGGTCGAAGCCCGTGCGCTCGTCACGCTCTATGAAGCACGCGGCGAGTTTCAGTTGAGCGTCGAATTCTTGCGGCAGGCAGGTCGTGGATCCCTGTTCGAAGCGTTTCTCAAACTTCGCGATAAGCTGCAATCGGAAGGCTTGTTCGATGCGAGCGCGAAGCGGCCCCTCCCTGACTATCCGCAGACGATCGGCGTCATCACATCGCCCCATGCTGCCGCACTGCGCGACATCATAGCGACCATTCGGAGCCGCAACCCTTCGCAATCGATCATTGTCTATCCGGCCAGCGTGCAAGGCGAGCGTGCGGCACGCGAGATCATCGCCGCGATACAACGGGCGGCTGAACGCCGGGAGTGCGCGGTCCTGGTTATCGCGCGGGGCGGGGGAAGCATCGAAGATCTGTGGTGCTTCAACGATGAAGGCCTTGCGCGTGCGATGCGTGCCTGTCCGATCCCGATCGTGTCCGGTGTCGGGCACGAGACCGACTTTACGATCGCGGACTTCGCCGCAGACGTTCGTGCGCCGACGCCGACCGCCGCCGCGACCCTGGTGAGCCCGTCAAGACAAGACCTGGTCGATCATGTGCTGGCGCTCGCCAATCGCCTTACGACGCGAATAATCCGCGAGATCGAACGGCGCATGCAGGCTCTCGACTATCTCCAACGCGCTTTGGGCCGGCCGGGCAGGCGTGTCCTTGAGAAGCGCAATGCGCTCTCCCGGCTCGCTTCCCGCCTTGAAAGAAGCATTCGCGATGCGACCGCGCGGGATCGGATCGCCCTCGCCGCCGTGACACGAACACTTGCGGCCCTGTTACCGGAACTGTCGTCAACCAGGTCAGTCATCGAGCACCGCGTCCACCGCCTGCGCCACGCGTTTGCGAATCGAATCGCATTGCGCCGATTCGATGTGGAACGGTTGGGCGGGGCGTTGCGTCACCTTGATCCCATCGCGGTATTGGCGCGCGGGTACAGCATCACACGGGATGCATCAGGCGAGGTCGTCGTTGATGCGAGCGCCGTTGCAACAGGAGAAATGGTCGAGGTCACGCTGGCTAGAGGGCAGTTGCAAGCACGGGTCGAAGGTTCCAAGCCCTAGGATTCCGCGCGGCAGACCGCGCCGATTCCCGATGCGAGGCGCTACGTGCCCTCACTCACGCGTAAGCGCTCGACGATAGCGCCAGAATCGAGCTGGTTTTTTTCGCAAGGCGCCGATCAATCGAAGAATTGCGGTCTGCGAAGGGGTGTGCGCGAGGCGTGTGCGTAGCGCTTTTCAAGCGTACCCGGCGGCGTGCGGGCATCGAAAACCGATGCGGTGCTAAACTGCCGCCCGGGTCCTGGATAGGGCCTGCATACAACAAGGGGAAAGGAGACCCGCAATGGGTGCAATATTTCAGTCGCTTGGTCGCACCATCACGGCTGGTGTAGCTCTACTTATCATCATACTCATATTGACAGGTGCCGCGACCGGCACATGGATCAAGGTAGATCACGCATGGTGGACATTTATCATGCGCTGGCTCCATGTACTGTCGGGCATCATGTGGATCGGCATTCTCTGGTACTTCAACTTCGTGCAAACGCCGTCGATGCCGAAGATTCCAGACGAACAGAAACCTGCGATAAGCAAAGTGATTGCGCCGACCGCACTATTCTGGTTCCGCTGGGCGGCCCTGGCAACGGTCGTGACCGGTCTTCTCCTTGCATGGATGAACGGCTACATTGGCCAAGCGCTGGGACTCCAGAAACCGTTCACCGCAATCGGCATCGGCATGTGGCTCGCGCTGATCATGGCGTTCAACGTCTGGTTCATCATCTGGCCGAACCAGAAGAAGGCCCTTGGAATCGTCACGGTCGAACCCGCCGAAAAGGCAGCCGCCGCGAAGATGGCCGGCATGACATCGCGATTCAACACGATGCTTTCAATCCCGATGCTCTACTGCATGGTCGCGCAGCAGAATGGCGGGTTCTAGACTACGAATTGAACCACGGAGGACGCAGAGGACACAGGGGAAGAAGGGTGAGAATTTTTGCGGATCGCTTACTGGATCAACGTGCGGCGAAACTCGCAGACCGGTAAAGTCCAATCATTCCTTCGTGTCCTCTGCGTCCCCTGTGGTTCATGAATTTGTCGAGGCGGCGATGCAGCAGCAGAAAAGGCCCGAAGATGGGCCTTTTTCATTCGTGCTCAGCGCGGTCCCATCGCCTTTTCCAGACCGCCTAACTTGTTCCCTGCCTTCACACCTTTGCCTGCAAACCAGCCGCGGTTCATCTCGAGCGCATAGCGGGCGGAACCACTCGCGCAATGACTCGTTTCATCGTGCGGTGTCATGTCGGCGATATTCAGGATCTTCCCTTCGTCATCCAAGAATGCGACGGACAGTGGTACGAAAGTATTTCTCATCCACATGCAGTGGGGCGCCACCACCTGGAAGATGAATAGCATGCCGCGATTAGTGTCAAGGGATTTTCTGAACATCAATCCGGTAGCGCGCGTCGTGTCGGTGTTGGCGACTTCCGCCTGAATGATATGGATCCCGGCGTTGAGTGCGATTACCGGCAATCCGCTCTGCTGCGCATATGCACTGGAGGCAACGGCAAGGGTCCCAGCCACGGCAACTAGGATTCTAGACAGTTGGAAGCGTTGGTTCACACTCGGTCTCCGGATCCGGCGGGCGCTCGACAACCACGATTTTAAAGCGCGAAGCCGCGACGCAGCTTTTGCCATGCAGAAACGACGAAGGCAGGGCGATCGCCCTGCCTTCGTTGATTCGAAGCGCCTTGACTACTTCTTCGCTGCCGGTGCTGGCTCGCAGCCCTTCATCTTCGAGTCCTTCTTGCACTCCTCGGCGGTCGGCTTCTTATCCGCCGCGACGGCTTGGAACGTGGCGCCGGCAAAGAGCGCGGCCAGAACGATTGCGAACAGTTTTTGCATGGTCCTCTCCAACAGTGGTTGATATCAACACTACCCCGCATTTTGCGGGCCTTCGTCCGAGCCGTTGTGATGGACACAACGGCTCGGATTCCTTGGGCATCGTCCCGCCATCTTTTGGGGACGTTCCCGTAACTTCGCGCGCCCATCGCTCGGGTGCGGCAATTGCGTTGCTCTCGATCGATTCTCGGGGTCGGGGTCAAGCGCCTGTCGATCGTCTGTGCCGTCATAAACGACTGAAACTTGCCGTTGGTTGACGCGGCTTCAGTGATTGACCGATTCCAGCAGCCGACCGGTCATGACGACTGAATTCAGCCCTCGACCTTAGTGCTCGCCTTGGCGGCCTTCTTCTTGGCCTTCGCTTTTTTCTTCGTCTTGTCGGATTTCAGGTCCTTCTTGGCGTCAGACTTGGGGCTCCCACCTTGTGCAGAGGCCGCACCGGGTGCGGCTTGCTGGACGGGCGCCGCCGGCGGGGCAGGTGCTTGTCCGTTTGCGGCGGCGCACGCCGCCAGCAAAACGCCAACAATCACGGTCCTGCTAAAGAGTCTCATTGGTGCGACTACTCCGCAATTCTGGTTTTTCTTCGATCCGCGAAGACGGCTACGACATGTCATTAACGCCGATACAGAGCGCGGGTTGACCAATTGCAGCGTCCGCCCCTCTTGTCGTTGCGCTTTTCGTCATCGTGGCTCTCCCGACAGCGCGATCTACTCCATGCAAGCCAAGGTTCCCTTCAACACATGTCCAATCACGCATGCGCGGGCTTGTATCTCGGAGCGCACGATCCGTCAAGATCATCCATCCAATCCGAGGGGCCGAGGTGCGAGCGCCGGCCCCCAATCGATCAGTGCATGCGATCAACGGTCGTGCCCGGTGCTGCGTCGGCTGCCGCGACATAATGGCCGAGTACATTGCGGAGGATACTGGGCGTCGATGCGGCGATTCCGCTTTCACATGTTGGGCCCGCTTTGCCGAGGCTGATCCCATGCTTCCGCCTCGGCGCGAAACGGATCGCGCGGGCCTTCGCCGACGTTGCAAGCGAATTTCGCGTGTCCCGTACCGCAAGCGGACGAGATTTCAAGCGATCGCATTGTCAAGCGATGTCTCGATGGCCGAAAAGATCATTGCACCCCCCGAAAACTCTGGCTACGATAGCGATGTCCAATCAAACGAGCGACCGACGACTCCAGCCAGGGGAACCTTGGGCCGGACGA
>JBJXGX010000147.1:0-4441 GCA_046160305.1 Burkholderiales bacterium
CACCCTCAAGATCATCGCCGCCCCTTCGACAAGCTCAGGACAGGCTTCGAAGACCTGCCCGTGATTGCCCGAATTCTCGCCCACCTGGGCCTGCCCATGCGGGCGCCGCCGCGCGCACCGGCGCACCGGTTCGATCTCTTCCAAGCGGCTTGATGGTCAAGCGAAGTCCGGTACTGCCTCAGCGCCGAGGGCCCGGCTCGGCCGTTGCTCGCCCCAGCGTTCAGGCTGCGTCGAATTCCGCCGACGCATCGGCCAAGCCGTCCCCGCAGCCCAAGCCAAGGCGCCTATTGAGTGGCGATTGACGATTCGCCGGTACGGCGATAGATTGAACGTTCTCGAAAAAGGGCGTTTGAATTTCCTATCCCCACGACATCCGCGATGTGCACGACCTCGCGTTGCATTACGACGATCTGCTATCGGCGCTCGGCCTAAATGGGGTGCGCGTCGTGGGTCATTCGTTCGGCGCGATGATCGCCGCCGAGGTTGCGGCGCACTGTCCGGGACGCATATCGCGTCTTGGTCTGCTATCGCCGATCGGCCTCTGGCGCGATGACCATCCGGTCGCGGATCTGTTCGGGCGGCCCTATACCACGATCGACAAACTCATCTGGGCCGGCGGCCGACCGATCGGGACGATGGTGATGCGCGACGCGAGCGCAGGTCCGGTCGAATCCCTCGTCACGTTGGCACGCGGCATGACAGTGGTCGCGAAGTTTCTGTGGCCGATTCCGGACAAGGGCCTGCGCCGTCGTCTCTACCGGATCACGAGCCCATCACTCGTTATGACGGGCGCGCTCGATCCGTTGACGCCTTCACTGTATGCCGAGGATTTCCGCACCGGAATTCGCGACGCCAAAGCGTTCGTCATTCCGGGCGCGGGTCACATGCTTCCCTATGAACAACCGAACGCCGTCTGCGAGCAACTGATTCCGTTCATGCAGTCCAACTGAGCCGCGAACGCAATCATGAAACGCTACGCTCCAGTGGCAAGCCCTTTCGCACGCAAGATCCGTTGACGGAGAGCATTCCTCGCCAAGATTCATTCGCGAGGACGGCGAGCCCCGCGAATCGATCAAGAAGACGGCGCCGCAACCGACTTGATGCATCCGATCGCGGCGCCCATGATCGGAGGCATGATCACCGACCTGCCATTGTCGGTGATCGCGAAAGGACGGCGCGCTCCTTGAGCACGCCGCTATTCAGTCGATGAACTGATTCAATCGCTCGTGAGTGGAGCCCACTCACTGGTGCTTCAGCTTATCGGCTTTGTTGTCAAACTCGTCCGTTCCCTTGATGGTGTTCTTTCTGGTAGCGGGAGGAACCCTGACCTTTTTGTCCTTTTTGTTTTTTGCAATATCCTTTGCTGACCCCGCTATCAGTTGCGTTTGTAACGTGCTATTGGTCGGTAAGACCGCTTGGAGCGTGCTACTGCTCGGCAAGGCCATGAGCGCGGAAGGGCCGCCCAACGCAGCGATTTCCGTCGCCGTCCAGGACCGGTCGCTGATCAACATGGCATTGGCATAACCCGCTGCCGTTTCACTGTCGTTGTCGGCAAAGACCAGCACCTGACTGCCCAGGGCAAATCGCTGGCCCGTTGAGTTGATCGTGCCCACGCTTGTGCCATTGATGAAGAACTGCAGCGAACCGCCGCTCGATTGCGCGTTCACGACCATTGCGATGCGATACCAGGTGTTCGGCTGCAACGAACCAAAGTATTGGGAAATCCCAATACCGCCACCGGCGGCATTTTTGACAAACCAATCGCCATCGTCGCTATTGGCGGGATTGGTTTGCATCAGCGCGCGCCAGACGCCGTCGCTGGCAGACGGCCACAGCACATCCATGACCAGCGTGTAATTGGAGACCAAGCCGCTCGCCTTGAAGGCGCCGTTCGCCGGCAAATTATGCGTGATGGTGTATCCCTCGCCCGGCCCGGTTTTGGGAAATGCCATGACCCCCGATTGGCCGTCTGGCAAATTCGGCAATCCAGGCACGCCGGTCGACACGAACTGGGTGCGCGTTGGCCCCCAACCGGTGTTTGCGGGATCGCGATAGGTCACCGTCGCACCGCCGCTATCGGTCTTGAAGGGTTGCGTTTGTTCATCGAAATTCCAGATCGTCGTGATCGACGTATCAGGCAGGCACGATGGCAGCGTCGTGTCAGTATCCAGGTACTTGCAATCCGCGGTTCGAGCGCGCGCATAGTTATCAAGCGCTAACCAGGTTTCGGACTTCCACGCAACGTTAGTCAAGGTTGGATTCGACGGGAAGAAACTCGATGGATTCAAGGCTGGCGCCTTGTGCAACAGCACCTTGTAGAGGGTGCTCGACGAAGGCGATGCCGGACCCACGTAAACCCAACCGGGCTGCGCCTGATCCATGTTCGTCAGATCAGCGCCGCTCACCGTAGCCATGTACAAGCCATTGAAGCCCGGCGTACCGGACTTCTGACGCTCGACCCGGTAGAGATTGTCGAACATCTGCTGGGTCACCGGGCCTGCGCTGAATCCCGACACCCAAGTCAGCGTAGGATCGATCAGCGCCGCGTCCGCTTGATGGATATCGATGCCGGCTTGTGCCGCGATGACCGCCAGTTCCGAGTAGTTGCGCGGCGACTCCAGTAGGGCAAGCTGCTTTTCGGACTCCGGCGCATATTTCGTGACGATGCCCTGCAAAGTCTGTTCCAGCGATAGATTGGTGGCGGTCAGGGTGGATGTAAGAACGTTTATAGGCGTAGGGGTGCGCGACACCAATCTTTTATTCTTGATGTCCCACACAAGGTCGACGCGGGTGAGGCCATCCCCATGAAACTCCGGTTGGATGATGAGAGTCTTCTTGACGATACTTTGTTTGAAGCCGGCATGGTTATGACCGCCGAGCACCAAATCGATGTTGCTTGTGGTGGAATCGCTAGCCTTCGGGGTGTATTGGACGACCTTACCGTCGGTGCTAATTCCCAGGTGACTCACCATCACGATCAGGTCCACGCTACTGCGGTGTGCAGCGATAATCTCCCTTGCCCGTGCGTTCCAATCCCATCGTTGGGTGAAATTCGGCAGGAAATCGCCGGTGTACTGCGTATCGAACTCGTTCCAGGGCTTCGACACAAACCCGAAAAAACCGATCTTCACACAGCCGACCTGCAACTCGCCGTAGTCGACCGCACCGAAACCGATGGGGTCATTGCCGGTGTAGACGGTATTCGATGCCACAACGATCGACTTGGGGTCATGCGAATACTTCAGTACCTCCTGCTCGCCCCAGGCGTAATCGTGATTGCCCAGCACGCGAACGTCGAAGCCCATGGCGAATCCCGCCTGGCGTGAGCCTTCACCTGCCGACAGTACCTCGGCGACCGAGCCCTTCTCGTAATCGTCGCCGCCATTGGTGAAAACGGTGTAGGGATTCACACTCAGCACATCTTGGTAGTAACGATGCATGCGAGCCCATTTATGAGCGAAACTCGCGCCATAACGCGCATGCAGATCGGCCACGTGCACGAAGCTCACTGTCTGCGTCGTCTTGGTCGGATCGCAAGCCGGACCGATTTGGCCTATCGCCTCGGATGTCCCGGGCGCCCCCCAATAAAGAACGCCGCAAAGAAGTACCTGACTCAATTTGACCGTGTGTCGAAACGCCAGCTTACGCAAGATACTCATAGCACTCCCTCCTATCCCTCTACTCGAGTCAATCGGCTCCTGCGGTAAGAATCTTCCAACCCGCATTCACCGCGGAACTACGAACAGCGAAACGCTTTGCGCCGGAACCGTCGCCGTCACCTTGCGCCCGCTCACCGGTGCATCCGTCCTCTTCGTGATCACGTTCTTCGCGTCAAGTTGCCAGCGCTCCACCGCGCCGCCCGGCTTGAACGTCCCGAGGTCAATCTCCACCGTGACTGGTTCGCGCAACTGTTTGTTCAGCACCATCACCGTGAGCGCGCCATCCGCTGAACGCTCCGCCGCGAAGGAGGCGACGATGTCCGGATTCGCGACCGTGGCCCTGACGCTCGTTTCGCCAAACGTGGAATTGCGACCGTTGTAATTCCGATACAGCTTCATTGCATTGAAGACCGGTGTGCCGGGTGCGGGAGCCTCCCAGCGTGCGGCGATGTCGAGGCCCTCGCGCCCGAAGATGCCGAGTACGTCGGCCTGCGCGACAGCCCCGCTGATATGGTTCTCGGCGCCCCAGTCGTATTCGGTGATGGCGATGGGTGTACCTGGGTAATACGTGTTGACCCATTGCCGGAGGCGGCGGATCACGTGCGGGAAGTCGTCGATCCACGACTCGTCGCGATAGGTCGGATCCCACAACGATCGGGTCGAGCGGTTGCGCAGAAGCTGCTTTTCCTCGGAGAGGTCGTCGCTCGATTCGCCGCCCTGCGGATAGAAATGCACGCTAAAGATGTCGAGCACGCGTTTGCCGGTGCGTTCGTGCTCGCGGC
>JBJXGX010000148.1:0-13423 GCA_046160305.1 Burkholderiales bacterium
GAGCGGCGCGCGCTGATCCGCGCCTACGGTGCGGAGCTGGTTCTCACGCCCGCCGCCGAAGGCGCGATGGGCGCGGTGAAGCGTGCGGAAGAATTAGTGGCATCCGATCCGAAGAAATATTTCATGCCGCAGCAGTTCGAGAGTGCGGCGAATCCGGAGGTGCATCGTCGCACGACCGCCGAAGAAATCTGGCGGGATACCGAAGGGCGTGCCGACATCTTGATTTCAGGTGTCGGGACGGGCGGCACCCTCAGCGGCGTCGGGCAGGTGATCAAGGCGAGGAAACCTAGCTTTCGTTGCGTTGCGGTGGAGCCGGATGCCTCGCCTGTATTGTCCGGCGGTCAGAAGGGGCCGCATGTGATCCAGGGAATCGGTGCCGGGTTCGTTCCGGGCAATTTCGACGCAAGCGTCTGCGACGAGATTGTCCGCGTCAAGAACGACGACGCTCTCGACACCGCGCGCCGCATGGCGAAGGAAGAGGGCATCCTGGTCGGCATATCGGGTGGCGCGGCCATCTGGGCGGCGCTGCAAGTTGCCCAGCGGGCGGCCAGTCGCGACAAGGTGATCGTCGCGATCATTCCGTCGTTCGGCGAGCGGTATTTGACGACGCCTCTCTATTCCGGGTTAATGGATTGATCACGGCAGCCTGAACAAAGTCGAGAAGGTCCCGCATAATCGGTCTGTTTCTGGCGAGGCGATACCGCCTGCGCAATGCCAAGTAGCGAGCTGATTTCAAGGGAGCGTGTTGATGCCCGCAGTACGCCGTTGTCGTGCGATCCTTCAGGCGATGTGTGCGTTTGCAATCGTCGCCGGACCTCTGGTGGCCAACGCCCAGGACTACCCGACGCGCCCAATACGCCTCCTTATCGGCTTTGCGGGTGGCAGTACCGCGGACATCGTTGCGCGTCTGATCGGCCAACATCTTGCCGAGCGTCTTGGGCAGCCGATCATTGTCGAGGCGCGCCCCGGTGGCACCGGCCTCATCGCCAACGACGCGGTGGTGAAGTCGCCACCGGACGGCTATACGCTCGGGCTCCTAAGTGGTGGTCATGCCAGCACGGCGGCGATCATGAAGAAACTGCCGTATGACCCGGTCAATGACTTCGCCTGGATCAGCACGGTCATTGCTTATCCGATGGTCATCGGCGTCGTTCCGGAATCGCCGATCAAATCCATTGCCGATCTCATCGCCCGCGCCAAGGCAGCGCCGGGCCGCATCAGTTATGGCTCCCCTGGCATAGGCAGTATTCACCACCTGCTGGGCGAGTGGTTGAACATGGAGGCGGGGACGAACATGATCCATGTTCCGTTCAAAGGTGAGGCGCTCGCTTTTGTCGAGGTCATTGCCGGGCGCGTCGATGTGATGCTCGCCACCACTACGTTTGCCGGCAATCCGATTCGCAGCGGCAAACTGCGGCCGCTTGGCATCACGGCGGCCAGTCGCTACGCGCTGTTACCCGAGATTCCACCGGTTGCGGAAACGCTGCGCGAAATCGAGCTCATGTCGTGGCAAGGGCTCATGGCCTCACCGGCAACGTCGCCGGCAATCATCGATCGCATCAGTCGCGAGTTGCAGGCAGTGTTGGCCATGCCGGAGATCGGCAGGCGATTCGCGGAATTCGGTGGCGTGCCGGCACATGTGTCGCCCGCCGAGATGCGCACACGCGTTGAACGCGACATCGTGCGTTGGAAGCGCGTCGTGGAGATGAAGAATATCGAGCGGCAGTAGCGGGCAAACATGCGGGGGAACCGACCGCACATTTCGCTGGGCTCACCGGCCGGAGAACTTCGGTTTCCGTTTCTCGACAAAGGCTCGTACCGCTTCGCTGTGATCGGCCGTGCCCGCGCAGCGGATCATCCGCTCGGCTTCGTGATCGAGTGCGATATCGAAGTCGATCCGCGCGGCCTCGTCCAGATTGTCTTTGATCGCGGCAAGGGCGGCGCGCGGTCCTTCGGCGAGCGATCGCGCGAGTGCAAATGCCTCCTCGTGCAATCTGGCATCCGGAACGACCCGGTTGACGAGTCCGATTCGTTCGCAGCGCGCTGCATCGATGCGCTCGCCGGTGAACATCAGCTCTCGGGCCCGCGCCGAACCGACCGCACGGGTGAGTAACCAGGCGATGCCATAGTCGCCCGAGAGACCGATGCGGACATAGCCGGTGGCGATGAATGCGCTTTCCGCGGCGATGCGGATATCGCAGGCCAACGCGATAGACAGGCCGGCGCCCGCGGCGGGGCCGGGCAATGCCGCGATGGTTGGTTTGCGTACGGCGATCAGTGCACCGGTCAGGGTTCGCTGGCGCACTTGCAGGTCCGCGATCCGTTCGGCGACCGACATTTCTTTTTTCGTGCTCTGGTCGCCCATCCCCTTCACGTCGCCCCCGGCGCAAAACGCGGTGCCGGCGCCGGTGATCAGCAGCGCACCGACATTCGCGTCGACGCCGCGTTCCTTGATCATGCGACGCAGTGCCGGTGTCAACTCATCCGATAACGCGTTGCGCGCTCCCGGACGGTTGAGCGTGATGACGGCGACGCCATCACGCACGCTGCAAAGGAGTTGGGTGGTCCCGGTGTCGAAGTCGATCTGGCTCATCGAAGCGTCCCCGTTCGTACTTGACGGTAATCCTCGTCTACCCTCTGAGGCGCGGAATCAGCCGCTCGGCATTACCGCGTTCTATTGCACGCACTTGCGAACCGCCAAGCCCGAGCTGCTGTAACGCCGTCGATTGCCCGCCCATCGGGAAGTACGGATAGTCGGACCCGAACGTCACTTGCGAATCCGGAACGAGGTTGAGCAGCGAGGCCATCGATGACGGATGCAGCGCGTTCGCGGTGTCGTAGTGGAGTCTGCGCAATTCGTTGTCCACGCCGTCGGGTGCGAACTGGGCCAGGTCTTTGCGCATGCGTGCAAAGGCACCGATCCGACCCGCGAGCATCGGAACTGTTCCGCCCGCATGCGAGAAGATCCAGCGGATGTCGCGGTTGCGGGCAAACGTGCCGGACAAAAGCAGGCTCGTGACGGCGCGTGTCGTGTCGTGCGGCACTTCGATCACGCCGGGAAACGTTCCCACCGCGAGATTGCCGCAGCACGCCGCCACCAGTGGATGAAAATAGGCGATGGCCTTCCGGCGATTCAATTCCTGCCATATCGGTTGGTAGATCTTGTCGCCCGGCCATTTGTCGCCGTAGTTGGTTTGCAGCCCGACGCCATCGGCCTTCAACGTATCGAATACATATTCGATTTCCTTCAAGGTCGCGTCGATGTCGAGCATGGAGAGCGTGGCAAACAGCCCGAATCGGCCCGGGTGATCACGCACCATTTGCGCGGCGAAATCGTTGCAATCCCGCGCCATCTTCGGGACATCGGCCGCCGGCAGGTTGAACCAGAGGCCTGGCGTGGATGCCAGCGAAAGAATCGCCGTGCCAACACCGCCCTGATCCATTTCTTCGAGGGCTTTGGCAACGGTCCAGCCGACCTGCGAGGGGAAACTGGGAATGTTGCGTTGCTTGTCCCAACCGAGCCACGATGCCTGGTACGCCGGCGCGTAGAAGTGATGATGCGTGTCGATGAGCTTCTGGCGCGGACCCGGGTCGAGTGCCGTGCACGCGGGCAGCGCGGCGGCGGCACCGAAGGCACCGAGCGCTTTCATGAAGTTGCGCCGGGATGCGAACCCACCAAGTTGGTGCATGCCCTTGCAATCGAGGCATTGGGTGGCCGATCGGTGATTTGCCAATTCGCTTTCAGTCTCACGCATCGCTGGTCTCCCCTTTGAGTTGTGTAACGCTTGGGCTTACGGCCCGCACTCGAATGCCGGGATATTCGTTCGCACCGGCGAGCTTATCCGCATCCCGGATCCCCCGTGTCGGATGCCCTGTGTCGGATCGCCCGTTGACCGCGCCGCGTTCCGCATTTACAGTTTGGCAAGCGTCCAACCAACAGGAGCCGCCATGAAAGAGATCTATACGCCGACCCGCGAGGAGCTTGAGCGCCGCGTCAGCCGCTTCGGCCAGCTCAAACAGATGACCACTGCGACCAAGGATCTCGCGTGGGTTCCGCAGGAGGCCATCGATATCATCTTTGCACGAAAGCTCATGCCGGTGATCCTGGACGATACCAAGAATCCGTTCGGGACCGAAGCGCCGATTTTCGGCGCGGCGCGCACGACCATGTTCATCTCGATCCTGCCGCCCGGACAGGGGCCGTGCCTGCACTCGCACAACGACACCTTCGAGACGTTCATGGTGCTCGAAGGCCGCATCGAGTACCACATCGGCGAGCCGATCGCGCATCACGTTACGCTCGACAAGTGGGATGTGTTCTCATGCCCGCCCAGGGTCTATCGCGGTTTCCGGAATGTGGGGTCAACCGATGCGGTGCAGCTCACGGTGCTGACCGGACTTGCGGACGGGCGTGATGATGTGTCGATGCCGCACTCGATCGCCGAGCGGGTCGAGCGGGAGCATGGCGCCAAGGTGCGCGAAGCGTTCGGCAACCTGTTTCACTTTGATCCGCCGCGCGCGTGACGCGGGCTTATCGATCGAGGTTCAGTCGGATTTCATGAACGGGATCAGTTGCTCGCAGACCGCGTTCGATTGTTCATAGGGAAGCATGTGTCCCGCACCGGCAATGACGAATGCTTTGGCGTCGCGGATGCCGGCGCGAAAATCCTCGGCATACAACGAAGGCGTCAACGGATCGACCGCGCCCGTCATGACGAGTGATGGACTGGTGATCCGGTAAAGGCGGCGGCGCAGTCCCTTGTCCGGAAGTGGCCACAGGAATTTCGCGACGACCGTCATGCCGCGTGCCAGCGTGACGAGGGATTCGACCGGACTCGTGCTCGCGTCCCGCATCACCATCGTCCCGATCGGTTGGCCGCCAGCCCAGATGAGCTTGTCGATCGTCGTGTAGGGCCGCCCGAACAGATCGGCGACCGGATGGTCATCGCGCCAGAGGCCGATCGGCGATAGGAGACCAAGACGCGATATACGACCCGGGGAATGCGCGGCCACCTCGGCGGCGATCATCGCGCCGAACGAATGACCCACGACCCTTACACGATCGAGTCCGAGCGCCGACAGCAGATCGTCGTAGTGCAACGCCAGGTCGTGCACGTCGCGAATGTCGTCGAGCTCGGCGAGATCGTTGAATCCCGGCGCGATGGGCGCCACGACGTTGAAGCGTGTCGCGAGCGCCGCCACGAAGGGGTCGTGCGCGGGTACGCCGTGCAGTCCATGCAGCCATACCAGCACCGGACCCGCGCCGGTCTTGGCGACCTGTTGCGAGCGTCCGCTTGCGAGTCGAACGGTTTCAATATTCAACGCGGACTCCGATCAGGCTGGCTGCATTGCCGCGGGGGTCTGAACCGGGGCGGTGGCGTCCTTGGGCCACCACTTGTCTTCCCACTCGTTGTAGCGGGGCCGCAGTTTCGGTATCACATCACGCGCGAATCGCTCGGTATTCTGGAAGACCTTTTCTTTCGGCATATCGCCGAAATGGCATAGCACCATCAGATGGCCGACCCGCATCGAGTCCGCCATCTCGTTGAGACGATCGACCACCGTCGCCGCGCTGCCTGCGACGACATAGCCGCGGTCGACGATGTCTTTCCAGGTGAGATCAGGCGACATGGCGGCCGCGCGCGCGACCTGCCCTTCGATGCCTTTGCGCATCGTCGCGATCGATGTGTAACCAGGCGGATTCGCGAACGACGGATTCAGATGCAGGCAACGGTTGTAGAAATAGAGGGCATGTTTCGCATACAGCCGTTCGGCTTCCGCGTCGGAATCGGCGACCGCGACGAACTGCAGGAATCCGGCGCGATACGGATTGGCCTCGACACCGAGCTTGTCCACGGTTTCCCAGAAGCCCTGCATCGTCGCAAGGCCCGCCTTGTAGCCGAAATAGGAAAGGTAGGCGTAAAGAAAGTTGTTCTGTGCGCACCAGTCCCACGTCTCGACGCTCCCGCCGCCCGGAATCCAGATGGGCGGATGCGGCTGCTGCATCGGTTGCGGCCACACGTTGACATAGCGCAACTGCGTGTACTTGCCATTGAACGCGAACGGTTTCTTTTCGGTCCACGCCCGCAGAATCAGCGCCACCGCTTCACGATACTTCTCCCGCAACGTGGCTGGATTCTCGCCATAGCAAAACGTCGTATCCATCGGCGTGCCCACTGGGAACCCCGAGACGATTCGTCCACCGGACAGGACATCGAGCATCGCCATTTCTTCGGCGACTCGGATCGGCGGGTTATAGAGCGCCGGCGAATTACCCATGATGATGAGCTTCGCGCGCGTGGTCCGGCGTGCAAGCGCAGCCACCATCAGATTAGGCGAGGGCATCAGGCCATAGGCATTCTGATGATGCTCGTTTACGCAGATGCCATCGAAGCCTTCACGCTCGGCATGTTCGAGCTCATCGAGATAGTCGTTGTAGGCCTGGTGGCCGCGCGCGGGATCGAACAGCTCGCGAACGGGAACGTCTACCCAGACGCCGGAATAGCGGGCACGGAAATCGTCGGGCAGATCGGGGTAGGGCATCAGATGAAACCAGTGGAATTTCATAGGGACTCCCGAAAGTAGTTCACTCAGAAATTTGACACGGAGGAAAGGGAGGGATCAACGGAGGAACACGGAGAAGCGAGATGTAAGGATGTCGACGAGAACTGCCCGATTCAGATACTTGCAATGCAGTTGCTTCGGCAATCTTCATGTACGTTTTCCTCCGTGTCCTCTTTATTACTCCGTATCCTCCGTGTCAAATTTATGAGATTCTTTAGCGGCTCTCAACCCAAGCCGCCACCGTATTCCGCAGCACACCGATCTTTTCGACCTCGCTCTCGATTACATCTCCCGGCAGACAGTAGCGTTTCGCAGGGACCAACCCCGGCAGTGCTTGCCACCTGCCGCCCAGCTCCGCGTCGGTCGACCATGCGGTGCCCGCCGGTGTGCCGGTGATGATGACCATCCCCGGCTTCAAGGTGAAATTGGTCGAAAAGAAATGGATCAGATCGGCGCACGTCCAGATCATATTCCCGGTGGTCGAGGCCTGCCGGGGCTCGCCGTTGATGCGCGTCTTCAGCGCGAGGTTCTGCGGATCGCCCACTTCGTCCGCGGTGACGATACACGGACCGATCGGTGCGCTCGTATCGAAGGCCTTTCCGCGTCCCAGCTCATACCAGGTCAGGCCTTCGGGTGAGCGACGGACTTGCCGATCGCGCGCGGTCACATCGTTCACGATCGTATAGCCGAATACATGTTCGAGCGCGCGCTCGACCGGGATGTATCGCCCGGACTTGCCGATCACGACCGCAAGCTCGGTTTCGCAATCGATCTTCTTGCTCATGCGCTCATCGTGGATGATTGCATCGTTCGGGCCGATCACGCAGTCCGCGGTCTTCAGGAAGAACTCCGGCTCCTTGCCGCTGATCGGTGTGTTCGCCTTCTCGCGATTGTGATCGCGATAATTACTGCCGCTGCAGATGATCGTCGATGGACGGATCGGCGGCCCCAGGGCGGCGCCCGCCATCGGGATGCGCGCATTCGCAGGTGCTTCCTTGATGAGTCGTTCGGCGATTTTGCGGGCCGCATCACCCGCGCGAATGAATGCGGTGCAGTCGGTGAAATAAGCGCGCTCGGCCGTGCTCTGTGCAGGCAGGGCGAGCAACGGGTCGACAATTGCCTCACCGGTGATGAAGCCGAGGCGCTCGGTGCCCGCTTGCTTGTACGTTACGATCTTCATGCGATTCCTTGGTTGGGCAAGATTGAGAGGATTCAGCTTGAGACGCGCGTGATCACCTTGCCCACCGTCGCATTCGACAATACATATGCCAGGGCGGCGGGCAGATCCTCGAACGAAAATACGCGATCGATGACCGGCTTGATCGTCCCATCGGCGATGAACGGGAGCACGTCACGAATGAACGCACGCACCGTGACCGAGCGCTGTGCCGCCGTGCGTATCTTGTTGCTCACCCCAAACAGTTTGAGGCGATTGGTATGCAGCGCGCCCAGGTCGATTTCACTCGTCATGGTGCGATCCAGGTAACCCACGGTGGCGAGTCGTCCCTCGTACGCAAGCGAACGAATGCATTCCGCGAACACCGTGCCGCCTACGTTGTTCACGATCAGGTTGACGCCTTTCTTGTCGGTGGCTGCCATCACCGCTTCGTAGAAATCGCCCTTGCGCGTCTTGATGCCCACATCCAATCCCAAGGGCTTCAGTCTTTCCAATTTGTCCGACGATCCGGAGGTACCGATCACCTTGGCACCCAGCGCCTTCGCGGTCTGCAGTGCCGCCACGCCTACGCCCGACGAAATGCTCGTGACGAGCAACCATTCGCCCGGCTGAAGTCCGCCTTGGCCGATCAGCATGTCGTGGACGACCAGGAACACGAGCGGTGTGGCCGCAGCCGCCTCCCAGGTGAGCCGCTCCGGAACGGGAATCGCCTCGCGTGCATCCATCACCGCGTATTCGGAGAACCCGCCCCCGCAACGGCCCATGACGCGTTGGCCCGGCTTGAAGTCCCCGGCCCAATCACCCACTTTCTCGATGACCCCGGAACATTCGCCGCCACCGGGCCTGCCGCCGACCCCGCCGATGCCATGCCCGGGAATCAACTCGCCGCGATTGAAGGAGGAGGCATGCACCTTCACCAGTAGTTCACCCGCCTTGATCTGCGGAACGGGTGCTTCGCGAAGATCGAGCTTGACGGTCTTGCCGTCGGGTACTATCCAATAGGACTTCATCGCAATTCCTTGCAGGCGGTTCGGTTTCTGGTTGAGCGGGGCCTATGCACACGACTTTCATCGGACTGCTAGGATTCCCCTCTATCGGCGGTTGGTGCGGGCGAAGCGGCGACACCCTCTGTCCATTATCGCAGAGCCAAAGGGAGACCGACGGCATGGCACGCTCGACGATCAAGACGAAGCTCGACGCCAAGGAAGCCGACGGCGTGAAAGCGCTTCTCGCACAAGAGCGCGCGGAGATCCTCGACAAGTGTACGCAGTGCGGCCGCTGCTTCGAGGTGTGTCCGATGGTCGCCTATGACACGGCACTTGCCGCTCACCCGCCGCAAACGGTGGTGGCGGGCATCCTCGACATATTGCAGGAACGTCCAGGTAGCCAACCGGCGCTGCGATGGACGCAGATGTGCACCAAGAGCGGGGTGTGTGATGCACATTGTCCCGAACACATCAGTCCGAAAATGATGCTGAGGCTCGCACGGATCATCGCGCTCGGCGGCATGGGGCACGCCGTGCAGCTCCCGGTGAAGGAGGACCCGGACTACTTCAACAAGGTGCATGCATTCGCCCGGCTGCAGCTCACCGATGCGGAGCGGGCCGCGTGGACAGTGGCGCCGCGGAAGACGAAACAATGACCGAATCGATCACCTTTTGGCTTGGCTGCAACGTGCTTCGTCATGGCGACATCATCCACGCGTGCGTCGATATCATGAAAGCGCTCGGCGTCGATGCCAAGGTCGTTGGCGGGCCGGATTACTGCTGCGGCACATCGAAGGACGCGAATCTCGCCGCCGCGGGTGGCATGGCCAAGCGCACGGCGCAAAATCTCGCCGATACCGGGCGCGATCGGGTGGTCGCGTGGTGTCCGTCGTGTCATGTGCACATGACCGATGTCATCAGCCGCGCGCATGACACGGGTTTTTCGCTCAGCCACTTTGCCGAGTTGTTGTTCGAGCGCAAGGATCGCCTGGCTTCGCTATTGAAGCACCCGGTTCCACTCAAGGTCATTCTTCACGAACACCATGGATTCGATCGGGCGGTTCCGGTGAACGCGATGGTCCGCGAGTTGCTCGGGATCATCCCGGGGGTCACGGTCACGCCATCGGAAGTGACGACACCGGGCTACATGTGCGCGCCGCTCGTTGGCATGCCGGCCGTGCTGCAGGATGTCTGCGCGAAGACGCTCACCTCGGCGCGCGCGCACGGCGCGGAGGCGCTCGTCACCATCTTTCATCAGTGCCATCGGGAACTGCTCGGGCTCGACGCGGACGGACACCTCCCGGTGTGGAACTACATCCATCTGCTTGCCCGATCCATGGGCATCGAGTACGCCGATGAATACCGCGCGTGGAAGGCCGCCGGACGGGACGCGAAGGCGCTCCTTTCGGAGGAGCGCATCGCGAGCGTGGGCGAGGCGCTCGTCGATCGGGCGTTGCTGCCGGAGCTCGCGCGACGGCCGTATCGATCATAACGATAGTACCGTCGTCGATAGTCCCCGCGGCGATGGTCGACCTCGGCGACGGTACCCAGGGCGCCGATCCGCCGGCCTGCGCGCACATTCTCCGCATTCGCGGGCGTCGTGCCTTCATGGCGGCGGCACTTTGGCCGAAAGACACGGATCGGCGTCACGTGCCGTCCTGCCACATGCCTTCACCCATGGCGCAGATCATGTCAAAGCTGATTGAAACGATGGGAACCCTCAACGCCACTCGGGATTTCGAGCGGCTTGAACGTGACGTGGTCGAATTGCTCGTCGACGTTTTGCGGCCGCGGTCCATACGGATCTTTCACCTTGTTCACGACGGCGGTGTCGTACGGGTTTGCAGCGCCATCGACGCTGACGCCGGCGGTGTGCGGGTCGCATCGATCCCTCTTGAGCGCGATGGGCTACCCGCCATCGAGGCGTTTCCGGTACAGAAGTCGATGCTAGAAAGGGGCCAAGGCGGCACCGCATCGCCCACCCCGGCGGGGTTCTCGCTGACCATGCGTCCGATCTCGGATGGTCGCGTCGTAATGGGTTGGATGGAAATCGAAACGCCGTTGCCGCTATCGCATGATCACGTCCGTCTGGTTGACGGCCTTCTCAAGATCAATGCGAACCATCTCGCCATTCTCGATCACGGCAAGCGCGACCCGTTGACCGGACTCCTCCACCGGAAATCATTCGACGAGGCGTTCCTCCGGTTGCGCGCGCTGACCGATCCGATGCCGAAATCGGCAGACGACGACAATCGCAGGCGACCCGTTTCGGACGACCACCACCATTGGCTCGCCGTGGCGGACATCGATCATTTCAAGCGCATCAACGATCGCCATGGGCACCTCTACGGCGATGAGGTCCTCGTGCTCTTCAGCCGCCTGCTGCGGACGACGTTCCGCCTGACGGATCAGCTATTTCGTTTCGGTGGTGAAGAATTCGTGATCCTGCTCGATAAAGTGCGCGTTCCCGATGTGAGAACCGTATTCGAGCTGCTACGCATGCGGGCCGAGGCGATGCTCCTGCGGCAAGGCGGAGATCTATCGATCAGTCTCGGTTACACGCTCATTCGCGCCGATGACAGCGCCACCGGCGCATTCCGGCGGGCCGACGAGGCGCTCCACTTTGCGAAACAACACGGACGCAACCGCACATGCTCCTACGAGCGTCTGATTCGCGCCGGAGAGATCCGGCCGCGACGGCAATCGCAGACGGAAGTCGAGCTGTTCTAGGAATCCGGTCGGCGGGCCGCCCGGATTCCTGAGAATCTCGGAAATCTGCGCAGTCCGCGGACCAGGACCTAGTTAAGGATGAACCACCAAGGCACGAAGGCACCAAGGGAGGTCGGAGAGGCAACCGCATCGCGACAAGGGGATCAGTTGCTCATCCTCAGCGACACGGTGCCGCTATCTCCTTGAACCTTGGTGTCTTGGTGCCTTGGTGGCTCAATTTTTAGGCTAGTGACTCGCTGGTGCGCCCGGTTGCTTGAGCGGATGGGATCTTGCGAATGCATCGATCTTCATGCATTCACCAAGAATCCTCGTGACCGTTGGATAGGGCTTCGTGTCGACATTAAAGAACGCCCCGCCGACCGCTTGGCTGACGACGCAGATGTCGGCGAGGGTTACGTAATCGCCCTGGCAATAACGCCCGGTTGCCGGATTGCCGGCGAGATTGGCTTCGAGTGCTTCAAGCCCTTTCGCGGTCCAATGCATAAGCCATTTGTTGCGCGTCGGCTCGTCGAGCGCCAGGTCTTTCTCCAGGTAGCTGCGAATGCGCGGCACGACCAGTGGGTGCGCATCGCACGCGACGATCTGCGCAAGACCACGCACCCGCGCCCGTGCCCGCGCATCTTTCGGGAGCAGCGAGGGCGTGGGGTGAATCTCATCAAGGTATTCGAGGATCGCCAGGGATTGGAAGATCGGCGGTCCGTCGCCATCGATCAGCGCGGGAATCACCGCTTGCGGATTGACTTTCCGATACGCGTCGGAATGCTGCACACCGGTCAGCAGATTGATCGGTGCCTCGTCGAACGCAATGCCTTTCAGGTGCAGGGCGATGCGCACGCGGAACGAAGCAAGTGAGCGCCAGAATCCGTACAGTTTCATGAAGACCTCCAATGGGGATGGGTTTGACCATCGCGCTGGCCGGCGCACCGCTGAATGAGGCGCAGTATAGACAAGCATTGCCGCGCTCGGGCACGAACGGTACTATTTGGCGACGCTCTGTTTAAAGAGTACGAATTGAACCACAGGGGACGCAGGGGACGCAGGGGACGCAGAGGAGGTCAAGGTTGAGAATTCTTGGCGATTGCACCGTGTTTCGGCGCGCGACGAAACGTGCGGCTGCGTAAACACCAAAGATTCCCCTGTGTCCTCTGCGTCCCCTGTGGTTCATGCCTTCGCTTTGGGAACCAACCATGTCCAGAAACAAACCTAAACGCATCGGCCTTGCCATCATTGGTGCAGGCCGTGTCGGGCTTTTTCGCGGCGACGTGGCCGCGCGCCACCCGCAGGTCGACTGGATCGGTATCGCCGAGAAAAACGCCGAACGCGGCAAGCTGGTCGCCGATAAGATTCGCGCGGATTTCGTCACCGACGATTATCGCGAGCTGCTCAAGCGTCCGGAAGTGAATGCCGTCGTCGTCTCCACCGACGAGCATTTGCATGTCGATCCGATCCTGGCGGCGGTGGAACGCGGGCATTCGCTCCTGATAGAAAAGCCGTTGGCGACCAATCTTGGCGAATCGGCGCGCGTGCTCGAAGCGATCGAAGCGGCAAAGGTCGATGCCGTGGTCGGCTACACGCAGCGCTTTCGAAGGCGCTGGCTCGCGGCCAAGGAAAAGGTGCGAACGAATGCATTGGGCGACGTGACCTTGGTCACTTCGCGCGCATTCATGAATCGCCTGGTTGCCATCGACAACTACCGGCGCACCAATAATCCGGCCGACATCTCGCCGATGGTGATCTCGGGCACGCACGCGCTCGACATCGTGATGTGGATGATGGAAGCGAAGAAGCCCGTCGAAGTCTATGCGCGCTCGGTCGACAAGGTGCTCGGGCCCGCCTGGAAAGGGATCGATGGCACCGCGGCAATCATCTCGTTCGACGACGGCTCGATCTACAACGCCAACATGTCATGGGCGTTGCCGGTGGTGTGGCCCGGCGCGGTCTACAGCCTCGAGGTCGGCATCGTCGG
>JBJXGX010000149.1:0-3490 GCA_046160305.1 Burkholderiales bacterium
GTGGTCACCCGTCAGGTACGACTGCAAGGCATCACCGTCGGCCATCGCGACGGCTTCGCCGCGATGATGCGTGCCTTCGCGCAGCATAAGGTCAAGCCTGTGATCGACCGGACGTTTCGCTTCGAGCAATTGAAGGAAGCGATGGCATACCTCGAATCGGGGGCACATTTCGGCAAGGTATGCATCCGTCATCGTGATTAAGTAAGGATGAACCACCAAGGCACCAAGGCACCAAGAGGGCTTCGTTGAGAGCATTGTCGATACGCAGTAAATTCCATCGATTACCTTGCTCGGTACGTTGCTCCCAAGTTAGTGAACCTTGGTGCCTTGGTGTCTTGGTGGTTCAAATTAGAAAAAAATCTATGCAATGACGATTCAATCGAACTCGCGCGCACCGATTACAATGCGCGCCCCATGATTACTCTCAAGAACGTTTCCCTCAGGCGTGGCGCGAAGGTGCTGCTCGATGGCGCCGACCTCACCCTTTACCCCGGCGCGCGGGTCGGTGTCGTGGGTGCCAATGGTTGCGGCAAATCGAGCGTGTTCTCGCTATTACGGGGCGAGCTCCAGGCCGATCGCGGCGATGCCCTGGTCCCGCGCGCCTGGGCCATCGCGTCCGTCGCGCAGGACACCCCTGCCACCGATCGGCTCGCGATCGACTATGTGCTCGACGGAGACGCGGAGCTTCGCGCCCTCGAACAGCGCCTTGCCGATGCGGAGCATCCCGGTGCCACGTTCGATGGCGAGCAATTGGCGCTCTTGCATGAGCGGTTCGCGGCAATCGATGGCTATACGGCGCGCGCGCGCGCGGCAACCTTGTTGTCCGGACTCGGCTTTCGCGACGCCGAGCATGAGCAGCCGGTCACGAGCTTCTCCGGCGGTTGGCGAATGCGTTTGAATCTCGCGCAGGCACTCATGTGCCGCAGCGATCTCTTGCTGCTCGATGAGCCGACCAACCACCTCGACCTCGATGCCATCGTGTGGCTGGAGCGCTGGCTGGGCGACTATCGCGGCACGATGCTGATCATCTCGCATGATCGCGAATTCCTCGATTCGGTGAGCCTGTCGATCCTCCATTTCGACGAGCGCAAGCTCCGGCTCTATACCGGCAACTATTCGGCCTTCGAAGATGCCCGCGCCCAACGCCTGGCGCAGCAGAAGGCGTTGTACACGCGACAACAGCGCGAGATCGAGCGCCTAGAATCCTTCGTCACCCGCTTTCGCGCCAAGGCAACCAAGGCGCGCCAGGCGCAAAGTCGCGTCAAAGCCCTCGAGCGCATGGAGCGCATCGCGCCGGCGCATGTCGATTCACCGTTCGACTTTCATTTCCGGGATTTTCCGAGCAGTCCCGACCCCGCCATCGTCATCGACGGTGCGGACGTGGGCTATGGCGCCAAACCGATCCTCACCGGCGTGACCTTGACGATCACCGCCGGCGCGCGCATCGGCTTGATCGGGGTCAATGGCGCCGGCAAGACCACGCTGGTGAAGCTGCTCGCGGGCGAATTGCCCCCGCAATCAGGCACTCGTCTGGAGGGCAAGGGACTTTCCATCGGTTACTTTGCCCAGCATCAAGTCGAACAACTGCGCCCGGAAGATTCCCCTCTCGCGCATTTTTTGCGGCTGGATCGGACCACGCGCGAGCAGGATCTGCGCAATTTCCTCGGCCAGTTCGATTTCGCGGGCGAGATGGCAATGCAACCGGCCGGCACGATGTCAGGCGGGGAACAGGCGCGTCTTGCGCTCGCGCTGATGATCTGGAAACGCCCAAACCTCCTGCTGCTCGACGAGCCGACCAACCATCTGGATATCGAAGTCCGTGAGGCGCTCACCCGAGCGCTACAAGAGTATGAGGGCGCGGTGGTCCTGGTTTCTCACGATCGGCATCTGCTCCGCACGACCGCCGATCAACTCATGATCGTCGCCGGTGGCAAGGTCCTGGAATTCGACGGTGATCTCGATGCGTATCGCGAGCAGGTGATGGCCGCACGGGGCGTCAACACACGCAGCGACAACGCACGCGCGAGCAAGCGCGACGAGCGACGCGCCGACGCGGAATCGCGCAACCACCGCTATCGGAAATTGCAGCCGGTCGTCAATCGCGTCCGCAAGATCGAGAAAGAGCTGGAGCGACTCGGCACCGAACGCAAAGCGATCGAGGCACGCCTGTCATCCGATGCGTTCTACGCGCAGCCTGATCAGGATGAAGTAGCCGCCGCGATGCGCGATCAAGGCAAGCTTGCGATAGCCATCGAGACGCTCGAAGCGGAGTGGCTCAGTTTACAGAATCAACTGGAGTCCGCCGAGCGCGACGATGCTGTCACCGCAAAATAGCCTCCTCCCATTATCCCAACACCCCTCTCCCCGATGAACGCGCCCGCACACACCCAGTCCTTCGCGAACGTACCCTACGACGAAGCCATTCGCCGCGCGCACGCATTGATCCCGACTCTCAAAGAGCGGGCGGCCGACGGCGAAAAGGCCACGCACCTGCCCGCCGATGTCCTCGACACCTTTCATCAAAGCGGCCTCATCCGCTTTCTCCAACCGAAGGCCTGGGGCGGGATGGAGCTCGACTTCGTCGCGTACTTCGATGTGCCCGAGATCCTCGGTCGCGGCGATGCCTCCGCGGCGTGGACATTCGCCAATCTCGCCTCGCACCACCGCGGCCTCGCGCAATGGGACATTCGGGCCCAGGAAGAAATATGGGGCGACAATCCGGATGCCTGCATTGCCTCCGGGATCGCCTTTGCCCAGGGACGCGGACGCAAGGTCGATGGCGGCATCGTACTCACCGGGCAATGGGGATTTTCATCGGGTGTCGACGTATCGCAATGGAACATGCTCGCCTGCGTCGTCATGGAGGGCGACAAACCGGTCGACTGGTGCATGAATGTCGTGCCGGTATCGGACTACGAAGTCATCGACGATTGGCAGACCATCGGACTGCGCGGCAGCGGCAGCCGCACGGTACGATGCAAGGACGTATTCGTGCCGGCGCACCGGTCGCTGTCCATGCATGTCGCAAGATCCGGGCATGCGTATCCGGGGCTGAAGATTCACACCAATCCGATGTTCAAGGTTCCCACGCCTGCGCTTGGCGGCTACTGCATCGGCGGTGCATTGATCGGCAATGCGCGGGCGGCGCTCGATGCGACGATCGAGGCGGTCCAGTCGCGGAGCACGAATTACACGTCGGCAAAGATGCGCGACTTCCAGACGGTGCAGCTTCGCGTCGGCATGGCCGGCGCCAAGATCGACGCCGTGCGCACCTGGTTCCGCGCCAACTGCCTCGAAGCCGACGCCCGCTATCAGGCGGGCGGTGTGCTGACGGTGGAAGAAAAGCTCCGCTACAAGCGCGATGCCGCGATGGGCATGAAGATCGTGCATGAAGCGGTCGATTCGCTCTACGAGATGGCGGGCGCCAACGGCATCTACGACAACTATCCGCTGCAACGCATCTTCCGCGATGCGCATGCCGGCGCCGCGC
>JBJXGX010000150.1:0-8954 GCA_046160305.1 Burkholderiales bacterium
TCCACCTCGAGGATGCCCGATGCGTCGGCCGCGGCGAGCAGCTTATCGAATTGCGCAAGAAGCTCCTGTTTGGACTTGAGGCTCGCGCGCAATTCGTCGAGTGAGGCACCGACATCGTCGGCGCGATAGGTTTCATCCACCGGCTTCCAGTTGGATTTGATGAAATCGATCAGCTCGCGTGAACGGTTTGCCGGCACCTTGAGGGTCACCGCGTCGTTGTTGACGACGCTGAAGTAGCCGCCCATGGTCTCCGCTCGCGCGATCGCCGCGGCGGCGGTCTTGTCGCGGTCCGATACCTGGATGGTCACGCTCGCCCCCACCGTCACTTGCGGCCCGGTCTGCGCGCCAACCGATGCGAAGGCGAGCGCAATCCACGTCACCGCGCACTGTCGCACCATTCGACCGATCATTTGACGCCTCCACGCAGACTGTTCATGATCTGCGTCTCGTAGCGGAGCTCGCGATCGCCGGACGGAAAAAAGGCTTGCGCGACATACAGCCGGTCGTCCTTGGCCGCTATCGCGACCCAGAAGATGAAGCCCGGTTCTTCGGTGCTGACCAAACGCAGCAAGATGAATTCGCCCGCGCTCTTCTGCTCGACTTGTGCGAAGCGATCCTGCAGACGCCAGCGCAGCGCATCGAGCCACAACGCGGTCGAGCCTCTGGGTTCATTGCGTCGCTGCTGGGTCGTGAGCGTCACGCCGTCCGGGCTCGCCGTGGACCAGAGTCTGGTGTTCGCAAGCTCGACCATGCCAACCGGTGTAGTGAGAGAGAATCGGGTGGCGTCGCGGTCGTCGTGGCGGAGGTCCGAGGCGAGCGCACCGACCCATTCGAATCCGCGCACTTCCTGCAGCGGCTGCCCCTCAAATGCCTTGCGACCCTCGACCGCGAGCGCGAGGCGCGAATACTCGACCAGCGTTTGCAGGCGTGCCATGCGGGCCTCGAGGAGCTCGATGTCCGCCGACAGACGTTCCACCTCCCGCAGCAATCGTAGTTTCTCGTTTTGGTTGGTCGACCGCGCGATCAGGGCGAGCAGGCGGTCCCGCGTCGCCTTGCCCTGTGCGAGGCGCATTGCGACATCGAGAAACTCGTCGGTGACGTCGCGTGCGGCGAGCGATTTCGCCAGAACTTCGCCAAGGCTTGCCACCTGATCGAAGACCGAACGAAAACGCGCCGCGGGAATCTGCAGCACGACGTTCTGCGACGTCAACGATTCGACGTAGCCACCTGCCGCGAGCGTCCACTCGGTCGCCTGTTGGAGCGCACGTTGCGGCTGCGTTGCGCGCACGCGGAGCGAGCCTTCGTGGTGAACCTTGCGCGCCACTGCAGCGACACTCGGTTCGGAGCGGGTGAGCGATCTCGAAGCGGGAGGCGCGCCCGGCGCAGCGGATCGGAGCTGGCTCACGATGGGACTTGCAGCCGTCGCCTCAAGTGAGACGGCGGAAGGTGCGGTTGCGCTTAATGCGTAGCTTTCGGATCCGGACGTGCTGCATCCGGTGACAAGGCACAGCACACAGATCGCGATCAGCCAGCGCATGCGAATCGATGTTCCGGAAGGCGAGCGGGGGAGTGTAACGCACCGCAAATGCCGGCCGCGCTCGCACCGGATGCGAGGCGATCGGAAAGCGATATAGTCCAAGCAGCCTGGAATGTGGAGAGTAACGTGGAGAGGAATGCAATGAAAGCCCGAACACACTGCGCGCGCCGCTGGCCGCTTGGCACATGCGCCGCCGCCATCGCTTTCGTGATGGCGTTGGCCTCACCACTGCTGGTTGCCCAGGAGCTCACCGGCAAGACCGTTCGAATCGTTGTCCCGTTCGCGGCAGGCGGCATTCTCGATGTGGTTGCACGTTCATATGCCACCGAGCTCGGGCTCGAATTGGGCGCCTCCACCATCGTGGAAAACCGCCTGGGTGCGGGCGGTGCAATCGCGACGGCAAGCGTGGCGAAGGCTGTCCCCGATGGACAGACATTGTTGTTTACCGGCGGCAGTCACAACATCAACGGTTCGCTCTACACCAAATTGCCGTACCACCCGATCAAGGACTTCACCGGCGTTGCGCTCGCCGGGCTTGCCGGCTATGTTGTCATGATCAATGCAAGCGTTCCGGTGCAAACGATCGCGGAGCTGGTGGCGTATGCAAAGGCGCGCCCGGGTCAGCTCAACTACGGGACGTCGGGGCAAGGCAGTGCCGCGCATCTTTCGATGGCCTATCTTGCGACGGTCGCCGGGATCGATATCGTGCAGATCCCGATGAAAGGCATGAACGAGGCGGTCGGCGAAGTGATCGCGGGTCGCTCCCACGTTATGATCGCCGCGGGCGTGGCGCAGTACGCGAAAGATCCGCGCGTGCGCTTCCTCGCCACCACCGGCGCGGAACGCTCGCGTTTTCTCCCCGATCTGCCGACGGTTGCCGAGGCCGGACTCGAAGGCTATGCGTTCGAATCATGGTTGGGGTTGCTCGCCCCGGTGGCGACGCCACGTCCCATCGTCGATCGTATCAACGCGGGCATGGCGCGGCTCCTGAAGGACCCGGTCATCATCGAACGCTTCCATCGATCGAGCCTCGAGCCCCGTAACCTCAGCGCGGATGAATTCAATCGATTGCTGCGCGAGGATTTCGAGAATATGGCCAAGGTCGTGAAGCTCTCAGGGGCCACGATCCAGTGATCGTTCAGTGCTTTGCCTATTGGTGCGACTGCGGGAACGACTGCGCCTGCGCTTCCGGAATGCAACATAACAAAGAACCTGTGAGGATCCGCTGATGAATACCTTGAAGCTTGCACTCGGTATCGTTTTGCTCGTGGCATTCCCGGCGTGGGGCCAGCAAATCGATCGACTGCAAGGGCTCGTGCAGCACGAATTCCGCCAGCTGTCGGAAGACCTGGGCGGGGCGCTCAGCTACCGGCCGCAAACGCCCACGACGCCGCTCGGCGTGACCGGCTTTGATATCGGCGTGGCCGTCACCGCGGCAAAGATAAAGAATCTCGATGTGCTCGAGCGCGCCACCTCCGATCGTGCAAGCAGCACTGTCCTGGTGCCGACCTTGCGCGCGCACAAGGGGTTGCCGTGGGGATTCGATATCGGCGTTGCGGTTGCCAAGGTGCCCGATAGCAATGTCACCTTCATCGGTGGCGAATGGCGCTATGCAATCGTAGAGGGCAATATTGCGATGCCCGCTGTCGGCCTGCGTGGCAGCTTCACCCGGCTGGGCGGTGTCGATCAATTGCGATTGAATACCTACGGCCTCGACGTTTCCATCTCCAAGGGCTTTGCCATCGCGACGCCGTATGCCGGCGTCGGGATTGTCCGGGTCGAGAGCGATCCGCGCGGCGTCGCCGGGTTGACCTCGGAATCGTTCACGTTGAACAAGGGATTCGCCGGTGTCGGATTGAACTTCGGTCTGGTCAACTTCAACCTCGAAGCCGACCGCACCGGCCCGGTGAACGGCTATAGCGCGAAGGTGAGCTTGCGGTTCTAAGCGCTCACAGGGCGAGGAGGGCGCAGGCGCCTCGATTCGCTGAGAGCGCGAGCGCCTCGATTCGCTGAGAGCGCGAGCGCTTCGATTCGTTGTGTGTGCGGGCGTTGCAGATGCTGCGGGCGTTGTGGCGCCGCCCGCGCACATCAACGAATGCTGAGCGTCTGCTGCTTCCACATCGGGTCTTGCCAGCGCGCGAAGACATCGAGGCCGGCGGGATCGCGCGCCTGACGTTCGGTAGTCAAGGTGTCCAGGCGAACGATCTCGAAATTGCGTTGATAGCGGCCTTCGCCTCGTGCCTCGCGTGCCACGAGCATTTTGTTGCCGCCCGGCACCCAGCCCGCGAATTCCGCGTAACCCACATCGGGCATGGTTCTGGCCGGCGGCAGCACCCCGACTGTCCAGCCTTCCTTCCCCTTGCGGAACACCCACATTTCGCGCCACGAGTCGGTCGGTTGCACGGCGACCGCCAAGGCGTTGCCTTCGCGATTGCTGGTGGCTGATCCCGCCCAGACAATGCCGTAAGTACAGCGCTGTGCGAGGGGGCGCTCCGCATCATGGGTCGCATCGAGCAGCAGGATGCAGGTCTCGCCTTCATCGCGTGGCAGGGTGGTGATGTAGGGTCGCTTGCCCGGGGCACCGACATGCGCCGGCTGCGCTGCCCAACGCGATGCACTCACGCGCATCGCGGCGACGTTGTAGGCCTGTAGGTCGTCGTCGGTGAGCTCGCCCTTGTCGATGCCTGCCAGTTCGGCGAGCGCACGGCTCGCGGCGTGATCGGCCTCTTTGCCCTGGCGCTTGAGCTGATAGGCGAGGCTCGCCCACACACCGGCGCGGCGCATCAGGACGCGGTTCTTCAGATAGGACGGGAGCGACGCTGCATCAACCTGATCGAGAATGTCGACACTCCAGCCGTCCATGCGCGCTTTCTCGGTCGGACGCGTTTCATCCGGCATGCATTCCGGGCGTGTCAGGGCAAGTACCGCGCGGGCACGCTGCTCTTGACCCGACGGTCGCGCCAGCACGCGCCGAAAGGCGTCGCCGTCATAGCAGATCTGCATGCGGCCATTGCGCTCGTTGGTGATGAAGTTGACCCCATGTCGCGTGGCGGTGTCCAGGTGCGCCGACAAGGTTGCCTGCGCGTTCTTGCCCGGCGCATTGATCGTCGACACACGGTGCGCCAGCCGATCGGCAAACGATGCGAGCGCATCGAGCGCTTCAAGGCCGGCGTCACCGGTCAGGTCATCAGGTGGCGCAGCCTGAATATAGGCGGCGACCAGTCCGATGCCCAACGCTTCGGCACCCGGCGCATCGCGCAGGAACCGCACGACCGACAGCAGTTCGGGTGCGTCCGCCGGGCCGAGGCTGAAGCGTCTCGCTTGGCTGGTGCGCACGTATCCGGCCCGTTCGCGCTTGTAGTCATACACCTGCAGGTAGTCCATGCGTTCGCCGCGAACCTCCACTGCTTCGCCCTGCCAAAGGATGGCGTTGGTGCGTGCCGAGTCGCGTGGTGCGGCGCGGAGCAACGACTGGTCTTGCGTGATGATCGCGATGTCGGTGGTGGCCGCCACGAGCGGCATCGTTGTGGCGATGCCGAGGAACATCGTGACCGATGCGGCGAGTTGACGAAACATGCTCACTCCTTCTCGGTTGATTGCGCGGTTGCTTGTGCGCCTGCACCAGCGACCAGTTTGTGTCCGCCCAATAGTGCGGAGGCGATGAATCCACCGTCCGAGGGCGGCGGGGCGATGATTACCTGGATCTTGTCCGCGAGCTTGTCCGCCAGAGTCTTCTGGATGAGCAGCGGGTGGCGTGTGACCAGCGCGCCTTCGCGCGCCATTTGCTCGGCGTTCACCTTGCCGACGCGCTCCAATCGATAGACTTCGGCATCGGCGAGCTTTTGCCTGGATTCGGCTTCGCCACCGGCCTCGATCCTGCGTGCCTGTGCGCTGCCCTCGGCGGCACGGATGCGGGACACTTTCTCTGCTTCGGCTTCGAGCTGGCGCTGTTCGATCTGACGTTGTTTGAACGGCAGTACGTGCTTCATCGCTTCTTCCTGCGATTTCGCGGCGATGATCTGCTCGCGTCCCGCTGCTTCCGCGGATTTCTCGCGCCGCACTTTGTCCGCTTCGCCGTCCAGCTCCATTTCCTTGACGCGTTTGTCCTTGAGCTCGAGCGTGTAGCGCATTTTCGCCGTCGCCAGCTCTTCGGCGAGGAGGCCGTCCATGCCGCGCCGATAGTCGGCAGGCAGGTCGACTTTGCCCATCAGTACACCGCGAAGCAGAATGCCGTCGGTCGCGAATCTGGGCCCAAGCTCCGATTCGATTGCCTGCTGAATCTCGGCGCGCCGGGTCGAAAAAATCTCGCGCGTCGTGTAGCGCGCGAAGACCTTGTAGATCACCCCTTGCACGGCCGGCTCGACGATTTCGCCTCCGACGTTATCAGGCAGATTCTTCGCGATTGCGGAAAGCTTGGTGGGATCGAGCGCGTAGCGCACCGAGAGATCGACGCCCAACGACAGTCCTTCCAGCGACTGGATGGGTGCCTGACCGGTCGCACTACCCATCTGTGTCGGCCGATAGGTGTGGTCGCGCACCGAGAACCGGCGCATATCGTGTAGACCGGGGAGCACAAACAGCGTTCCATCCTGCCATTCGGTCACGCTTCCGGTGAATAGGTTTGTGCGAACGCCGACTTCACCACGGCCGATACTTTTCAGCGGCGGATGCTGGTAAAGAACGTAGGCAATTCCGCCCGCGATGCCAAGGAGCGCGAGTGTGCCTTTGATCGCGGTGACACTGTTGATCGTGGTGCGCGCGCCGTCGGCGGCGGTGTTCGTGAGCGCTGGCCCGAGTCGTGTCGTCGATTTCGCGACGGCATCGCGGATCGATCGAATCAGAGCATTCATCCGTTGCAACATGATCCCCCCCTGGTTATGCGCGATAGATGCTGCTACCGGCACCACCATTACAACCAGGCAATGCGTTGCGCGAATGGGAGATTGATGGAGAGATGCTGATCAAATCTGGCGAAACCATGGCAGGCGGTTGCGCGACCGCTGAAGGGATCGGGGAGGCCGGGCCACGACGGCACGAGCACATGAGCACACGACCACACTGTGGGCGCAACGATTGCGACGGGAATAATGTAAGCCCGTCGCGCTCGTCCCGCCGCCGTGTTTGCCTTTGTGCGCTATTTCGCTTCGATGTGACCGAGCTCGCGGAGTTTTGCCGCGGCGTGTTCCGCGCTGCGTGAGCCTGGTGCGATCTCAACGATGCGCTGAAAAGCATTGCGTGCCTCGGCGGGTCGCGAAAGTTTCTGGAGCGCATCGCCCAGATTGGCGTAGGCCACCACACGAGAGGGATCCAGCTTGATCGTGTTCTCGAACCAACGCGCGGCCTCTGCGTACTTGGCCTGCTTGTAGTACACGAAACCAAGATTGTTGGCGGCAAGTGCGAAATCCGTCCTGATCTTCAGCGCCTCAGTGAATTGTGTTTCTGCCTCGGCATAGCGCTGCTCCTTGTAGAACTGCAGGCCGCGGTCGTTGGCGCGCTGAGCCAACTGTCGGGCCGAGATCGGCGCGGCGGGCGGTGTCACGATTCGGCGCTCGTTGCCCTGCAGATCCAGCACCGTCACTGTCGTGGCGCTCTGTACTTCGCCCGGAGCGGCTGCGACGGGGATCGGCTGCATCGCATCGAGTTTGCTGTTCAGCGCGATTGCATCGCCCGAGAGTTGTGCGCTTGCCGCGTCGAGAAATTCATTTTCCCCAGGCAGCTCGAAGATGAATTCGCCGCCTTCAGAGCCTGGCAGGCTGCCGAATGCCGGCGTCTGTTGCGACACGCCTGCCACCGCCGGCGCAACATAAGCTGCAAGCTCGGTGCCGGTGATCAGCCGGTCGCCATTGAGGTCGGCTTTGCCGGCCAGCGCTTGCAACAGCGTCCATGTGAAAATCGAATGCCCGTTCGGTCCACCATCGGCGACCAGTTGATCTGCACCGCCCGCCGTCAGCATTTGGCGGCCGATGCGCTTCGCGTTCTCGCGTGCGAACGCGCCGGATCCGGCACCACGAGTAAGTCCCAGCCCGCTATAGCAGGCGTCCATGATGAACAGCACATGCTTTGCCGGCAGGCTTTCGGCGATGTTCTGGATCTCGGTCATCGGAATCGCATCGGTTGCGATCTGGTTCGGATCCGAATCGGCGGGAATGAGGTAGCCCAGATCGCGCCCGGAACTGAGTTTTCGCGTGGCGCCGTGGCCGGCGAAGAACACCACTACCCGGTCGTTCTTCTTCAGGCCGCCATGGCCGAGCCGTTCATGGAAGGCAGCAAGGATGCCGCTTCGGGTCGCGTCGCGATCAGTGAGGGAGATCACCCGCTCGGGCGTGAACGCGAATTTCTCGATCAAGATTTGGCGGATCGCTTTGGCGTCCTGCACCGCGTGTTGCAGCTTGGGCCAGTTGGCGTAGTCGTTGACGCCGATCACGATTGCCCAGGAGTCTGCGTAACCGGTCGTCACGATGCTTTTTGCCGCGGGCGCCGCAGCACCTTTGGCGACGGTGAAGCCGCCACCATCCCAGCCCGCGAATTGATAGCCATCGGCCACCAAGCGGTCGAGCACCAGTGGCAGCGCCTTGACGGTACGCTCGTGAATATCGTGGAACAATATAATGCCGCGGCGTTCCTTCTCGAGGGTGCGAAGCACGCGATCGGCAATCGAGCTTGGCACCGGGTCGGCCCAGTCAAGTGAATCGATGTTCCACATGACCGATCGGAGTTGTGCCGCCGCCACCGCCTGCAATCCCTCGCTGTTGCGCGCGCCGTAGGGAAAGCGAAAGAGCGGAGAGCGCTGCGCGTCGACGGCTTTCAATAGTGCATCGGTGCTGAGTATCTCGGCCACGAGTGCCGCGCCGGTCTGCTTCGACAATTGGGCATGGGAGTAGCTGTGATTGGCGATTTCGAATCCCGAGGCCCTCAACTGGCGACTGATCTGAGCGTTGGCCGCGAGCGTGGCCTTGTGGGTTCCGTCGGTGGTCCCCAGATTGCGCCCAACCTCGAAGAAAATCGCCGGCACGCCATACTGCTTGAGAATGGCGGCGATCTCTTCGGTGTATCGGCGATGCGGGCCGTCATCAAACGTCAACACGACCGTCTTGGGTGCAAGCTTGTTACCGTAGATCTCGCTGTCGTCCTGCGCTTCGGCTTTTGGCACCGCCTTCGCGGCCGGATACGGCAGGACCACGCCGTGGTCCTTGAGAACCTGATCGCGTGAGTAAATCTGTTGCAGCCGGGCGACGTAGTCCTCCCAACGCTCGCGCTTCTGCGCGATGGCGCGGGCATCGAAACGACTGAAGATCTGGCCGATCTCTTTTTCGTAGTTGCGTTCGATCTCGGCGAGCGCGTCGAGATCTTCGCCGATCCGCTTGTGGAGTTTGACCGCCTGCAGTGAGCCATCGCGGGAAACCGTTTGATGCAGCGC
>JBJXGX010000151.1:0-108174 GCA_046160305.1 Burkholderiales bacterium
GCGCAGCTCGCCGCGAACAACACGTTGTCCGATCAGGCGTTCGCGAATGTGAACACCGGGCTAGCCAATCAATTGCGCCGCGTCGCGAAGCTGATTGAAGCCCGTGCGATTCTTGGCGCGAAACGCCAGATTTTCATGGTGTCGATGGGTGGCTACGATACGCACGAGAATGAGGTGGCCGGTCAAGGTCAGCGCTTCACCGAGCTGAGCGGTGCGCTGCGCGCCTTCGACACCGCGATGACGGCGGTGCAGGCAAGCAACCAGGTCACGGCGTTTACGCTATCGGACTTCGGTCGCACATTACGCCCGACCGGCACCGGCACCGACCACGCCTGGGGCAATCATCACTTCATCATGGGCGGCGCGGTGAAAGGCGGAACGACGTACGGGGCGTTTCCGACGCTCGCACTCGGCGGCCCCGATGATGCCGACAACAGCGGTCGCTGGATTCCGACCACGTCCGTCGATCAGTACGGGGCGACCTTGGCGCAATGGTTCGGCGTGGCGCCAGCGAACCTCGCCGCAATATTCCCGAACCTCGCGCGCTTTCCGACGCCAAACCTGGGATTCATGACGTAAGGCCCCCCGAAGCGTGCGCCGGTGACGCGGCCGTCACGCTTTCTTCGCGCAGCAGCCGCGTCTCGGGCCCGCTTCGGAGTCCCCCTACTCTGAAGTGGGCCTGATTTTCTTGACAGCAGCGGTTGGCCACGGCGGCGCAACCGGAAGGAACCGGGATTGCGACCATGCTAGACTGATACCATAATGTATTTGTGGTATCGAAATATGGATCGTGTCGCCCGCAGCATTCGTCTCCCACCCGACCTCTGGCATGCGCTCGACGCAGCCGCGCTTGATGCTGGCGCGAAGTCCGGGCGGTTTCGCAGCGCGAACGCCTTGATCGAAGAGATCCTGCGGGCGGGCCTTCGGGATCCGATACCGGCTCGAGAAGAAAGCGCCCCGCTCGACAAGATGCGTGCGGCGCGTCACGCAAAGCAGATCAAGGACCGCGAACGGGTCGACCGGCTCCTCGCGCTCGTGCGCGCGCTACGGCGCTCAGGCGCGAACCCCAGGCGCGCCGCCCTCGACCACGCGAAAGCGACGATCGAGCGATGGCGGCGGCGCCGGTTGGCGAGTCCGCAGTACATCGCGGTATGGGAGCGCTTGCTTGCCGGCGGTATTTCCGAAATCGAGCGCGCAATCCAAGAGGGATTCGCTGGACTTGGCCCGGAGGCGCTTGCCGCGAATGCTCCGTTCATGATCGGTCCTGTTCCCGCACGGCAAAAGCAACGATGAAGCGCATCGAGCTTGCGCGCCTTCTGAAGGCGGCCAAGCGCTTGTCGAAGCATCGGGAATTCGTTGTTATCGGCAGCCTGTCGGTGCTTGGTAGCGCAGCCGACCCGCCGCCTGCGATGATCGGTTCGATCGATGTTGATTTCTATCCGAAGGCCGATCCCGGGCGAATCGACGAGATCGTGCGCGGCCTCGGCGAAGGCAGCGCGTTCCATCAGCGATACGGCGTCTACGCGGATCCGGTCTCGCCGCATCTGGCGAGCCTACCCGACGGTTGGGAACGCCGGCTAGTGGCGCTTCGCCTCGGTTCGGAGGTGATCGCATGGTGTCTGGAGCCCAACGACGCCGCCGTATCGAAGTACGTTCGCTGCGAGGAGCGCGACCGGGTGTGGTGTCGCGCGGGCCTTGCGCATCGCATCCTGTCGGCGCGCACGATTCGATTGCGACTTCGCGTCACCTTCATCGTGGAGCCCGGGGAGATCGAACGCGCACGCGCTGCGTTGGAGGTAGACGTGCGCCAGCTTCGTGGCAGCTAGAAATTCGGGCGGCCTGCCGCGCGGATCAATCCACCTTCGCGGCCGCCGGCTGATCGGCGCGAATGACTTGACCGGGTCGTACCCGACGCTTCGATACAGGGTTGGTGCCGAAGCAAGCGACCCCGTCGTCCCAATCGCGAGGGTGTGACCATCTGGCGGCGACTTCGCTACCGCTTCGAGGCCGATGGTGCCCGCCGCGCCCGCTCGATTCTCGACAACAACGGGCTGACCAAGCGCTTGCGAAAGCGGTGTCGCGGTCACACGCGCCACCGCATCGAGCGGACCCAAGAAGATTCGATTCAATAGACCTATCGCACATCTTCATCCGATGGGGGCGCGGGAACATCCTCGAATATCACGTCGAACGACGTCTCGAAGTCCAGACTTTCGAATCGCACCTTCTCGGCTGGCTTGCAGACCGTTGGGAGCGCCCATTCCCCGTTTGCGGCGCGCCGATGGATCTCGATGCGCCAGAACGCCGGATCGATCAGAACGTACTCGGTCAGCTCGGCGATCGCGCGATAGATGCTCCACTTTTCGACGCGATCGCGACCCTGCGTGGAAGGCGACAGCACCTCCAAGATCCATTTAGCGCTGGTCGCTTCGAGCTCGTTGATCTGATCGCGCCTGCAGGTGACGAACAGGTCTGGATAGAACCGTGCGCGATCGAGGTCTGCCCGCAGTGCGAACTCCGGCCCGAAAAGTTGACAGCCCGTATTTCGCAGATGTGGCCTCAACGCCGAAACGAGATTGTTGCGGACGATGTCATGGCTCCGAGTCCCGCCCGTCATGGCGAAGATCTCGCCATCAAGATATTCGTGCTTACCGGCCTGATTTCTTTCCCAGGCGATAAACTGGACCATGCTCATTGCTTTGAATGCGAGATTACCCATCGGGCACGCTCCTGTTCTGCGACGCTATGAAGGTAGCGTAGCGCAAGCGCGGACGCAACGGGCGCGCCGATGCCGTCCAGGGTCCTTGTGGCAATGGGCATCATGAATAGCGTTCTTCCCAGTCTTTGCCAATTCAATCTTGGCGCCTCGCTGGTGCGATCCGACTCCATGCGTTACGGCTACGCCACCTTCGGCATCACTTCCGCCGCGAATCGTTCCATCGCTGCAATGGATTCCGCCAACGTGTCGCGCTGAAAATTGAAGAGGCAATGGCGCACGCCGGCCTCTCCCAATCGCGCGATGTCTTCGGCCACAGCGGTTGCATTGCCCGTCATGAGATGGCGCTCGCCGTGGTCCGTTGTGATGGTTTGATTCTCGCGATACCAGTTTGCCCAGTATGAAAGATCGATCGCATGCGGATCGCGCCCGTTCTGCTCCGCTTGCGCGCGCAACGAACTTACTGCTGTCTTGTATCGCTCGACGGTATTGAGCGGAAATTCCGGATTCGCACCGATCGGATACCAGCCGTCGCCAAAGCGTGCGGCGCGTCGTAGTGCAGCCGGGCTTTCGCCGCCGATCCACAACGGCGGGTGCGGTTTTTGCACCGGCTTGGGTAGGAAGCTTATGTTCGAGAAGCGCGCGTACTTGCCCTCGAACTGCGGGGCGTCTTTCGTCCATAGCTCCTTGAAGATCGCGAGGTACTCGTCGGTCACCTTGCCGCGCTCCGCGAAGGGCGGTGCGCCGATCGCGACGAATTCTTCAGCCATCCAGCCCGCGCCACAGCCAACGGTTATCCGGCCGCCGCTCAATACGTCGATGGTGGCCAACATCTTCGCGGTCAATACGGGTTGGCGATGCGGGACGACCATCACCGAGGTCAATAGGCGCGCTTTCGACGTGGCCGCGGCCAGATACGCCATGACCGCAAGCGGCTCCATGCAATCGCCGCTCGCCGCGCCCCGCATCTTGCGGTCTTGGCTGTATGGATAGAGCGAATCGATCTGCCGGGGAATGACGATGTGATCGGCCATCGCGAAGTATCGATAGCCCAATTCTTCGCCGCGCTTGGCGAACGCGTCGATGGCCTGCGTACCGGCGATGCCGCCGCGAGTGGGAATGCTGAAACCGAAGTCCATTGGCGTTTCCTCGGGAGGGGAGATGGGACTGGGGTGAACGGTCAATCGCCTAAGCCTAGGCGAACGAAAGAACGGGGACGCTTTCATTATGTCCTCGATTGAGAGGACGGCTGGCAAATCGGTTAGTTGGCTTAGTTGCGTTGAATTCCGTGACGTTCCAGAATCCACGCCACAACGCAGCGCCCGTCACCGCCCGTCACGGTTGGCCGATCGCGGAGTTTTCTGATGCGTACGAGTGCTTCTGAGACTGACTTCATCGTGGTGGCGCCTTCGGACCGTCTCAGGCGTTTCATCAGTCACTATTGGCTTAGTCGGAACAACAGCGAATCGACCTATGTGGCGCTGCCAGATGGGTCCGTCGACATCGTCATTGAAGAAAGTTCCGTCGCAGCGCGAAGTTGGGTATTCGGCTCGACCACCTCGCGAACGGAAATTCCGCTTGCGACAAACGTTCATTATCTCGGCGTGCGATTCGCGCCCGGGCAAAGCCGTCACTTCATCCGCGCTGCGGCACGGGAATTGACGGATGCGCATGAATCGACGCGTGGATTGCTAGGTTTCTCGCTCGATGGTGTTTCGAGTGCCCTGACCGACGATCGTGTGTTTTCCCGAATCGATCGCCTGATCGAAACCTACTTGGGTAGGGTACCGCCGAACGATTCGTGCATCGACGGCATTATTCGTCGAATCGGGGCGATGCACGGATCCGAACGCATCGACGAGATTGCTTCGATGGCTGGTTGGAGTCGGCGGCACCTTGAGCGCGTGTTTCTCGAAACCGTGGGCGTGTCGGCGAAATTCTTCTCAATGATCGCGCGCGCCAACTACGCGCGGTGTCTCTTGCGATCCCCGATGAACCCGGGCTTGGCACAAGTTGCTATCGATGCCGGTTACGCCGATCAAAGCCACATGTCCCGTGACTTCCGGCGATTGACCGGTCTATCGCCCTGCGCGTTCGCGAAGCCCCATGTCGCATTTATTCAAGACGCACCGGAACCACGTACGCAAACTGGCGCTCCCTAACGAGAAGAGGCGCGTCCGATGAAACTCTGGTCAGGCATCGTTACCGAGAAGGTTCAAGAATCGCGGGATTTTTACGTTCGACTCTTCGGCTGTGAGGTGATCTACGAGGGCGAGGGGGGATGGTTCGTGCTGCTGAGACATGGGGAGAGCGAGCTGGGATTTCTGCGACCGAATCTCGATTCACAGGCGTCGATTTTTCGGCCGGCGTTCCAGGGAAAAGGCATATGGGTCACCGTGGACGTGGACGACGCGCAAGCCGAATACGCACGCATTCAATCCTTGGGGATGCCGATCGAAGTCGCGATTCGCGATGAACCGTGGGGTGATCGGCATTTCGTCATCGTCGATCCGAACGGTATCGCCGTTGACGTCGTCGAGCGCGTGCAACCCGTGCAACCGGGTTGAGTCGTCGCGTTGGAGGAAGCCGTTGAAAGGCACGGTCGCCTCGGTGGGTACGCGATCCCACGTGAATGCCGGAGTGGAAGGGCGTTTTTGCAAGGGGCTGTAAGATCGGGTCATCCTCCACCTCGACCCTTCTTGCGAGCCTCTTGCATGGCGAATCTCACGCAGCGCCTTCCCCTCAAGTTCGGCCTCTTCCACGGGCCGCACCACGCCACCAATCTCGATCCGACCTACGCCTTCGAGCGCGATCTCATGCTGATGGAGCATATCGATCGACTCGGATTCGACGAGGCCTGGATCGGCGAGCATCATTCTGGCGGGTTCGAGATCATCGCGGCGCCCGAAGTGTTCATCGCGGCGGCGGCCGAGCGCACGCGTCACATTCGCTTGGGTACGGGCGTGAAATCGCTGCCCTACCATCACCCGTTCATCGTTGCTGAAACGATGGCGCAACTCGATCACATGACGCGCGGTCGCGTCATGTTCGGCGCGGGCCCCGGTGCGCTGCCCACCGATGCGCAGATGTTCGGATTGACACCCTCTGATCTGCGCCCTCGAATGGAGGAATCGCTCGATTGCATCGTTGCGTTGTTGCGTGGCGAGATCGTGACCAAGAAGACCAACTGGTTCGAGTTGAAGGAGGCGCGTCTTGGGTTCGGCTGCTATACCAAGCCGATGATGGAGCTTGCAGTGACCTCGATCCGTTCACCGGCCGGCGTGCAGGCGGCCGGCCGCCATGGAGCAGGGGTGCTCGTGCTGGGCGGCATCGACGATGATTCGCTTGCGCATCACGCGAGCAATTGGCGCATCTACGAAGAGACCTGCGTGAAGCATGGCCATCTGGCGGACCGCGCCAAATGGAAGTTCACGTTGATGATCCACGCCGCCGAAACGCGCGAGCAGGCGAAGAAGGACCTGCAATACGGTCTGGACAAGTACATCGGTTATTCGAACGACATCATCCCCGCGTCGAACCCTATCCCGCGCGGTCTGCCGGATCCGGTGCAATGGATCATCGAGAACCGGCGCGCGATTGTCGGTACGCCCGATGATGTGGTGGCAGGCATTGAACGCGTGCGCGAAAAAGTGGGCGACTTTGGCGGTGTCCTCGTCTTCCAGCATGACTGGGCGAATTGGCCGGCGACCTTGCGCAGCCTCGATTTGATCGCGGAAGAGGTGCGGCCGCGGATCAACAACACGAACTGGCAGAGGCAGGACAGCTACGATCGCAATGCGCCAAAGCAGGTGGCCAATCGGGCGTTGGCGAGTCAGGGTATCGCGGAGGCACAGGCGCGCTTCGAGCAGGCGAAGCGGGTGGGCAAGTAAGGCTCAATCCGCCGTTATGCCGCGCTCCTTGATGAGTTTGGCGTAGCGCGTAGTTTCCCGCATAATGAATTCGCCCGCGCCTTCCGGCGTAGTCGCGAACACTTCGAGTCCCTCGCGTGCGAATCGTTCGATCATCGCGGGTGCGGCGGTGACCTGATTGATCGCCGCATTCAGCTTCAAGACAATTTCCTGCGGCGTACCGGCCGGTGCGAGGACCGCGAACCAACTCGTGAAATCGTAGCCAGGCACACCGGCTTCGTTGATCGATGGCGTGTCGGGCAGCAACGCGCTGCGCTTTTCAGTCGTCACGCCGAGCGCGCGCAGCCTGCCCGTCTTGATATGCGGAAGTGCCGCCGCGAGCGACGGAAAGCTGAAATCGACTTGACCGGCGAGCGTATCGGTCAGCGCCGGCCCACCGCCGCGATACGGAATATGCAGCGCGAAGGTATTGGTCATGTCCTTGAACATCTCGGCCGCGAGATGGAAGTTCGTTCCGGTGCCGGCGGATGCGTAGTTGAGCTTGCCCGGCCGCGCGCGAATGAGCGTGAGCAACTCGGCAAGCGTGTTGGCCGTGACGTTCGTGTTCACGACCAGCACATGCGGCAGCCGCCCCACCATCGCCACCGGTGTGAAGTTCTTTTGAATGTCGTAGCCCTGCTTCGGAAAGAACGCGGCGTTGGTCGCGATCGGTGTGGTGTTCAAGACGATCGTGTAGCCATCGGGTTTCGCGCGGGCCGCTTGCTCCATGCCGATGTTGCCTGACGCGCCCGATCGGTTCTCGACCACCACGCTGCCACCGATTGCCTTGGCGAGCGGCTCGGCGATGATGCGGGATGTGATATCCACGCTGCCGCCGGGCGGGAATGGCGCAATGATCGTGATCGGTTGCGCCGGGTAACTTTGCGCGTGCGCCGCGACAACGACGATTGCGCTCACCAGTCCGGACAGTGCGAGCACAGCGCTTGAAAGGATGGTTGATCGCATGAGTGAGGGCCTTCCTGTAATGCGGGGATTCTACGCCCCGCTTTATTGATCGATTGGTCGCCGGCGTGGGATACACTTTGTCCGTTCATGCCGCGCCTTGCTGATCCCCACGAGGGCAGCGGCTTCGCCGCTCATTACCTATGAATTCAGAAACCGTCTCCATTCGCGTTACGCCGCAAGGCAGCCTAGAAGTCCTCTCTCAACAGGAAGTCGCCAAGCTCCTCGATGCGGGGGCGAGCGGCTTGTATCCGCTCTTTCGCCGCTGTGCGCTCGCGGTGCTGAACAGCGGCGCGCAGACCGACGACGCGAAACAGCTCTTCGAGGCCTACGCCGATTTCGACGTGCAGATCGTGCGCCGCCCGTGGGGCCTGCAGCTCGATATTCGCAACGCACCGTCGAGTGCATTCGTCGATGGCGAGATGATTCAAGGCGTGAAGGAGCATCTGTTCGCGGTGCTGCGCGACATCGTCTATGTGGGCACCGAGATCGCGAGCGAACGATTCCAGCCGAGTGACCCCGCCAATATCACCAATGCGGTGTTCCACATCCTGCGCAACGCGCACATCCTGAAGGCGCGCGCGCGGCCCGATCTCATTGTGTGCTGGGGCGGACATTCGATCAGCCGTGTCGAGTACGACTACACCAAGTTGGTCGGCTATCAGCTCGGCCTGCGTGGTTTGAACGTCTGTACCGGTTGTGGTCCGGGCGCGATGAAGGGGCCGATGAAGGGCGCGACGATCGGACATTCGAAGCAGCGTTTCACCGGCGGGCGCTATATCGGCCTCACCGAGCCCGGCATCATCGCCGCCGAGCCGCCGAATCCGATCGCCAACCAGCTCGTCGTCATGCCCGATATGGAGAAGCGTCTCGAGGCGTTCGTGCGGGTCGGACACGGCATCGTCGTGTTTCCCGGCGGCGCCGGAACGGCGGAGGAAATCCTCTACCTGCTCGGCTTGCTGCTGCATCCGGACAATGCCGATATCCAATTGCCCGTTGTCTTCACCGGGCCACGCGAAAGCGCCGAATATTTCAACCAGATCCACGAGTTGATCGGTGCAACGCTCGGTGAGGCCGCGCAGTCACGCTATACGATCCTCATCGACCAGCCGGAAGCCGTCGCGAGGGCGCTGCACGCCGGCATGCAACGCGTGCGAAGCCAACGGCGCGAAGGCGGCGATGCCTGGAATTTCAATTGGCTGCTGCATATCGAGCCCGAGTTTCAGGCGCCGTTCGAAGCGACCCACGAATCGATGGCGGCGCTCGCGCTCAGCATGGATCTGCCACGGCATCTTCTGGCCGCGCAACTTCGCCGAGCGTTTTCCGGCATCGTTACCGGCAATGTCAAGGAGCAGGGTGTGCGGCGCATCGAGGAGCATGGTCCATTCGAATTGCGCGGCGACAAGGCAATCATGGAGCGCCTGGACGCATTGCTGCGTTCGTTCGTTGCGCAGCGGCGGATGAAGATCGCCGGCGACTACGTGCCGTGTTATCGGGTGGTGACGTGATGGCCGCCCGCGTCGTCCCCCCTATTCCGCGCGGACGTTCGCCGCTTTGATGAGCCGTGCCCACTTCACCAACTCTGACTTTATGATCGCGCAGAATTCCCCTGGCGTACTTCCAACCGGATCCGCGCCCATCTGTTGAACAACTCAGCGCCCAGATTCGGCGCGCCGCCGGCGGCTGACGAGGAGTAGTGGATCTGCCCTGGACGCGCGTTCGCAAGCGCAATCAACTCGGTTACGTTCTTCGCCATGAGCGACGAATGCGCGACCATGACGAAGTTGACCGCCACGACCTGCGTCAACGGCGCAAAGTCCTTCGGCGGATCGATCGTCATCTTCGGATAGAGGTGCTAGTTGACGGCAAGGTTGCCGAGCCTCCCCGTGAAAAGCGTGTAGCCGTCCGGGGCTGACTTCGCCGCAAGCTCAGTCCCGATGATTCCAGCCGCGCCCGCGCGATTCTCGACGACGACCGGCTGGCTCCAGCCTTCGCAGAGCTTTTGTCCGAGCCCTCGCGCGACGATGTCGGTTCCACCGCCCGGTGGGAACGCAACGATGATGCGGACCGAGCGCACCGGAAACAGCTCGGGCGTTTGCGCGCCGGTCGCGACCGCTGCAAGGGCGGCCGCTACGAATACGGTGAAGAGTACGACATTATCCAGAAACGGCATGCGTTCCTCCTGTTCAACGCAAAATCCGGTCCGCTGACGGTCTGGCTTCGTGTTCACACCCGCACCATACCCCAGGTATTGGCAGCGCGTTCCGACCATGCGCCGAAAAGATTCCGGATATTCACGCTCGCGGCTGTCCGGGTACGGCACTCTCATGCGTGCACTAGATGCAAGATGTGCGCCGAATTCGCGAGGGCGTGCTACAGGTGCTGGCGAAGGTTAGATGACGAGCGACCAATCGTCGGATCAGTCCATCGGACGCAGGCCAGAAAAGGTCAGATTCGAAAGCTCAAGTAATGACCGCCGTAGTACATGGCGACGAACGCCACGAGCAGACCGAAGAACATCGCGGTATGGGTGGTGGCGGTGGTGGCAAGGCTGGACCGCCTATCGAAGAGCGGGGCGACGGTGTTTTTGCCCAGTACCAGCATGACGAGCACCACGATGATGACCGCATGCCCGATCGCATCGACCCTCCCGAATGTAGCAATCGCGGACAGGAAAAAAACGAGCAATAACGCTGCGGCCGCGCGTCCCGACAAGGCGCCGGTAATCAACAGGAACGCCGCGCAGAACTCGACGAAACCAGCCGCGACCATATAGAGCTCGGGACTGAATCCGAACGTGATCTCCGGGCGATCGAAAAGGATTGCGAAGCTCCATTCGGGAAACGCCCATTTCTCCACCGACGCCCAAAGCAGCGTAATGCCGGTCGCAATACGCAATACATTGAATGCGAGGGCTGGGCGCGTCGTGTGATAGATCGAATCGAGCACTAGATAAGCCGCGACGCCGAGAAAGATCGGATAGTCGAGCATATGGAACATCCCGTAGGCATTCACGGCGTGGCCATAAAGCAGCACGATCCCTACGCCCGCGATCGACTGTGTGCGCGTCGACAGGACGAGGAGGCCGATCGCGAGCTGGACCCAGCGTACCCACGCATCCCCTGTTTTCAACTCCGGCGTAAGGATGATTCCGCCGAACATGACCAGGGAAATGAAGAACAGACTAACGCCGATGCGCAACAGGGCCGGAAAGTAGCGCGCGACGATCGCCGTCAATGCCTCCGCGCGTCGGTGCGGCCAGGACTGCTTCCACGCGAGCGCTCGATCGACATAGGCGACGGCGAACATCAGCGGCAGCACCAGCGCGCAGAAGACCAGAAAATATTCGCCGAACAAGACCTGCAGCGGTGGGCGAGGCGGGCAAAACAGGTCGTAGCTCGCGAACCACTTGACATGTGCATGCGCGACGCCCGGCGTGAGCAGCACCACACTCGCGCATAACGGAAGGATCGGAGACCTCGCGGCATTGCCGGAAAGGCTGTTCGCTGCATACATCAGGTGCTCCCTCTTTTGACGATCGCCACGGGCGGTTCACATCGCTAGCCCGGCGCGATTCGACACGCACTAGCCCCGCCAAGAGCGATCGAGCGGAGAGGGAATGCACGACTCTTACGTCTCCGTCGGCGTCCTGCAGACGCCAGCCCTCGATCAATCGGGAGGTTTTAGTTTTTAAATCCTGAGACATTTTACGCATACAACATCGGTGTGTAACGTCTGTTTCAGATCAGAGGTCAGATGGCAAGGTCAAAATTAACGTGATCATTGGCTCGATGAATGCCGATTTGTATCGTGCGTTCGCATCGCATTGATTTATTTGCAATTTTGTAACTATCACACCCTGTGATGTCGCTGACTTCCAGCGCCAATAAAGTCACATGTTTGTGCTGCGGACCGATGACAGGTACTGAGTAACGGATGAGCGGTCGTCGATGACCAGACGGTTGGCAGAAGATCAAGACGGCATCGACGCGTCCAAACGATGCCTGAAGACTCGACTCACACATGGCGCTCGGGCGCTTCGTTTGGCGTCCGCATCGAGTGCCGAGGCGACATCAATGCAGAGCAACTCGTGTTTCCATAGCACCGGACGCCGCGCGATTGCCGGCCTTTCCGCCATTGCCCTTTGTCTGGGTTTTCAAAATGTCTCGATCAGCCAGGAAAGCGAGCCCATTCGCCCGATTCCAACCGAAACGAATCTCGACGCACGAAAGGTGGCGTTGGGCGAGCTACTATTCAATGATCGTCGCATCTCGAAAGACGGCAGCGTCTCGTGCGCTTCGTGTCACGACTTAAAGAGGGGGGGCACTGATCGTTCGCCTGTTTCAATCGGCGTGGGCGGCGCCAAGGGCATCATCAATTCCCCCACGGTCTTCAACGCCGCACTCAACTTCCGCCAGCATTGGGACGGCCGCGCCGCGTCCCTTGAGGATCAGATCACGGTCGCCCTGGAAGCCCCGCGCGCGATGGCGACGACTTGGCCGGTGGTGGTTGGGAAACTAAACCAAGACGCAGCCCTCATCACGGCGTTCAAAGAGATCTATCGCGATGGATTGGTGAAGAAGAATGTCCAGGACGCGATCGCAACATTTGAACGCTCGCTCGTTACGCCCAATGCCCGATTCGACAAATACCTACGCGGCGACAAATCGGCGATCACGGCCGAGGAGTTGCGCGGCTATCAGCTGTTCAAGAACTACGGCTGCGTCGCGTGCCATCAGGGCGTAAATGTCGGTGGCAACATGTTCCAGCGCTTCGGCGTAATGAGCAACTACTTCAACGCGGACGGAACGGTCAATCCCGCGGATCTCGGGCGCTTCAACGTCACAAAGAACGAGGCGGACCGCCACGTATTCAAGGTGCCCAGCCTTCGCAACGTCGCGTTGACCGCGCCCTATTTCCACAACGGTTCGGCGGCAACGCTCGAGGAGGCGGTGGATGTCATGATTCGCTTCCAGCTAGGCCGCACGGTTCCAGACGATCACAGGTCATTGATCATCAAATTCCTGCACACCCTCACTGGAGAGTATAAGGGCGCGCCGCTCTAGCCTTCGGTGCGGCAGAGTCAGGCGGCCCGCGACCGTTCGAGCATGAACTCGATCGATACACGCTTTACCCATCGATGCGCCTCATATCCTGTCTGCAAATTGCACTGGTTTTCGCCGTCGCTTCTCGAGCGTTTCAACCGGTTAGTGCTGGAGCCCTTTCATGAACCTGAGTCGGTCCTTCCTCGGTAGGCCCGCAATTCGATATGGAATCGGTGCGGCCGTGCTCGCGCTCATCCTCCTCATGCTGATCGCGAAGACGCGCATTGTCGATTTCGAGACGCACAACCAGATCATCGGCCAGCTTCGCCTGTTGAAGCAGATCGATGCCGAGTGGAACACGGACGTGCTGCGCTCGAAGATGGGGTTGAACACGAACTACGATCCGATCGCAAGTCCGCTACCGATCATCCATGAGCTCGAGTCGGCCCTCACCGAGCGCACGAGCTGGCTCGGCATCAATCAGCAGCGCGATCTTGGACGCATCATCCAGCTTCTCGATAGCCACAAGGACCTGATGCGCAACAAGACGAACGCCATCGAATATTTCAAGTCGCAGAACGCGGTTCTGCGCAACTCGCTCCACTACCTGCCGGTCGCCGTCGCGGAAGTGGGGGAGGCGGCGAGATCGGACGGTTTGCCCGCGGCCCGGCGCTTCGAGTTGGAGAACGCCACGACGGGCCTGCTCTCCGAGGCCATGACGTACGTGCAGCTTCCCGAAGCCGAGCGGCGTGAACGGATCCAGGAGGGGATCAACAAGCTGAGCGAGTCGGTTGCGAATCTGCCGAACGCGACCCGCGTGCGCATCGACCAGTATCTCAATCACCTCACGACGGTCCTCGCGCACGATGATATTGGCCGGCGCGTGCTGTCGGTAGTGTCGCGATTCCCGACCGGTAAGAGCCTCGATTTCCTGAGCGACACCTACACGGCCGAACATGAGCAGATCCTCGTCGAACAGCAGAACTACCGCATCGGGCTGATCGCCTACTCGACGTTCTTGCTTGTTCTCCTTATCTACTACGGGTGGCGGCTGGTGAGCAGTTTTCGATTACTCAATCGCACCAACAACGATCTGCGCGACACTAATCAGCGCCTGAAAGAGTCGCAGGTGCAATTGATCCAGTCGGAGAAGATGTCCGCGCTCGGGCAGATGGTCGCCGGCATCGCGCACGAGATCAATACCCCACTTGCGTACGTGAAGGGCACCCTCGATGTCGTGAAAGAGCACGTGGAGAAATTCAAGCGTCTTGCCATTGAATGCCGACAACTCGCGCATGTCGCGCGCGACAACGATGGCGGCAATGAGCATATGGCTCGACATTTCTCGGAGGTCGCGAAGATGGCGATCGATATCGTCGACAACGAGGTCCTCGATGAGTCGGAGGATCTGTTGCGCGAAGGCTCCCGCGGCATCGGTCAGATCGCCGATATGGTCGTGAACCTGAAGAACTTCAGCCGCATAGACCGGGTCCGGGCGGTCGAATTCGATTTACGCGAAGGCATCGAGAGCACGCTAATGCTCGCGAAGAACCTTCTCAAAAACAAGATTACGATTACCAAGGCGTTCGACCCGATCCCGAAGGTGATGTGCGCACCTTCGCAGATCAATCAGGTCTTTCTCAACATCCTGTCGAATGCGACCCAGGCAATCGTCGATACCGGGGAGATCACGATTCGGACCGCGCAGCACGACGATAAGCACGTACGCATAGAGATACAGGACGACGGAGCGGGAATTCCCGCCGACGTGCTGCCCAAGATCTTCGACCCGTTCTTCACGACCAAGGAGATCGGCAAAGGCACCGGTATGGGGCTGTCGATTTCCTACAAGATTATCGAAGAACACGGCGGACGGATCCTCGTCGATAGCGAGGTCGGCCTTGGTACCTCGTTCTCGATTATCTTACCGATCCGGCAGGCGCCCGAGCCGGTGGCGAACGAGGCGGACGAATGGCGACAAGCAGCCTGAGCGAACGAATCAAAAGGGATCACGCGGAGCCATCGGTCATGGCGCAGGATCGAATCACCATTTTGTTCGTCGACGACGAAGAGGCGGTCGTCAAGACGTTGCGCGCGATCTTTCGTTTCGACCACAACGTTTTGACCGCGACCAGCGGCGCCGAGGCACTCGAGCTCCTGAAGATTCGCGATGTGCACGTCATCGTAAGCGATCAGCGCATGCCGGGCATGAGCGGCCTGCAGCTTCTGACAAAGGTGCGCGAAGCCTCGCCCAATACGATTCGGATCCTGCTAACGGGTTTCTCCGATCTCGCGGCGATCGTTGGCTCGGTCAATGAAGGAGAGGTATTCCGGTTCATCAGCAAACCGTGGAATCACGCCGAAATCAAGTCCATTGTCGGACAAGCGGCATCAATCGCGACGCAAACGGCGGGGATAGCCGTCAAGCATACAGCGCAGACCCAAGCTATCGCGCCCGATCCTTCGGGGGCGCCTGCTCCCCTATTCATCAGCCAACATCTGCTTGTCCTCGACGATGACCCGTTGATAGCGCAAGCGGTGCGCAAGCTGTTCGACAACGTACTCGAAGTGCACGCGGCGGGCAGTCTCAGCCAAGCGCTCAGTGTCCTACAGCAAACGGATGTTTCGGTGCTCGTTTCCGACCTTCGCGTCAACGGCGAAGATTTGCGACCTTTTCTGCGGATCCTCAAGCAACGCTACCCCCTGATTCAGGCGGTGCTTACCACCGGCATGGTCGATTCCGACGAGATCATCAATCTCATCAACAAGGCGCAGATCTATCGCTTCACAAGCAAGCCTCTGAGCTACGGCGCACTCAAGCTGAGCGTTGCGGCAGCCATGCGCCAGCATGCGATCTATGCGGAACATCCGGAGCTTCTCGTGCGCCATCAGGTTGAGGCGTTTCATCCCGAAGAGGTGAAGCCCTCGCTCGTGTCGAGCATTCTCGCCAGCTTGCAATCGATCAAGAAGCGCTTCGGGCTAATCAATCACTGAGCCGGCCTGGCCCTCGATTCAATTTCAATCCGAAGTTGGCCTCGTCATGTCGACACCGAGTTCCTGCGCGATCGCGTCCCGCAACTCCACCTTTCTCACTTTGCCACTGGCGGTGGTCGGAAACGCGTCGACGAAACGAACATGCTTGGGCACCTTGAACCGGCTCATGTTCGTGCGACACCATGCGCGGATGTCCTCGGCCGAGACGTTCGACCCATCCCGTAGGCGGATAAATGCGACCACCTCCTCGCCCATGGTTCGATCCGGCACGCCCACCACTTGCGCCTCGGCGATGGCGGCATGGCGCAGGAGAATCCCTTCGACTTCGGCTGGATAGATGTTCTCGCCACCGCGAATGATCATGTCCTTCACCCGGCCGACGATACGCATCGTGCCATCGCGATCGAGCGTGGCACGATCCCCCGAATGCAGCCAGCCCTCGACATCGATGGCCTCGGCCGTCTTCTCGGGAAGGCGGTAGTAGCCCTGCATCAGGCAGTAGCCGCGGATCAAGAGCTCGCCTTGCTCGCCGATCGGCGTGGTGTGGCCGGTGGCCGGATCGATGATTTTCACCTCGGTGTGCGCGAGCGGCCGACCCACCGTCGCCGATTTCATCTCGAACGAATCGTCGGGCAAGGTGAAAGTGATCATCGGACTGCATTCGGTCATGCCCATGCCGATCATCGGATCAGCGCCCCACTTCGCCTTGATCTCCTCCATCAGCGGGACCGGGATCGGCGTGCCGCCGGTGATAACCATGCTCAAGCTGGTCGGCACCAGCTCGCCGGACCGGAATCGCGGTTCCTCGAGCATTGCGATGAACATGGGCGGTGTACCCATGAAGATCGTGCCGCTCTCGGCCTGGATGAGCTCCAGCATCTTCGCTGCCTGGAAGCTGATGCCCATGATCAGCGTGCTGCCCGCCGCGAGGTTGCCGAGCACACAGAGGATGCAGCCCGCCGCGTGGAAGAGCGGCATCGGGGTCACAAAGCGATCGGCCGCCGTCAACTGGACGCGCTGGGCCACGAGCCACGCGTTGTTCACGATCGCATGATGGGTGAGCATCGCGCCCTTTGGGAATCCGGTGGTGCCGCTGGTGTACTCGATCTGCGCGACGTCTTCCGGGTGTACCGATCGGGCTCGCTCCCGCAATGCCGCTTCGGTGGTGGCCGACCCGCCCGCCACGACCTCGGCAAACGTCATGAATCCCGGCGCGCTCGCGCCGCCTAACAACACCAGATGTCGCAGCGATGGGAAGCGCTTCTCGTTTGCCGGCATCGCAGCGGGGCCGCCTGCGTCAAGTCCTTGCATCAGCTCGTTCAGGATCGCAACGAACGCGTTGTCACGATACGTATCGACAACGAAGAGCGTATCCGCTTCGCTTTGTTCGAGTACATACGCAAGCTCGTCTCGTCGGTACGCGGGATTGACCGTGACCATGATCGCGCCGATTCGCGCCAGCGCCATCTCGAGGAGGATCCACTCGGGAATGTTCGGCGCGAGCACGGCTACTTTTCGATCGCGTTCGATGCCAAGGGCGATGAGGCCCTTCGCGAGCCGATCGGATTCATCGCGCAATCCGGCGAAGGTCCAGCGAATGTCAATGTCGAGCTCGGGATAGCGATACACCACCGCTTCGCGCTCGGCGAATCGCTCGGCCTGCCGGTCGAGGAGCTGTCCGACGGTGAGATCGAGCAGCTCGATGCCTTCGGATTCGGCGGTCCAGCGGCTTTCGTTCGCGGCGATGGCCATGGGGTCCTTGGCTACACGTCAAATTTCTTAGTGGCTGGTGCCCTGCGTTGTCGGCGCCGCCACCCGCAATACCACTTTCCCGGTCGATAGCCGTGAGATCAGAAAATCCATCGCCTCCGGAAATTGCTCGAGCGCGTACACCGCGCAGGCGAGCGGCCGGAGCTTGCTCTCGACCGTCCACGCGAAGATCTGCTCGTACATCGCGCGTGTTTTCGGTTCGAGGCGGTCGCGCCCATCGCCCGGACTCCAACCCATGTACGTACCGTGGTTGTAGCCGATCACCGACAGGTTCTTGACCAGTACGATATTGGCAGGAATTTGTGGCGGGCGTCCGGCGGCAAATCCGATAACGACCAGCCGCCCGTCCATCTTGAGCAGGCGAAGCGCTGTCTCCGAGAGGTCGCCGCCAACCGGGTCAACTACGACATCCAGTCCGCCGCCATCGGTGACTCGATTGACGACCTCTCGCAGATCATCGCGCGAGCTGTCTATCGTATGGTGCGCGCCGTGCGCACGGACAAGCGCGCATTTCGCGGCGCTCCCCGCCGCGGCGATGACAGTCGCCCCGGCGACGCGGCCCAGTTCGACGGCGGCAAGCCCGACACCGCCCGCGGCGCCCAGCACAAGGAGCGTATCGCCGTGCTTCAAGCCGGCACGCCAAAACAGCCCGCCGTAAGAGGTTCCATACGACATGCCAAGATGCGGGGCGACATTCAAATCGATTTCGTCCGGAAGCGGATACACCGTGTGGTACGGCGTCACGACCTCTTCCGCGTAACCGCCCCAGTCACACATCGCGAGCACCCGATCGCCACGCTTGGTGGCGGTTACGCCGGGCGCGACGTCGATCACGGTGCCGGTGACTTCCGTGCCCGGTATGAAGGGCAACGGAAACTTGCGCTGATACTTGCCTTCGATCATGAGGGCAATCGAGAAGCTCACGCTCGCGGCGTGGACGGCGATGCGCACGCCGTTCGTGCACATCGATGGACGCGGAACGATCTCGACGCGCGTATCGCGATAGCTGCCCGCTTTGTGGCAGACGACAGCACGCATCGTTGGCGGCGACACGTGCTAGAGCTTGGCCTGCGTAATGAGCGGTGCAACCTCGGCCAGCGGGACCGCGCGCTCGTCGAGCAAGCGTGCCATGCAGGCGTGCTCGAATGCCTGATCACCGATTGCCAGCGGATCGCGAGCGGTGAGGCGATGGGAAATGGTGAGCGCAGACAACAGCAGACGCCGCGCATCGCCAACGGCCGTCAGGCGCGCGCCTTCGTTCGCAAGGACGACCGCGGCCACGGCGTAATAGAGTCCCGAGGCAGCCTGTCGCGATGCGACGTGGTCTTTCGTCCTGGCGACCTCCACGGCGAATGCGAACGCACGCTTGACCGCGCCTCGCAGCGGCCGTCGCAAGCTCGTAACCGGGATGTGGTCGATCACGCCATCGAGAAACGGCACGAGCGCCTCGGTCGTCTGCGGGTCACGCATCGTCCGCATCACGTCGAGCGCCACGATGTTCGAGGCACCTTCCCATATTGAGCCGAGATGGCTGTCGCGCAGCAGCCGCGCATCGGACCACTCTTCGATGTAGCCGCAGCCGCCACGCATCTCCATGGCATCACCGGTCACCTCGCGTGCATCGCGACAAGCGCGAAACTTGATGAGAGGGGTCAGGATGCGTACCCGCTTGCGGGCCGTCTCGTCACCATCATCGGCCTTCGCGAGCTCGTGCGCGGTGAATAGCATGACCGAGCGGGCCGCCTCGGTCGGCAGCATCATCTTGAGAAGCTGGCGTTGCACGAGCGGGCGCTCGATCAATCGTTTGCCGAACGCGACGCGATGGTCCGCGACGAATCGCGCCTCGGTGAGCGCGCGGCGCATCATTGCCGCCGCCCGCATCCCGTTCGACAGGCGTGACAGATTGATCATCTCTGCCATCTGGGCGAAGCCTGCGTCCAGGTCGCCGACGAGCCACGCAATCGCGCCGTCCATCACGATTTCGCCGCTTGCGATACTGCGCGATCCGAGCTTGTCCTTGAGCCGGACAATGCGATAGTTGTTCCGCGTGCCATCGGGCAGGTGTCGAGGGAGCAGAAACAATCCGAGTCCCTTGGTGCCCGCGACCTCCTGCAGGCTGGGACGGGCCAGCACCAACGCAAGACCTGCGTCCGGATTCGAGCAGAACCACTTTTCGCCAAACAGTCGCCAAGCAGTCGCGCGCCCCACTGCGCCTTGATCGTAGGCCAGCACGGCCTGCGTCGTGATCGCGCCGACATCCGATCCGGCATTCCGCTCGGTGATGAACATCGCACCCTGCAGCAGTGAATCGGCGTCCACCGCAGTCAGGCCATCGACATACCGGGCGACCAACGCCGGATCGGCGTACTTGCTGATCGTGGCGATGAGCGAGTCGGTCATCGACACCGGACAACATGTGCCGAACTCCGCCTGCGCGAACAAATAGCTGAGCGCGCATTTGGCGACCGGGGGCATCTTGCCCGCCCACCCCAGCGCACCCGGCCGGTGCGACAGCGCGGCAAGCGAATAATCGATGAAGGCAATTTCATCGAGGCGGCGATTGGCGGGGTGTTTTTCGATCCACTGCACGTCCTCACCCGCGCGGTCGCGATGGTGAAGGATCGGCGGATTGCGATCGGCGGTCGCGGCGATGCGGTCGAGCTCGCCCCCGGCCAGGGCGCCGAGCCGCTCGAAGTGCGGCATCAGATGCGCCAGCAACGCCGGATCGAGATAAAGCGAAAGGAGATCCTTCGAACCCGGGTCGGCGTCAAATAGGTTGATGCCGCGACTATCGGGTACGACCGCATTGCCGGGTGGCACCGATGTGGCCGCCTGAACTTCCGCAGCTACGATTACGGCTTTCGGGCCCGGCGCGGACGTGCCCGGTTCTTCGCGCTTCAATCGACGAGTTGCGTTGCTTGTGCTCACGGTCAATCGATCCGTGCGCCGGATGCGCGCACGATCTTTCCCCATTTCTCGTAGTCGCGGCGGATCAGCTCGGCGAACTCCTGCGGCGTGCTGGTCCATGGATCGAACGAGAGCGCACGAATGCGCTCACGCATTTCGGTCGAGCGCAGCGCTTCGATGAGCGTGCGATTGAGTTTGTCGGCGATCGCCGGCGGAATGCCGGCGGGTGCAACGACGCCAAACCACAGATCGCTGCCGGCCTCGGCATATCCGGCGATTCCGGATTCGGCCATGGTCGGGACATCCGGCGCATAGTGGCTTCGCTTCGCGCTGGTGACGGCAAGCGCCTTCACCCGACCCGCGTTGATCTGCGGTATAGCGGTGACCAGTGCATCAAACATGAAGGTGAGATTGCCCGCGATGACATCGGTAATCGCCGCGGCACTCCCTTTGTAGGGAATGTGCTGCATCGGTGCACCGGTCAACGACTTCAACAGCTCGCCCGATAGATGATTCGACGACCCATTGCCGGCGGATCCGAAATTGACCTTTCCGACATTGACCTTCGCATAGGCGATGAGATCGGCGACCGAGCGCACCGGCAGGGTCGGATTGATGACGAGCACATTCACATAGGACACCGCAACGGTTAGCGGGGTGAAATCCTTGAGTGCGTTGTAGGGAATCTTCGCGCCGTAAAGATGCGGATTGATGGCATGCGTGCCCGTTGTAGCAAGTCCGACGGTATAGCCGTCGGGCGCGGCCTTGGCGATCCGATCCGTCCCGATCGATGCGCCGGCACCCGCGACGTTCTCGATGATGACCGGCTGACCGAGCAATTCGCCGAGCTTCTGCGCGATGGGACGCGAGAACGTATCGGTCGGACCGCCCGGCGGAAACGGCACGATCCATTTGAGCGGTTTGCCTGGATACGCATCGGCTGCGACGGCCGCGATCGGGGCGAGCACGATGCAAACCAAGAAAATGCGGACCAGAACCGCGGGGATTAGAACCAGGCGAACCAGCGCCGAGCGGACGCAGCGGAATGGAAACAGCAAGTAGAACGGAAACCGGAACGAAAACGAAAACATATGGCGGCTCGGTTACTCGGCTTTGAGGCCGATCTTCTTCGCGAGCGTGCCCCACTTTTCCATCTCCGCCTTGACGAAAGCGGTGAACTCTTCCGGCGAATTGGGGGACGGCTCCGCGCCGAGCGAAAGCATGCGCTCGGTGAGTTCGGGGGTTCGAATGATCTTGCCGACCTCCTGGCTGATGCGCAACACCGCTTCCTTAGGTGCCTTGCCATGGGTGAAGAGGCCATACCACTCACAGGTATCGTAGCCGGGAAATCCGGATTCGGCGATCGTCGGAACATCGGGAAAAGCCGAGGACCGCTTGGCCGCGGTGGTCGCGATCGGCCGCAGCTTGCCCGCCTTGATATGCGGCATGGAACTTGGCGGACTGTTGATCATGAAATGCACCTGGCCGGTATCGACATCGTCGAAGTCAGCAGACCCGGCACCAACGCCACCAACGTGACCGCCGCAAGATCGTTCACGGCATCATAGGGCAGCGATTTCATGACGAAAGGCGTCACCGCGTGGGTGCTGTTGATCATGCCAAGCGTATGGCCATCGGGCAGGGCTTTCACCACCACCTCGGCGCCGATCACGCCGGCCGCGCCCGGACGATTCTCCACGATTACCTGCTGGCCAAGGGCTTCGGCGAGCCTGGGCGCGATCGCGCGAGACAAGATGTCGGTCGTGCCGCCTGCGGCGAAAGGCGCGATGATGCGGATCGGTTTCGTCGGAAAAGTCTGCGCGGCTGGGGCGAATGCGGCCGCTGACGCCACCAGCCCGCAACCGATGGCGAACGAAAGGCGAAGCCGTTGCATGCGGAGAGTCTCCAGGCGATCTTGGTGAACGACGCGTTCGCCATTCAGAGCGCGGATCCTCGCACGCCTGCTCCGAGCCGTCCAGTCGACGGAATTCGGCCAATCGGACTATGACCCTTCGAATGTTCTGGAATCGCGGCGTATCGTGGACGGGATGACCGCGCTCAAACCGATCGCGCAGCGTCCGGAATGTACGACGCTGCCCGGTTATGATGCCGCTTCACTCTCTTCATTCGAATCGACCTTTGCATGCCAGGCGATCGACGCGGCATCGTCATTGTCGGACACGGCGCCGCAGGGCTCGCCGCGGCCGTTGCCGCGGCGGAGTCGTCGCATGCGCGTGGCGTTCAAGCGGACATCACGATCGTCGATGCGGCCCCGGAAGGGCAGCATGGCGGCAACACGCGCTGGAGTCCGTCGTATATGCGGATGGCAGCGCCTGACCGTGTCGCGCCCGGATTCGAAGAAGATATTCTCGCGGCGGCCGGCGGGCGTGCCGATCCCCGGTATGTTCGGCGCATGGCAAGCGACGCACCGGCAACCATCGCCTGGCTGCAGGGACACGGTATCGAATTCCACCGGCCGACGTATTACCTCAGTGCCGGACCGCCTCGAATCCAGCCGCTGGGTGGCGGGGCGGTGGTGATTCGCGAGCTCACCCGCGTTGCGAAAGCGGCGGGCGTGTCGATGGGCTACGAACATTCGGCAGAGCGACTGGTCCGTGGTGACGATGGTTCGATCGTTGGCGTCGGTGTGAAGCCGGCCGGCGGCGAGATGCGAACCCTGCGCGCCGATGCGGTGATCCTCGCTTGTGGCGGCTTCCAAGGCAACGGTGCCATGTTGCGCGAGCACTTCGGTGCGGGCGCCGAATCATTCAAACCGATTTCACCCAGCACGGCCTTCAATGCGGGGGCCGGTATCCGCATGGCGCTCGCGGTGGGCGCGTCAAGTTCGGGTGACTGGAACGGGATGCATGCCGAGCCGATCGATCCCCGCAGCACCGGCTCCGCGCCGGTCGTGCTCGTGTATCCCTATGGAATCGTGGTTGATCAGACCGGACGACGTTTCTTCGATGAAGGTGCGGGCCTCGTCCACGAAACCTGGGAAACGTTCGCGCGCACCATTCACCTTTCGACGCCGAACCGGATCGCCTACGCGATTCTCGATCGCATGCTCTACGACATCGAAGGATTCGAACGCGCGATTCGATCGGAGGTGCCGCCGTACAGCGCCGATTCGATCGAGGCACTGGCCCGGCAGGCGGGTATCTCCGCAAGCGGTCTCGCACGAACGATCGACGCCTACAACAACGCGGCGCAAGGCGATGTTTCGCGATTCGACGCCACACGTGCCGATGGACTGGCGGCGGACCCGTCACTCGATCCACCGAAATCAAACTGGGCGCGACCGATCACCGCGCCGCCCTATCTGGCCTATCCGTTGATTGGTGGCCTCGCCTATACGTTCGGTGGCATTGCCACGAATGAAGATGCGCAGGTGCTGAGTTCGCAAGGCCCGATCCCGCGCCTCTACGCAGCGGGCGAAATCACCGGGCATTTCTACGGGGTCGCCCCGAATGCCGTGGCGATGATCCGGGCGCTGGTGTTCGGACGCATCGCGGGGCAGCAGGCGGCCGCGCGCAATCTCGATTGACATTCAACTACGCCCATCTCGCCCATCTCGCCCATTTCGCCCATTTCGCCCATTTCGCCCATTTCGCCCATTTCGCCCAATGACGGCCAATGACGGCCAATGACGGCCAATGACGGCCAATCACCCGTCCTCAGGCTGCAACGCGCAGCACCTTCTTCCCGCGCCCGTGACCCCGTTCACTCGCCGCGTACATGGCCTTGGCATCCGCGAAGTCGAACACCTGATCGATGTGCGGTTTCAACACGCCGGACGAGGCCCATTCGAGGATCTTTCCGAAGCGCTCCGCGTTTCCCATGATCGGTGTGTACAGGACTTCGATGTCATCGCGGCCGGTCGGTCGGATCGGGTCGGCGTTGATATAGACGAGCTTGCCGCCGGGTTTTAGAAGTGCGGCGGAACGCACATGCGCATCGCCGCCGAGACAATCGAAAACCACATCGAGCTCACGCGCCATCGTGGTGAAGTCTTCCCGCGTGTAGTCGATCACTCGGTTCGCACCCACTTCGCGACAGAAGTCGACATTGTTAGGGCCGCACGTGGTGAACACTTCGGCACCGAGGTGCCGCGCCATCTGAATCGCGAAATGACCGACGCCACCGGCGCCCGCATGAATCAAAACGCGATGACCCGCACGCAGCTTGCCAAGCTCGATGAGTGGAATATAGGCCGAGAGCGCCGAGATGCAGAGCGTGGTCGCGACGAGCGGCGCGATGCGCGCAGGGCGGCGCGCGGCAGCCGAGGCGGGAATGCGCGCGAACGCGGCATGTGGCCCATTATCGCCCGGGGTCGCCACGCCGATGATTTCATCTCCCACCGAGAAACCGGTGACGCCTTCTCCCAACGCTGCGATCGTGCCCGCGCAATCACGGCCAACCGTCCAAGGCAAATGGAGCTGAAAGTGGCTGCGGATCTGTCCCTGGCGGATTCGCCAATCGCTTGGATTCGCGCTCGCAGCCGCGACACGAACCAGCACGTCGCCCGCGCGCAGTACAGGTGTTGGCGCGTCCTCAAGGCGAAGTACGTCGAGTCCGCCGTGTTCATGAATGCGCCACGCCTGCATGATTGCTCCTCGTCGTCCGGGTGTGCCCGCATCCAATCAGAATTCCGCTCGTGTGGCAAGCGCGCCCGTTTTGAGGGAAGATCGCCCTGCACCTGTCGGCACACCGCTGCAGCGTCGAAGGAACGGAGGCACCTATGCGCACCCATATCCGATGCGGAACGCTATTCACCGGCCTGACCGATCACGCCGAATCCGATCAGACGGTCATTGTCGAAAATGATCGCATCATCCACGTCGCGCCTAACGCACAGGTACCACGCGCCCTGCCGGATGATAAGGTCATCGACTGTTCGAAAGATTTCGTCCTCCCGGGCCTGATCGACATTCACGTTCACCTGAGCTACGGCAATGCGCAGGCGAATGAAGATATCGATATCTACGGATCGACCGAGTTCCGGGCGCTTCGCGCGTTGCACGCGGCGCAACTCGTGCTGAAGGCGGGTTACACCTCGATCGCCGATCCGGCCTCCACCGGCTATTGCTCGGTTGGCGTTCGCGACGCCATCAACGCCGGCATGTTTCGAGGGCCGCGCATCACCACATCGGGCCGACAGTTGACCGGACATCAGGGGCTCGGAGACTGGTATCCCGATTCGATCGGTGTTCCCGACAGCTCGGTCGGCGTGCTCGTTCGCACACCGGGCGAAGCGATCGAGGAGGTTCGACGCCAAGTGAAGAATCGCGTCGATCTCATCAAGGTAACGGTCGACGGGCTGCATCGCAATCCGGCCAATGGCGGGCTGTTGGCGTCGTTCAATCAGGCCGAGTTGGATGTCATTGTCGCCGAGTCGCATCGGCTCGGCCGCAAGGTCATTGCGCACGCGCGCGGACGCGAAGCCGTGCTCTATTCAGCGCGTGCCGGCGTGGACGTGATCTTCCATGCGTTCGAAATCGACGACGAGTGTCTCGATGCGGTCGTGAAAAGTGGCGCGATCCTGTCCCCGGCGCTGACATTTCTCGTCAACACCGTTCTCTTCACGCGTCCAAGCGACCCCTGCCACAAGTGGCGCCCCGCGATGAACCGGCGCGACATCGAAGTGGCGTGCGAAGGGCTCATCAAAGCACGCAAGGCCGGCGTGCCGTTCATGGTCGGCACGGATTCGGGCTTTGCCATCACGCCCTACGGCGAGTGGCATGCGCGCGAGCTGGAAATCATGGTGGATCACCTCGGATTTTCGGCGGGTGAAGCGCTGCGGGCGACCACCAGCGTCAACGCCGGATTGCTGCGCGAAGGAAAGAATGTCGGCCGCATCGCGCCCGGCGCGTTGGCGGATCTCGTGGTGTGCCGCGCCGATCCGCTCAAGGACATCCAGTCGCTGCAACGCAAAGAGAATATCAAGGCGGTCTACCTGAACGGCAAGGAAGTCGATCTCGATCCGCCCGGCAAGGTAACGACGTATCAGTGGGAGCACTCGTTCCGGCAATGGAATGAGACCTATACGCGCGATCGGGTGGCGGAGCTGGCGCGCTGAGGTCTCCCAATCCTCAATTCTCAGAAATTCACCACGGAGGACACGGAGGATATGGAGGGAGGGCAAAGGCCGCGCCCGCTTGATGTTGAACCGTGCCTGGAAACTTGTATCCGCGTGCTACAGTAAAAATACGATCTATCGCGATTGGAGACGTTCCCCTATGAAACTCATGACCTTCATGGCCTCCGATGGCCGTCAACACATCGGCGCGCTGCAGCAAAATGCAACGCATGTCGTCGACTTCACCGCAAGCGACGCGAGCCCGCGGTTTCGCGACATGCTCGCGCTGATCGATGGCGGACCCGAGGCGCTCGCGAGTGCGCGCGCCTTGCTTGCATCGGCGCGGGTGACCCATGCTTTGAGTGCGATCAAGGTTCTCGCGCCGCTGCCCTGCCCGCGACGGCTGCGTGATTACCTCTGCTTCGAGAAGCATGTCAGGCAGTCGCGCGCCAATCGCTATCTCTTTGGTCAAGGCACGGCCCGGCTCGATCCTGCGACCGTCGATATCCCGAAGGCGTGGTACCAGAAGCCGGTGTATTACAAAGGCAATATCTTCAGCGTCGTCGGCACGGAAACCGATGTGCATTGGCCGAAGTATTCGCAGACGATCGACTATGAGCTTGAGATCGCGATCGTTACGTCACGCCAAGGCAAGGATGTCCCGAAGGGCTCTGGTTTGCAGTATGTGTTCGGCTATATGGTCTTCAACGATTTTTCCGCGCGCGATGCGCAGTACATCGAGATGCAGACCGGGCTTGGGCCGGCGAAAGGGAAAGACTTCGACACCGGCAATGCGATGGGGCCGTGGCTGGTCACCGCGGATGAAATCCCGGACCCGCAGAATCTCACGATGATCGCGCGCATCAATGGCGAGGAGTGGTCGCGCGGCAACACCCGCGACATGCAACATACTTTCGATGACATGGTCAGCTACGGCTCGGCGGACGAGACGTTCTACGCAGGCGAAGTCCTGGGTTCCGGCACCGTGGGCGGCGGCTGCGGCAACGAGCTCGGCCGCTTCATGAAGCATGGGGATGTCATCGAGCTCGAGGTGCCGGGGCTGGGCATTCTTCGCAATCGCATCGTCGCGCCGCACGTATTGCAACCGCCGCCGTTGCCGCTCAAAATTATCGGTTAGGAATTCGCACGGTCTGCCGCGCGGATTCCTACGCGGGCGGCCGCAGCAGTCCCTGATGACGTAGCGTTCCCACCAACCGGCTCAACACATCGCGGCGGTACGCGGGGACGTCGGTATTGCGCCAATCGAAAAAGCCTTCCCCCTCGCGAAGCCCTTTCTTTCCTTCATCCATCAAGCGGCCAATGATCGCGGGTGGCGCGTACCGCTCGCCGAGCTCGCGAGCAAGGTAATTGGCGGCGTAGTGAAGGATGTCGACACCGCCATAGTCGATGAACTCGACGACACCAAGGTTGACATAGCGGATCCCCAGGCCATAACGCACGGCGCGATCAATGGCCTCGGGGGTTGCCACGCCCTCTTCGACCATTCGGGCCGCCTCGTTCATGATCAGCGACTGGAGGCGCGGGACGATGAACCCCGGCGCAGGCGCGCACTCCACTGGAACCTTGCCGATACTTTCCAGAATCTGCTTCAGGCGATCGAACACCGCGCGATCCGTGCCCGCGTGTGGTGACAACTCGACGAGCGGCAGGAGATACGCCGGATTCAGCCAGTGCGCATTGAGAAAGCGTTCGGGGCGCGGAACGAATTCAGCTAATTGCGTGACGAGCATCGTCGAGGATGTCGAGGCGACGATAGCGTTCGTGCGCACCCACGGGATCATCGCTTCGAACGCCGCGCGCTTCGCCTCCTTCACCTCGGGGACGCCTTCGAACACGACATCCGCGGTGCCCAATACGGTTTGCGCGTCGGCGCGCGCAACGATGCGTACACGGGCGAGGATTCCCTTGCGCAGCGCGTCATCGAACACACCAAGTGATGACAGCGCCGCAAGACTTTGATCGATCTCGGCCAACGCGTCCTGCGCAAGCACCGCGAATTCTTCGTTCGTCCGCGGCTTGAGATCGACGAGCAGCACGTCGTGGCCCGCGTAGGCGAATGCGTGCGCGATACCACGGCCCATGCGTCCGGCGCCAAGCGAGGCGATGACTTCAGGCATCGGGTTGGCCGGTCGCAAGCAGGCGCCGCATCGCGTCGCGATCAAGCGATGCGAGGCCGAGCGATTCCAGTGTTCTTGGACCACGGGCGAGGTCTTCGCCGACGATGGCCGATGCCAAGGCAAGCAGTCCGGAAGCCACCGGTGTCGGGACGCGCGCCCAGCGTCCGACGGAAACGAGGAATGCCAAGCCGTAGGCGATGTCTTCGCGCATATATCGATGGGTCGCGAAATCGATCTTCTCGCGCCAGTCGCCCGAATCGACAAGCCGATCATGCGCATCACCATACATCCAGTTGCTGGTCGTGTAGTGGTCGCGAAGCGGAAAGTGATAGGGGCGATAGCCGAGCGACTCGCGTACCGCGATCCGTTCCATGTCGAGCACGTCGGTCACGCGGCGAATCGATGCCTGCGTGCCTTCGTTGTGGATATCCCATCCCCCCAGCGCGAGGACCGGTGCGGGTACGCGCTTCGTGAATCCGCCGGCGCGAGGATCGGCGAATAGTTCGAGCGGCCCGGCGTTCATCAGGATCAACGGTGGATGGATGATCGGCCCTGCGTTCATGAGCGCGCCCGACAAGGCATCCTCGATCGGCTCAACCGATGGATAGGCTTGTCGGATCACGTCGATCGCCTGCTGCGCGCGGTTGGCCGGATACACGCCGGTAGGGAGACGCTTGGCGCGAATCGTGATCGCTACTTCCGTGGGCCCATGCTTACGCGTGAGATAGGGAAGCGTTCCGGTCTCGGCGAACGCGATCCGCGCATCGCACCCGGCCCCTCGAACCGCATGCGCCATCACGAAGCTGCCGAATGTTCCAGGCGGCAGGAACACGACTTGGTCCTCTCGCAGATGCGGCGCCAGGGCGCGGGCGATGTCGTGTTGGGCAAAGGCGGGCGAGGGTGCAAGCAGCAAGTCCGCGTCGCGTACGGCAGCACCGATATCCGACGTTGCAAGCGCAATTCTCACGTCGCGCCGGCCGGCGAAATCCTTGAGCGTAATGGTGCCGGACGCGGCAAGCGGCGCGAGTGCCGCCGCATTCCGGCGCCAAAGTCGAACCTCGTGTCCTTGCAGCGTGAGGTCGGCGGCCGCCGCATAGCAGCCGTGCCCACCCCCCAATACGGCGATTCTCATGACGTGGTGATTCTCATGATGCGGTGATTCTCATAATGATTGCATCCTCGATCTTCGGGCGGTCGCCTGCGGATTCTATCGGACGCTGGTGACCGCGCTTTGGATCCGGCATACACTCGGATGGCGCTCACTATCCGCATAAGGAGAGGCACCATGCAATCGCGTTGGAAGCAACGACCCCCGGGTTCGAACTGGGGCGAATTCGGTCCCGATGATCAGCGCGGACGCATGAATCTCGTGACGCGCGAGAAAGTGCTGCAGGGTGTGCGCGAAGTGCGTGACGGTCAGACGTTCTGCCTTTCCTTGCCGCTCGACTATCCAGGTGGCAATAGTCTCAATCCGCGCCGCCATCCGCCCCGGATCTGCGCAACGATTCGGGACGGCAAGAGTGCCGGGCAGCAGAATTTCTGTTGGCCGCTTGCCACCGACAATCCCGCGCATACCGACGTGGTGTGCGACGACATCGTGCTCCTGACATTGCAGTATTCGACGCAATGGGACAGCTTCGCGCACATCGGCAGCCGCTTCGATGCGAACGGCGACGGCGAAGCGGAGATGGTCTTCTACAACGGCTTTCGCGCGGGCGAGGACATCAAACCCGCCGCGCGAAAAGCGGATGCGGAGCCGTGGGCCGTGTATGAGGGGTCACGCGCCGAGGCGCTCGGCATCCAGAACCTCGCGGAACACGGCGCGCAGGGTCGCGGTGTGCTGATCGATCTGCATCATCACTTCGGTCGCAAGCGCCATGCCGTCACCTACGATGATCTGATGCGGGTGCTGGAGGCCGATCGCGTCGTCGTGGAGCAGGGCGACATGGTCTGCCTCTACACCGGATTCGCCGACGTGATCCTCGAGCTTGCGAAGAGACCCGACCCGCAACTGCTCCATCACACCTGCTCGGGGCTCGACGGTCGTGACGAAAAGCTCCTCAATTGGATTTCCGATTCTGGGCTATCGGCGCTCATCGCTGACAACTATGCGGTCGAGATCATTCCGACGAGCATCTTCAAGCCGATACCCCACGCTGCCATGCCGCTCCATGAGCATTGCATCTTCAAGAATGGTATTCATCTGGGCGAGATCTGGTATCTCACCGATCTGGCGCGCTGGTTGCGGGCCCACGATCGGAATCGTTTTCTGCTGACGGCTCCGCCGTTGCGTCTGCCGGGCGCGGTGGGTTCACCCGCGACGCCGATCGCAACCGTCTAGACGCTGACGCCGCGACGAGCAAGCACCTTGCGAACCAAGGACGACGTGATTCGCGATCGAAAGGTGTCGGTCAATCCCTTACCCGCCAACGTGACATAAGGCCGCAATGCGCGCGCGGTCCGTATCGCCCCTCGTTATTTGGCGATCGCACTAGGAATAAGTTGGCGGCGTCCCGAGGTGCTCGACCGCCCTGGAAGCGTTTTAGCTTGTATACCTCACGGGCCTGCGCGAAATTAACTGTTCGGGGACATTGCATGCCATGCGTGCAATGGCGAATACCGCGCGGGGGGCAGTCGGGACGGCGGTTTGCAGGCCGATCCCGACAACCACGAATACGATTCCTCTCCTGGCGCCGCGCTCGAGCGTGGCGGTGCGCATCATGCCATTCAAAAAAACAATCATTGCAAGTCTGCTCGCGGCGGCCGCGTTTTCTTCCCAGGGCGCCGGCCTTGGCCGCCTCACCATCGTCTCTTCGCTCGGGCAGCCGCTGCACGCGGAGATCGATCTCATCGCGATTTCCACCGAAGAGTTTCCCTCGCTCGATGCACGGCTCGCCTCCTTGGAGATCTATTCCCGGGAGGACGTGCGGTTCGATCCGGCGCTCACCGGTGCACGGGTCACCTTGATGCGTCGAAGCGATGGTCAGCCATACCTGCGCATCACATCGAACCGGCCGCTCACGGAGCCGTTCGTCGATTTATTGATCGAAGTATCCTCGAACGGCGGACGGTTCTTGCGATCCTATTCCGCATTGATCGATCCGCCCGGATACGCGGCCGATGTGAAGGTCAACCCTCCCGTGATCACCGTGGCGCCAAGCGCCATCGCACCGGATGCGAGGATCGCCGAGAGCGAGCACGCGGTGTCGACGGGTTCAATAGCCGCATCGGCCGCATCGGGATCTGAAGCACGGGCATCGGATACCGATCGGGCATCGAATATCGAACGGGCGTCGAATACCGAAGCGTCCGCCGCACCGAACGCGTCCGCGTCGCCCAAGCAGGTTCTGCAGGGACTGGTTCAAGAGAATATGAATGTAGCGATCAGCGAGAACATACGTCGCCTGGTCGAACCGATCGATCGGGTCAAGCGCCCCGATGCCGTGCGTCAAGCGGCTCGCCCCTCGACCAGTCCCGCAACGGGTGGTGTTCTCCGCCTCGCCCCGACCGAAGTCCGACCTGACCCTATCCGCGATGCAGCGGAAAAGGTGCTGGCCGATCGGGGACGCGCACTCGAAGTTCAGTTGCTGGCAAAGAAAATGGAATTGAAGGAGATCGATGAGCGTATCGCTCTGCTTCAGTCCGAAGAATTGAACGAGCGCATCCACTCGCTCGAGACGATGGTCGCCGCCAGGAGGAATTCGCTCGGAATCGTGGACGCGCAGATTCGCGAGCTGCTCGCAACGTTCGCGAAGGGCGATTCGACCGCGGGCAGCAATCCCGCAACCGCGAACATGAATGCGCCGACAATCGAGAATGCGGCGCCGGCAAGCGTGGCTTCGAACGAAGTAGGCATGACCCGGAATCCGCTGCTGATTGGCGGGAGCGCGCTCGTTCTCGCGATCGCGGGTGGGCTTGGAACCTGGCGCATCCGTCGCCGTGCGCACGCCGAGCCGGCTGGTGCTGCGTCGTTGCCGACAGGATCGGCTGCAGCGCTTTCGGATACAGAGGCAATGGAACACTTCCGATCCATTCGGATCGGTGATGCGACCGAGCCCGCGACCAATCTTGATCCGCAGGTCAAAGTCCTTGAGCAATTGGCGCAGGACAAGAACGTCGAGGAATTCAATCGGCGCGCCCAGGAAATCGCCGAAGTGACGGGTCGCGAGGGAGCGGTCTGGGAACAGATCGCAGCAATGGGGTTTGTACTCGATCGATCGAATTCGCTTTATTCCGCGGTGCCGGGCGCTCTCGCGAGCGCGGTGAACACGCCTGACGGACCCGGCCTTCGACGGATGACGGCTGATGGGACACCGATTCTCGAGTTCCCGTCCGATTGGCTTGCAAAGGAAGGCGAGCGTGGACCCGCTGCACCGCCAACCGTCAAAGCGGACAGCATGGATGTCGCAACCGATTTCCTTGGGCCAGACTTTTCGCTAGACGCTGTCCACGGGAAGTCGATGGCCATTGCGCCTGCCGAAACGCCCATGGGCGATCCGTCGAAAGGCCGTGTGCCGGCGGCAGCAACGCCTGTCGCCGAGCCAAAGTTGCAGCTCGAGGCCTCGTAGCGATTCGGAATGCGCCGGAGGAGGTCAGGCCGCGGCGGGAACATCTACAGGTGGCTTTGTCGCGCCCGTGCTGAAGTCGGTCAAGCCCGCAGGTCCGAACCCACCGCCCCGCCGCCCTTTTCTTTTGTTCGTAGCCGAGGTCAGAAGGGATCGACGCCATGCGCATCGGACGCCAGTGCGGTCGGGTCAACATTAATTTCGAAACGGTGCGTCCAAACCGCCGGGTCCCCCCGAATGTGTGGATGTGAGGCGAGCGAATGGTTCGCCAGCCCACGGAAACTCCAACCCACACTTGGGGAAATTGATCATGAAAACTCTGAAATCCCTCGTGCTCGCCAAGAGCATTGCTGTTGCTGCGTTCGTTGCTGCCGGTCTGGCCAGCCCCTCGATCAGCGTTGCAGGCGGCGCCAACGGCGTGAGCTGCCCCGCCGGTTACGACGCCACGCCTGCCAGCTCTTTCAATGGCGTAATGAAGTGTTCAAAAGTAGTGACGACGCCACTCGAGATCCGAAAGTCGGTCTGCCCAGGGATCGCTGGCATTCAATTCATCTACGAGCAGCGCGTCGGGGCCCGTGATGTGTGCAAGCGCACCGACAACGGCACGACAGTAGCGACCGTTCCCGAGTTGGTTCTCGATATACAGAACTGGAGACTAGACCAGGATGGCGCGACCGGCGCTCTCGACCGGTTCCTCAAAGGGGGCCAACAGCGCACCGAGTTCACGTTCCCGCAAGGCGCCATTTTCCTCGGCGATGCAGAGAAAGGCGCCAAGTGCCCCAGCGGCTCAACCGCCAAGTACGCTTCCGGTGTGCTTCGCTGCGAGGACGAGCGTAAGAACTCGGCGTGCGTAAGCCCTGGCAATGTGTACAAGCTGGACGTGCGCGATGGCACCGACAAGTGCGTACTGGACGCCGGCGTGTTCGGCACAAACGTCCAATCGACTGTCCCCTCTGGTGAGTACACGTCAGTGGGTTGGAACCTGGACGTTGACGGGCCCGCTGGCGGTACTGATCGCGATCAGTGGGTGAAATTCACCGACGCCGTCGCAGTCGGATTTTAACCCCGACGATTGAGCAAGGCTCTTCGGTAGGAATTCAGAACGGGCGCCTTACGCATTCAAACGCTATAGAGCCCCGGCCTTGCGCCGGGGCTCGTTGCTTTGTGTGGCTCAATCGCCGTGGCGAGATCTGGCGTATCACGTGCGCGCCCCACTCCGCATTCCGCGATTCCGATTCGAAGATCGTTGCTGCCACCGAATCCGATATCGCTGCATCCAATCCGGACCCTCCGCCGAATGTGATCGATGAAAGGGTTGTCATGAGTTTCGGCTCAATGCCCGAATCGTCCCGCTCGCTACGCACGCGCAACGTCCATTCGAAAGGAATGCACAATGAAGATCTCACAAAGGCTTCTGGCCACGACCGTCGCGGCCATGCTCGCCGGCTGCGCTGCCAACAAACCGCTCGTCGACCTGCAATCCAAACCGGTCGGCCCGTCCGCCACGCCGCAACGCAACCTGACCCATTTCGCCGGTGGGCTGCGATGCATGGACGATACGTTGCTTCGCTTCGGCGTTCGCGATCTGAGCATGATGATCGAGGAGATGCAGGACAACTCGCGCAAGCTCGGCGCGGGTACCCGCGACATGATGGTCTCGGCGATCTCCGATATGACCCGGCGCAGCCGCGGCGTGCGATTGGTGACGTTCGGCCAGGACAATCAGAATGTGGTGAACCTCATCAATCTGGCGCAACGCGCCAACCAATTCAAGGTCGTGCCGCAATACGACATCCGCGGCTCGGTCACGCAGTTCGACGAGGATGTCGTCAAGAATCAAGCCGGCATCGGCGCCTCGCTCACCTCGCTGGTGACCGGACCGTTGTTCGGCATTCGCTTCAATAGTAGCAAGCAGGTCTCGGTACTTGGCTTTGATGCAAGCATTATTTCGACCGATGATCTATCGCTCGTTCCAGGCGTGAGCTCAAAGAACGTCGTGATGATCACCAAGGAGGAAACAAGCGCAGGCGATGGCACGGCGCAGATCCGCAACGGCAATCTCAGCTTCAGCTTCACGGTTGGCCGCAGCGAGGGTACTGCCCAGGCGTTGCGTAACATGGTGGAGCTCGCGACGATCGAGCTGGTGGGCAAGCTGGTGCGGGTGCCCTACTGGACCTGCCTCAACATCGATCAGAACAGCCCGGAGGTCAAGCGTGAGGTCGAAGACTGGTTCGTCTCGATGCAGGGTACGGAGGATCTCGCGAAGTTTTTGCAGGAGCAACTACGCAACCGCAAATTCTATGATGGGCCCGTGGACAGCAAGGCCAACCCGGCCTATGAAGACGCGCTGGCCGCCTACCGCAAGGGGCTCGGTCTGAAGACAGACGCTGCGTTCGATGTCGCAGCCTTCACGCAATTTCTGGTGCGGCCGGTGCCCCCGGCGCCAAAGCAACTGTTCACCGTCGCCAAAGCCGAAGCCGCAAAGAGCGAGGCCAAGAACGGAACGATCGACGCACCGGTGCAAAAGGCGACGAAACTCACCGTCCGCACGAGCAAGCAGAAGTATCGCAAGGGTGAGCCGGTTGAACTGACGGTCACGACTTCGGAATCGTCATACCTGTACTGCTTCATCCAAAGCCCGTCGAACGGCAAGATCCAGCGCATCTTTCCGAACCGCTTTGTGCGTGACCCGCGTGTCGAGGCTAACCAGCCGCTCGTGCTGCCCGGCGCGCAAGGATTCAAGGTGCTGGCCGGTGGCGAGGATGCGCGCCAGCAGATCGTCGGATGCCTTGCCACTGCACGCGAGCTCTATAACGAGCTGCCGCCGCAACTGCGCTGGGGAGACTTCGAGGACATTCGGCTGGGCACGCTGGAAGAAATCCGCGACGCGTTCGCCGTGGTGAGCAAAGGTCCGGTGGCGATGGATGGGGCCTTGATCGATATCTCCGAGGCAAGCCGAGGTGCCGCAGCCGACGCGGGAGTGGTCGAGGTCATTGCGTTGGCAACGAACCCTATTACCCTGGCAAGGAACCCAATCTCGCCACCTGTTGCGTCACCTCTGGCGGCCAAGGCCGCGCCGGTCAATGGCGCTGCGGCGACGGCGAATACTTCGGTGGGAACTCGCACGCTCGTTTCCCTGAGCGCGCCGAACACGTTAAAACTCAACCTCTCCAAGGCCATCTACCGCGCCGGTGATGCAGTGCGATTCGAGGTGGTTTCAGCGGATAGCGCCTACCTCTACTGCTATCTTCACGATACCAACGGTCGCATCCAGCGCATTTTCCCCAATCGGTTTGCCTCCCAATCACGCATCGAAGCGGGTGTGCCGGTCGTCCTGCCAGGGACGCCGCGATTCGCGTTGATCGCCGAGGGCGGCGCACAGCCCGAACGGATCGGCTGTATCGCGACAGGCTATGAGATCACCAATAATCTTCCGGAGCCGCTGCGGCGCGACGATTTTGCCGATCTATCCATCAAGAGCTTCGAGGAGATTGCCGCAGCATTTACACGCGCCGCCCAGAGCCCGCTCGCCGTCGCAAGCGTGCCGGTCGATGTAAGACGCGATGGAGGGTCGGCTCGTGACAAACCAGCGCGATAAGAAAAAGGTGCTGCCTGGCGGCCATGGCCTTAAGATTCAGGCAGACAAGCGCAGTACCCAGGGGATCGCGTGTCTGGTGGTGACGCGCGAGGGGCGCAACGATCAGGGTTGCGCCGCGATGGCCACAAAGTTGGTCGATAGCGGGATCGGGCATTGGCGCGCGTTTCTCGGGATGAAAGGAACAGAACGACAACATGGCAACCGTATCGGAGGGCAGCGCACGGCTCGAGCAACTGATCGCTCGCACCGCGCTCAAGGATCAGGCGGCGTTCAAGCAGTTGTACGACCTGACCGTGCGAACCTTGCTCGCGATCACCGTGCGGTTGCTGCGGGAGCAGGCGTGGGCGGAAGAGGTGTTGCAGGAAGCCTATGTGAGCATCTGGAATTCGGCCGGCAACTATTCTTCAGCGAAGGCGGCGCCAATGACCTGGCTCATGACCATTGCGCGTAATCGCGCGATGGACGCGCTCCGCAGCACCACAAGCGAACGGGCGACCATCGTCCGGCCGGTGGTGTCCGATGACGAGGAAAGTAGCCTCCCCGATATTGCTGACGAATCGGCGGGTCCCCTGGAGCGGTTGATGCAGAACATCGATGCAAAGCAGTTGAAGGGGTGCCTGCAGACGCTCGAACCGAGCCAGCGACAAGCGGTCGCACTGGCGTTCTACGATGGACTGACACATTCGGAGCTGGCGGTGCATATGCGCGAGCCGTTAGGAACGGTGAAAGCCTGGGTCCGGCGCGGGCTGGAAAAATTGAAGAAGTGCCTGGAAGTTTTTGGCACGCCCGCATGAGGACGGACTCATCATGAACTACGACAAACCAGAACTGCGCGAGCGCCTTGCCTCCGAATATGTGCTCGGCACCTTGCACGGTCAGGCACGCAAGCGATTCCAGCGCCTCATCCGCGCGGATCTGAAGACGCGCGTTGCGGTCGAGCTATGGGAGCAGCGGCTGATGCCGATGGGGTCGCCGCTCACCAGGACTGCCCCAAGCGGTGCACTGTGGAAAGGGATCGAACACCGCATCGCGCCGCAATCACGATCGGCCACGCAGGGCGCGAGGCCGAATTTGTTCGAGCGGTTCTTTGGACTTCGTGCGCTCGGTCCGCTTGCCGCGGGCATCGCCGTCGGGGTCATTGCGATGTTGATCGTGCCGCGATTCGATACGTCCGTGCGGGTGGCCGTGCCACAAGGGCGGGTGCTGCCCGAGGCCTACGCGGGATTTCTTGCTGATCAGCAAGGCCAATCGACTTTGTTGATCAGCTCGCAGCGTCACGGCAAGGTCGCTGATCTCAAATGGCTTCGTCCGGTGAGCGTCGCGCCGGATCAAGTCTTGCAGTTGTGGGCGCTGGCACCGAACGCGGCGCCGATTTCGCTCGGTATCGTTGCCGCGCAAGAGAAGCCCCAGATCACAATGCCGGATACATCCGAGAAACTGCTATCGAATGTGACCGAGCTTGCAGTATCGGTTGAACCAAGAGGGACTGCACCCGTGGCACAGCCTTCGGTTCCGTACCTCCTGCGCGGTCCATGCGCGAAGTTCTGGTGATGATTGTCGAGAGGTCGGGACCTTTGGGCCTAGGGAATCTCCTGCCGGCGCATCTCAATCAGGATCCAGAATGGCGTTCACCATCGACCGGTTTGGAACGCTGCGAGCGCCATCGCGGGCACATTTGAGTGAAGCAGCGATCGTAGCGAAGCGCATCGCGCGTTCGAGCGGCTGCGCTTCTGCGAGAGCGAGCGCGAACGCGCCGTGAAAGACGTCTCCCGCACCAGTCGTATCGACCACGATGTCGATCGGATGCGCTGGAAGGTGATGGACAACATTTGGCGCTCGATTCGCGACCCAATCCGAACCCTTCGCGCCGCGGGTAACGATCGCGATCGTGGCGCCCGCTTCGAACGCCCGCGCGAGCGAAGGCGATTCGGACGTGCCAGCGAAGGCGTCGAGTCCGGATTCGGAAAATATCGCATAGTCGGCGAGCCCGACCAACGCGCGCAGCGTGCCCGGTTCGGCTACGTCCGCATCGAGAATCGTCGGCACGCCCCATTCGCGTGCGGCGATCATCACGCGCCGCGCACCCGCGGGCCAGCGAACGTCCGCGAGCACGACCGATGCGAATTCCACTCGATCGATCGGGAGCCAATCCCCGTTCGATTGGAGCGCCTGGCCGCGCATGCCGATGATCAGTCGCTCGCCGCGATCGTCGACCAGGATCGCCGAGTGCGACGATTCACACCCGGCGATGCGTTGCAGGCCGCTGACATCCACGCCAAGCCGTCGCAGTTCTGCGGCCATGACATCGGCGATCCGATCGTCACCCGCCGGTCCCCAGAATTCCGCGTTGCCACCAAGCTGGGCGATCGCCGCCGCCGCGTTGGCCGCCATGCCGCCGCCCGTTTCCCGATAGGACTGCGCCTTGATCTTGGCGCTTCCGGCCGGCCATGATGGCACCCGGAACACGCGATCAAGCGAGGTATGTCCGATACAGAGGATGCGGATCGATTTGGCGGTCATAGGTGGGTCGTAGGCTGCGTGGATCGTAGGCTGCATCGTAACGGTAACGGAGCCCTTGATCCCGGTCAATCGGATCGCCTTCTCGGTCCATCGGATCCTGGGTTGCAGGGGATCCGCGTGATCACCACCGCGCGCGAGACGCAGCCGGAATCGCGCTTGAATGTTTGGTAGTCTCGCTTCAATCGCATCGCAAGCGTGCCGCCTGCGAGCGGCAGGGGGATGCGATATTCGGTGAATCCTTCGACTTCTGTCTATTTTGCGAGTTCTGCGGTGATCGAGGTTGAGAATGTGCGGTTTCGCTATGCGGACGATGCGCCGTGGGCACTGAAGGGCGTATCGCTTCGCGTCGAACCCGGTCAGATTCTCGGACTGCTCGGGCCCAACGGGGCCGGCAAATCAACATTGATGTCGATTATCGCGGGGCTTCTCATGCCCAGCGAAGGGCGCGTCACGTGGCGTGGCGGTGAACGCAGGGGGGTGCGATTGGCGCTTGTCCCGCAAGAGTCCGCGTTCTATCCGATGCTGACATGCCGTGAGAACCTTGCCTTCTTTGGAGGTGTGCAGGGCGTGAGCGGTGCGGCGCTGGCCACGCGCATCGAGCAGGCGCCCACGATCGCAGGGCTCGGACAGGTCGTCAATCAGCGTACCGACGAGCTATCCGGCGGTCTGCGGCGGCGCCTGAATCTCGCGATCGGCTTGTTGAATGATCCGGAGATCCTCTTGCTCGACGAACCGACGGTCGGTGTGGATGTTCAGTCGCGCAGCTTCATTCTGGCCGCGATTGAATCGCTCCGCGCCGCGGGCACCACGGTGATCTACGCATCGCATTACATGAGCGAGATCGAGTCGCTATGCGAGCGGATCGTCATCATCGACCACGGTCTGTTGCTACGTCAGGGGCGCTTGCGCGAGTTGCTGCATGATGCCGAGGCGCCGATTACCGCGCGAACGGAAGCCCCGATTGCCGCGGGGTCGATCGATACGCTGGCCGAAGTGCTCCAGATCGGGGCGAACGACTATGCATTGCGGCGCCGATCCGGTGTCACGGTAGGCGAGCTGATTGGCAAGCTCGAGCAATCCGGTGTGCAGATAGAGAATTTGCGGTACGGGTCGAACGACCTCGAGGAGCTTTTCCTTAAGTTGACCCACCGATCGTTGCGCGACTAGCACCCACAACCCATGAACGCAACGACGCTTGCCGCCGTGCTCGTGAAGGAGTTTCGTGCGCTTACCCGCGACGTACACGGACTCGTCGTGTCGCTTGCGCTGCGCGATGTCTTTGCCGTCGGGGAATCGCGCACGATGCAAGTCGTTTTCGTGCAGCTCGACTCGAGCAAAGCCGCGGACGCGCTGGTTGCAGCCCTGCCGCCCGGGGCGGTGCGTGTTGAATCGCGCGAGGCTGCCGACGCTGCATTGCGCGCGCGGCGAGCGGAGATTGCGGTAATCATCCCTGCAGGCTATGAATCGGGCTTGCTTGACGAGGCAATAACGCGACCACTCGTTGCAATCGTTGCCGAGCCGAAGGTGCGCCCCGAGTTGATGCGCATCGTCAGGGCGCGCGTCGCGACCACTGTGCTTTGACAGCGCATCGAAGCGCGTATTGCCGCGATGACCGGCGGCCTGGCGGGCTTCCCATTGGCGGGTGACATGGCCGGGTCGACTGAAATGGGCGCCGTCTCGGCGAGCTAACTCTCATCGGTTGGCGGCAAGCCATTGACGGCTACCCAGCAAAACGTTCCCGCATGGCTGGTGTTCGGCATGTTCTTCGTCGTGACGCCGATTTGTAATCTCCTGATCGCCGAGCGCACGCAGGGAACGCTCGCGCGGCTGCGGGCGATGCTCGTACCGACGAGTATCGTCATCGTGGGCAAGCTCGCTCCGTATTGCTTCATCAACATGCTGCAGGTCGTGTTGATGCTCTTGGTGGGGCGATATGCCGTGCCGCTGCTCGGTGGTGTGTCGCTTGATCTCGACGTAAGCTGGAGCGCCCTCTTTCTGATCAGCTCGGCCACGAGCGTTGCCGCGCTCGGTATTGCCATTCTGGTGGCCGTGCTCGCACGCACGAACGATCAAGCGAGCACGTTCTGCAGTCTCGCGAACGTGCTCTCGGCCGCCATTGGCGGGATCATGGTGCCGCAATGGGTCATGCCGAAATTCATGCAGACCGTCGCGCAGATTTCACCCATGAATTGGGCGCTCGAGGGGTTTCTGGAAGTGTTCCTGCGGAGCGGGCGGCTCGATGTCATCGCGCCCTACGTCTTGCTTCTTACCGCCTTTGGTGTCGCGTTCGGGACGATCGCGATTTTGGTGATCGCGCGTGGACAGCGTTGAAGAAAGACGAAGAATCGCTCGCTTGCATCGAGCATCGTAACGTCGGCGTCTGCTCCGGAAAGAAGATGGACGGTGCTGCATACCGATGCCGGAATTCGAGCGCCGTCTACGCAAGCACCGCAAACACGTCAGGGCCGTCGACCTCGACCGCGTAGGTATTCAGGCCAACCGCGCACGGCGAGCAGGTCGCCTCGCCGGTGATGATGTTGAAGCGGCCGCCATGCCAGCCGCATTCGACCTCATCATCGAGTACCTGTCCGTCTTTGGCGAGTGACGACAAACCATGGGTGCAATCATCGTCGGTGACATAGAACCTCCCCGCGACATTGAACACTGCAATCGGCGCGCGGTGTTGAAGGAGGACACGCTTTGCGCGTCCCGGCGGCAGCTCATCCGTACCGCAGACCCTTACTCGCATCACGTTCGCGGAAAGGGCTCCTGAAATTCCCAGGTGTGGCCTTCCGGGTCGACGATGAATAGCTGTGCGCTGCCGCTCCCGAGCAGATTCTTGCGTTCGCCGTAGGGCACACTGAGCGCGACCAGGCGTGCGCGAAAAGCCTCGATGTCTTTCACCAACCACGCGGTGTGGCGGCCGGTCGGCGAGTATTCGGCCTTGGGCCCGGGTTTGTAATCCGTCTCGGTGGCTATCAGGTGGAATTGCACTTTGTCTTCGGCATCGCCCATCCATGCGCCGCGCCCCAGTTTGTCGAGCGCAGGCGGACGTGGCAAGACCTTGAGGCCGAGTACGTCAACATAAAACTTGATGCAGGCGTCGAGATTCGCGTTGTCAACGGGAATCCCCTCGTGCATCGAGCGAATATAGGAAACGGCGGGGACGTGCGCTTTGACGGCGGTCTCTGACATGGCGGGGCTCCTTGGACTGCATCGGGACTCCCGCTACGGTAAATCAGCTGTCAGTTCGGGTCAATCGCCTTGCATGCGTATGGCCAGATCACGATCGCGCTCCACCCCATCGTTGGGTGGTGCGGATTCGCGCAGCGGCGCTCCCTGCGGCATCCGGAATGTTCGGATGCGAGGGCGGACACCCGCATGCCAAAGCGCGCGGACGCCCCAAGGATCCCGACTCCGAAACATGCTGGATCGGCGGGATCAGACCCGAATGGCACTTACTTAAGCTCGTTCATGCTCAAGCCTCCGTTCGCCCTGAGCCTGTCGAAGGGTAACGCAGGCGTGCCGACGGCGCGCGATGGTTCGCGCACCGACCCTCCGACATTCACCCTTCGACAGGCTCAGGGCGAATGGTCAATCGCTTCAGAACAAGAACGACAGAGCGGGGACGCTATTGATCATGTCCTCAAGTGAGAGGACGGTTTGCAAATCGTTCAATTGGCTTAAGTAAGCGCCATTCGGACCAAACCCTACTTCAGTGATTGCAATTCAACGATCACTTCCGCGCTTTTCACCGCGATGGTCGCGGTACCGGCCGACGGTGCGGCAAACGAATGCAGGCCGTTGGTGATCGACACCGGAATGCTGGTCTTTTTCAAGGTCGAGAGATCCACCGTACTCGTGGCATTGGGAGTCGTGGTCAGCAAGCCGATCTGAGTCGGAATGCCGTCCACCGTCCAACTCGCACCGCCCGCGGTCTTGGCGATTCTCGATATGCTGCGCGTGCCTTTCTGCGCGTAGGTGATTTTGGAGATGAAAAATCCCGGCGCGGCCGTCACGACGAAGCTGATTGCATCGAGTGCGTTGTCGTGATGAAAGGCCGTGGTGGATGCGATGAACTCGTTCGAATTCTTCGTTACCGGATCGAATCCGGTGTTAAAGCCGATGACGAGCCGGTTCGCGTTGGTGGCATCGGGCGCCGTCGTGGCCGCGTCGAAGAACCGGCCCGGCACCGAATCTTTGATCTCCGAAAATGTTGCGGTCTGGGCCTGTACACCCGACGCCATCGCGATTCCGGCGACGAGTCCGATACGCTTCCATACCCCCGAGATTTCTGGTTTCAAGTTGCTCTCCTTAAGATCTGCGCTAACAGGTTTGCCGGAATCCGCGCGATTGCCGTGATCAATGAGAAGTCACGGCACGAGTATGGCGCGCGAAGGTGTGCGCGTTCGCCGTGCGGTTTCTGAAGAGCCGCTATCAGCGATCGAACTTCGCTTCGTACTGGTAGGCCGTGAGAAATAGTATCGATGCACCCCGACCCCGGCAATCGAATACGCTCGAAGATCCCTATTCACCGTGAGAAATTACCCGTCCGGGCGGTCGCGGCGGCGTTCGCAGGCTCGAATAGAATCCTCTGTATCGTGTCGGATGGACCCGTTGGCGCGGCCAGTCCGGTTCCAGGAAGATCAAGGAGCATGTCAGCATGTCAATGAGTACGAATGATCGGCGGGTCTTGATCGTCGGCGGTGGCATCGGCGGTTTCGCGGCGGCCTTGGCGCTCGCGCGAAAAAATATCCCGGTGCATCTGTTCGAGCAAAGCCCCGAGCTGAAGGAGATCGGCGCCGGCATTCAGCTTGGACCGAACGTTTTCAAGATGTTCGACATCCTCGGCGTTCGCGAGGCGATGTCGCATTGGGCGGTGTTCCCGGACAACCTGATCATGCGGGACGCGCTCACCGGCGATGAGATCACGCGCGTTCCTGCGGGTGAGGGTCTGACGAAACGGTTCGGTCATCCCTACGCGGTGATCCATCGCGCTGACTTGCACAAAGTGTTGGTGGATGCGGTCAAGGCGTCGCCCCTGGCGACCGTGTCCACGAGCGTCAAGATTGCGCGCTACGAAGATCAAGCCGATCGGGTCGTTGTCGAAACCGACGCCGGCAAACGCTACGAAGGTGCGGCGCTGATCGGTGCGGATGGTCTGTGGTCGCGGGTCCGCACGCAGATGCGGGATGACGGCAAGCCGCGTGTCTCGGGCCACATCGCCTATCGCGGCGTGATTCCGACGCCGGACGTACCCGCGCACCTTCAGGAGAACAACGTCGTGCTGTGGGCCGGACCGAAGACGCATCTGGTGCACTATCCGCTGCATCGCGGTGATGTGTACAACCTCGTGGTGGTCTTTCACAGCGATCGCTACGAGGAGGGCTGGGACACCTATGGCGATCCCGAGGAGTTGCATCTCAAATTCCGCGATCAGCACCCGAGGGTGCGCGAATTCCTCTCGATGGTCAACGCGTGGAAGATGTGGGTGCTCTGCGATCGCGAGCCGGTACGCGATTGGACCAAAGGCCGGGTGACATTGCTTGGCGATGCCGCACATCCGATGCTGCAATATCTTGCGCAGGGTGCATGCATGGCGATCGAAGACGCTTGTGTGCTCGCCAAACAGTATGCGGATTCGTCCGACCAACCGAACGCCGCATTCCTGCGCTATCAGCAGGCTCGCTACCTGCGGACCACGCGCGTGCAGGTCACCGCGCGGCTCTACGGCGATCTCTACCATGCCGCGGATGCGACGGCCGATTTTCGCCGGCAGATGTTGCATGGTCGCACAGCCGAGCAGGCCTATAACGGCATGGCGTGGTTGTACGACGGTGTCACGGTGTGATGGCGGCGTCCGGCGCGCGCATCGCTGTTCGCTCGCCGTTGGTCGGCACCGTCGTCAGTATCAATGTTGCGATCGGCGATATCGTGCGCCCCGGACAATCGATCGCGGTCATCGAATCGATGAAGATGCACCATGTGGTCGAAGCGGCCTGTCACGGTCGCGTGCGCAGCATTGAAGTATCGCCGGACGACACGCTGGAAGACGGCGCGGCGATCGTTTTCATCGACCAGACTGCAGGCGATTCGGTGGTCGCAATATCGATCGAGGCGGCGGATCTCGATGCGATCCGAGCGGATCTGGCCGACGTGCGCGCGCGCCATGCTTTCGGCCTGGATGAGCACCGACCGGATGCGGTCGCGCGCCGTCGCAAGACAGGTCAACGCACCGCGCGCGAGAACATCGCCGATCTGATCGATGCAGGCAGCTTCATCGAGTATGGTGCGCTCGCGCTCGCGGCACAACGAAGAAGGCGCTCACTCGACGAGTTGATGAAGATGAGTCCGGCCGACGGGCTCGTCGCCGGGATCGGGTCGATCAACGGCACGCTGTTCGACGAGGCCCACGCACGATCGCTCGTCATGGCGTACGACTACACGGTGCTCGCCGGCACGCAAGGCCTGATGAATCACAAGAAGACCGACCGCATGTTGGGTCTGGCCGCGCAATGGAAGCTGCCGATCGTGTGGTTCGTCGAAGGCGGGGGCGGGCGTCCGGGCGATACCGATGCCGTCGCCGCGTCCTGGCTCGACACACCCAGCTTTGCGCGGTTCGCCGCCTTGAGCGGTGTGGCGCCGCGCATCGGCATCGTCTCCGGCCGCTGCTTCGCGGGCAACGCGGTCTTCTACGGCTGCTGTGACGTGACGATCGCAACGAAGAATTCGAACATCGGCATGGCCGGGCCCGCGATGATCGAAGGCGGCGGTCTGGGCGTCTTCGCACCGGAAGATGTCGGGCCGATCGAGGTGAACGCCGCAAATGGCGTGGTCGATCTGGTTGCCGACGACGAGGCCCACGCGGTACGTCAGACCAGGCAACTCCTCGCGTATTTTCAAGGCGCGGTGAAGGACTGGCGATGCGGGGATCAACGGGCGCTCCGCAATGCCATCCCAGAAGACCGGCTGCGTGTGTACGACATCCGCGTCGTCATCGATACGCTTGCCGACACCGGATCGGTGCTTGAGCTGAGACGCGCCTATGGACCCGGGATGATTACCGGGTTCATCCGTATCGAAGGCCGGCCGCTTGGGCTGATCGCCAACGATCCCAAACATCTGGGCGGTGCGATCGATGCGGAAGGCGCCGAGAAGGCCGCGCGCTTCATGCAACTATGCGACGCGTTCGACGTACCCATTCTTTCGCTCTGCGATACGCCGGGCTTTATGGTCGGGCCGGAAAGCGAAAAGACCGCGCCGGTGCGACGCGGCTCACGCATGTTCATCACCGCCGCGAGTCTTTCGGTACCGATTTTTACCGTGGTCTTGCGCAAGGGTTATGGTCTCGGCGCGCAGGCCATGGCGGGCGGCGGATTTCATTCGCCATTCTTCACGATCGCCTGGCCGACCAGCGAATTCGGTGCGATGGGCCTGGAAGGCGCGGTGCGGCTCGCGTATCGAAAGGATCTCGCCGCGCAGCCCGAGGGCGCGGAGCGCGATGGGCTATTCAACAAGCTTGTCGGCGAGCTGTATGAGGCGGGCAAGGGAATTTCCGTCGCGAGCTTTCTCGAGATCGACGCGGTCATCGATCCGATCGAGACGCGCGGATGGATTGTCCGCGGATTGAAGTCGATGCCCGCGCGGGAGGCGAAGGACAGCAAGCGGCGACGCATGATTGATACCTGGTAGGCGTACGGCTTACTATCGCAGGCATCCAGCTCGACCGCAAAGGAGGACTGACGTGGTTGCATCCAAGAAAAAGGCCAATCGACCGCTCGCCAAGAAGAGCATGAAATCTGTTCAAGTGGAGCCAAGGCGGGCCAGGGGCGCGAAGGTTGGTGCGCAAGCAAAGGCCCAAAAACGAGCGCTGCCGAAACGGTCGACAACGCCAGCCCGCCGCGACAAATGGGCTGATCTCACGCCCTCGTCGGTGAATCGCGTTCCGCTGTCCCCGATCGGGTTTCTTCCGCGCGCCGCCGAGATTCATCCCGATCGCATCGCGGTCGTGCACGGCGAGCGCCAAATCACCTACCGCGAATTTCTTGAACGCGCCAAACGTCTTGGCTCCGCGTTGAAGCGACGTGGCGTGCGAAAAGGCGATGTCGTCGCGGCGATGCTGCCGAACGTACCCGCGATGCTCGATGCGCATTTCGGTGTGCCGATGATCGGGGCCGTGCTGAATGCGATCAACACGCGGCTCGACGCGGACACGATCGCCTACATTCTCGATCATGGCGAAGCAAAGGTGTTGATCACCGATCGCGAATTCGCCGGAGTCATCGGCCCGGCGCTGGCCAAGACCAAGCGCAAGATTATCGTCATTGACAATGACGATCCGCTCTATACCGGACCGGGCGAACGCGTTGGATCGATTGAATACGAGGCGTTCCTCAAGGAAGGAACGCCGGACCTGACGTGGTCGCTTCCGGATGATGAGTACGCGCCGATCGCGCTCAACTACACGTCGGGCACCACCGGTCGACCCAAAGGCGTCGTCTATCACCACCGCGGGGCATTTCTCGAAGTATCGAACGACATCATGGGGTGGCCGCTCCCAGCCGCGCCGGTCTACCTCTGGACGCTCCCGTTGTTCCATTGCAATGGCTGGTGCTACAGCTGGGCGGTAACCGCGATGTCCGGTACGCACGTCTGCCTGCGCCGGGTGGATCCGGTCATGGTGTTCGACCTGATTGCACGGCATCGCGTGACGCACCTGTGCGGTGCGCCGACCGTGCTCGCCATGTTGATCAATCTGCCGGCCGACCAGCGCCGCGCGTTTGATCACACGGTCGATCTGCAAACCGGCGGCTCACCGCCTCCCGCCAAAGTGCTCAAGGCCATGGAGGCGCTCGGCTTTCGCGTTCTGCATATCTACGGCATGACGGAGCTCCATGGCGCCTCCACCACCTGCGCGCCGCAGGAATCCTGGCGCACATTGACCGATGAGGAGCATGCGATCCGCAAGGCGCGACAGGGCGTGCGCATGCCGGTGATCGATGGGCATATTGTCGGCAATCCGCGCACTTGCAAACCGGTACCGCAAGATGGCGAGTCGGTGGGCGAGATCCTGATTCGCGGCAACACCGTCATGCTGGGCTATTTGAAGGATTCGAACGCGACCGCCGAGGCATTCGCGGGCGGCTGGATGCACACCGGCGATTTGGCGGTATGGCATCCGGACCGCTACGTTGAAATCAAGGACCGCAAAAAAGACATCATCATCTCGGGCGGCGAGAATATTTCAAGTGTCGAGATCGAAACCGCTTTGTACCGGCATCCGGCGGTTGCGCTGGCGGCGGCGGTCGCGCAGCCGGACGAGAAATGGGGCGAGGTGCCCTGCGTGTTCGTGCAATTGAAGCCGGATGCAAGCGCAACCGAAGCTGACATCATCGAGCATTGTCGCGACACGCTCGCGCGCTTCAAGCTGCCCAAGCGCGTGGTGATCGGTGCGGTGCCGGTGACCGCAACCGGGAAGATTCAAAAATACGTGTTGCGCGAACAGGCGCGAGCGCTGGTGACGCGCGCTTGATGCGGGCGTGGCATCACTTTCTCCGACCGCGACGTTCCGCCGGCTGCGCGCCTTTCTCGTCGAACTCATAGTGGAGGATGAGCTGGTCGCGTACCCGCCCGGCGAGGCGCAACTTCACCGCCCATTCCCCAAGCATCTCAAGGTCGAGCTTGGCCTCGTAATCGCCGGCGCGTTTGCCGGGTGTGGCCTTGATCGGTTTCACGTTGTGGGCCATCGGCATGGATGGCATGTCTGCTCCGACCGTGATCGTGACGCCCTCCAACGGATGGCCACCGCGGGAGAGGTGGATCAGACAGTCGTAGACGAAGTCGGTCCCGGTCGATTTGCACGAAAGCGTCGCCTCGGTCGTTTGCGCGAACGCCGGCGCGGAGATGAATCCGGCGTACATCACAAGCATCGACAGTCGGGTTTTCATCACCGCCTCAACGCGCGAAAACGAATCCAATGCACGACCTGTTCATTGAGCAGGCCGCGCGGTCGAAACACGAGCAGAACGGCCACCAGCCCGCCGAACACGATCATCCGATAGCCTTGAAACACGCGACTGCTTTCAAGCAAGCCGATGTCGAGCATCACGCCAAGCAGCGGGCCGAACACCGTTCCGAGCCCACCGATCAACGCGTAGGCAAGACTGTGGACGCCGAGCATGATATCGAAGTTGCGTGGCTCGACATAGGTGTTGTGATGGGCATAGAGCGCGCCCCCGAGTGCGGCCAAAGCGCCCGCGACCGCCGCGGTGGCGAGCTTGATGTGTTCCACCGGGATGCCGATCGAGCGGGCAAGCTCAGGGTCCTCGCCCAACGTTCGCAAGGTCGCGCCGAGTCGTGAACGTTCAACCAATACGAAGCCCGCTACAACGAGCGCGACCAGTGCCCAGACGATCATCAGATACTGCTCCGGTTCGACACTCGCCTCGAATATCCATCGGATTCCGCGGAAGCCCTGTGTGCCATCGGGTCCCACCAGATCACCCGCGATCTCCCGCTGAAAGTGGATGAGCTCGAAGGCGATCCGCAGCATTTCGGCGGCGGCAAGCGTTGCCATGGAAAAGTAAAGGCCGCGCAGGCGCAGGGTCGGCAGCCCGACGAGAAACTGCGCGATCGCGCCCGCGCACATGGCAAGCAGTGCGGCGACCGGCAAAGGCATTGCGTAGATCGCGGTAGCGATCCCCGCGACATAGCCACCGATACCGAAGAACGCCTGCTGACCGAACGACATCTCACCGGTGAGGAGTAGAAGGTACGCGGACATCGCGATGAACGAGATCAAGCCGATATTCGTAAGGACCCCGATGGTGTAATCGTCCATCGATCGTGCTCAGGGGTGCTGCGCGGTTCGAGCCGGCAGCAGGCCGCTTGGGCGCAGCGCCAACAGTGTGAACAACAAAAGATAGGCGAGCAGGTCGCGATACTGTGGTCCGAAGAACCATTGGCTGTGGGCTTCGAGTACGCCCAGCAACAGGCCGCCTGCGACCGCACCAGGCAGCGACCCCAGGCCGCCGATCATCATGGCGAGCATCCCCTTCATCGTCGACCACATGCCTAGCATCGGTGTCACCTGTTCATTGGTCGCGGCGATGAGGAAGCCCGCAATGCCGCCGATCGCCGACGCCAGCGCGAACACGCGAATGAAGACCGACGGGACATTGATGCCGGAGAGCTGCGCGCCCACGCGTGAATCGATCACCGCACGCACCGCCAGCCCGAAGCGCGATCGGTACAGCAACCACCAGAGCGACGCGCAGAGAAGACTTGCGACAATCATAAGGATGAGCGATTCGACGCGGACGGTAAAGGGCCCGAACGCGATCGGCGCGCCTGTATAGAGCGCCGGGAACTCGTACAGATGCTTGGGCAACGCGAGGGTGGCGGCCTCCTCGAACTGCATCCATAAGGCGAAGCTCGCCACCATCGCGGCAATTGGCGAGCCTTTCCAGTGGGGGGCGAAGCAGAGGCGCTCCACATACGCGCCGGCCAAGGTGGCGCCCAGAATCGTCACGATCGCGAGCAGCACCAGACCGACTTGAAAATGCAGGTAGAGCCAGGCGGCGCAGTACGCACCCAGCATGATCGCAGGCCCGTACGAGAGGTTCACTCGCCTCAGCACGCCGAAGATCAGCGTGAATCCGACCGCGAGGAGCGCGTAGGTGGCGCCCGACATCAGCCCATCGAGGGTATTCTGGACGAGGTCGGCGAGCATCGCCCTCCTCAATCAATCATTCAATGTTTCGCCGATCCCAGATAAGCGCGCCGGATCACTTCGTCTTCGGCGAGCGATCCCGGATTGCCCGAGAACGTGATCTTCCCCTGCTCCATCAGGTAGAAGTGATGCGCGACCTTGAGCGCCATGTGGGCGTTCTGCTCGACGAGGAAGATCGTGGTGCCGTCGTGATTCAATTCGGCGATGATGCGAAAGATTTCTTCCACGATCAAGGGTGCGAGGCCAAGGGAAGGCTCGTCCATCAATAAAAGCCTGGGGCGCGACATCAGCGCGCGCGCGACCGCGAGCATCTGCTGCTCACCGCCTGAAAGCGTTCCCGCTTCCTGCGTCGATCGCTCTTTCAATCGCGGGAAGCGCGCAAACATTCGGTCCACATCGGTTGCGATCGCCGCTTTGTCGTTGCGCTGATACGCGCCGGCATGCAGATTCTCGACGACACTCATCTGTGGAAAGACGAGCCGATTCTCCGGTACCAACGCGATCCCTTTTGCGACGATCGCATGGGGCTGCGCGCCGGCGATGTCTTCACCCGCGAGACGAATGGTCCCGCGTCGAGGCTTCAGGATGCCGGCCGTCGTCATCATCAAGGTCGTCTTGCCCGCACCGTTCGGCCCGAGCAGGCAGGTGATCTTGCCCTGCGCAACATCGAGTGTGACGCCCTTCAACGCCTCGATCTGCCCGTAGGCGGTGACGATGTCGCGAATCTCGATAAGGGTGTCCGTCACGCCGCCTCTCCGCCGAGGTAGGCCTGTCGCACCGCCCGATTGTTCTGGACTTCGGTTGGCGTTCCGTCGGCGATTTTCTGGCCGAAGTTGAGCACGGCGATGCGGTCGGTCACACCCATCACCAGCTCCATGACATGCTCGACCAGCAGGATCGTGACGCCGCGCTCGCGCATCTTGAGGATTCGATCGCGGAGCTGACCGATTTCTTCGGAATTCATGCCGGCGGCCGGTTCATCCAGGAGCAGAAGCTTTGGGCGCGTGGCGAGTGCGCGCGCGAGCTCGAGGCGGCGCTGTTCGCCGAATGCGAGATTGGCGGCGAGCTCGTCACGCTTTTGCGCAAGATTGGAGAATTCGAGCAGCTGCGTGATCTCGTCGCGGACATTCGATTGCCCACCGAGCCATCGCGAGAAGAAGCCGTGCTTGGTACGATCTTCGGGTGAATTCTGCGCGACCCAAAGGTTCTGCCAGACGGTGAGTTGACCGAACAGGCGAATGTTCTGGAATGTCCGCGCGATGCCTCGCGTCAGCCGATGGTGCGTTGGGAGCGCGGCGATGTCCAAGGAATCAAACACGATATCGCCGCTGGTCACCGGAAAGAGTCCCGCGACAAGATTGACGGTCGTGCTCTTGCCCGACCCGTTCGGTCCGATCAAACCGACGATCTCGCCCGCCCTTACATCGAGCGAAAGGCCGTCGACAGCGCGCACGCCGCCAAAGAATTTCGATATGTTCTTCAGCTCAAGCAGGGCGGCCATTGGTTCCGAACCAGCGTTTGAAGTTTTGCATCATTCGCGCATCGAGCAGTCCGCTCGGGCGCACCACCATGGCGACGATGATCAACGTGCCGAAGAGGAGGTTCCGCCAGTCACCGAGAAATCGCAGCGCCTCCACCAGGATGCCCTGGACGAAAATCACCGCGAGCAAGGTGCCGAACACGCTCGCCATGCCGCCGATGATCGGGTAGGCCACCGCGAACACCGACTGCAAGACGCCAAATGCGAGATGCTCGATATGCGTCGTGTAATGGGCGTAGAGGCCACCCGCGATCCCGGCGATGCCACCACCGATCGTCATCGCACTCACTTTTACCGCGGTGAGATTGATCCCGACCGACTGCGCCGCCACCTCGTCGTCGCCGACCGCTCGCAGGACCGCACCGTAACGCGATCGATCGATCCACCACACCGCGGCCATGACCAGAATCACGAAGACCCATACGAACACCATGACATCGAATGTCGTCCAGCCGTTCTCGGGGAAGAAGCGTATTTGCCGAAAGCCTTCAGGGCCGAGCGGGCCGACCCGCACATTGCCCTTTTGCACCTGGTAGTCGAAGTTGAAGAAGAACAGGCGCACGCCCTCGCCGAACGCGAGCGTCGCGATGACCAGCATCAATCCGCGCACGCGCAGGGCGGGAAAGCCTACGGCACCCGCGAACGCCGCACCGAGAAAGCCGCCCGCTATCAATGCGGGAACGATATGCCAGCCGAACAGCACGGTCAGCATGCCCGAGGCGTACGCGCCCAACGCATAGAACGCCGCCTGGGCCATGCTCATCTGGCCGGTATGCAGGACGATATAGGCGGACAGGCCCAGCAGCGTGTGTATGCCGATGATTTGAATGAGACCGAAATAGAATTCCATGCGATCGCGGAGGCGTTCAGGTCTTCTTGGCGAATATGCCGTCGGGACGGAAAATGAGAAACACGAAGAGCAGCATCATCACATAGAGGTCACGCTCGGTGACGCCTCGCAGGTGCTGGAAAAGATTCTCCAGACCACCCACCATGAGCCCGGCTACGATCGCCCCGGGAATGCTTCCCAACCCACCGATGACCGTGACGATCAGGCCTTTCACGGTAAGCGGCCCGCTGATGAGGATGGAGAGCGTGCCGATCGCAGAGCAGATCAGCGCGCCGGCCACGCCACCCAGAATGCCGGTGATGACGAACGTGAGCGCATTCACCTGCGTCACCCGAATGCCGCATAGCTGTGCCGCGACCGGCTGCTGCGCAACCGCACGCGTCGCGAGCCCCAAGCGGGTTCGATGCAAAAGGAGAAGCAGTACGACCATGCATACGACGCAGACGAAGAACATCAGGATCAGGTCGCCGCGCACTGAAATCTCCCCCGCACGGAGCATGACGTCCTCGATCATCGGCGGATAGTTCTGCGGCATCCCCTGCGTGGCATGGGAGATCAATTCGTCGATGAGCAGCAGCATGCCCACGGTCGACATCAGGGTCGCGTTCTCATTCCGCACCGGGATCAGATGGAAGCAGATGTAGTAGATGAGGTACCCGATGACGCCGCCCGTTACGAGCGCCAACAAGAAAATAACGAGCGACGGTGCGTTCGGAAACAGGTTGAACAAGATGAGCGCCGCGTAGGCGCCGCCGATCGAGGCGCTCGCATAGGACATGTTGAGCTTGTGCATCACGCCGAATACGAGCGTGAAGCCGATACCGATCAGCGAATAGGTCGCCCCGAACAGGAGCCCGTCGAGCACGGCTTGGATGAAATCGAACATCGCGGATATCGGAGTGCGGAGGCGGGCAGGGCGTCCAGGGCGTCTATAGATTGGGCGGCTATGGCCGGTGCATCAAAAAACCCGCCCCGGGCATCCGGGACGGGTCTTGCTTCCTCTTCCGGACTACAGCGGATTGTGCAGGACGACCCAGTGGCCACCTTTCGCATGCACGAACACGAACGGCTTGTCCGCTTCGCGATCTTCAGTGCGCTTGACCACGCCGAGCAGTCCGTTCGTTTGTTTCAGGCTGGCGAGCGCGTCGCGAATCTTGCGACGATCGGCCTGGACCGATGCCGCATCTTTCTTGCCCGAGATCTTGGCGGCCTCGATGGCGTCCTTGATGATGAACACGTTCTCCCATGCCGCCATACTGTGCAGGTCGGCCGCGCCCTTGAACTTCGCGGTGGCGTCTGCCGCGAACTTGGAGTCCTTGCCCACCGGCGCGAAGCTCGTCGGGATGATCATCCCTTCGGCCTGCTTCGGGCACCCCTGCAACGTCTCGAGGCTGGACGTGCTGGTAAGCCCCACCACCAGCTTCGGCTTCACCCCCTGGCGCTGCATCTCCTTCAGCACGCCGCAGGTCGTGAAGGGATGGGCCGCGATCGACACGACGTCCGGATTCGCCTTCTTGATCTCACGCACCTGGGTCGAGAAGTTGGTGTCGTTCAAGAGCCATTTCGATTCGCCCAGCACTTGATAGCCGTTCACCTGCGCGCGATCCTTCATCACCGCATACCACGAGGCGCGCGAATGGGCAAAGTCTTCCTCGACACCGCCATAGATCGTCTTCACCTCGGGGTGCTGCGTCTTCAGCCAGTAGAAAAGCGAGGCGTACATCGTCATTTCGCTTGGCACATTGCGGAACGCCCACTCGGAGATCTTGGCGAGGCCGACCTTGATCGCAACGTCGGTGAAGATCGGAAATTGCAGGCCGGTGTCACTGGCATCACCGACCTTCTTCTGAAGAACGCCAAACAGCGGCTCCGCGACATTCGAACAGGTGGGTCCGATCGCAACCAGCGTATCGGTACCGGCCAGCCGGCGTACGACGGAAATGCCTTCTTCGGCAGTGCATCGATCGTCGAGATATTCGCCAAGCGCCATCTTTGCGGTGGTGCCATCGCCCAACTTGACGCCGCCGGCTTTGTTCACCTCGGCGACAGCCGCGTTGAGCGCCGCTTCGCTATTGAGGCCGAACAATCGCAGAACCCCCGACTTGGTGCCGAACCCGGTGATCTTGACCGTCGCCTCCTGTGCGAAGGCCGATCCGACGGTCAGCGTCGCTGCAAAGACCGCAGCAACCGCAAATGCGAGCTTGCTCATCTGTCTTCTCCTGAAGAAGAACCGCCCCTGTAGATCGGGCCCGTGCTCGAAGCAGAGGGGGTTAGCCGGGAGACACTACGACCGAATCAAGAGGCTGTCAATCGTGTTGCATGCATCGCGCTAGGCGCACCGGTCCGTGGTGCGGATTTCGGTGCACTGCACAATTTCATGCCGGGCCATTGGTCGCGCTTGTGCCTGCCCTTACGCGCGTGCTCATGCATCGCCGCTAAAGCGGACTCGCAGGGGATCTTGCGCGCCGCCCGCGATTGACCAACAATGCGTGGGTCATCTTCTTCCTGAAAAGGAGCGCCCATGATCACCGCCCATGTCCGCTACACGCTGCCGGTGTCGATCGACCACGACGCATGCCTCGCCCACTTCGCCAAGATCGCACCGGGATTCCGCGGCGTAAAGGGGCTGATCAGCAAACACTTCATCTGGAGTGAGAGCGGGGTCGCCGGGGGCGTCTACCAGTGGGAAACCCTGGCGGATGCAAAGGCGTTCTATACCGGGCCGTGGCGCCAGGGCATTGTCGATCGCTACGGCATGGAGCCGCAGATCGACTACTACTCGGTGTTCGCGGTTACCGATAACGCCGCCGGCACGGTGAACGTACTGGGTGAGCCGATGAAAAAGAAAGCCGCCTAGGATTTCAACAGCTCTTCGACGTACCGCAGCCGATCCTGCCCGAAGTGCATGCGCGGCCCGACAAAGAAGGTCGGTGCGCCGAATACTCCGCGCGCAACAGCTTCGTCGGTCGCCGCCTTCAGGGCGTCCTTCACCGACTGATCCTGGGTCGCTGCAAAGAGTTTGGGCGCATCAAACCCCGCCGCCTTGAGCACCTTGCCAATGACGGCCGGGTCGTTCATGTTCTCCGCGTCCGCCCAGATTGCTTTGAACATCGCGTCGGAATATTTCACCAACGTGCCTTCGCGAAGGGCATGGATCGCACCACGCATGAGTGCAAGCGTGTTGATGGGGAAGTGCGGATTCCACTGAAACGCCACGCCGTAGCGGCGCGCGAAGTCTTCGATGTCCGCACGCATCCACTTGCCCTTTGCAGCGACCTCCACCGGTGAGCGGTTGTTCGTCGCCTGGAAAACGCCCCCCAGAAGAATAGGTTTGTACCGGATGGTCGCGCCGGTGCTTGCCGCGAGCTTGGGCAACTGCGTGTAGGCGAGGTAGCTGGTCGGGCTGCCGTAGTCGAAATAGAAGTCGACGGATTTGGACATGCAAGTCTCCTCTTGACTCTTAAGAATCGTGCGGTTCAAGCCATCGGCTCCAGCCATGGTCGCATGTCGAGCTCGAATGTCCACGCGCTGCGCTTCTGTTTGTGCAATGCCCAGTAGGTATCGGCGATGTCATCCGGGGCGAGCAGTCCATCGGCCGGGCGCGACGCAACAAGCTCGGGAAATCGTTCCCGCACAAAGGGCGTATCGATCGGCCCGTCGATCACGACATGGACGATATGCAGGCCCTCCTTGCCGAACTCGCGGGCCATGGACTGCGCGAGAGCGCGCAGGCCGAACTTTGCGCCCGCGAAAGCCGAATAGCCTTCCGAGCCACGTATCGCCGCCGTCGCACCGGTAAAAAAAATCGACCCCCGGCCCCGTGGGGCCATGACCTTCGCCGCTTCGCGCCCGGTAAGAAAGCCCGCCATGCAGCCCATCTCCCACACCTTGAAATACACCCGCGCGGTGGTTTCGCGCAGCTTGAAGAACACGTTGGCGCCGATGTTGAAGACGACGATCTCAAGTTTGCCGATGTCGCGCTCGATGCGTTCGAACAATGCGATCACCTGCTCCTCGCGGCGCGCATCGCAGCCGAACGCATGAACCGCACCACCCGCGGCCCGGATCTGCTCGACGAGCGGCGCGAGCTTATCTTCGTTCCGTCTTGCGACGCAGACCTTCAGCCCTTCTTGCGCGAAGCGCCGGGCGAGCGCGGCACCGAGGCTGTCGCCCGCGCCAATCACGAGCGCCGTGTCAGGGGTGCTCACGTTTTCTCCGTTATCAGGTTGTGGGATCATGCACCTGTGCGCTGCCCGCCTACGCGCGGTGCGCTTTCCAGTTTAATGGGCAATCCGAGACGATGCCACACCGACAATCAAGGGGGGCTGCGTGCCACCGAATGATCTGACCCTGTGGGGAATGGGAACCGTGCGGCAGTTGCGCCCACACTGGATGCTCGCCGAGCTTGGCCTCGAGTACGACTATCACGCCTTCCATCCGCGCAGCGGTCAGACGACCACGCCTGAATTCCTTGCGATTAATCCGCGGCATAAAGTGCCGGTGCTCCGGCATGGATCGCTCCTCATCACCGAAAGTGCCGCGATCGCGCAGTATCTGAGTGATGCATTTCCGGCGAAGGCCGGGCTCTACGCGCCACGCGATGCGGCCGGCCGGGCGCGGGTCGCCGAGTGGTGCTACTTCGCCATGACCGAGCTGGATGCGCATGCGCTTTACATCATTCGCCGGCATGCGGATCTGAAGCATCTCTATGGTGACGCACCCGCGGCGGTCGATGCGGCGCGGGAATATTTTGCCGATCAGTTCAATGCCGTCGTACCCCGCATCGAGGCGGCCGGCGAGTTCCTGGTGGGGGATGGATTGAGTGTCGCCGATATCGTGCTGGTGACGACCCTCGACTGGGCGATTTCGGCGGGACTGCCGATCGCGGCCTCCGCGCGTGCCTATCGCGATCGGCTCGCGGCACGCGCCGCGTATCGCACCGCGCACGCACGCACCTTCCCGAACGCGGGTGTCACGCCAATCGGCGTGCAGCCGTATTCACCTCCAGAGAAAGGTTAGCGATCATGGCCGGTCCATTGGCGGGTGTTCGTGTGCTGGACCTGACCACGATGGTCTCGGGGCCGGTTGCCACGATGATGTTGGCCGATCAGGGCGCCGACGTGATCAAGATTGAATCACCGGGTGGCGATTTAATGCGCAACTACGGGACCGGTGCGAACGGCATGGCCGCGTCGTTCCTGTCATGCAATCGCAGCAAACGTTCGCTCGCGCTCGACCTGAAGACGCCCGAAGGTCTGGCGATCGTGAAGCGACTGGTGCCGACGGCCGATGTGCTGGTCCAGAACTTCCGGCCGGGCGCCATCGAACGAATGGGGCTTGGCGAGGATGTCGTGCGTGCGTTGCGGCCGGATATCATCTTCGTGTCGATCAGCGGCTTCGGTGAATCGGGGCCCTACGCGCATCAGCGTGTCTACGATCCGGTGATCCAGGCGCTCTGCGGATTGGCCGAAATCCAGGCCGACTACCATGTCGACGGCCGACCGCGGATGGTGCGCACCATCATTCCGGATAAGACCACCGCACTTTGCGCTGCGCAGGCGATCACTGCCGCGCTCTTCGCGCGCGAGCGGAGCGGCGAAGGCCAGCATATCCGGTTGGCGATGCTCGATGTGATGATCGGCTACCTGTGGCCTGAAGCCATATCGACCTTGACCATCGTCGGCAAGGAGGTCGATCCGTCGAAGGGACAGATCATCGGCGACATGGTCTACAAGACCCTCGACCGCTATATCACCGCAAGCGCCGTATCCGATGCCGAGTGGGCGGGTCTTTGTCGTTCGCTTGAACGCGAAGACCTGATCGACGAGCCACGCTTCAAGACGGTTTCGTTGCGGACGCAGAATGGCGCGGAGCGGCGCGCCTTGCAGCGTGAAGAAATCGCGAAGTGGCCCTCCGCAGAGCTTCTGCAGAAGCTCGATCGCGCGGGCGTGCCGTGTGCTCCGATTCTGAGTCGCGTCGAATTGCTGGACGATCCGCAGGTCCGCGAGAACAAGCTGCTCGAGATCCACGATCTTGAGGGTGGGGCTAAGGTGCGACAGCCGCGACCGGCAGCGCGGTTCGATCGGACGCCCTCGGCAATTTCCTCAATGGCACCGCAGCTTGGCGCGCACAACGCTTCGATCCTTGGCGAGCTTGGATACGCCACCGATGAGATCGAGCGCATGGCGCGGGTCGGTGTGCTGGTTGGTGCTCAAGGCCGCTAATGCCACGCATGATGATTCTCTCAATCTCGTTGCGGGTCGCATGCATGCTCGCAATCCCGTTGTGCGCTGGTTTTTCCGCGCCTGCGTATGCTCAACTGGACTATCCGAACCGCCCCATCCGACTCATGACGCCGGCCGCGCAAGGCGGTACAACCGACATCCTCGCGCGCGTGATCGGTGCCCGCTTGGCCGAGGTGTTCAAGCAGAATGTGCTCGTGGAGAATCGCGCGAGCGCCTCAGGTGTAATCGCCGGAGAGATCACGGCGAATGCGCCTCCTGACGGCTACACGCTCTTGCTCGCCTATCACCAGCACACGGTCAACGCCGCGTTGAATCCGAAGCTCCCGTATCACGCGGTAAATAGCTTCACCCCGATCACGCAGCTCACGACGGCCGGACTCATGCTGGTCGTCAACCCTTCCGCACCGGTGAAGGATCTCGAGGGCTTCATCGACTGGACGAAAAACTTCAAAGGCGCTCTCAATTTCGGTTCAGCGGGCAACGGCAGCGGCGGGCATCTCGCGGGCGAGCTCTACAAACTGATGACCGGCGCGAAGGCCGAGCACATTCCGTACAAAGGGATGGCGCCCGCGCTGATGGACCTGATCGCCGGGCAATATCAATTCTCGTTCGCCGGCATGCAGGCCTCGCAGGCGCTCGCGCGCGGTGGGAAGTTGCGGGCGATTGCCGTGACAACCCCGAAACGCATTGCCGCACTTGCCGATCTTCCCGCGGTCGCGGAACGCCTGCCGGGATTCGAAGTGGTCGGCTGGTACGGCATCATCGGACCGGCGAAATTGCCGAGCGCTATCGTTACGCGCCTCAATGAAGAACTCGTGAAAATTCTCAATCAATCCGATGTACGCGATCGGATCATTGCCGACGGCGCGGAACCGGTGGGCAGCGCGCCCGAAGCATTTCGCCAGTTCATGCACGCCGATCTGGAAAAATGGGCGAAGGTCGTGAAGGATAGCGGCGCGAAGCTCGACTAGGCGGCCATCGCAGCCGCGTGATCAATGAACAACGTGAACAAGAAGGGGAGCGCTATGCGATTTCAGGACAAGGCGGTGTTGATTACGGGCGGCGCGCAAGGCATCGGACGTGCTGCCGCCATTCGATTCGCCTCGGAAGGTGCGCGCGTTGCAATTGTCGATCTGCCAAGCACCGATCTCAAAGGATGCGTCAGCGCGATCGAGGCGGCGGGCGGCAAGGCGCTCGCCATCGCGGCAGACGTCACCAAGGCGGGCGATATCGAACGTTATGTCGCGACGACGGCTGACAAGTTCGGTGCCATCGACTGTTTCTTCAACAACGCCGGCATCCTCGGTGATGTGCGCCCGCTGATCGATTACTCGGAGGAAATGTTCGACCGGGTATTCGCGATCAATGTCAAAGCGGTATGGCTCGGGATGAAGCATGTCGCGCCGGTCATGATGAAGCGAGGCGGTGGTGCGATCGTGAACACCGCATCAATCGCGGGGATGCGCGCATCGCCCGGGTTGGTGGCCTACACCGCCAGCAAACACGCGGTGATCGGGATGACGAAGACCGGATCGGTCGAACTCGCGCGCCATGGTATTCGCGTCAACGCGGTGTGCCCGGCACCGATCGACACGCCGATGGGCAAACAACTCGACGAGCGCTTCAATCCGCAGAATCCGCAGGCTGCGCATGAACGCTTCATGGCGCGTATTCCGATGGGGCGGTATGGCAGTCCGGAAGAAGTCGCGGGACTGGTCGCGTTCCTCTGCAGCGCGGACGCTTCGTTCGTGAATGGCGGGATCTACAACATCGATGGTGGGTCGCTGTCGTGATCGTGAAGGCGGATCAACCGCGCGACATGTCCCGTAGCTTGAAGCGCTGAAGCTTCCCGGTTTCGGTGCGCGGCAGGCTCGCCATGAATTCGATTTCGCGAGGGTACTTGTAGGGCGCGATGATGTTCTTGACGTGCATCTGGAGCGTTTCGATCATCGCGGCATCGCCTTCATGCCCGGGTTTGAGCACGACGTATGCCTTCACGATCATGCCGCGGGCATCGTCCGGTTTGCCGATGACGCCGCATTCCGCGACCGACGGATGTTCGAGCAGCGCCGCTTCCACCTCCGGGCCGCCGATGTTGTAGCCCGCCGAAATAATCATATCGTCGGTGCGCGCTTGAAAAAAGAAGTAGCCGTCAGCGTCCATCAGGTAGGCATCGCCGGTGACGTTCCAGCCGCGCACGACGTATTGCTTCTGACGTTCATCGGCGAGATAACGGCAGCCGGTCGGCCCTTTGACGGCGAGTCGACCGATGGTACCCGGCGGGCATGGTTGGCCATGCTCATCGAGGATCGTCGCGCGATATCCACGGATGGCGTGTCCGCTTGCGCCGCGCCGGACCGTCTGCTCCGAATGCGAGATGAAAATGTGGATCATTTCGGTGGAGCCGAGCCCATCCAGGATCTCGATGCCGGTTGATTGTTTCCAGAGTTGGCGTGTCGCATCCGGTAGCGCCTCGCCCGCCGAAACCGACTTCTTGAGGGTCTTGATGTCGTATTGGCCGACGAGCGCCGCCATCATGCGAAAGAACGTCGGCGCGGTGAACACGATCGTCGCCTTGTAGTCCTGGACTGTCTTCAATAACAAGTCAGGTGACAGTTTCTCCATCAGCACGGTCGAGGCGCCATGCCGGTGCGGAAAGCAGAGCATTCCGCCCAAACCGAATGTGAACGCGAGGGGCGGCGTCCCGCAGAACACATCGTTGGGGGTGCACTTCAACGTCGAGCGCGGGAAGAGATCGCACATCGCCACCACGTCTCGATGAAAGTGCATTGTCCCTTTTGCCTGCCCCGTTGTGCCGGATGTGAAGGCGATGAGCGCAACATCCTCGGTTGCGGTGTTGACATTCTCGAATTCGGTGGACTTACCCGCGAGCAACGCTTCCACCGAACCTGCATGCCCATCATTGAAGTAGAGCGTTTGCGCGAGTCCGGGACACTGGCCGCAAACGATTTCCATTTCTTCTCGTAGATTGAAATCACAGAGCGCGGCGGTTACCTTCGCTTTGTCGATGATGACTTTCAATTCGCGTGCCCGCAGCAGCGGCATGGTCGCGACTGCGATGCATCCCGCTTTCATCACGGCATACCAGCAGGCCGCCATCATCGGATTATTGGGGCCACGCAGCAGCACGCGTGTGCCCGTCGGCAAGCGCAGATCATCACGCAATACGTGAGCAATCTGGTTCGCACGTGACAGCAGATGCCGATACGTCGCGAAGGCGGGCCGACCGTCAGGCCCCGGCGCCCAAATGGCGGGGCGATCACCATGGCCGCTCGCGACCTGCCGATCGAGCAGCTCGGCCGCGCAGTTCATGCGGTCGGGATAGCGGATTTCCGGAACATCGAAAATCAATTCAGGCCATAGCTCGCGCGGCGGCAGGTTGTCGCGGGCGAAGGTGTCGATGTGGGCGGTAGGGGTCATCACCGCGCCTAGCCTTTCAAAAGCTCCCGCGCAATGATCAACTTCTGGACTTCGGTCGCGCCTTCGTAGATGCGCAGCGCCCGGATCTCACGATAAAGTTTTTCGACCGGGTGATTGCTGGTGACGCCGAGCCCACCGAACATCTGCAACGCGCGATCGATGACTTTCTGGGCTTCTTCGGTCGCGACCATTTTTGCCATCGCCGCTTCACCAGTGGTGCGTGCCCCTTTCACGTCGCGCAACCACGCGGCACGATAGGTAAGCAGCATTGCGCTATCGATCGCGGTGGCCATTTCAGCCAGCGCGGCCTGCGTCAGTTGAAAATCGGCAAGCGTTTGGCCGAACATCTTGCGGGACTTCGCGTGCGCTATGGCTTCGTCGAGCGCGCGCCGGGCGAAGCCAAGCGCCGCCGCGGCGACCGACGCACGAAAAATATCCAGATTCTGCATCGCGATCTTGAATCCACCCCCCGACTCGCCAAGGCGATTTCCCGCGGGAATGCGGCAATTGCGAAACCGCAAGGTCGCAAGCGGATGCGGTGCGATGACGTCGATACGTCCGGCAATCTCAAGACCCGCCGTTCCTGCATCGACGATGAAGGCGCTGATCCCGCGTGCCCCGGGTGATTCGCCGGTGCGGGCAAACACCGTGTAGAAGTCCGCGATCCCGCCATTCGAGATCCAGGTCTTCTCGCCGTTCAAGACATACGAATCACCATCGCTTGACGCGGCGGTCGACATCGCGGCGACATCGGATCCGGCGTGCGGTTCCGACAGTGCGAAGGCGGCGATCGCCTGCCCGGTCGCTACCCGCGGCAGGTATCGTTGCTTGAGCGCATCGCTTCCGGCAAGGCCAATCGCGCCGCTGCCGAGCCCCTGCATGGCGAATGAAAAATCCGCGAGCCCCTCATGGTAACCAAGCGTCTCCCGCGCAATGCAAAGCGTTCGCGATTCGAGCTTTTCCAGGGCACCTCCATATGCGGCCGGCACGCAGTAGCGCAGCCAGCCGGCATGCCCAAGCGATGCCACGAGCTTTCGGCATGTGTCGTCGACATTCGCTCCATGCGCATGCGCGACGTTTTGAGCCGCCCATGCATGGATGTCGCGCGCGAAGACACGGTGACTCTCGTCAAAGAACGGCAGGTCGAGAAAGCTGCGATCCACGAGGGTTGATGCTCAGAGTTCACTCGCGAGGAATGCAAGGCTTCGTCCGCGAGCGAGTGCGGCCGCTTGCTGATTGTACGAGCCGCGCTCCCAGCAGTTGAAGCCGTGATCGACGCCCCGGTACACGTCGATCCGCGCCTTCGAGTGGTTCGCGAGCGCCTTCTTCACGCCATCGACATTGGCCATCGACACGAACTTATCCTCGGAGGCGAAGTGCAGCATGATCGGGCATTTGATCTTGGCCGCTTCGCCATACTGCTGCTCGCCGATCACGCCGTAGTAGCACACCGATGCATCGACGCCACAATTGGCGGCCGCCAGATACGACAACAGTCCGCCCATGCAGTACCCAAGCGATGCAACCTTGCCGGAGCACTCCGACATGCCGCGCAACGCCTTCACCGACGTGCCGATATCGGCGAGGGCATTCGGGAAATTCATTTTCTGCATGTAGCCGATCCCCTCTTGCAGATCAGTGTCGCTGTAGCCAAGCTCGATGTGGGGCCGAATGCGCCAGAACAGATCCGGAGCAAGGACGGTATAGCCGTCCGTCGCATATTGATCGCATACCGCGCGGATGTGGCCATTCGCGCCGAATATTTCCTGGATCATGACGATACCGGGGCCTTTGCCGTTGTGCGGGGTCGCCAGATATGCCGGCATCGAGCCGCCGTCATGCGCTTTGATGTCGATCCATTTGCCCATGAAGATCTCCTTTGGTCGAACGCGGGGGTGCTGCGAGAAATAGTTTATAGCAACCGAGCGATCACTCAACCCGCCATCACCTCGCCGCCGGCGATCGGGATCGCCTGTCCGTTGATGGCCTCGCTGCCCGGTGCACACAGCCACAGCACGGCGTTCGCGATTTCTTCGGGTCGCACGAGTCGGCCTTGAGGATTGGTAGAGGTCAGTGCGGCGCGCGCCTCTTCTTCAGACTTGCCGGTCTTCTGCATGATGTTGGCGAGCGCATCGCGAACGATATCGGTCTCCGTAAAGCCCGGACACAGCGCGTTGATCGTGACACCGGATTTCGCTGCCTCGAGTGCGAGTGCGCGCGTAAGTCCTACGACACCGTGCTTGGCCGCGACATAGGCGCTGACATACGCATAGCCGACGAGTCCGGCGGTGCTCGCGATGTTCACAATCCGGCCGTGCCGTTGCTTCATCATCGCCGGCAGCACTTCACGCGTGCATAGGAATGTACCGGTCAGGTTGACCGCCAGCATGATTTGCCAAAGGTCGAGCGTGGTCTTGCCGAATGGTGCGCTGCCTGCCTGTCCGGCGTTGTTCACCAGCACGTCGATCCTTTGAAAGCGCGCCCGGATTTGATCGAACGCGCCCTTGACCGACGCTTCGTCGCTCACGTCGACGACAACACATTGCGTGATGCGGCCGATCGCACGGGCGGTCTCTTCGAGGCGTTGCTGGTTGCGGCCGAGCAGCGAGATGCTTGCGCCCTGATCCGCAAGCGCCTGGGCGATCACCGCGCCGATGCCACGCCCGCCGCCGGTCACGACCGCGTGTTTGCCGCCAAGAGAACTTGTCATCGCGATCGCTGCGGGAAATCCGTCGATGGACTAGTCGGGCGCACCCGGCCCTAACAAGGCATCGCGAAACCGGGTGCGCAGCGTGGTGCCATCCAGGCTTGGCGGCAATGCGATGGGCGTTGGTTCGGATGTGACTTTGACATTGGCGAACGCGGGTCCCGGGCTTGCATAGAGGCGTTCTTCAAGCGCGTCGAGCTCGGCCTGTGTCCAGATGATTTCCGAGGAAGCGAAGCACGCGCCTCGCGCGATCGCTGCAAGATCGACGCCATATCCGGTATGGGCGCGTTGCATGCCGGTCTCGGCGTAGAGCCCGTTGTCGATGACGACGACGGCAAGGTTTATCGGTCGCGCTACCCCGGCCGTTGCAAGCGATCCAAGCCCCATCAGCATTTCGCCATCGCCGGTGATCACGAGCACACGACGAGTCGGCTGTGCCTTGGCGAGCCCTAGTCCGATCATGACCGCTGACCCCATCGCACCCAGCAGCGGGAAAGTGAGCGGATGGTCGCCTGCCGCGCACGCGTCATACGTCGTGGAGCCCAGGCCGGTGACGACCAGGGAATCGCCACGTCGACGCAGCAGTTGCGCCGTGACCGCACGTCGATTGAGAGTCGCGCCAGGCATCGTCTTCGTCCCTATTTGAATTGCTTGGTGCCGATGACCTTCTGGCCGATGAGAACCGCGACCTGACGCCTTGCATTGAATGCAAGCGCGGTGCAGGCTCGAACGGTCTCTGCAACATCGTCGCGCTCATCGACCCGATAGACCAGCACGCCCATCGATTCGAAGGCCGAGGGTGTCCCTTGACCCATCCACACTTGCCAGGGGACGAACTCGCCCCACTCACCGCGCATCGTCACAAGCACCACCAGAGGAATGCGGCATTCGGCCGTGAGCGACAGCATGTTGATGCAATTGCCGACCCCGCTCGATTGCATTAACAAGACGCCGCGCTGCCCACCCAGATACGCACCGACCATCAATCCGATGCCTTCTTCTTCGGAGGTAAGAGAAATCGTGGTCAGTTGCTCGTTGGCATGGCAGCGCTCGATTAATCGCCGGTGCCCTGCGTCGGGCACATAGCCGATCTGCTTGATGCCGGCTGCCATCAGCGTGTCGTACAGCGCGTCGGGCCAGGTTGCGGTGGTCATCGGTTGCTCAGGAGGCGGGGTGTGCCCGCCATTCTGGCATTGATCCGACCGCGATGGGTGGGGTCGGCTCCAGCCCATGCGTTTGCGTTGCTTGCGAAAAATGCAGCGCTCGGAACGAGGGTGCCTGGCGCGGTATCGGGAAATTCCAACCGCTTTCAATCAAGGAGGGGAGTCGTGTTGTCTGCTTAATGTGGTGTACGGGTCGGGGCGTTGATGCGGGCCCCCTGCCTGGGATCCAACTGCCCGGCGCAACCAGCTAGGGTCGATGCCGGGGTGATCGCTTCAGGCCGGTTAAAGCAATGGATCTTGATTGGGATGGCAATTCGACGCAGCTTTTATCGGCGTCCCGACCGCCAAACGAGTGACATCGATTCACGTGCCAGCGGCGTAACGTATGAAACGGGCGGTTGCCCGAGTTTGTGGGGCCGCAATCCATGTCGCGCGAGTCGCGCCCGACGCTCCTCGTCGCTGGTGGGCTGGAAACCGAATCTACGAAACGTTGCAAGCACGTCGGTGCTGATGGCCGGGACGTATTTGAATCGCGGATCGAGTAGGCTCATGGATGTCTCCTTTGGTGCAAAAATACTGCATCTGCGGGGTTCATTTCAAGTCGCTCGTTTGGCCTAGCGACGGGACGAAGCATCGCACAAGCCCGTGTCACAATCGTTTTCGACTCAGTGAACTTGCCTGACCGCCATCTGCGAAATGCACAACGGCGCGGAGAAACCGGTCCGCTCGATGGTTGGGCGTCCCTTGACCAACGCGTGACAAGCGCATCGCTGCTGCGCGGCGCAAACGGCATCGGCACATCGAACTAAGCTTGCATGCCGCCCGCCAAGAGCAATGAGAAATGCGAGGCCTTGCGCCGTATGTGAACGCGGCTCACGCCGGTCAACGCCTTTACCTTTACCTTTAACATCGCGATGACAAAATGCGGCGAAGGGTCACATCCCGCGCTACCGTAGTTGAGGCGATAGGGCTCCTTGCGTGACAGCTCGACAATCTCCGTCAACGTGATGGCCGATCGCGGTAGCCCCGAGCGCGTGTTTGAACGATCGCCGCCCGAGGAAAGCGCCTGAGAACCGCAATGATGGTGGCATGATATTGGACACGAGGAATTCGCGGGCCTGATCGCGCGGGCCTGATCGCGCGGGCCTGATCGAGAGGGCGATATGTTCGGTGTTGCAGACTATGGCGCGTTCGTCGCGGCCGTGATCGTATTCTTGTGCATTCCCGGTCCGGGGAATCTCGCGCTGATTAGCTCGACCGGCAAGGGTGGACTTCGCGGTGGAATGGCCGCCACCTTTGGCGTAATCGTGGCTGACCAGATGCTGATGTGGATGGCGGTCGCCGGTGTCGCCGCCGTGCTCACCACCTGGCCGGTCGCGTTTGGCGCGATTCAGTGGCTCGGGGCGGTGTACCTTGCCTGGATCGGGTACCGCATGATTACCGCCAAGGAGGGGGATGCGCCGATCCTCAATATACGTCCGCGCCAGTACTTTCAACAGGCGATGGTGATCACGCTTCTCAATCCCAAGGCGATCGTGTTCTACATGGCGTTCTTTCCGCTCTTCGTCGATCCCGCGCGACATCAGGGTGTTGCGACGTTCGTGTTCATGGCCGTTACGATCGCGACATTGACTCTCACCTACTGCGTTATCGTCGCCTTGCTGACGCGCCATTTTGCTGATCGGCTACGCGCGAGCCCCCGTGCGGCAGCGCTCCTGAATCGCATTGCCGGTATATTGCTGATCGGTTTCGGCGTGAAGCTCGCGTTGTCAAGATAGGGAAATCGAATGCGCAAACGGCGTGGATTGATCGCGGTGATGCTTGGTGTCGCCGTTTCGATCGTCGCGGTGCCAGGGACGCGACTCGCCGTCGGCCAGGGTGCGACCAGCGCCGCCGTCGAATTTACCGAAGCCGAGATCGCGACCATCATTTCCCACGGGCCATGGCCCGCGCCATGGAAGCCCGATCCTAGCAATAGGGCCTCCGGCAACGGCACTGCGATCTATCTTGGCGAGCGATTGTTCTTCGACAAGCGGCTGTCGGCCGATAGCAGCCTCTCGTGCGGCCAGTGCCATCTGCCTGACTTGCGATGGACCGACGGGCGACCACAGGCGCTTGGGCGCCAACGGCTCGATCGGAACACGCCGCATCTCAATAACGTCCGGCTCAACCGTTGGTTCGGCTGGGATGGCGGGAACGACAGCCTCTGGTCGCAAAGCATTCAGCCAATCCTTGATCCCCGCGAGCTTGGCGCGAACCCGAAGCATGTGGTCGATCTTCTTGAGAGGGATGCCGATCTCAAGTGCCGGTACGAAAAAACATTCGCCAAGCGCCCGTCCGCCTCGGACGAACAGGAAGTCCTCGCCAATGTCGGCAAGGCGCTCGCCGCATTCCAGGAAACGCTGGGTAGTGGACGCACGGCGTTCGATGAATTTCGGGACGCGTTGGCGCGTGGCGATCAAGCGGTGGCGATGCGGTATTCGGCATCCGCGCAGCGCGGCCTCAAGCTCTTTGTCGGCAAGGGTCGATGCAGTACCTGCCATACCGGACCAGGATTTACCAACGGCGAATTCCATGCGATCGGTGTCTCTTTTTTCGCGGCGCCGGGGCGTGTCGACCCCGGTCGGTACGAAGGCATCAAGAAACTGCAGGGCAATCCGTTCAACCTGCTAGGCCGCTTCAACGATGATGTAGAGCGATCGACCGCGATCAGCACCCGTCATGTGGCGGGCGAGCAGCGCAATTTCGGTGAGTTCAGGACACCGTCGTTGCGCAATGTCTCGATCACCAATCCGTACATGCACGACGGGCAACACAAGACATTACGTGATGTGCTCAAGCACTACTCGGAGTTGAATCCTGATCGTCTGCACGCCGATGGCGAAAGTCTGCTGAAGCCGCTCAGGCTATCCGCACAGGAGACGAACGATCTGGTGGTGTTCCTCGAAACGCTGTCGAATCACGCCGACAATTGGTGGCACACGCCGGAGCACATCGCGCCGAAGTGCCAGTAGGCACCGACCCGGCTGGCGGTGCGCTACCGTCGGGCTGCCGCCGGGCTGCGATTGCCGACCGTGCCAACGCTTGGCGCGGATCCTGATCCGAACGGCATCGTGCGCAGATCGCATGATCTGCGCTGATATCGAATCTGGTTCCGCGCTGGTTGCCGCGCATCGCGCTAGCTGTGCTTTCCGATGAAGCTCGATAGCGCGCGCGTGAATGCTGCCGGCTGATCCACATTCGACAGATGGGCCGCATTGGGTATGAGGACCAGCTCGGAGCCCGGCATCGCCTTGTTGATCGCATGCGACATCGCCGGGGTCGTACCCGCATCCAGCTCGCCGCACATGACGAGCGTGGGTGTGCGGATCTCCTTCAGGCGATCGGTCGCATCGATCTTGGAAATGGCGGCGATGCATCCCGCGTAGCCATCGACCGGCGTGGACCGGATGTATCCGGCGATCTGTTCGGTGCGAGCGGCGTTCGACTTGCGAAACGATTCGGTGAGCCAACGCTCGAGCGTACCTTGCACGATGGCGCCCATGCCCTGTTCGCGAGCCGACTTGATACGACCGTCCCAGAGTGCCTTGGCCTCGGGCGCGTAGCGGCTGGTCGTATCGGCAAGCGTGAGCGTCTTGAAAAGGCCGGGATACTTGAGCGCGGTGGTCTGGCCGATCATGCCGCCCATAGACAGTCCGCAGAAATGCGGCTGCTTGATGTTGAGGGCGTCGAGCAGGCCCTTGAGATCGTCCGCAAGCTGATCGAGCGAATAGTCTCCGGCCGGTGCGCTCGACTTGCCATGCCCGCGCGTGTCGACGCAGACGACTTTGAATCGCTTGGACAATTCGGGCACCTGCTCATCCCATTCGCCGCCGTTGCAGGCGAGCGAGTGGCTGAACACGATACATGGGCCTTCACCGGTACTGGTGTAATGAATGTCGATGCCGTTGGCGCGTACTTGCATGCGATCCTCCTTTGTGCGAAACGGGAAACGGGATGATGCTATTGCTTCTTATTGCTTCTGGCTTTCCACCGATTGATCGGTCGCGACCATGAATTGCTTGCGAAACTCCAGAGGATCGCTGATGCCCTGGATCGGCGCGGCGGCCATCCCGGTTCCGGCGATCACCAGCGTGCCGTAGTCAAGCAGGCGACCGAACAAGGTCTGATCGACCCGCACGCTCTCGACCTTGCTTAAGTTTATCTCGACGGTGGATCGCGAGATGAAGCCTTGTTTGAAGATGATCCGCTTGCTCGTAATCGCGACCTCGGTGGCTTTCACTTTCACATAGACCCAGGCGAGGACGAACAGACCGATCACCACGACCGCAAGGACCAGGCCGACAACGATGTGCACCATAAAGGGCCAAAGTGAAATCCGTGCGCGATGCAGCACGCGCTCGCCCGGAATCAGGACTTCATCGACGTATGAGGACATGGTTCGACCTGATCATCGCATTTCCTCGAGCGTGATGCCGCGCCAAGCGAAGATCGTGTCGACAATCCGGGTTGGACAGCACGGCGCGTCTTTGGCCGCGAACTCGTATGTGCGCAGCGCCGCGCGATCAAGATCCAGGAATTCCAATGTCGCGAGCCGCTTGTCGGACGATCCGACCTGCGTACGCAGCGCCTGGTGCAGGCGGGTGCCGACGATCTCGATCGCCTCAAGATAGGTCCAGAATCGCTCGGCGTCATGTTCATGTCCAAGCGCGAACAGGCGAACCATTCGCAGCCCATTGCCGATGTTGACGTCCTCGCCTTGTAGAACTTTCTCAATCACGTAGGTACGGCGCCGGGTGCGCGCGTCACGCTGGCGCTCGTCTGCGTAGCGCGAGGCGATTTCGCGAATCGACTCCTCTTTCAGCGCCGACAGCGCAACGCGTGTCGGGTCACCCGCGAAGCGCGCGCGAACCTCCTCGATCGTAATCGGTTCGACCTTCGGGGTCGGCTCGGTCCTCGCGCAGCCCGGCATCACCGCAACAAGAATGGCGCCGGCAAGGATGGCCGCCGCCGTGCGCATCATCAGACAGGAGGCGCGCATTGATGCGGCCCGCTATTCTTTCACGCGGGTCATTCGCACCACATCGGGAATCGATCGCAGGCGGCGCATGACGCGGGCGAGATGATCGCGCGTGGTCACTTCGATCGCGAAGTGCATGGTCGAATACATGCCACGTTCTTCGTCGACACTCACATTGTCGATGTTCGAGCCGGCATCCGCGATCGCCGATGCCACCTTGGCGAGGACGCCGCGTTGATTCGCCGCGGTGACCCGGAGGCTCACGGCGAACATCTTGTCGCTTTCGGTGCCCCACTCCAGATCGAGCCACCGCTCGGGATCGGACCGGGAACGCAGTGCGGTCGGGCAGTCGTGCGTGTGCACGACCAGACCCTGTCCCTTCTTGATGAAACCGATAATCGCATCGCCCGGGATCGGATGGCAGCATTTCGCGAACTGCACCGCCATGCCTTCGGAACCGCGCACGACAATCGAGCCGGATGGTTTCGTTTCGTGTTTCGTCTCATCGCTCGACATCAGCTGTCGCGCGACGATCGCGGCATGGCGCTTGCCCAGTCCGATATCCGTAAGGACTTCGGACCGTGATCGCGCCCCGGCCTCGCGCACCGTCCGCTCCCACTGTTCCGGTGTGAGCGCATCGACGTTCGAATCGAGCGTGCGCAACGCCTGGTTAAGGAGGCGCTCGCCAAGCTCGCTCGATTCCTCGTTGTGCGTTGTCTTCAGAAAGTGCCGGATCTGCGAGCGCGCCTTGCCCGTCTTGACATACGAGAGCCAGATCGGATTCGGATGCGCGTGGGCGGTGGTAACGATCTCCACGCGGTCCCCGTTCTTGAGTTCGGCGCGAAGCGGTACGAGTTCCCCGTTGATCTTCGCGGCGACGCAGCGATTGCCGATGTCGGTGTGAACCGCGTAGGCGAAGTCGACCGGCGTGGCGCTCCGCGGCAACGCGAGGATCTTGCCGGCCGGGGTAAATACGTACACGTCATCCGGGAACAGATCGACTTTGACATGCTCCAGGAACTCCGCCGAATCCCCGCTCATGTTCTGCAATTCGAGAAGCGACTGAAGCCATTTGGTCGTCCGATGCTGGACGTCGGAGAATTTCTCCTTGCCATCTTTGTAGAGCCAGTGCGAGGCGACGCCCGATTCGGCGACGCGATGCATTTCCCAGGTGCGAATCTGGATCTCGATCGGGGTGCCGAACGGTCCGATCAGGGTGGTGTGCAGCGACTGGTATCCGTTTGATTTCGGTATCGCGATGTAGTCCTTGAATTTGCCTGGCACCGGCTTGTAGAGCCCGTGCAGCGCGCCCAGGCCGAGATAGCACGCCGGCACATCCTCGACGATCACCCTGAATCCATAGATGTCGAGCACCTGCGAGAAGGTGAGGCGCTTCTCGACCATTTTCTTGTAGATGCTGTAGAGATGTTTCTCGCGCCCGACCACTTGCGGCTTGATCCCGGCATCGCTCAACTGCTTTTTGATCGCCTTGAGTACCCGGGCAATCACCTCGCGCCGATTTCCGCGCGCCGCCTTGAGCGCCCTGCTGAGCACGGCGAAACGCAGGGGGTACAGAAACTGGAAAGACAGTTCCTGCAACTCCCGGTAGATGGAATCGAGTCCGAGGCGATTGGCGATCGGTCCGTAGATTTCGATGGTTTCGCGCGCAATGCGGCGTCGCTTTGCGGTCGGAACCGCCTCCAACGTGCGCATGTTGTGCAGCCGATCGGCAAGCTTGATGAGGATGACCCTCACGTCGCGCGCCATCGCCAACAACATCTTGCGGAAGTTCTCGGCCTGCGCGTCCTGCTGGGTCTGGAATTCCAGGCGGTCGAGCTTCGAGACCCCATCGACCAGATCGGCGACGGACTTGCCGAACTTGACGGTGATTTCTTCCTTCGAGACGTGGGTGTCTTCGACCACGTCGTGCAAGAGTGCGGCGATCAGGGTCTGTGCATCGAGCTGCCACTGGGACAGGATCTCCGCCACCGCGATCGGATGGGAGATGTAGGGATCGCCGCTTGTTCTGAACTGCCCCCGATGCGCCTCTTCGGCAAGGCGAAACGCGTCGTCTATCCGGGCGAGGTCTGCCGGTTTGAGGTAGGCGGAAAGGGTCTGCTGAAGCTCAGCGATGTGACCCACGGCGCCCCTCGCCGGACGTGCGCACCCCCTCGCGCGTCACACCTGGTGCGACGCGGATGATCCGGGAACTTATCGGGGCGTGCGGTTCGTCGATCAAATCAGCTCTGAGTGTGGACGCGCTTCAGCATCTCGATTCCGATGCGGCCGGCAGCGATTTCGCGCAACGCTGTCACGGTCGGTTTGTCGCGTGCGGCGTCGACGAGCGGCTCGGCGCCTTGGGCGAGCTGGCGTGACCGATAGGTCGCGGCCAGTGTCAATTGAAAGCGATTGGGGATGCGGGCGAGGCAATCTTCAACGGTAATGCGGGCCATGGCGGTTGGTACCTTCTATTGATGGGGATTGTTCGAATCTTGAGGCCGGGGCGGCCTTCCCGGCAAGGAGCGCCAAATTCGCTTCTTGCCGCTTGGCAGGAGACTAACGCTCGATAGTTTCGGAGGGCATAGCGAACAGTTCGCGATGCCGGATTTGTTGACGGGCTGTGGTCAATCGCGCGGCGCGCATGATCGCCAGCAGATCATCCCGAGCCTCATCAAACGATTGATTGATAATAACATGGTCGAATTCCGGCGCATGGCTGATCTCGGTCGCGGCGGCGGCTAATCGACGGCGAATCGTCGAATCGGAGTCCTGACCGCGGGCGCGCAGACGCTTTTCGAGTTCCTCGAGCGAGGGGGGCAGGATGAACACCGAAACCGCGTCCGGAAACTTTGCTCGAACCTGACGGGCACCTTGCCAATCGATTTCCAGAACGATGTCGACGTCGCGAACGAGGGCCGACGCGATCTGCTGGCCCGAGGTTGCATAGTAATTGCCATGGACTTCCGCGCTTTCGAGGAAATCGCCGGCCGCACGCATCGCGAGGAATTTCGGCGGATCGATAAAGAAGTATTCGCGACCGTCCAGCTCGCCCGGACGGGGCGAGCGCGTCGTGTACGACACCGAAAGCTGCAAACGCGCATCAACTGCGAGCGCGGCGTTGACGAGCGATGATTTTCCCGCACCGGATGGGGCGGCGATGATGAACAGCATCCCGTGCATGGGACTGGTGATCCCGTCACTCAAGGTTCTGAACCTGCTCACGTATTTGTTCAATTGCGAGCTTGAACTCGACTGCCGCCTCGGACAGCTCGCGTGCGACCGACTTCGAGCCGAGTGTGTTGGCTTCGCGATTGAGTTCTTGCATCAGGAAGTCTAGGCGTTTTCCGGAGGGCCCACCCTTCGCAATGACGCGATCCACTTCATCCAGATGCGTCGCAAGGCGGGAAAGTTCCTCCGCGACGTCGATCCGCACACCGAACATCGCAATCTCCTGGCGGATGCGGTCTTCGTCCTGCGTGCTGAGCACCTCGCGCAACTTCATGGTGAGCTTGTCCTGATAAGCCGCGATGGCCTGCGGAATGATCGGTTCGAGCGAACGCAATCGCGCGCGCATCTGCGTAGTCCGGCTAGTGATGCTCTCCCCAAGTTTCGCGCCCTCGCGCGCGCGGGTCGCGGTCAGGTCGTCGAGGGCGATGCGCATCAGCTCGATGCTCGCGACGCGCATGGCCTCGAAGGCAGCGGCACTGTCGGCGACGATGCCGGGCCAGTTGATGACTTCGGACACCCGCATGGGTTGCACGTCGGGCATGACACGGCGGACTTCGGTGACCAGTCGCGCCAGTCGTGCAAGCGTGGCCTGATCGACCGAGACGGATTCATCAGCCAACGGTTTGAGCGTGTAGGAAAGGCGGCAATCGACTTTGCCGCGGCCAATGCGAGCACCGATCAGCTCGCGAAATTGCGGCTCGACGGCGCGAAAATCGTCAGGAATTCGAAATGCGATGTCAAGAAAGCGGCTGTTGACGCTGCGCAACTCGAGCTGGACCGAGCCTTGCGGCAGCTCCCGCACCAATGTGGCGTAACCGGTCATGCTATGAATCATGATAGTTGGACTTTTTACTGGTGCACCAGAGGGAATTCTCTGGGCATAATCGCGACTTACAGCGAGTCCTTGAACGCCGACGTTGCCGCTGCGCAAAGCAGTCTCACGGCGCGTCCTCCCCGCATCCCAATCTTAGCTGCGAATCAGCGCGCAATGCCAACGCAAGCGAATCACCCGTTGCCCGCTGGTTATCAGCTGCATGGCTACGAGATCGAAAAGGTCCTGTCGTGCGGCGGGTTTTCAATCGTCTATCTGGCCAAGGATGCCGCCGGCGAACAGACGGCCATCAAGGAATACCTTCCAAGCTCGCTCGCGCTGCGGGGCGCCGACGAGATTTCTCCGGAGATCTCCGAAGAAAACCTCGCCACGTTCCGTTACGGCATGAAGTGCTTCTTCGAGGAAGGCCGGGCGCTTGCGAGCCTTTCGCATCCGAATATCATCCGCGTGATCAATTTCTTTCGCGCGAACGAAACGGTTTATCTGGTCATGAAGTACGAGCGCGGGCGCACGTTGCAGGAGCATGTGCAGGTAAAGAAGGGCAACGTCCGCGAAAATTTCATCCGCCGCGTATTCACCATGTCGCTCAACGGGCTGCGCGAGGTCCACTCGAACAAGCTGCTGCACCTCGATTTGAAGCCGGCCAACATCTATATCCGCAACGACCACACGCCCGTGCTGATCGACTTCGGCGCTGCCCGGCAAACGTTGGCGCAGGGCCAATTCAAGCTGAATCCGATGTACACGCCGGGGTTCGCATCGCCCGAACAGTACCGGAATCGCGAATTGATGGGGCCATGGAGCGACCTCTACAGCATCGGCGCAGCGATGTATGCCTGCGTCGCGGGAACCGCGCCGCCCGCTGCCGACCAGCGCGTCGAAAAGGACAAGTACATCCCGGCCATCAAGCAGTTCGCGGGACGCTACTCGGAACACCTGTTGGAGACGATCGATTGGTGTCTGCAACTCGATTACCTCAAGCGCCCGCAAAGCGCGGTCGCCTTGCAAAAGGTATTGCTGCGCGAACGCGATCCTGAGATCGCGAGCCGGCGCACCTTCGTGCTCAATCTGCGTGGTGCCCTGAGCAGGCTCGGGCGCCGCTAGGAACCGTCTACAGCCATCGCCAGACCAACGATGCGGTTTCTCATCTATCAAAACAGCCGGCAGGGTCCGCGTAAGAACAACGAGGACCGTCTTGGCTACTCCTATAGCCGGGAATCGCTCTTCATGGTCGTGGCCGATGGCATGGGTGGCCATCTCCACGGCGAGATTGCCGCGCAAATCGCCATGCAATTCCTGATCGATGCGTTTCAGCGCGAAGCGCAGCCGAAGATCGCCGACCCGCACCGCTTTTTGCTCGATACGATGACCAGCGCGCACCTGGCGATCCTCGCGTTCGCCGAGTCGCAGAGATACCTCGAAACGCCTCGCACGACGTGCGTGGCGTGCATCGTGCAGGACGGCGCGGCGTACTGGGGGCATGTCGGGGATTCGCGTCTTTACCTGATCCGGGATGGACGCGTCGAGGCCGTCACCAAGGACCATTCGCGCGTGCAGTTGCTGGTGGACGCCGGGCGAATGCGACCCGAGGCGATGCAAGCGCATCCCGACCGGAACAAGATCTTCAATTGCCTTGGCCAGTTGCATCCGCCGCGCGTCGACATTTCACGCAAGACCATGCTCCACCACGACGACACCCTCATTCTTTGCAGTGATGGATTCTGGGGTCCGCTGCCACCAAGCCTCATCGTGGACACGCTGCTTCGCAAGGACATTCTCAGGGCCGTCCCGGAGTTGCTCGACGCCGCCGAGCTGCGTGCGGGGGTCGATGGCGACAATCTATCGGTCGTTGCGATGACCTGGCGCGATGCGGAGCAGGGAGAAGAAAATGGCGTATCGACATTCAATCTGTCGGTGGGCGATCATGAAACGCGACCGGCGAATTTCGGTGGCGAATCGGGCTCATCGGCGGCCGCGCAGTTGACGGACGAAGAGATCGAGCGCGCGATCAGCGAAATTCGGAAGGCGATCAACAAGCCGCCTCGCTAAGGAATTCGCGCGCGCGAATTCCTGAAAGATCCGAGGTTGGCGAAATCCTCTAAACTCGCGACCCTTCTCACCGTTGCGATCGCACCCACCGATGCGCCCTTCCGGACGTCGTCCCGATGAGCTTCGGCTCGTCAATCTCACTCGAAACTTCACCAAGCACGCCGAAGGTTCGGTACTGGTCGAATTCGGCGCGACCAAAGTGTTGTGCACCGCTTCGGTCGAGGAGAAGGTGCCGCCTTTCTTGCGTGACAGCGGGCGCGGCTGGATCACCGCGGAATACGGAATGCTGCCGCGATCGACCCACACACGGTCCGATCGCGAGGCGGCCCGCGGCAAACAATCCGGGCGGACGCAGGAGATTCAGCGGCTCATCGGACGCAGCCTGCGCGCGGTCGTGGACCTCGCGGCGCTCGGACAACGCTCGATTCAACTCGATTGCGATGTGATCCAGGCCGACGGCGGTACGCGCACCGCGGCGATCACCGGTGCCTATGTCGCGCTGCAGGATGCGATCGATTGGCTGCTCGCACATGCGGTCATCAAGACATCACCGATTCGCGATTCGGTTGCTGCCGTGTCGGTGGGGATGCACTCGGGCATCGCGATCCTCGACCTCGACTATGCCGAAGATTCGGCGTGCGAGACGGACATGAACGTGGTGATGACCGGCTCCGGCGGATTCGTCGAGGTGCAGGGCACCGCGGAAGGGGCGCCGTTCTCGCGCAACCAGATGACCGAGATGATGGGGCTCGCCGATCTCGGTATTCGCGCGCTCGTAGCCAAGCAGCGGGCGGCGCTCGGACGCTGAGTCCGCCCCGGTGCCACGCGTGGTAAGCCATCGGTAGGGCCATGAATCGAATCGTGCTTGCCTCGTCCAACGCGGGGAAGCTGCGCGAGTTTCAACAACTCCTCGCGGCGCAGGGTTTCGCGGTCGTTCCGCAATCGGCGCTCGATGTGACCGATGCGAAAGAGCCGCACGCGACATTCATCGAGAACGCGCTCGCGAAAGCTCGACATGCCTCTGCCCATACCGGATTGCCGGCGTTTGCCGATGATTCCGGCATCGTTGTCGACGCGCTCGCTGGCGAACCCGGTGTTCATTCCGCGCGTTTCGCTGGCGAACCACGATCCGATGCCCGCAACAATGCAAAGCTCGTCGAATCGCTGCGGCCCCACCGCGACCGCCGCGCGCATTACTACTGCGTGATCGTGATGCTGCGGCATGCGGCGGACCCGGAGCCTCTCATTGCCGATGGCCGCTGGCATGGTGAGGTGATCGATTCACCGCGTGGCGCCGGGGGATTCGGCTACGACCCCTATTTTCTGTTGCCGCATCTTGGCCGAACCGCCGCCGAACTCGATGCGAACGACAAGAACCGCATCAGCCATCGTGGCATTGCGGTGCGCCGCCTGATCGAGCTGTTGCGAGGAATCACCCCGGAGGCGAGCGCGGATTCGTAGCCCCGAAGCAATCGACGGTACCGAGACTTCGATTCTCGCCAGGCCCTTCGACAAGCTCAGAACAGGCGCGCCGACGAAACCCGTGTCTTCCTACACGAGCCTGCGGAAACGTCTTTGAATCGACAGCGTCCACACCAGAAGCGCGGCCAGCAGGAAGACAAGAAGCACGGCGAATGGCGCGCGAACGAGGCGTCCGGGGACGGCGAAATTCGCGTCGACGAGGAGCCAATGGAACGCGCACAAGAAGCCGATCACGATAGCGCCGAGCACCACACCTTGGCGCTCGAGATACGCAAGGGATTCGGCACGTCGTTCCGGCGAGAGCCAGTAGCTCGAATTCGGAATCTTGGTGAGGCGCGGCGTCAGGCGCGGCAGGATCGCGATCGCGGCAAACAGCAGGAATGGCAAACCGATCACCAGGATCACCATGATCCTTCGGTAAAGATCGTGGGTGAAAAAATCGAGTGCCAGTCCGTTCAACCCTAAGTGCACGGAGAGCAACGAAGTGAGATCGGGCGCGCTCACCACGAGGATCGCGGCTGCCCCTGCCAAGACAAGGAGAAAGCACACTCTTCCGAGGGTCCGAATCGTCATTGTGCGGGAGCTGGTTGAACACTCGTCTGGTTGGATTCAAGCGCAGTGTGGCGGATCCACGATTCACAGGGGGACGTATCGACGGTCACGAAATGTGCATTATTTCACGCCGCGATTCGTTGTCCAACAGTGTGATCTTCCGCGATCGCACCGCTGATCACGGGGTGCATCGCCCGGCAATCGATGCCTATACACTCGGCGCCTTTGTCGACCAAGAGCCCCTCCGTTGGACACACTTCTGCTGATCAAGGCGTTGATCCTCGGTATCGTCGAGGGGCTCACTGAGTTCCTGCCGATTTCGAGCACCGGCCATCTCATCCTTGCCGCCGACCTTCTCGATTTCAACGACGAAAAGGGCAAAGTCTTCGAAGTATTCATCCAGACCGGCGCGATGCTCGCCATTGTCTGGGAGTACCGGGCGCGCCTATGGGGCGTGGCGCGTGGCGCACTCGATGATCAGCGTGCGCGACTGTTCATTCTCAATCTGTTCGTGGCATTTCTTCCGGCGGCCATCCTGGGGCTTGCGGTTGGAAAACTGATCAAGGCGCATCTATTCAAGCCGGTCCCGGTTGCCGCGGCGTTCATCGTCGGTGGGTTCGTGATTCTGTGGGCGGAGCGGCGGCAGCAGACCGTACGCGTCGCGAGCGTCGATGACATGACTTGGCAGGACGCATTGAAAGTCGGGATCGCGCAATGCTTCGCGCTCATTCCGGGAACGTCACGCTCGGGTGCAACGATCATCGGCGGCATGCTGTTCGGCCTCTCGCGAAAAGCCGCGACCGAGTTCTCGTTTTTTCTTGCGATCCCGACACTCATTGCCGCGGGCGCCTACGATCTGATGAAGAATCGCGCGTTATTCAGCGTCGAAGATATACCGACCATCGGGGTAGGACTGATCGCCGCGTTCGCTTCGGCGTTTCTTTGCGTACGCTGGCTGCTGCGCTACATCGCGACCCATGACTTCACGATCTTCGCCTGGTACCGCATCATCTTCGGGGTCGTGGTGCTGTTCACCGCATGGACCGGATTGGTGAAGTGGACGGCCGGGTAGGCGCGCGGACACGGCATCGTGCACCGCCAAGACGACGTAACGAAAAACGAACGTTGTGCACCGTCGAGCCGTCGTGGCTCCCCGCGCCGATCTTTTGCCAAGGCTAGAACGCCGCCACGGCCCCATCGCTGCGTGGATCGAATCCGCCCTCTAACGTTCCATTAGGGTGGCGTACGATCGCGCCCGCATGGCCCATCGTTTCGTCGAAGTCCTTCAAGACTTCGACGTCGTGGCCGCGCTGGCGGAGTTCGCCCGCGATTGACGCGGGGAAGCGGGCTTCGAGCTTCAGTGTGTCCGTCGCCTGTCCCCAGGTGCGCCCGAGCAGCCAACGTGGTGCGCTGACCGCGGCTTGCGGCGACATCCCGTATAACGCATACCGCGTGAATACGGCACTTTGCGATTGCGGCTGTCCGTCCCCACCCATATTGCCGTAGACCATCGTGCGGCCGTCGTCGAAGTGCGCAAGCGCCGGATTCAACGTATGGAAAGGCTTTCTCCCCGGCATCAATGTATTGAGTGCATCGGGTCGCAGAGAAAAGCTGCAGCCGCGGTTCTGCCAGGTGATGCCGGTATCTGCAAGCACGATGCCGGCACCGAACTCGTGGTAAAGGCTTTGAATGAAGCTCACCGCGCACCCGGCGTCGTCGATGACACCCATCCAGATCGTATCGCCCGGACCGACCCCTGCGCCCCATGGCGCGGCCCGGGTCGGGTCGATGCGACTCGCCAACGCGCGAATCCGCGTGCCGTCGAGAAATTGCGCCGCGTCGACGGACATATAGGCAGGGTCCGTGATGTACCGATCGCGAATCCCGAACGCCTGCTTGACGGCTTCGACCGCCAAATGAATGTAGTCCGCGCTGTTCGGGTCGATTTTTTCAATCTTCAAGACGTCGAGGATCCCAAGCGTCAACAGCGAGACCAGCCCTTGCGTCGGTGCCGGCATGTTGTAGAGCGTTCCGACTGAATGTTTCAGTGATAACGGTGTGCGCCATTGCGCTTCGTGCCGACCGAGATCATCGAGCGTGACGGGACTACCCGCCTTGGCGAGGTCATCCGCAATCGCCCTGGCCAGGGTGCCTCGATAGAAGCTCTGCGGTCCCTCGTTCGCGAGCACGCGAAGCGTCGCGCCCAGCCGGGGTTGACGAAACAAAGACCCTGCTTGCGGCACCGTGCCATCAGAAAGGTAGGTCGCCGTGAACCCCGGTTGCGGTTCCAGGTCACAGCGTTTGGCGCGCGTGTTGTTCGACTGGCTGTCGGTAACCGGTATGCCTTTTTCCGCGTAATGCACCGCGTCCCGCAGCAAGCGGGCAAACGGGCGCTTGCCGCCAAGTGAATCGCGACTGTAGCCGTACGCGAGGTCCCAACCGGCCAAGGTACCCGCGACCGTATTGGCGGCAACACCACCCCGAAACGGAATCGCATCGACGATTCCCAACTTCGCGTAGTAGGCGCGTGTGACGTTTCCACCGGCCGCACCGGATGCGTCAATACCGCGCGGCGCCTGACCGGGTGCGCTGATCAACCAGAATGAATCCCCGCCGATCGAATTCATATGGGGATAGGCGACGGCAATCGTCGCGGCGGCCGCGATCATCGCCTCGATCGCGTTGCCGCCTTCACGCAAGACATCGAGGGCGGACTGCGCCGCGAGGGCGTGCGATGCAACGGCCATGCCGCGTGTTCCACGAGTCGGGTTGAGCATGTCAAATCCAGAGGGGTTGACGGACGAATTCGGATGCCGCTGCCGGGAGCCCAGAACGGGTTGGCAGTGAGGAGGCAAGCCGGACCATCACACGATGATACCGAAGCAGTGCGCGTCACCCTTCGATTGAACGCGCGCATATTCGACGCACTAATATGGTGCTCGCTTGTGGCAAAATGCACTGGTCAAGTGCCTGTGCTTTTCGACGCACACGAGATAACTGCATTTGATTTCATAGCCTTAGATCGATATGGCGGCGTGGCATGGATCATGCACCAATCCGGGCCACCCGATTGCGGCGATGTTCGCTCGCCGCGTTCCGTTATGCTCGACGCGGACCATACCGTTTTCATTCACATCCATAAGAAAGGAGCCACCCGATGGCGAACTCAGCCGCCGACGTGCTGAAGTTGATCAAGGACAAGGAGGTCCGATTCGTCGACCTTCGTTTCACCGATACGCGCGGCAAAGAACAGCATGTCACCGTTCCGGCTCGCCAGTTCACCCAGGACAAATTCGACAACGGCCATGCCTTCGACGGCTCGTCGATCGCCGGTTGGAAGGGCATTGAAGCGTCCGACATGCTGCTTTATCCGGCGTCCGAGTCCGCGCGCCTCGATCCGTTTTCGGATGAATCGACTCTCAACATCCAGTGCGACGTGATTGAACCCTCGACTGGCAAGGGCTATGACCGCGACCCGCGCACGATCGCCAAGCGCGCCGAGGCTTATCTCAAATCGACGGGTATCGGCGATACGGCGTACTTCGGTCCCGAGCCCGAGTTCTTCGTGTTCGATTCGGTCACGTGGAATGTCGACATGTCCGGCAGTTTCGTGAAGGTCGAATCCGAGGAAGCTCCCTGGTCGACCGGCAAGGAATACGACGGCGGCAACATGGGGCATCGCGCGCCGGTGAAAGGTGGGTACTTTCCGGTGCCACCCATCGACACGCTGCAAGACATTCGCAACGCCATGGTCATCGCTCTGGAAGAACAGGGCGTCGAGGTCGAAGTCCATCACCATGAAGTGGCTGCACCGGGGCAGTGCGAGATCGGTACCAAGTTCGAAACGCTGGTGAAGCGCGCTGACTGGATGCAGATCCTCAAGTACACCGTGCAGATGGTCGCCCATTCATACGGCAAGACGGCCACGTTCATGCCCAAACCGATCGTCGGTGATAACGGATCGGGCATGCATGTCCACCAGTCGGTGTGGAAGGCCGGGCAGAATCTCTTCGCCGGCAACGGCTATGCCGGCTTGTCGGACTTCGCGCTCTATTACATCGGCGGCATCATCAAGCACGCACGCACCTTGAACGCGATTACGAACCCGGGTACCAACTCGTACAAGCGATTAGTGCCGGGCTTCGAGGCGCCGATCAATCTCGCCTATTCAGCGCGCAATCGGTCGGCGTCCTGCCGGATCCCCTACGTCTCGAATCCCAAGGGACGTCGTGTCGAGGTGCGCTTCCCCGATCCAACCGCAAATCCCTATCTTGCGTTCGCGGCGATGTTGATGGCGGGATTGGATGGTGTGCAGAACAAGATCCATCCGGGCGATCCGATCGACAAGAACCTGTACGAGTTGCCGCCGGAAGAAGCCAAACGGGTCCCGACGGTGTGCCATTCCCTCGATATGGCGCTCGACGAGTTGGATCGAAACCGCGAGTTCCTGACGCGTGGTGGGGTCTTTACCAACGACTTCATCAATTCGTATATCGAGCTGAAGATGCAGGAAGTGACCCGCTTCCGGATGACGACCCATCCGGTCGAGTTCGACATGTACTACAGCGCCTGACGTAAACGGTGCGGACGAGATGGATCGTCGTCTCGTCCGCTTCCGCCGCGTCGAGGTTCCCGATGTGTGCCGCGACAACCCAGCAAAGGACCATCACGAGAAAGACCGGACGGATCCGCGCGTGCGGCACACGTCCTCTCTCCCGAGTGGAATCGCGATACCGTGGCCGATCTCCGCGCAGTTCGGGATGGCTATCGTGACTTTTTGTCAATTGTCGATTTGTTACCTTCGAGTCGTTGTCCTAAACTCTTCGTCTCTCTCATGGAGTTCCTCGGACGATGACCTCGAAACGGATCGCCGTCATGATCACCCTCGCAGCATCAGCGGGCGGTGCGTGGTCACAGACTCAGAATGTCGTCTTCCGGTGCCTCGACGATGCCGGCCGGCCGCAATACACCAACGTGCGTGCGGATACGATTGGCCGCCAGTGTCAGGTCGTGCAGAAGGAAGTCTCGGTCGTGCCGAGCAACGCTCCAGCGCCTATCGGAGCGAGTTCGAACGAGCGACCGACCACCTCGGCGGCCGTCGCCCCTGGAAATCCGATGCGCGTCGACAAAGAGACGCAGAAAGGCCGCGACAACAGCCGGCGCAAGATCCTCGAGGACGAGCTCACGCAGGAACAGCAACTCCTTGCGCAAGCGAAGAATGCCCTCGAGCAGCAGGAGAGCGTCCGTCTTGGCGACGAGCGCAACTATCAGCGAACCCTCGATCGACTGAAGCCCTTCCAGGAAGTCGTCGAGCGCCATTCGCGCAATGTCGAGGCGCTCAACAAAGAGCTGCAAAACACGCGCTGAAGGGTTGTTCCGCGCACCCGGCGCGAGGCGCTACCGCAGCCAGGAAAGCATTCACCAGGCTCGCCGGTAGCCAAGGCGGGCGGCGTTTGGCACCGCTCCTGGTATCGGATCAAGAGTTTTTCCAATGAGCCGTGACCTCCATGCGGCTCTCGATCTCCTGTCCACCGCGATCGTGCTGCTCGATGCCGACTTGCGGATCGTCGACATCAACAGCGCCGCCGAGAATATGTTCTCGCTGTCCCGGCGCGGTTTGACCGGACGCCCGCTGTCTCGCCTGATCCATGAGCATGCACTGCTCGCGACGAAGTTGCGGCAGGCAATGCGCGAGAATCGGGGCTTCAGGCAGGAAAGCATCAGCGTTGTTGGCGGCAACGGCCATGCTGTGCTGCACGTCGATTGCATGGCGACCCCGGCGGAAGCCGGATCCGTCAAACTCGCGCTCGAGCTGCGTGGGATCGACCAGCAGATGCGGGTCGAACGCGAGGCGACGCAGCTGACGCAAAGCCAGGCGAATCGCGAATTCATTCGCAATCTCGCCCACGAGATCAAGAATCCGCTCGGCGGCCTTCGAGGGTCCGCGCAGCTCCTGGAACGTGAGCTCGACCGGGCCGATCTGCGCGAGTACACGCAAGTCATCATCAAGGAAGCCGACCGGCTCCAAAGCCTGATGGAGCGATTGCTCTCGCCGCACCGGTTGCCGCAGAGAAAACCGGTCAATATCCATGAGGTGTGCGAGCGCGTTCGCAGCCTCATTCACGCCGAGTTTCCGAATGGGGTCAGCGTGGAGCGCGACTACGATGTCAGCCTGCCCGAGATCGAGGGCGATCGCGAGCAATTGATCCAGGTCGTCCTCAATGTCGCGCGGAACGCAGCGCAGGCGATTCTGGGTCGGACCCCGCCCGAGTCGCGCAACGGAGCGATCGTCCTTCGCACCCGGGCGATCCATCAAGTCACCATCGCGCGCCGCCGGCATCGACTGGCGTGCGATCTGCAGATCATCGATAACGGCCCGGGTATTCCCGATGCCATTCGCGATCGAATTTTCTTTCCCCTGGTGTCGGGCCGCCCTGACGGCACCGGATTGGGCCTGACGCTCGCGATGAATTTCGTCGAGTACCACCGGGGCATCATCGAGTGCGATAGTCGGCCCGGACGGACGTCGTTTCGCGTCGTGTTGCCCGTGACGATGGAGGAATCGACCATCAATCGCGAGGTGGCGGCATGAAGCCGGTATGGGTCGTCGACGATGATCGTTCGATTCGATGGGTATTCGAGAAGGCGCTGTCCCGGGAAGGGATCCAGCACCAGACATTCGAGGGCGTGGGCGACGTGATGCGCGCACTTGCCCTCGGGACCCCGCAGGTGCTCGTCTCCGACATCCGGATGTCGGGTGCCTCGGGCCTTGAGCTCCTCAGTACCATCAAGCAGCGCTACCCGCACCTGCCGGTCATCATCATGACCGCGTACTCCGATCTTGATTCCGCGGTGCAGGTGTTCCAGGGCGGGGCGTTTGAATACCTGCCAAAGCCATTCGACGTTGATCGCGCCATCGAGCTCATTCGTCGCGCGATGGCCGAGAGCGTCCAGAACAACGAACCGTCCGAGGTCCTGGATCCATCGCAGGAAATTCTCGGCCAGGCACCTGCGATGCAGGACGTGTTTCGTGCGATTGGCCGTCTCGCGCAATCGAGTGCCACCGTTCTTATGACGGGGGAATCAGGCACGGGAAAGGAGCTGGTGGCACGTGCCTTGCATCGACATAGCCCGCGCGCAAGCCATTCGTTCGTGGCCATCAACACCGCCGCAATGCCGAAGGATTTGCTCGAGTCCGAACTATTCGGGCATGAACGCGGGGCCTTCACCGGTGCGCAGACGCTGCGGCGCGGACGCTTCGAGCAGGCTGAAGGTGGCACGCTGTTCCTCGATGAAATCGGCGACATGCCGGCCGAGCTGCAGACACGGCTGCTGCGTGTCCTGGCCGACGGGCAGTTCTATCGTGTTGGTGGCCATGTGCCGCTACGTGCGAATGTCCGCGTGATCGCGGCGACGCACCAGGATCTGGAGCAACGCGTCCGGCAAGGGGCGTTTCGGGAAGACCTCTATCATCGTTTGAATGTCATCCGGCTGCGTTTGCCGTCGTTGCGCGAGCGTCGCGAGGATATTCCCCCGCTGGCGCGACACTTCCTCGCGAAAAGTGCGCGCGATCTGGGCGTGGAGCCCAAGCGCTTGTCGGCCGAAGCCATGCAATTTCTGACCGAGTACGGTTACCCCGGAAACGTTCGCCAGTTGGAGAACGTGTGCCACTGGTTGACCGTCATGGCGCCCGCGCAGACGGTGGATGTGAAGGATCTTCCGGTGGAGATTCGCGATGAGCCGCAGCAGGAGGGCGCGGTGGGCTGGACCACCGTTCTGGAGAACGTGGTCAACCTCGCGTTGTCGCGTGGGGAACGGGATTTGATGGAACGTATGACCCGGGAGTTTGAGAGCGTGCTGATCCGTCGTGCGCTGCAACACACCAGCGGTCGGCGAATCGAAGCGGCGCAACTGCTTGGCATCGGCCGCAACACCATCACCCGCAAGATCAACGAGTTCGGACTGGACGCCAAGGTCGAGGATATCGCGTAGGCCTTTTTGCGGATCGCGGGCGGCATCGGCGTCCACCGATCATGCAGCGATCTTTACGGCGTTGAACTGATCTAGAATCAGGTCTTCCGCAGTGCACAATTTGCCGCCGCCCCGGTAACGGCAATTCCGGAGGACCAATGAGCGTCACCCTTGATGCGCCGGTCGGCGTCCCCGCCGGCATGCAGATCGCTGCGCCCGTTTCACACGAGTTCGGTTCGATCCTCACACCCGATGCGCTGCAGTTCACCGCAGGATTGCATCGCAAATTCGACGGGCGCCGACACGAGCTCCTGGCGAGGCGCGCGGCCCGCCAATCCGAGTTCGATACCGGAAAGTGGCCCGATTTCCTGCCCGAGTCCGCGCATATTCGAAGCTCGGACTGGACGATTGCTCCGCAGCCGAAGGATCTTCTCGACCGCCGCGTCGAGATCACCGGCCCGACCGATCGCAAGATGGTCATCAATGCGCTCAATTGCGGCGCGTCCACATTCATGGCGGACTTCGAGGACGCGAACTGTCCGACCTGGTTCAACATGATCGACGGACAGATCAACCTTCGGGATGCCAATCGGCGCACGATCGCGTTCCAGCAAGGCGATCGCCAGTACCGGCTGAATGACCGGGTGGCGGTCTTGATTCCACGCCCGCGCGGCTGGCATCTCGACGAAAAGCATGTCACCGTCGATGGCCAGCCGGTATCAGGCGGACTCTTCGACTTCGCGCTCTATTTTTTTCATAACGCCAAAGAACTGATCGCGCGCGGCAGCGGGCCGTACTTCTATCTGCCGAAGATGGAATCGCACCTCGAAGCGCGTCTGTGGAACGATGTTTTCAATGCCGCGCAGGACGACCTCGGCATTCGCCGCGGCACGATCAAGGCCACCTGCCTGATTGAAACCGTGGTGGCCGCGTTCGAGATGGACGAATTCCTGTGGGAGCTTCGCGATCACTCTGCCGGCCTCAACATCGGACGCTGGGATTACATATTTTCGTGCATCAAGAAATTTCGATCGAACAGCGCGTTCTGTCTGGCCGATCGATCACAGGTCACGATGACGGCACCCTTCATGCGTGCCTATGCATTGTTGCTGGTCAAGACCTGTCATCGGCGCAACGCGCCCGCGATGGGTGGGATGGCCGCGCAGATACCGATCAAGAACGATCCGATCGCCAACGATGCGGCGCTGGAAAAAGTTCGTCAGGACAAGCTGCGCGAGGTGACCGATGGTTGCGATGGCACGTGGGTCGCCCATCCGGGGCTGGTGCCCATCGCAAAGGACGTGTTCGACAAGCACATGCCCGCGCCGAATCAATACACGCGGCAACGCCCGGACGTGAATGTTGGGGCGAAAGATCTTCTTAACTTCCAGCCGGCCGCACCCATTACCGAAGTCGGACTGCGCAACAATATCTCGGTCGGCATTCAATATCTCGGTGCGTGGCTCGCGGGCAATGGCTGCGTGCCGGTGTTCAACCTGATGGAAGACGCCGCGACGGCCGAAATTTCGCGCTCGCAGATCTGGCAATGGATGCGGAGCGAACAAGGCGTTCTCGATGATGGCCGGAAGGTGACCGAGACGCTGTTTCGCGCGTTGCTTGCCGAAGAACTGCCGAAAGTGAAGGCGCATCTCGGGGATGCGGCGTGGAACGCCGGTCGGTACGAAGAAGCGGCCCGGCTGTTCGACGAGATCAGCACGGGCGATTTCGTGGAGTTCCTGACCCTGCCCGCGTACGAGCGGATCGACTGATACGGCGTAAAAGTCCAAGAGGAGTTCCAGGCGACCCTGGAATAGAATTCACCGACCGACCTAACGAGAGAAGTGCCATGCAAATGCGTCACAAGCTCGCGGCCCTCATTGACGATTCGGCCGCGAGATTTCGGGTCGACCGCGCAATCTATAGCGACCCTGCGGTGTTCGAGGCGGAGCTCGATTGCTTCTACGAGGGCGGCTGGGTGTATCTCTGCCACGAAAGTCAGATCAGGCAACCGGGCGAATACTTCGCGACTCAGATGGGGCGTCAACCGGTCTTCATGGTCCGGAAGAAGGACGGCGCCGTCGGCGGATTCATCAACGCCTGCGCCCATCGCGGCGCGACCCTCGTGCCCACCCAAAGCGGCAAGGTGAGCACGTTCACCTGTCGCTTCCACGGCTGGGTGTTCGCGCTCGACGGGCGTTGCATGAAGATCAAGAACGAAGAGTCGGGCGCCTATGCGAATCCGGACTGTCGCGCCGAATGGAGTCTTACCGCTATCCCGCGTATTGAGACCTATCGCGGCTTCGTCTTCGGCAGTCTGCGCGCCGATGTCTCGCCGCTTGGCGATTATCTCGGACCAACACGGCCGTGGATCGATCTCCTGGTCGATCAGTCTCCGGACGGGTTGGAAGTGCTGCCCGGATCATCGACCTACATCGTGCGCGGCAACTGGAAGATGCAGGCGGAGAATGGCGTGGATGGGTATCACGTCTCGACGGTGCATCGCGTGTTCGCTGCCACTGTTGCGAATCGCGAAGCAAAGCTCGGGCTGTCCGGCATGCAGCGCACCGAGTCCGGCCGGCTTACCGGCAATGTCGCCTCCGGCGGTTACGACTTCGGCAACGGCCATATGGCGATCTGGGCGCAGCATACTGACCCAAGCAAGCGGCCGATCTATCAGCAGAAGGAACGATTGGAACGCGAATTCCCGCCGGCGAAAGTCGATTGGATGATGAATCGCGGCCGGAACCTTTTTCTATTCCCCAATCTCCTCCTGATGGACAACCCCTCGTCGCAGATCCGCACGATTCAGCCGGTGAGCTGTGATCGCGCGGAGGTAACAGTGCGATGTGTCGCGCCCATCGGCGAGAGCAAGGTGGCCCGCACCGCAAGGCTGCGCAAGTTCGAGGATTTCTACCTGACCACCGGCATGGCCACCTCGGACGACCTGGCCGCACTGGAAGCGACGCACGTCGGTGGCTATGGTCGAACCGCGCGATGGAACGACTTCGCGCGCGGCGCCAAGGCGAACATCATGCACGGCGCCGAGGACGCCGATGCCGCGTCGATCGGATCGCCCCCCGCCGCGAGTACGAACAACTGGGACCATGAAATCATGTACCGGGGGTTCTACCGCAACTGGAAGCAGCGGCTTCTGGAGCATGCATGAGCTTCCCGGTCATCAATGACGCGGCGAGCGCGATCGTCTTTCATGAAGCGTTGCTTCTCGACGAAAAGAAGTGGGAAGCGTGGCTCGATCTCTACACGGAGGACGCGGTCTTCTGGCTCCCCGCGTGGAAAAGCGAGCTTGAAACAACCGGCGATCCGGAGAATGAGCTGAACTTGCTTTATCTGCGCGGCCGCGCCGGACTCGAGGATCGCGTGTTTCGCCTGGAGGCCGGAGACTCGTTCGCATCCGTACCCCTTGATCGCACGGTGCACGTCGTCGGCAATGCGATCGTCATCGGTGAAAGCAATGGCGAGCTTGATGTCGCAGCGAGTTGGCTATGTCATGTGTACGGCATCCGCGGGAGTTTCACGCGAGGCGGTCGTTACGACTATCGACTGCGCAAGACCGACCGTGGCCTCAGGATCGCGCGCAAGAAAATCACGATGATCGATGACAAGCTGGAGGGGCCGGTGGATGTCTACCATGTCTGACGGGCCGCAGCGCAGGGTGCGGGGTGCAGGGTGCAGGGTGCAGGGTGAATCCACGCCTTGCATCCATGCGTCGTTGCCCGCCGCTCGCCATTACAGGCTGTAGACGTCCACTTTCGATGGCAGATAGTCGTTGAGCAGGATGATCTTCTTGCGTGCGATCAGCCATTTGCCGGCTTGTGGAACGAGCGTGTGCTCATAGCGCCCGAAGAACACTTCAACCGTCTTCTCTTTGGGCAGGAACTGATGCGTCACGAAGTTCGATAGCACCTCCAGACGCGCATCGGTCGAGCCATCGTCCAGCAGGATGTTGGTCACCGCATGCTGCGTGCGCGGGAGAACGAACGAGGCGACCGAGCGACCGGAGCGCGCGCGCCAGATCCGATCTTCCAGCCCTGCACGCGTCGAGTAATAGATAAGCGAGATTTCGCGGCGCGGATCCTCGGTCGGGGCGTGTTCGCCTTTCCATGCCGGCACCCAGTACTCGCAGTCCGCGGCGAACAGGGCGGTCCATTCGTCCCAACGTTGCGTATCGAGCAGCAGCGCTTCACGATAGAGAATATCGGTTGCGATGCCGAGCCGATCCTGATTCATCGCTTCCCGCCCACCGCGTCTCGTCCGCTGCCTGCCTTCATCAATCGCAGCCATTCGCGGTAGCTTGCATGAAAGATCGTCTCGTCCTGGATGTCATGCGGGCCATGCTGGCTGGTGACCGGCGAAATGCCGATCGATCTCGCGTAGTCGTCCGCGCCCGAACGGACCGCGGTGATGCCGCGTGCATAGCCCTGCTGCCAGTTGATCGAATGCGCGCGATAGCCGGACTGGCAGTCTTCGTAGCACGTGGTGTCGTCCGGGGTTGCCAGGCCGCTCACATTGAAAAAATCCTCGTATTGACGGATACGGAACGCCCGCGCGTCATCGGGCTCACCGACCGGTGCGAGGCAATAGATTCGCATCTCCGTCTTGTCGACAGCGAGCGGACGAATCACGCGCATCTGCAGCGACGCGTTCTCTGCGATCTGCACATTCGGATACAACGTGAGATTGCGCGAGTACAACATCCATTCGGCCCGCAATGCGCCGACCCGTTGTTTGACTTCGTCGATCAGCGGATAGAGCGGACGAATGGATGGATTCGCGTTCTGCGCCCAGATCGCGGCATGGCCGTGGTTGAAGGTGAAACTGCCGCGCGTGATCGCCGCTGACCGGTACGCTTCGAAGTCGAGGGCGTCCAGTTTGTTTCCCGATTCGCCGGAGCGGCGGCGCTCCACGATCTTCACGAAGCTCGAATGCGCCGAGAGAACGTGGTACACATCGACGCAGTTCTCGATCTGCAGCTTCCAGTTGCCGTTGAACGTGTAGGCGGAAGACCCGGGGACCATTTCGATCCCGTGCGGGCTCTGATCGATCACGAGGTCGAGAAAGAAGCGCGTGTCACCGAGATACGCGTCGAGCGTTGACGTGTCCGGATTCAGGCAGCCGAACAGGAACCCGCGGTAGTTCCCGAAATGCGCGATCGACGCAAGGTCGTGGCTGTCCCGATCGAACAGCGGACTGTACTGGCCGTGCTTTCTATCCCGCACATCGAGATTCTTGCCGGCGCTGTCGTACGCCCAGCCATGGTAGGGGCACACGTGGTATTTCGCGTGGCCCCGCTCATGCGCGCAGATCGTGGCGCCGCGGTGCCGGCAACTGTTGAGGAACGCGCCGAGATCACCATTGGCATCGCGCATCACCACGACCGGCTGCCGTCCGATCCAGGTCGTGAAGTAATCATGCGCGGCAGGGGCCTGTGACGCCAAGCCCAGAAACACCCACGTGCCCTCGAAGATGTGTTTCATCTCCAGATCGAACAGCAATGGATCGCGAAAGAGGTCGCGATGCACATTGAACTCACCCTCGCCAACGCGATCGATGACGAACTGGTCCAGGTCTCGTGCGCTCATCGTGTTACTCCGAAAACGCGATCGTGCAGTTCATTGCTTCGGAGGCTCCGATGGCGATACGCTTGCCGAGCCGCGCGATCGAAAATCCGCCCTGGCGCAACGCATCCGAGGCGGCGGCGAGGTTGCGCACTTTGATCGTCAACATCGCCATGTACGCGTCGCGCCGATGTCCTTCGTGGTCCTTCGCATCGCAGGCGAGCGCACCGAGTGCCGCATGGAGTGCGAGCGGCGTCACCAATTCCAGCTTGGCGTCACCCAACGCAACGTGCGCACTGCCATCGGTATCAATCTCGGCTTTGGTGTCGAGGATCTTTTCGTACTGAGCGATTTCGCTCGCGGGGTTGGGGACGACGATCGTGAACGAAGCAATTCCAATCGCACCGTTGGCGTGGGACTGGAACGGCGCATGCCACACGAGCTCGGGTGTCTCGTGCCGGCAGTAGTAGACGCGCCCACCCTGCAGGGCGCCGCGCGGGAGTCGTACCGTCGTGAAGCGGGCTTCCTGTTCGACGAATGAACCGGGCAGCGTGATCTTGCGCGCGAGCGCCTGGGGTTCTCCCGCGGGAAAGCCGCGTGCGAGAAGCGCTCGATGGATCGCATCGGTGTCGCCGGCCTTGAGAACGAGCCCATCCAATCCGATCGGCGCCCGGAGAAGATCCGGTCGAATCGATTGGCCTGCCGGCGGAAAGCCGATCAGCTCAAGGTAATCGCGCTCGAACACCATGAGGTGATTGCATGAACCCGTGGAATGGTGGCCGCGATCGGTCAATGTGAATCCCATGCGCCGGAAGCGGGTCGCGGCCTCATCCATCCGATCGCGTACGCTGATGACCGCATGGTCGAGAGGGCAGTGCGTAGTCGCGGACATGGATGATTTCCGGTGCGAATCGTCCGGCCGATTCTACGCGACGCTTCGAACAGCGGATCGCGAGTGCTGTCGTACCCCGAGTGCTTGACCTCCCGCTGGTTCGGCCGCATCCTCGCGCCGGGCCAGTTGATTCCCGATCGACATGCAAACGACGATTCACGGACCATGGCGAGACCACCCGGACGCAATCACGTTGATCGATGCCCACCATCATCTTTGGGACCTCGGCGCCAATCACTATCCGTGGTTGACCGGTCCGCTCTCGCCGCATTTCTTCATGGGTGACTACACACCTCTCAAACGGAATTACCTGCCGGCGGATCTGCGGCGCGATGCGGCCGGCCACAATGTACTGAAGACGGTCCATGTCGAAGCTGAAATGGATCGTGATCGACAGGTCGCCGAAACACGTTGGCTTACGACGATGAGCGCGCTACATGGCCTGCCGAGCGCGATCGTCGCGCATGCATGGTTCCACACGCCCGATGCGGAAGAGATCATCGCGCAGCAGGCGGTGTTTCCGCTCGTACGCGGCATTCGTTCCAAGCCGGTAACCGCGCTATTGCCCGACGCAAACCATCCCACCGGGCCTGGCACCATGCAGGATCCGCGCTGGCTGGCAGGATTCGCGCTGCTTGAAAAATACGGTCTGTCATGGGACCTGCGCGTGCCCTATTGGCATCTGGCGGAAGCCGCGGACGTTGCGCGCTCGTTCCCCCGCACCGCGATTGTTCTCAACCACACCGGTTTCCCATGGGACCGCAGCGAAACGGGCTTGGCGGCCTGGCGACACATGATGGAGACCATCGCCCGCTGTCCGAACGTATGTCTGAAGGTATCGGAGCTCGGGCTCAAGGGCGAGGCGTGGAACTACGAGTCGAATCGGCGTGTAGTGCTCGATGCCATCCGGATCTTCGGCATCGAGCGCTGCATGTTCGCGTCCAACTTTCCGGTGGCGGGGTTGCGCATCGGATACGACGCGCTGGTCCGTTCGGTCGCGAGAATGCTTGACGGCCACTCGGAGAACGATCGAGCGCGCTTCTTCTGGAAAAACGCGCAGGCGTTCTATCGTCTCTGAATTCAGGTCTTTTGAGATCCAGCTAGAGATCCAGCTCGGCGAACACCGGCGCATGGTCCGATGGCCGCTCGAGCTTGCGCGGGGCGAGATCGATCGCGCACGCCTTGCAACGCTGCACGATTGCCTCCGAGACCAGAATGTGGTCGATGCGAAGACCGAGGTTGCGTTTGAACCCGTTCATCCGGTAGTCCCACCAGGTGAACGACTTCTCCTGCTGCTCGAACAGGCGAAAGCTGTCGTGCAGTCCGAGGCCGAGAATCCGCTGATACGCTGCGCGTTCCGGTTCGCTGCAAAGAATCTGACCCGCCCATTGCTTGGGATCGTGGACATCGCGATCGTCCGGCGCGATGTTGTAGTCACCCACGACGACGAGCTTCGGATAACGCGCGAGCTCTTCCTTGAGCCACTGCGATAACGCGCCCAGCCAGCGAAGCTTGTATTCGTACTTGTCCGCGCCAACGGCCTGACCGTTCGGAACGTAGCAGCAGATCACCCGTACATCGCCCAATGTGCCGGCAATGACGCGCTTTTGCTCGTCTTCGAAATCGGGGATGTTGCGCACAACGTCAGTCGCGTCCGCACGGCTCAGGATCGCGACGCCGTTGTAGGTCTTCTGTCCCATGAACTGCGTCCGGTAGCCGGCCGCCTCGATGTCGGCGCGCGGAAACACCGCGTCCTCCATCTTTGTTTCCTGCAGGCAGAGCGCATCGGGCTGGTGCGTGGCGAGCCAATCCAGGACGTGCGGTAGGCGGACTTTCAGCGAGTTGACATTCCAGGTGGCGATCTTCATGCGCCGCATTGTAGGGAATGTCGGGAATGTAGGGAATGTCGGCGTGGGTTGTCGTGGCGGCTCTGCAAAGCCGCACACCCACGCGAGGACCGCGGATTGCTATCAGTCCGCGTAGCGCCCTTTTGATTTCTGTGCGGGCTCGTTTGCGACCTTCGGATCGCTCGCAGGCGTGACTGCAGGCGTGGCCGCAGGCGCGGGGGCCTTGGATTGACCCGGGGCAGGCGACTTCCCGTATCCGGCCCCATCGAGCGCGGTATTGTAGAGCCCCGCTTCGAAACCTTTATGCACTTGTTTTCCGACCATCAGCGCGGGAAGCTCGGCGGCTCCGACGAGTCGAACAAGCTCTTCCTGCCGCTTGGGATCGTTCACCGAAATCTCGCTGAACGGGATGCCGCGCGCGCTGAGAAGACTGCGCGCTTGGTCGCAAAGTTGACCGCATTTTGGGGCAGTGTAGAGCGAGACCGGAAAGTTCTTCGCGGCAAGCTGCGTCTCGTAACTCGGCGGGCGCGCATCGGCCACCGGCGCGGCAAGCTTGCGCTTCTCCGATTGCTGCCCGGGTGTCATCGGCGGCGCGTCGCCATAGTGGACTTTGCCGTCCTTATCCACCCATCGATAGAGTCCGTCTGCCGACACGGCAGTCGAACTCAAGAGCAACACCATGGCCAACATCGATCGAAACATCGCCCATCCTCCCGATAAGTTGGCGGGATCGGCGTTGTCCGCACCGATCGCCGCTAAGCAGGCACCATCCCGTTATGTCGCAGCAGCGCTTCCACATTAGGCTCGCGTCCGCGAAACGCCTTGAACGAATCGAGCGCGGCGCGACTGCCTCCGACGGCGAGAATCTCATTCCAGAACCGTGCTCCGGTCGCCGGATCGAGGACGCCGTTTTCCTCGAATAGGCTGTACGCGTCGGCCGACAGCACTTCGGCCCATTTGTAGCTGTAGTAACCGGCCGAATATCCGCCCGAAAAAACATGTCCAAAACTGTTTGGGAAGCGGTTGTACGCCGGCGGATGGATGACCGCGACCTGCGCACGCACTTCTCCCAGCAGCGCCATCGGTGTTTTCGTTCCGCGGGGATCGAATTGCGTATGAATCAGCATGTCGAACATCGCAAGCTCGATCTGCCGTACGGTTCCCATCCCGCTTTGGAAATTCTTTGCCGCCACCATCTTCTCGAATAACGGCCTCGGCAAAGGCGCTCCGGTGTCCACATGCGCGGTCATGTGACGCAGTACCTCCCACTCCCAGCAGAAGTTCTCCATGAACTGGCTCGGCAGCTCCACCGCATCCCACTCGACGCCGCGAATGCCCGAGACCTGCCCTTCATCGACCCGCGTCAGCAGGTGGTGTAAGCCGTGGCCGAATTCATGGAAGAGGGTGTTGACGTCATCATGGGTGAGCAGGGCAGGCTTGCCGCCCACCGGCGATGAAAAATTGCAGACAAGATAGGCGACCGGCGTCTGCACCCCGCCTGCGATGCGCCGCCGGCAAAGTGCTTCGTCCATCCAGGCGCCGCCGCGTTTGGTTTCCCGCGCGTAAGGATCGAGATAGAACTGTCCGATGGTCGCGCCGTCCCGGGCACGGACCCTGAAAAAGCGGACACTCGGATCCCATGTCTCGGCCTCGTCGGGCTCGATCGATATACCGTAGAGCGTTTCGACCACGCGGAACATGCCTTCGAGCACCTTGTGCTCGGGGAAATATTGCTTCACTTCCTGTTCGGAGAAGGCATAGCGCCCCGCCCGCAGTTTCTCGGACACGAACGGGATATCCCACGATTCCATTTGATCGAGCCCAAGCGCATCGCGGGCGAAGGTGCGAAGCTCCTCGATGTCGCGCCTCGCGTAGGGCAACGACTTATCCGCGAGGTCGCGAAGAAACGACAGGACCTGCTCCGGGCTCTTCGCCATCTTCGGGATGAGCGACACCTCGGCGAAGTCGCGGTAACCGAGAAGCTTCGCCTCATCGTCACGGAGCTCGAGGATCCGGCGAATCAGCGGCGTGTTGTTCAACTCGCTCTGGCCGAATTCGGCCGCCCGTGTCGCGTGCGCGCGATACAGTTCCTCGCGCAATGCACGGTTCTTTGCGTATTGCATGACGGGCAGATACGAGGGCAGTTGCAGCGAGAGCTTCCAGCCGGTCTTGCCGGCCCGTTCGGCCGCGGCCTTGAACGATTCCAGCACGTCTTCGGGAACGCCGGCCAGTTCTTCCTCGCGCTCGATAAGCTTGTCGAAAGCGTTTGTCGCATCGAGCACGTTCTCCGAGAATCGCGTCTGCAGCCTGGCAAGCTCGGCCTGGATCTGCGCGAATTGCACCTTCTTGTCGGTCGCAAGCTCGGCACCGGAGAGGCGGAAGTCCCGAATCGCGTGATCGATGATCCGTTGTTGTGGTGCGTTGAGCCGCGTGTATTCGGTTGCGGCGCGAAGAGCCTTGTACTTCTCGAACAGGGCGAGGTTTTGCCCGAGCTCGGTGTAGTAATCGACAACCTTGGGCTGATTGGCGTTGTAGGCCTCGCGCAGAGCCGGCGTGTCGAGAACGCCGTGCAGATGCCCGACGACACCCCACGCGCGTTCGAGCCGTTCGTGGACATCGGCGAGCGGCTCGACAAAATCCTTCCAGGTCGCGGGCACATCGGATGCGGTCAGCCGCGCATCGGCCGCGCGACATTCGGCGAGCAGCGCATCGACGGCCGGCGTGATGTGGTCAGAGGTCACTGCGCGATAGCGCGGCAGCCCGGAAAAATCGAGTAGAGGATTCATTGAGTTCATCGCCACTTCAAAATGGGTTAGGCAGGGATCAGGGAACGCTCGGCGGCTAGCACGGTATTGGCGATCAGCATGGCGACGGTCATCGGTCCGACGCCGCCTGGAACCGGCGTGATCCATCCGGCCACCTTGCTGGCGCTCTCGAATTCGACATCACCACCGAGCTTCCCGTTCGGCAGGCGATTGATCCCGACATCGATCACCGCTGCGCCGGGCTTCAGCATCGCGCCGGTGACCATGCCGCCCTTGCCGACAGCGACCACGACGACATCGCCTTGGCGCGTCATCGCGGACAGGTCAGGCGTCTTCGAATTACAGATGGTGATCGTCGCCCCCTTCTGCAAGAGGAGCATCGCGATCGGTTTGCCGACGATATTGCTTGCCCCGACCACGACCGCATGCTTTCCCCAAAGTGGAATGTCGGCGCTGGCAAGCAACGCCATGATGCCGGCGGGAGTGCACGGGATGAAATGCGCGCGCCCGGTTACCAGTGCCCCGACATTCCGCGGATGGAAGCCGTCGACGTCCTTCTCCGGGGCGATCGCGGCGATCGCATTGTGCGACGCAATGTGGTTTGGAAGAGGCAGTTGCACTAGGATGCCGTGCACACGCGAATCGGCATTGAGATTCCCGATCAGCGCAAGCAGATCCCCTTCCGACGCGGTCGCGATCAAACGATGAACCTCAGACCTTACGCCAACGTCGCCGGCAGCACGCATCTTGTTGCGCACATAGACCTGCGAGGCGGGATCATCGCCTGCGATCACCACATCGAGGCGGGGCGTTACGCCCCGCGTTGCGAGAGCGGCGATGCGATCCTTCAAGTCGTCGCGGGTCGCGGCGGCAAGTCTCACGCCGTCAAGAAGTATTGCTTGGGACATGCCCGGGACCGGATCTCTGAAAATGGATGTTGGAGGCGCGCTGCGCCGGCAATTATCCGGGAGCCCGGCGGGTTCGGTCGGCGCAATTTTCGCCGTCGCGATGTTCCGCAATACGGAATGTATTTTTGCCATATGGTATTTTACAATGTTCGGCACCGCAATCATTGGGCCGATCAATAATCACGCCAATGATTGATCGATGTCCTCGGACCGCCGTCGCGTCCGGGGTGACGGTCCAGCGCGGTTAAAGGAGTCGCCATGACAGCAGCCCTCCCAGACTTCTCCCAGCAAATCGATATTGATTCGGTGGAAACCCGCGAGTGGCTCGATGCCCTCGCTGCGGTCATCGAGCATGAAGGGCCCGAACGTGCCCACTTCATCCTCGAACGCATGGTCGAGCAGGCGCGCCGTTCCGGGGCGTATATCCCGTTCAGCGCGAATACCGATTACATCAATACGATCCCCCCGCATCTTGAGGACCGCTCACCCGGTGATGCCGCGCTTGAAGAACGCATTCGCTCCTTCTGCCGATGGAATGCGCTCGCGATGGTCGCGCGAGCGAACATGGGGGATGGTGACCTCGGTGGGCATATCGCGAGTTTCGCCTCGGTCGGCGCACTGTTCGGCATCGGCTTCAACCACTTCTGGCGTGCACCGAGTGCAGAGCATGGCGGCGACCTGATCTACTTCCAGGGTCATTCGGCGCCCGGCATCTATGCGCGCGCTTTCCTGGAGGGGCGTCTCACCGAATCGCAGCTCGAAAATTTTCGACGTGAAGTGGACGGGGTGGGCATCTCGTCCTATCCGCATCCTTGGCTGATGCCCGATTTCTGGCAGTTTCCAACGGTGTCGATGGGTCTGGGGCCGATCCAGTCGATTTACCAGGCGCGCTTTCTCAAGTACCTGCATGCGCGCGGGCTCGCCGATACCGAGCAGCGCAAGGTCTGGGTCTTCTGCGGCGATGGCGAGATGGATGAGCCCGAGTCGCTTGGCGCCATCGGCATGGCCTCGCGCGAGAAGCTCGACAATCTTATCTTCGTCGTCAATTGCAACCTGCAGCGCCTCGATGGCCCGGTGCGCGGCAACGGCAAGATCATCCAGGAGCTCGAGGCGGATTTTCGCGGCGCCGGCTGGAATGTCATCAAGGTCATTTGGGGATCGTATTGGGATCCCCTGTTCGCGCGCGACAAGGACGGCGCGTTGCGGCAGATCATGATGGATACGGTCGATGGCGAATACCAGAACTACAAGGCCAACGACGGTGCGTTCGTGCGGAAGCATTTTTTCGGCAAAGATCCGCAAACGCTCGACCTGGTCTCGCGCATGACCGACGACGACATCTGGCGCCTCAATCGTGGCGGGCATGATCCGCACAAGATCTACGCGGCGTATTCCGCGGCGGTGAAGCACAAGGGCCAGCCGACGGTCATTCTTGCCAAGACGATCAAGGGTTACGGCCTTGGCAAGCAGGGTCAGGCAAAGAATCCGACCCATCAACTGAAGAAGCTCGACATCGAAACGATCCGCGAATTTCGCGATCGATTCAACATTCCGATTCCTGACGACAAGCTCGCCGCGCTGCCGTTCTACAAACCGGCTGCCGACGACCCCGTCATGCAATATCTGCATGAGCGTCGCAAGGCCCTGGGCGGCTACTTGCCGGCCCGTCGACGCGAGGCGGCGCGCCGGTTGCCGGCACCGCCGCTTACGAGCTTCCAGCAAGTGCTGCAACCGACCGCGGAAGGTCGCGAGATCTCCACGACGATGGCATTCGTGCGGATCTTGACCGCGCTGATCCGCGACAAGGAAATCGGCAAGAAGATCGTACCAATCGTGCCCGACGAGGCACGCACCTTCGGCATGGAAGGGATGTTCCGGCAGCTTGGCATCTATTCGGCCGAAGGGCAGAAGTACGATCCGGTCGATCGCGATCAGGTCATGTACTACCGCGAGGACAAGGCCGGGCAGATTCTCGAGGAAGGCATCAACGAAGCCGGAGCGTTCTCGTCATGGATGGCCGCGGCGACTTCGTACTCGAACAACGGGGTCAACATGATCCCGTTCTACATCTTCTATTCGATGTTCGGCTTCCAGCGCATCGGCGACCTCGCCTGGGCGGCGGGCGATCTGCGCTCGCGCGGATTTCTGCTTGGCGCGACCGCCGGCCGCACCACATTGAACGGTGAAGGGCTGCAGCATGAAGATGGCCACAGCCACATCTTGTCGGCCGTGGTGCCGAACTGCGTGTCCTACGATCCGACCTTCGCCTACGAATTGGCGGTGATCATTCAGCACGGCCTCGTGCGCATGCTCGAGCGCCAGGAAGACGTGTTCTATTACATCACCGTGATGAATGAGAACTACGTGCATCCGGGCATGCCCGAAGGAATCGAAGCCGACATCATCAAGGGCATGTACCTGCTCAAAGAAGGCGGCAAGGGCAAGACGCGGGCGCAACTCATGGGTTCCGGGACGATTCTTCGCGAAGTCATGGCGGCCGGCGAATTGTTGGAATCGGACTGGAAAATCGCCGCCGATATCTGGAGCTGCCCGAGCTTCACCGAGCTCCGGCGCGACGGCCTCGACTGTGACCGCTGGAACATGCTGCATCCGGACGGCGAATTGCGCGTGCCGCATGTAACGCAGTGCTTGTCGGGTCGGGCCGGCGCCGTGGTCGCCGCCACCGACTACATGAAGGCCTTTGCCGATGGCGTTCGCCCGTTCATGCCGCGGGAGAAGAGCTATCGCGTTCTTGGCACCGACGGATTCGGGCGATCCGACACGCGCGCGAAGCTGCGCGAACACTTCGAAGTCAATCGCCACTATGTCGTCGTGGCAGCCTTGAAGGCGCTGGCCGAACAGGGCGAAATCAAACCGACGCTCGTCGCGCAAGCCATCAAGAATTACGGTATCGACCCCGACAAGCGCAACCCCGCATATGCATAGGAAACAATAATGGGCGCGATGAGAGAGGTGTTCATACCGGACATCGGCGACTTCAAGACGGTCGATGTCATCGAAGTGCTGGTCAAGGCGGGCGACAGTGTCACGGCGGAGCAATCGCTCATCACGGTGGAATCCGACAAGGCGACGATGGAGATCCCATCGCCCGGCGCCGGTGTGGTGAAAGAGTTGCGCGTCAAGGTGGGCGACAAGGTTTCCGAAGGGACCGCGATCCTGGTCATCGAGGCCGACGACGCCACGCCGCCCATCGTGGCGAAAGCGCCGAGCCCGGCGCCGGTGCCCACGCCCGCGCCCGCAAGGGCCTCTGCACCATTGTTGATGTCTCCCCCGCCCACCGCGGCTGTTTCACGCCCGCCGGTCGTGTCGGATGGCGCGGATTCCATGCCTGCCGGGAAGGCGCATGCGAGTCCATCGGTGCGCAAGTTTGCCCGCGAACTCGGCGTGGATATCGGCACCGTGACGGGATCAGGCCCAAAGGGACGCATTCTGCAGTCCGACGTACAGGCACATGTCAAGGCGGTCATCGCGACAGGTGGTGCGGCATCGTCCCGATCCGGCGCAGCGGGTGTCGGTCTCAACCTGCTCCCATGGCCGCAGGTGGATTTCGCGAAGTACGGTCCGATCGAGACGCAGCCGCTGTCCCGCATCAAGAAGATCGCCGGCGCGAACCTCGCGCGCAACTGGGTGATGATCCCGCATGTCACCAACAACGATGAGGCGGATATCACCGATCTGGAAGCGTTTCGCGTCCAGCTCAACAAGGAGAACGAGAAGACCGGGGTCAAGGTGACCTTGCTCGCGTTCCTGATCAAGGCGTGCGCCGCGGCCCTCAAACGCTTTCCTGAATTCAACGCCTCGCTCGATGGCGACAATCTCATCCTCAAGCGCTACTACCACATCGGCTTTGCCGCCGACACGCCTAACGGATTGGTAGTGCCGGTCGTGAGGGATGCCGACCGGAAAGGGATCCTGGATATCGCAAAGGAAACCACGGCGCTCGCCGCCGCCGCGCGCGAAGGCAAGATGAAACCGGCCGACATGCAGGGCGGCACGTTTTCGATTTCCAGTCTCGGCGGGATCGGCGGGACGCACTTCACGCCCATCATCAACGCGCCCGAAGTCGCCATCCTCGGTGTATCGAAAGCGGCCATGAAGCCGGTTTGGGACGGCAAGCAGTTCGTGCCCCGGTTGATCGTACCGCTCTCGCTCTCGTTCGATCATCGTGTCGTCGATGGTGCGGCCGCCGCGCGCTTCAATGCGACATTGGCCCAACTGCTCGCGGACATGCGACGGACCTTGTTGTAGAGTGTTCGCGGCTCGACGCGCCTCATCATCCGGATTCGATCCCAGAACAACCCAGTGCATCGAGCGCCGACACGAGCATGACTACGATCGTCGTTACCCGCAAGAACGGCACGGTCGCGATTGCCGCCGACAGTCTCACCACGTTTGGCGATACGCGCCTGGGCGACCATCACAAGCGGGTGCACGACAAGATCCTGCATGTGGCCGATTCGCTGGTGGCGCTCTGCGGCAGCTCGGCCCATTTCGTCGTCATGGAAAATCTGTTCGCCAAGACCGACCATGTGGATTTCTCGTCGCGCGCGGCCGTCTACGAGACGTTCCGCCGTCTGCATCCGATGTTGAAGGAGCACGCATTCCTCAACCCGAAGGAAGACGACGACGATCCGTATGAGTCCTCGCAGATCACCGCGCTCATCGCCAACGAAACCGGCATCTATGGCGTCTACTCGTACCGTGAAGTCTTCGCGTTCGAGCGATTCTGGGCGGCCGGCTCGGGACGGAATTTCGCGCTGGGCGCGATGTACGCGGCCTACAATCGCGCCAGGACCGCCGAGGATCTCGCGCGCATCGGTGTGACCGCGGGCATCGAATTCGACAAGAATTCCGGTGCTCCCTGCGAGATCCACACGATGCGAATCAAGAAAGGCAAGTCATGAGCCGCGTCGAAATCAAGGTTCCCGATATCGGTGACTTCAAGAGCGTCGATGTCATCGAGATCCTGGTGAAGCCGGGCGAGCGTATCGACAAAGAGCAATCGCTCGTCAGCCTGGAGTCCGACAAGGCGACGATGGAAATCCCGTCAACGCATGCCGGTGTCGTGGGCGAGATCAAGGTCAAGGTCGGTGACAAGGTGGCTGAAGGGACCGTCATTCTCGTGTTGGAATCCGCGGCGTCCGCGGCTCCAGGCGATGCGCCCGTATCCGCGCCTGCGCCGTCTTCGCCGGCGGTATCGACGGTGCCCGCTCAACCAAACGCGGCGGCGGCGGTGAGCAAGGCCACTGCTGATCTTCACTGCGACGTCGTCGTGCTCGGCTCAGGACCCGGTGGCTATTCAGCCGCATTTCGCGCGGCCGACCTCGGCTTGAATACGATGCTCGTCGAGCGTTATCCGACACTGGGGGGCGTCTGTCTCAATGTCGGATGTATTCCGTCCAAGGCGTTGTTGCATGTCGCAGCGGTGGTCGATGAAGCGCACGCGATCGCCGACCATGGCATCACCTTCGGTAAGCCGCAGATCGACCTCGACAAATTGCGCGGCTGGAAATCGAAAGTGGTGGGCAAGCTTACCGGCGGGCTCGCGGCGATGGCCAAGATGCGAAAGGTCACGGTTGTGGAGGGCGTCGGGTCGTTCATCGATCCGCATCACCTCGGCGTCGAAACTGCCCAGGGACGCAAGGTCATTCGTTTCGACAAGGCGATCATCGCCGCGGGCTCCGAGTCGGCAACATTGCCGTTCCTGCCGAAGGATCCGCGCATCGTCGATTCGACCGGCGCACTCGAATTACGCTCGATCCCGAAAAAAATGCTGGTGATCGGTGGCGGCATCATCGGTCTTGAAATGGGCACCGTGTACTCGACCCTTGGCACGCGCCTCGAGCTCGTTGAAATGATGGACGGGTTGATGCTGGGTCCGGACCGTGATCTGGTTCGCGTCTGGCAGAAGATGAACGCAGAGCGATTCGATCGGATCATGCTGAAGACCAAGACGGTGAAAGCGGAAGCGACGAGCGCCGGCATTGCCGTGTGGTTCGAAGGCGAACAAGCGCCGGCGGGCCCGCAGGTCTATGACGCGGTGCTGGTGTCGGTCGGGCGCATTCCGAACGGCCGGCGCATCGGGGCCGAACTCGCCGGCGTGAATGTGGATGAACGCGGCTTCATTACGGTCGATTCCCAGATGCGAACGAGTGTGCCGCACATCTTTGCGATCGGCGATATCGTCGGCCAGCCGATGCTCGCGCACAAGGCCACCCATGAAGGCCATGTCGCGGCTGAATCGGTGGCGGGGCAGAAGAGTCACTTCGACGCGCGTGTGATTCCATCAGTCGCCTATACCGATCCGGAAGTGGCGTGGGTCGGGTTGACCGAAGACGAAGCGGCCAGGCAAGGGCGCAAGATCGGCAAAGGCGTCTTTCCGTGGGCCGCTTCAGGTCGTGCGATCGCGAACGGACGCGATGAAGGCTTCACCAAGTTGCTATTCGATGAAGAATCCCATCGCATCGTGGGTGGTGGAATCGTCGGCCCGCACGCGGGCGACCTGATCAGCGAAATCGCACTTGCCATCGAAATGGGTGCCGACGCGACCGATATCGGCAAGACCATTCACCCGCATCCGACGCTCTCGGAGTCGGTCGGCCTCGCCGCCGAACTTTACGAAGGTGTCTGTACGGACCTTCCGCCGAAGCGGAAATAGCGGTCGTCGTGATGTGCGGGCGACGGATGCTTAGAGGCGGCCGCGCAACGCGCCAAGCAACGTCTCGAACTCGCTGCCTTGCGTAACCTGCCCCTTTGGCGTCAGCTGATTGATGATCTCGGGCAGGATCGCCGCCAGCCCGCCGGCGGCCTGGTCGGAGCCAAGGTTCGCCTGCTGTCCCAAGTTTTGAAGTTGGCCCTGACCAAATACCTTCATCAGATCCGCGGGCGCGATCGGCATATTCTGCCCCGTGCCGACCCAGCTTTGCGCCTGCTTACCGAATCCGGCCTGGGTAAATTGATTGACCAGTCCCTGGATCCCGCCGGGATAGCCCTGAACGAGTTTCATCGCCATATCCAACATGCCGCCCTGCGACTGGCCGCCACCCAGCATCTGTCCTACCGCGCCACCAATCAACTGATCGAACAACCCCATGATTTCTCCTCATTTGTGATGGATCACCGCAGACTAAAATCGCGAATCGGCAGAAATCGTGGACCGGCCTGAATCGCTAACTTCGTCCGCCGCGAGTGGGTCTGCATTTCGAGGTTAGAATCGTCGCACGGAAATGCATCAACTGAACAGTCAATCCGCCGAACGCGCAACGGGTCTCGCGGATTCTCCGTGCCGCTGCGTCCGGCACCGACTTCTCCTTCATTTCTCATGTCCAACGACGAGCTCAAACAGGCGGTAGCGCACGCGGCGATCGCATATGTAGTCGAGGGGTCCACCATCGGCGTTGGGACGGGGTCAACCGCGAACTTCTTCATCGATGAATTGGGCCGCACGCCTTCGCGCATCGCAGGCGCGGTCGCAAGCTCGGAGCGAACCGCACAACGCCTCGCAGGCCACGGCATCCCTATCGTCGATCTCAACGATTTGACCGAGCTCTCCGTCTATGTCGATGGTGCGGACGAGGTGACGCGTTCGCTTGCCATGGTGAAAGGCGGCGGCGGCGCGCTGACCCGCGAGAAAATCGTCGCCGCGGTCGCGCAGAAATTCGTTTGCATCGCGGATGAATCCAAGCTGGTTGCAACGCTTGGACGCTTTCCCGTACCGGTCGAGGTGATCCCGATGGCGCGCGCGCATGTGGCGCGCGAGATCGCAAAGCTGGGCGGCCTCGCGCGATTGCGCGCCGGATTCGTGACCGACAACGGCAATGTGATTCTGGATTTAAGCAACCTGTCGATCGATGATCCTGAGAATCTGGAAGCCACACTCAATAATATCGTTGGCGTGGTCACCAACGGGCTTTTCGCGATGCGCGGTGCCGATGTCCTCTTGTTGGGCACGACCGCCGGCGTGAAGTTGGTGACCCGATAGGAATCTGCGCGGCAGGCCGGGCAGATTCCTGATGGAAGACGCCGCGTGCCTTCGCTACCGCGAGTGCGTCAAACAGTAAACGCGAAATGGAGTCAATTTTGTCTGCAATGCGTCGTTCGGCTGAACCATTACGGCTTCCTAGAGGCGTCTGCGCGCTCTGCCGCGCAGAC
>JBJXGX010000152.1:0-13885 GCA_046160305.1 Burkholderiales bacterium
CCAGGAATCCGAAACCGGTTTGCAGATGGCGAATGAGGCTTTGCGCCTTGTACTGGGTCAGGACGCCGATCCGACGGATGCCGGAGTTGATCGCGTTCGAGAGTGCGAAGTCGATGATCCGGAATTGCCCGCCGAACGGGACGGCAGGTTTAGCGCGTCCGTCGGTGAGATTGCCAAGGCGGCTGCCGCGCCCCCCAGCCAGCACGAGTGCGAGGGTCTGACGCGCGAGCGCGTCTGGTGTGTTGAGGCCGGTATCGTCCGCGGGGGAATCGTTCTGGAAGAGCATCGGGATGGGTCGCTCCATGCGTGCTTGTGGGGTGACTCGCGTCGACTCTAACGGGGGGGTGCGACGCGGCTTTGCGCAAAGTCAAAGACGATGCAATCGCGCGTCATAGCGTGCGTTGGGTCATCAGGTGCGGGATTACGGTGCCAAGGTGAGCCAATCCAGGCGTCGCATCGGTTGACTATCGTCAAACCTGGAAACGGGGCGATTCCTAGAATACGGGCATGTCCCTCTCCATTCGCTCTTCTATTCACCGAGAGATCTCATCGTGAAAACGCCCCGCGGTCCAAGCACGCATCGTCCGGAACAAGTCCCTCAAGAACGCAACCATGATCCTTACAAGTCGGAGCGCAAGCCGGGAGGCCACGCGGCCTGCCCGGAATGCAAGGCGGTATTCGCGAAAGGGCGATGGCAGTGGGGAGCCCGGGACGCATCAGCGAAAGACGAGCTTTGCCCTGCGTGCCGGCGCATTCGGGACCAACTGCCGGCAGGGTTCGTCCGCATCGACGGTCCATTCTTCGGTGAGCACCGCGACGAAATCCTCGGGCTGGTTCGTCATCATGCCGAGCATGTGAAGTCCGAGCATGCACTGGAGCGGATCATGGCGATCGAGGAGCATTCCGGACACACGATGGTGACCACCACCGATATCCATCTGGCGCGCGGCATTGGCGAGGCCTTGCACCATGCCTACCAGGGGTCGCTCGCCTTCGATTATCTCGAGGCGGAACCGTTACTGCGCGTGCATTGGACGCGATAGGAATCCGCGCGGCCCGGCGCGCAGATGCCCGGAGGTTTCAATTTGTATCATCGAGCCTGCCTGCAACATCCGGAAACGACATCGCCTTGTACACGCACCATGCCGCCCCATCTGTGAGCCAGGGGGTCGAATGGTCGAGCCCCGTGATGCATATCAATCGTTCTCAATGGGGAATATGGCGATGAAACGTACTACTTTGATAGCAGCAACCTCGGCATCTTTGGTGGCCCTTGGAATCGCGGCGGCGGCCTTCGCGCATGGCGGCGGTGGTCCGCGGGCCGGCGATGGTGCCTGTCCGGCCGGTCATGAAGAGCATTGCGGCGCGACGCAAGGAGGAGGGCGTAGCGGCCATGGCATGAGCGGTCACGGCATGCGGGGCCAAGGGATGGGCGGTCATGGTGACGGCGGGCACGGCATGCGTGGCGGCCTGTCGCTCGATGCGGCCAAAGCCGAACTGAAGCTCACTCCCGAACAGCAACCCGCGTTCGAGAAGTACGCGGCTTTAGTCAACACCCAGGCCGAAGCGCGCAAGCGCATGCACGAGGGGATGCATAGTGGTTCGGCCGATCATCGCGCGATGCACGACACGATGCAGGCCTACAACCGGCAAGCGGCAATCGAGCTCACGGCGGTGCGTAAGGAACTGTATGACGTGCTGACGCCGGAGCAGCGAGCCATCGCCGAGCGCAATCTGGGCAATTCGAGCATGGCGATGGGCGGTGGGCGCGGACATCGTCACTAAGCGTCCCGGCATCTGCGCGGTCCACCGCGCAGATGCCGCCGAGTAGGAGACGCTGCGGGTCGGCCGGGTCCAGGCGAGCGGCGCGGCTTGAACGACACGCTCTCCAATCCGCGTTGGTGCATAGAGTTCAGCGGGCGCTCTGGGTTGGTGCGCGTCATCGCGATCCTTCGCCGCCGCACCCAACGCGTTGGCAGGGTTTCCCCCATGCGAACGGGCGCATGACGGCGGCGAGAAAGGTGGCACGCTAAATGCTAATGACTGCTCGTGATCATCATCGAGCGGGTACTCCAATGCAAACCTTGTATGGGCCTCGCGTTTCCAGAGCGACGTTTCGCCGCACGATGGCGCTGCAGGGCCGACGTACGACGCGGTGCCTGATGGATCGTGTCGTCGATCCTATTTCGCGTTCCGGCGTGGTCGAAGTCGGTGAGCTGATCGCGTCGGCGCGCGCTCGCGGCTTGATCCGGAACGATGCCGTGCTTCGACGGTTCGAATCGCTCGTTGGGATGCCGTTTGCAAGGGCGACGATCGCGAGCCTGCTTGCTCCTTCTCCCACTGCCGACATACCGATGGACCGGGTCGCGAGCGCACGGCCGGATGATCCAAGAATACGTGGCTTGGCGCGGATCACCGCGTAGTCGGGCCACGCATTGAGGGCCGGGTTCGTAACCGCTATGCCGTTCGAACCGTCAAGTCGCTGTCTCGAATCTGCGCCGGTAGGCGATGTAATAGAGGACGGGAATCACGACCAAGGTGAGCACGGTGGAAACAAGAATCCCGAAGATCAGCGCGATCGCCAGACCATTGAAGATCGGATCGTCGAGGATGAATGTCGCGCCGAGCATCGCAGCCAGCCCAGTCAAGATGATCGGCTTCGCGCGCGCGGCGGCCGACTGAATGACGGCATCGCGAAACGGCACCTGCTCGGCCAGCTTGAGGTTGACGAAATCGACCAGCAGGATCGAATTGCGCACGATGATGCCGGCCAGCGCGATCATGCCGATCATTGATGTCGCGGTGAAATTCGCCCCTAACAGCGCGTGCCCCGGCAACACCCCGATGACGGTGAGCGGGATCGGCGCCATGATGACGAGCGGTGCGAGATACGAGCCGAATTGCGCGACCACCAAGAGATAGATGAGGACGAGCCCCACTGCATAGGCGATGCCCATATCGCGAAACGTCTCGTAGGTGACCTGCCATTCGCCGTCCCATTTGATCGCGTATTCGCGATAGGGGTCGGCCGGCTGTTGAATGAAATACTCGCCCAGCTTGCCGCCCTCTTCGAGCGGTTGCCCGGCGATCTTGCTGCGTGCAGCGAACATGCCATAGAGCGGGCTGTCGATCGGGCCGGCCTGATCCGCGACCACATACACCACCGGCAGCAGATCCTTGTGGTAGAGGGGTCGATCGCGCTCGGTCGTGACCGGTATGACGACTTCGGATAGCGGCACCATCGCGCCGCTCGCCGAGCGAATTGTCAACTTAAGAAAATCGGACAGCTCACCTGCGCGTTCGGCGGGCAGGGTCACGCGGATAGGCACCTCGTACTTCGATTGGCCATCGTGCATGGGCGTCACATCCGCACCCGCCAAGCCCACCCGCATCGTCTCGACCACATCGCGTCGGGTAATGCCGGCCAGGGACGCCTTGCTTTGATCGACTTTCAGCACGATGCGGGGCGCCGGATCCTCCACTGAATCGTCGATACCGACGATGTCCGGCGTCGCGGCCAACACCTCGCGGACCCGCTTGGCGATCCGCACGCGACCGGCCTCGTCCGGGCCGTACACCTCGGCCACGATCGGCGAGAGCACCGGCGGACCCGGCGGCACTTCGACCACTTTCACCTTGGCGTTCCAACGCAGAGCGATCGCTTCCAGCGGCGGGCGCACCGATTGCGCGATGTCGTGGCTCTTGCGACCGCGATGCGCCTTGTCGACGAGATTCACCTGGATGTCGGCAAGCTCCGCGCTCGCCCTGAGGTAGTACTGGCGAACGAGGCCGTTGAAGTTGATCGGTGAGGCTGCGCCCGCGTACGCCTGATAATCGGTGACCTCCGCGACGGTGGAAAGATAGGAACCCATCTCGCGCACTGCGGCGGCCGTCAGCTCGACCGGCGTGCCGGCCGGCATATCGACGACAACCTGAAATTCCGACTTGTTGTCGAAGGGCAACATCTTCAGGACGACAAGCTTGAAGCCGGCCAGCGACACCGATGCGCCGATGAGCATGAACACGCCAAGACCGAGCAGTCGACGATTGCGCGCCGCCTTGATGGAACGCACGAAGGGCGCGAGTACCGCTTCGAAGAGTCGATCGAGCCATCCGCGCTTCTTCCCCGCGTGGGCGTGCGGCGCATGGCGCATGAGTTTGAGCGCCAGCCACGGCGTGAGGGTGAATGCGATCGCGAGCGAGATCAGCATGCCCATGCTCGCGTTGATCGGGATCGGGCTCATGTACGGACCCATGAGCCCGCTCACGAACGCCATGGGCAACAAGGCGGCGATCACGGTGAACGTCGCGAGAATCGTGGGGCCGCCGACTTCGTCAACCGCGTCGGGGATGATGCCTTCCAAAGGCCCCTCATCCATCGTGCGGCGTCGATGGATGTTCTCGACGACGACGATCGCATCATCGACCAGGATGCCGATCGAAAAGATGAGCGCGAAGAGCGACACCCGATTCAAGGTGAAGCCCCACGCCCATGATGCAAACAATGTCGCCGCCAACGTGAGGATCACCGCAATGCCGACGATCAGGGCTTCGCGCCGCCCGAGCGTCACGAAGACCAGCACAACGACCGACAATGTCGCGAACAGGAGCTTCTTGATCAGTTGCTGCGCCTTGTCGTTCGCGGTCGCGCTGTAGTTCCGCGTCACCGTGACATGTACATCCGCGGGAATGATCGTATTGCGCAGTGCCTCGACCCGTTGCAGCACGCGCTCGGCGACTTCGACCGCGTTCTCGCCCGCCTTTTTCGTCACCTGCAAGGTCACCGCAGGATGTTCGCCCGGAACGTTGATGCCTTTCCTATGCGCAGCCGGCCCCGCGCCCGTCCAGACGTAACGCGCCGGTTGGTCCGGACCGTCGACCACTTCCGCAACGTCGGCGAGATAGACCGGCCGGGAATCAAACGTGCCGATCACGAGCTGGCGGACATCGTTCGCCGATTCCAGATAGTTGCCGGTTTCGACCACGATGGTCTTGTTCTCCCGCACCAGCTTGCCCGTGGGCAGCGACACGTTGGCAAGCTGCAGCGCATTCTTTACGTCGAGTGCCGATACTTCAAAAGCGCTCAAGCGATCGGCATCGAGCAGCACGCGCACGACGCGGCCGGGTCCGCCCAAGGTCTGTACCTCGCGGGTCCCGGGCACCCGCTTCAGCTCGATCTCGGCCGCATGCGCGATACGCTCGACGTCGAAGGCGCCGCGCGCCGGATCGTCGCTCCAAAGCGTGAGCGTCACGACCGGTACATCGTCGATGCCCTTTGGTTTGATGATCGGATCGAGAATGCCAAGATTGGGCGAGATCCAGTCGCGGTTCGAATTGATCGTGTCGTACAGGCGCACCAGCGCATCGGTGCGCGGCACGCCCACCTTGAATTGCACCGTGAGAATCGCCATGCCGGGGCGCGATACCGAGAACACATGCTCGACGCCGACCATCTGCGCGAGCACCTGCTCGGCGGGTGTCGCGATCAACACCTCGACGTCTTTCGCCGAGGCACCGGGAAACGGCACGAAGACGTTGGCCATCGTGACATTGATCTGCGGCTCCTCTTCACGCGGCGTGACGATGATCGCGAAAGCACCAAGCAGCAGCGCGAGGAGCGCGAGGAGCGGCGTCAACTGTGAGGACTGGAAATATCTGGCGATGCGCCCGGAAAAGCCCATGAATGGATCCCCGGTCAGCGCACCGTCGCCGGCGGCGGCGCGCTGCTGCTAGCCATGCCGGCCATGATCGGCTCGATCGCGACACGCTCGCCGGGCTTCACGCCGGCCAGGATCTCGACCGAGCGATCGTCCGACACCGCGCCCAGTCGCACCTGGCGCAAATGAGGCGTGCCCTGGTCGTCAATCACATATACGGCGGTCACTTCGCTTCTACGAAGGATCGCCTCGCGTGGCGCGAGCAAGCGTGTCGCCTTGCCGATCGTGAAGTGCGCGCGCGCGAACACGCCTGGGTAGAGGTCGCGCGATTCCCTCTTGAGATCCAGGCGCACCCGCGTGGTATGGGTACGCGGATCGGCCGCGGGCACCAGGGTCACGTTCTTTACGTCTAACCATTTGTTGGTGGAGGGCACCTCGATGCGGGCGCGCGCACCGGCTTGGATACTTGCGATCTGCGTCTGCGGCACGTTGGCGACCACCCGCAAGGTCGACGGATCGAAGCCCGTCATGAGCGGCTTGCCGGGTGTCGCCATCTCGCCCAGCTCGACATGCCGCGCGGACACCACGCCGCTATAGGGCGCGACGATGGTGGTGAAGCTGCGTTCGGTCGCCGCCTGGCCGGCGCCGGCCAAGAGCGCGCTCACGCGCGCCTGCGCTGCCTTGTAGTCGGCCTCGACCTTGTCGAGCGCGGCAGGGCTCAGGAATTTTTGAGCAACGAGGACCTTCGAGCGCTCGAACTGCGCCCGCGCATTGGCAAGCGCCGCCTGTGCCTCGGTGACTTGCGCCTCGCTCGCGGCGACCGCCTGCGTGGCGGCGCGCTCGTCGATACGCACGATGACCTCCCCTTGCTTGACGTAATCGCCGACATCGAATCGAAGCTCGACGATGCGGCCGGCGATCTGCGCGGCGATCGTCGATTGACGCACGGCCTCGACGACGGCCTCCGCGGTGTAGGTGAGGTCGACGTCGCGCAGCTCGACGAGGCCGGTCTTGAAGGCGGCCTTCGGCGATGCGGCAGGTGTCGCGATTGGAACCTCTTTGCCGCATCCAGATAGCAGGACGAATCCGAAAACGGTCACGAAGCCCATTGCGAGTCGCCGATTCACGATACGTTCTCCAGTTCCAAATCAAGGACCAGCACGGGGCTACAGCACGGGGCTACTATAGATCGGGCCGACATCCATCGTCTGTGACTGCGATTACAGAGCAAAGGCCGCGCCGCGCGTATGCCTTATATAAGGATGCGCGCGTGCCGGTCCGCTGCGCTTGATCACACGCAAATCGCGGCGCTTTCGGGCCGTCTTGATATTTCTCAAACGCGACCCCGCGCGATGCCAATAGAGTTCGACGTAATCCGTCAAGCCGCGCGGTCGGGCAGCGGCCTCCTCCTCTCCCCGCTGCCTCCTACGCCGGCTTGGCGGATCCTGAGAGGACTAAATTGGCTTGGTGCACGGTCGTGGACGCGCTGCCTGGGCGATCGCGATGCTCATGGAGTAGGCGGAATTCTCGATGTTGCGCGTAACGAAGGCGGTCGCAAAAAGTCAGGCACTAACCCATGAAGCTAAGAAACGTTCTCGTCGCGGCGCTCGTCGCCGTGTTGGTGGTCGCAGCGGGCGCTGGCTATCTGCGCTTCGGGTGGGCGGTCGCGGTGCCGATCGTCGAGGCAGTGCAGGGCAAGGTAACGCAGCGCGTGATCGGCCCTGGCACGGTGCAGGCGCGGGTGCCGGTGACGGTCGCCGCTCGCATTACGGCGACGGTGATGAAAGTCAGCGCCGACGTCGGCGATACCGTCAAGCGTGGGCAGGCGCTCGCCGTGCTCGACGATCGGGACCTCGCTGCGCGCCGCGGCGTCGTTGGCAATCAGCAGGTGGCGCTGTCGCGCAACGTCGAGGCCGCCAAAGCGACCATCGCCAAGGCCCAGGCCGAATTTGAGCTGGCACGCAGCAAGCAGCAGCGCGATGCCGAGTTGCTGCGGAGCGGGTTCGTTTCCCAGGCAGTGCTCGATGCCTCGGAGGCCACCTTGCGCGCCGCGCAAGCCAGTCTGGACAATGCGCGTGCCGCGCATTCGGCGCGCGAGGCCGACGTGCAGGCGCTGTCACAAGAGGCGAGCTACTCGGACACCGTGCTGTCGTTCACGCGGATCACGGCGCCCATGGATGGCGTCATCATTGCGCGCCAGGCCGAGGTCGGCAGCACCGTCGTGCCGGGAAGTACCCTGTTCCGCATGGTTGACGCAGCCACGCTATGGGTTGCCATGCGGGTGGACGAGTCGGTGGTCGGCCGTGTGCTAGTCGGCCAGACGGCGAGCATCCGGCTGCGTACCGGCGAGAGCGTGGCCGGCAAGGTCGCGCGCATCGCGCGCCAATCCGACGCCGCAACCCGTGAACTCGAGGTCGATGTAGCGTTCGATGTGCCGCTCGCTCGCTTCGCGATCGATCAGGAAGCCGAGGTCGAAATCGTCGTTGGCGATGTGTCCGGCATCGTCCTGCCGCTGACGGCTCTGACCCGGGACCGCGAAGGCCGCCAGGGCGTGCTGGTCGTGGTCGATTCTCGCACCGCGTTTCGTCCTGTGAAGACCGGCGCGAGCGACGGGAAGCAGGTCCTGATCGGCAATGGGCTGGCGGGCGGCGAGCGGGTCGTCGCCGCGGCCCCCACCATCAAGGCCGGCGTGCGCGTGAAAGCGGTCGATCCGTCAAGTCGCTGACGGCACGCCGCAACGGGTCATCCATGGATCTCGCCTTCAAGGACATTCGCCGCCACGTTGGCAAGTTCATCGCCACGATCGCCGGTGTGGCGATGTTGCTGTCCATCGTGTTGGTCATGAACGGTATCTATCAGGGCAACATCGCCGATGGCGTCTGGTTGATCGATAACACCGCCACCGACCTTTGGGTGGTCGAACGCGGGCGTGGCGGGCCGTTCAACGAGAGCTCGCGCATGCCGGCGGACAGCTACAAGAGCGTCGCTGCGACACCGGGTGTAATCAAGGCGAGCCCGCTGGTGATCTACGCGGCGCAGCGCGAGATCGGCGGCAAGAGTCAGCAGTTCACGGTCATCGGTTACGACGTGTTTGGCGGGCTGGGCGGCCCGGGCCGTATCGTGCTCGGGCGCGCGCTTGAAGCGCCGCATTTCGAGCTCGTCGCCGATCGAAAACTCGGGCTGGCGCTTGGCGACAAGGTGCCGTTTGGCACGCACGACTACACGGTCGTGGGCATTACCCAAGGTGCGGTCGATTCCGGCGGCAGCCCGCTCGTGTACCTATCGCTGCCGGACGCGCAGGAAGTGCAGTTCCAGCAGGACAACCGGGCACTCGTCGCCGCGCGCGCCGCCAACCTCAAACGGCTGGAGCGCGCCGGCTATTCGTCTGATCAATCGAGCCGGCTGCTGCCATTGCTTTCAACGTCGGGGGACACCGTGAACGCGGTGCTGGTGAAGCTCGCGCCGGGCGCGGATGCCATGCTCGTGGCGCAACATCTCCGCGACTGGTTGTACTTCAATGTCTTTACGACCGGTGAGGAGCGCGACCTCATGCTCGAAGGCCGACTGAGCAAGATGTCGGCGGTGCTGGGCTTGTTCCGGGTGTTGTTGGTCCTCGTGTCGATCGTAATCATTGCGTTAATCATTTATGTGCTGACGATCGAGAAGATCCGATCCATCGCGACCTTGAAGCTGATCGGCGCGTCGAACTGGGTCATTGTGCGTCTGATCATGGAGCAATCGATGGCACTGACCTTGGCGAGCTTTGCCGGAGCCTATGCGCTGCGCGAATTGATCGCCCCCGGCTTTCCTCGGACATTGGCATTCTTGCCGCAGGAAACCGCCGCCACCTTCGCGGTGATGCTGGTCGGCGGGGTGCTCGCCAGCCTCATGGCGATTTGGCATGCGCTGCGAACGCCGCCGCAGCTTGCACTCGGAGGATGACATGGCCGTCGTCGAAGTTGAAGGCGTGTCGAAGACCTTCGGCAGCGGCGAGCTGGCCGTGCAGGCGTTGAAGCCCTGTTCATTCACCGTTGAGAAAGGTGAGCTCGCGGCGTTGCTCGGGCCAAGCGGCTCGGGGAAGAGCACCTTGTTGCTGGCGATCAGCCTGATCCTGGAGCCCACCACCGGGCGCATCGTTGTGAATGGGCAAGAGATCTACAACAACGGCTGGACCGGCGTCGATGAGCGAGCCTTTCGCCGCCGCAACATCGGCTTCATCTTCCAGCAGCACAACCTAATCCCGTTTCTTACCGCGCAGGAGAACGTCGCGTTGGTGATGCAGTTGAACGGCATCAAACGGCGCGACGCGGCACGGCGCGCGAAAGACCTGCTCGGCTATCTCGAGATCGCACACCGCGCCGATTCGCTGCCCGCGAATTTGTCCGGTGGTGAGGTGCAACGTGTGGCGATCGGCCGCGCGCTGGCCAACGAGCCGCCGCTGATTCTCGCGGATGAACCGACCTCTGCGCTCGACACCGACCGCGGTACCAAAGTCATGGCGCTGCTACGGAAGATCGCGCGCGAGCGCGGATCGGCGGTGATCACGGTCACCCACGACCACCGCATGATCGCAGGCTTCGACACCGTCTACCACCTCGATGACGGGCGCCTCGCGCGCATGCCGCAGGCGCGGGTCGCGGCTTGAACACTGCGAGAGCGCTGCGGTGTTACGCGCGCGTCGCGGGCCGTCCGGCGAGCAACCACCGGCGCTCAATTGAGTTGTGTCAAAGGAAGACGCGAGTCCGGCGTCCGACCTTGAACGAGAGCGATGACGCTATAGCGGATCGTTGCCGATGAATTAAATGCGTGCGATCGAAGGGCCATCCACACGGAGACGCTGCAATGGGGAATCAAGTTCTGCTGAATGCGCACCATATCGCCGTGGTACTGACGACCGGGTTGATCGTGTCCGCGTGCGTTCTTCTGCACTACGAAGTGTTCTCCTGGCTCACACGCGCGTTGACGAGAATGCATTTGCGAATTCGCAGACGCCGCATCCTGGTCCTTATCTTTGGCCTGCTGACGCTGCATGTAGTGGAAATCTGGTTGTTTGGTCTCGGCTATTTTTTTCTTCTTGCCGCCCAGACTTCCAGCCAGATCATTGGATCAGCAGGCGGACTCTTCGATCTGGTGTACTTCTCGGCCGTCGTGTACACGACGCTTGGCTTGGGCGATCTGGTCCCAAGGGGGGCGATCCGGTTCATGACCGGCATGGAGGCATTGACCGGATTCGTTCTCATCACCTGGTCGGCGTCATTCACCTTCCTCGAAATGCAAAGATTCTGGAAGAACGACTGAGGGGAGCATGGCGCACACGGTTCGACGGGTCGGTTCTACCGCCCGGTCGGCGTGTTCAAGCGCTGTGTCGCGTCGCAACGAATGAGCGTTCTACCGGGGGCATTCGCACTGCGTGCTTTGGTGGCGCTCTCCCGCACGACCCAGGCCTGCGTCGCCTGCCACGCGCTAATAAATCCCAGGCAGTAGTTTTCGCACGCGCACCGCGTAAGCGCCGTACTCCGGATAGTGCGCGCGCAGCAGCCGTTCTTCAAAGGCGCTCTTGCGATCGAAAAAGATGAACACAACGAGCACGAAGAACAGACCCGGCAGGCTCAGCCATGATGCGGTCCAGCCAAGGCTTGCCACAACAAGACCACCGTAGATCGGATGGCGGACCCATCGATAGATGCCCACTTGCCGCAGGCGCGCATGGTCACGCGGCCGGGGAAATGGCGTGAGTGCATTCCCGAGCGCCACGAGCCCCGCGACCGCGAGCAGGATGCCGAGCACGGCCACCGCCGCACCCACGATCTGAACGGCACTCGCCCCATCGAAAGGCGATTGGCCCCAGAGGATTGGTGCCGCAAACGCGCCCAGCATGATGGGCACCTGGGCCACCACCCACCATCCGCCGCGCGCTGTGAACCGACTGTTCCTATCGATCATTGCGATAGAGTTTATCGTGGGAATCGATCGACCACAAATTGGGTGAGAGAACTGGTCTTGACAGTCAACGCAGTGACCGACCAGCGCTTCGCGACAACTCGCGACGGTGCATGTCGAAACACCGTGCTGCAGAAACTCGGATTAGGAGTTTGTGTTGGATGCCACCGAAGCGCTCTTGCTCGCCCGCGCCCAGTTCGGGCCTGCATTTGCGGAATATCCATGGCGATGCAATGCGCGTCGATTATCGTCGCTGCCGATTGATGCGATCGCAACTCCGCGAGAAAGGCGCGGTCGGCATTGAGAACCTGCCCGAGTGGATGCGGAACAGCGCGACCCCGCCCACGACCAGCCGTTCGCGCCTTCATGAGGATCTACGCCATGACCACACCGAAAACCATCACCACCTCCGCCGGGGCGCCCGTCGCCGACAATCAAAATTCCGTGACCGCCGGCGCACGCGGTCCGGTTCTGTTGCAGGACTACCAGTTGCTGGAGAAGCTCGCGCATCAAAATCGCGAGCGCATCCCGGAGCGCGTCGTGCACGCCAAAGGTTGGGGGGCATACGGCACGCTGACGATCACGCACGACATCACGCGCTACACGCGCGCGAAGCTGTTCTCCCAAGTCGGCAAGAAGACCGATCTCATTGCGCGCTTCTCGACGGTGGCCGGCGAGCAAGGCGCCGCCGATGCCGAGCGCGATGTGGGACTTCTGGTCGCTATCGCCTGAGAGCTTGCACCAGCTCACGATCCTTTTTTCCGATCGCGGCATTCCGGTGAGTCCGCGCTTCATGAATGGCTACGGTAGCCACACGTTCAGTCTCTGGAACACGCAAGGCGAGCGCTCTTGGGTGAAGTTCCACTTCAAGACCCAGCAGGGCCATCGTCACCACACGAACCAGGAGGCGGAAGCCGTGATCGGAAAATCCCGTGAGTCGTATCAGGAGGATCTGTTCGGCGCGATCGCGAAACGCGAGTACCCGCGCTGATCGAAGTCGGCGTCATGGAGCTCAATCGCAATCCGGCGAACTACTTCGCCGAAGTCGAGCAGGCGGCGTTTTCGCCGTCGAATGTGGTCCCCGGAATCGGTTTCTCACCAGACAAAATGTTGCAGGCGCGGATCTTTTCCTATGCGGACGCGCACCGCTATCGACTCGGCACGCACTATGAGGCGCTACCGGTGAATCGGCCGCGCTGTCCGGTGCATCACTATCACAAGGACGGCGCGATGCGTTTCTTCGGCAATGACACGGGCAATCCGGATGCGTACTACGAGCCGAACTCGGTGGGCGGTCCCGCGCAGAATCCGCAGTATGTGGAGCCGCCGCTTGCATTGAGCGGCGATGCCGGCCGCCACGATCACAGACAAGGCAATGACGACACCACGCAGGCCGGGAACCTGTTCCGTCTTTTCGATCCGGGGCAGTGCGCGCGGCTGTTCCAGAACATCGCCGCGGCGATGCAGGGCGTGCCGCAGGCGATCATCGAACGCCAACTCGCGCACTTCGCGAAGGCCGATCCGGTATACGGTGAGGGCGTTGCGAAAGCACTGAAGGCGCCATGACCGGGAAATCGAGATCCGTTCCGGTCTGTCCCGTACGTCGGTGTCCCGTACGTCGATTGCGACGTGCGGATTGCTGTGCCACAATGATTCGGTGTGTGCCACATCTAGGGCGGCGATGAAAAATCTCAGCATTCGGGAAGTCCGCAATGAGTTGGCGCAGCTCGATGAGCTGGTGGCGCGCGAGGGCGAGGTGGTGGTCACCCGGCGCGGCCGGCCGATTGCGCGCTTGCTCCCGCTGCGCAGCAAGCAGCGGATGCCATCGCACGCTGATCTGCGCGCCAGCATGCCGCGTCTGAAAAACGGCAGTGAAAAGCATGTCCGCACTGAGCGCGATGAGCGCTGATGGGGCCATATCTCGACACCAGTGCACTGGCGAAGTGGTATCTCAACGAGCCCTTTTCCGAGGCGTTTGAGGCATTTGTTCAGGAGCATCCGGCAGCGGCCATCAGTCGCCTGACCGTAGTCGAATTCCGCTGCCTACTCGCCCGGCGCCGGCGTGCGGGCGAGATCACGAAAACCATCGAATCGCGCGTGTACTCGACATTTGAGAAGGATGTCGGTGCCGGGTCGCTGCAGGTGTACCCGGTCTTGGATGAGCACCTCCTTGCCGCGCTTGGCCTCCTCGCCTCACTTGGAAGATACCCGTTGCGGACCCTGGATGCGTTGCATCTGGCGATCGCCCAGGCCATTCATTGCCCGCTACTTGCTACCGCGGACAAGAC
>JBJXGX010000153.1:0-20720 GCA_046160305.1 Burkholderiales bacterium
TCGGAAGCCATCGCCTGGAATGACATTCGATAAAGATTCATCTGTGGTCAAATCGATTCGTTTCGTACGCACGACCGGAGACCTCACCTATGCTGCCACGCGAACGACTGCCATTTTCGCCGATCGAGGGCCGCCCGCCACTGCAATTTCCAAAGAATGGCCGGCTGATTGTCTGGCCGGTGTTCGCCCTGGAAGACTGGGATATTTCCCGCCCGATGGCGCGTACCGTCATTCCCCCGCCGCAGGGGCAGGCCATGCTTCCGGACGTACCGAACTGGAGCTGGCATGAATACGGCATGCGTGTCGCGTTCTGGCGTCTGCGGCGCATGTACGACCGGCTCGGCATTCGACCGACGGTGACGCTTAACGCAAAGGTATGCCAGTCGTATCCGCAGGTGATCGAGGCTTGCATGAAAAGCGGATGGGAGCTCAACGCGCACAGCTACGAGCAGATTCCGATGCACAAGCTCGACAACCAGCTCGAAGTCATCCGGCAAAGCGTTGAGATCATCACCCGGTTTTCAGGCCAGCGACCGCGCGGATGGTTCGGACCGGGACTTACCCAGACGTACGACACGCTCGATCACCTCGCGGAAGCCGGTATCGAATATATCGGCGATTGGTCGCTCGATGACGAGCCTGTCGAATTGCGCACGACGACCAAGCCGGTGGTGGCGCTGCCCTACAACTTCGAGCTGCACGACATCGTCATGATGGCCTTACAACACCATACGGCGGACGTGTTCTTCTCAAGGACCATGGATTACTTCGAATGCCTGTACGAGGAAAGTGCGGAGCGTCCAAAAATTATGGCCGTGGCGTGCCATCCCTACCTGTCCGGTTCGCCGCATCGGATCCGGCACGTCGAGCGGACCTTCGAGGCGCTCGCCAGCCGATCCGGGGTGGTGATCTGGGACGGCGCGCAAATCCTCGACTGGTTCAATGGACAGCGGAGCTGAGCATCCCGATCGACGGTTCTGCCCACGTCACATGGAGCGGTTTGCCGCCAAGCTCGACCAGACATCCCCCCCTTCTTGCGCTTGACGGAGCCCCAATCCGACCCCGCTGACCGACGCGCCGATTCAGGCGACGAGCAGAACAGTCACGCGCCCCAACCGCCCTATGATTGGCGCAATAGAGGTCGCGCTGAACATACTGGGGGAATATCGTGCTGGGGAAAATCGTGAATCGTTCAGACCCGTCCGTCCGGTCGGTGTCAAGACTCGTCGCCGCATGCGCGTTGAGCGCAACCATCCTTGGCGGATGCACAGCCCTTGAATCTGTCCAAAAGGTGCTTCTCACGCCCTATTCGTCGGAAATGCCGAGCTTCAGCGAGTACCGGGATCGTGTGTACTTCGCGTGCTGCAATCTGCGTCATCAACGCGGAATCATTTCTGACGCAAACTTCACTTCGACGGAAATGATCCCCGCAGGGTCTCCAGTGAAGATCCTTTCTTTCGAATCGGATGGCCGCAACCTGGCGTGGGTGGAGATTGGCGGACAGCGCTATCGGGTCATCCATGATTACGGTGTGCGCAAGGGCGAAACATTCGAACAGTTTCTCGAGAAGACGCTACTTAAAGACAGTCCGGACCGCCGCATCGCGGGATTGCCTCCGGCTATTCGTGACACGGTCCGGGCCGGCCGCATCGCACGGGGCATGACGCATGAGCAAGTCATTCTTTCGTTGGGTTATCCGCCCCCCACCGCTACGCCTAACCTCGGACACGCGGTTTGGCGGTATTGGTTCGGCCGGTTCGACGAGTACGACGTGGTCTTCGATGACATCGGGCGCGTGACCGACGTGGCCGCGCTAGTACAGATTCGAAATCAGGTCGTGGCGACCACTGGCCGCTAACAAGACCTTTGCGAGAAATTCATCCCTCACGTTGTGTGAATTGGATCACACGCAATTGTCACATAATGCAAACTAAAGGGAGAACCATGCACTGAAAATCGTACGCTCGAAGCTATCGCGATGCACTGCAATGTCGTTCGCCGCAGCGATCGTGAATCGGGGTTAACCCGTTGAATTTCATGCCGTACGATTATTAAGAGAAAAAATTGTGAAGTGGAAATCGCGCCTCGGAGGCGTCCGTTCTGCGACAGCTCTGTTACGAGTGTCAATTAATGCATTCGTCGGCGCCGCCGTACTCATGGCCGCAACCTCCGCATGCGCGGACGCAGTGATCTCGCTCGCGGTGACGCCGATTGGCCCGAATATCGATAGCGCATCCTGCCTTGCGACCAGCGTCCTTTGCCAGTACGCGGGGGGCATCGACATTTCTCAATTGACCCTGGCAGCGGTCAATTCGGCGAGCCCGATCGGCGGACCGCTCACGGTGATCGAAACAGGCGCCTTTCCGCAAGGCTTCAGGCAGTGGCCCAACATCGGCTTCGTATGGACAACGGCGACAATCGGCATTGGTCAAGGCGCCATTCCCATGGCCGCTGCCGCCCCGGCGGTCGCCCAAACCGCCTTCAACCCGATCGTGGCATTGACGACAAGCGGTGCAATGGGTGGCGGTACAGTGGGTCCGATCAGCATTGGCGGCATGAATCTGGATACCGGAATGCCCGACGCGGAATTTAGCTACGCGACGGCGGAATCCCTCAACGTCATCAACGTGCCCGAGCCAAGTACCTGGGGAATGGTGCTGAGCGGTTTGGCATTCTTCGGCTGGATCGCGCGCCGGCGAGTGTTGACTTAGGCGTCTGCGCGGCAAGGCGCAAGCATTCAGGATCGCGGAAGGATCCCCACACAATACAAAAGGCACCGCAAGGTGCCTTTCTCGTTTCCCCCATACGCTCGCGGGGTCTGTCGATTCCCGCGAATCAGGACGTTCGTCGCGATTCGCGCCGGTCGATCACGGCAACCCACTTACCTTCAATTTCCTCCGGACCGGCAATCAACACCGATCCATAGGTGATCATTTCCTCGACACGGCCCGCGACCGCTTCCCGTGACGCCCCTTCAACCACGAACTGCAATCCGATATTCGTCACCGTTACCCATTCCTCGGCCACATACTTTCGTGGCGCGCGCACCGTCGCGATCCAGTTGTTGCCAAGCCGGCCGACGACTCCAACCGGCACGGCCCCCTGCTCCAGTAGCTCCTTGACCGTTGCCTCGACGTCCGCGCGCAACGCCGATTTGATGACGATGTGCTCCCCGGATCGGGTCGTTGTGACAGTGTTGATCACGCATTCCTCCTGGCCGTTCTCTGTCGTGGATCCCGTGGTGCGCTCTCGCGCGCGAACTATTCGCCTGGGGTCCGATGCCATAGCCTAGGCATTTCGACGTAATCCATCCGCCGGCTGCGTAAAATTGCGGGCAGTTCGACACGTCGGAGACGGATTGTAACGATCGAATTGGTTGCGCGACATTGGTTGCGCGACATTGGTTGCGCGACATTGGGACGACGAAGCATGGCGGTCACGCGCGACCTTACGTTCGTCCCGCGCCCGCGCGAAACCCCGCTGGTTCGTCCGCATCAATCAGGACGAACGCAATCCTGCAGACATCGCGCCCCCGATTGACCCACGCGTGATTCGTGCCCTGCTGCACCATCGTGTCACCCGCCCGGAGATGCACTTCGGAATCGTCCAACAACATGTCGATCTCGCCCTGCAAGACGATCACGTAATCAATGCTCTTCGTCCGATGCATGAGGGGATGGCGCGCGCCGCCCGATTCCGCGTGGCCGTCCAGTCCCATCTCGCGAATGACCGCGTCGTGATGTATTCCCGAGGCGTCGGTAGGCGGAAAATCAACGATGCGGAACACCGATCCCCTGGGCGGCGGCGCCACGCCGATTTCGCGTATCGACCGGTCTTGCGAACCCGATATGTTGGCCGGTGACTCGTCCGTGGCCCAAAGGAGCGAGGACACCAGCCCCCCGCTCGCTTTGCGCACCTTGATGTTCTTTGGGGCATCGTCCGACAGGACAATCGCCTTTCCGTTGGCGTCGTGTCCGGTCACTATTCTGCGAATCGCGTTTGTCATTGCCGTCTCCATTGTGATGCGCGTCGATGCCTTCGACCGCCGCTCGAACACGTCCCGCGCGCCTATCTTCGCGCCTGGGCAAAAAAGAACAAATGGGCTCGCCCGACCTTTCCGCCGTCCGCGAACCCAAGACGCCGTAACGCTTCGACGCAGGTCGAATCAACCGATGTCGGCTCGCACTCCCTTGTGCGCGACGAAGCATCCTCGCCCAAGATCGATTCGGAAATCAAGCCGCCAACTTCAGCGATGATTACATGGCGGTTGGGCTGCACATCGTTCAACGCGACCTGGATCGCGCCGTCCGCACCGCATTGCACGCCACTGCCGGTGGTCGGCGGGCATGCAAGGCGTGGGATTCGAAATACGGTTCGAGCAGCCTGGGAAGTGGGCGGCGCCGTGCCCTCGCCTGCGACCACGGTGGCAAGCTCGATCCGCAATGCATGATGGTTGCCTTGCTCCTCGGGCTGCATCCCGTCGGTACTCAATCGCGGCGCGATGGCAGGATCGGCCGGGTTCACGCCATCCGGACCACCCAACACGAATCGCACGCCTCGATAGTTTCCCTTGGGCGCGGAGCCGCGCACTTCCCGTCTCGTCACCGGTGTCCCTTGCACGCATGATCCGGACGCATCCTCGAGATCGAGGCTGGCCGCTTTGCCGATTTGCCAGATTCCATCCTGCTCGAGCGCGAGTGGGAATATCTTTCCATCGTAGCGAATCAACTCGACATTCGACACCGTGAACCGGAAATCGACGAGCGCGACGGAGATTTTGGCCTCGCCGATGCCGTCGATCGGATGGCCGCATGTCAATGCACGTCCGTCGACCGCTGCCCTGAATTGGATCTCATAGTTCGCGGAGCCTTCGAGCAGCATGCCGACGATGGCGGTGATCGCAAGTCCGATCAACGCCGGAATACCGCAGCAAAGCAGCAACAGGCGAACGCGCGGGAACACGTTGCGCTTGCTTCGTCCGCTCAATCGACCAGCTTTCGCATCGCGGCGTACAGCGCTTGCTGGCCCTCGAATCCGATGCCGGGTCGATCGGACGGCTTCAAGTATCCATCGACCACGCGCGCATCGTCGGCGTATCCGGCGAAGATTCCGAATACGCCGGGATAAGACTCACAGCCCCCCAGGCAAAGACCCGCGGTGAGCGCGAGCGACATCTGGTTACCCCCATGCGGCCAGAGCGAAGTGCGATGCCAGCCGCGCGATTCCAACATGCCGAGCGTCTTCGCATACATGCCATATCCGTAGGCCTGCGGCGGATCGACCTGGATCACGTCCAGGCCGGCGCGAAACCCACCGAACGTGACAAGGTTCTTCACATCCTGCATTGAATAGAGATTCTCGCCCGTGCCAAGCGCTGATTCGTACACGCTCGCAATCTCCGCGTAGGCCTCGAAGTCGATCGGGTCGACCGGTTCCTCGAACCATCGCAGCTTCAATGGCGCCAGTGCTTTCGCATAGATCAACGCTTCGTCGCGATCGAATTTCGCATTGGCATCCACCGCCAGCCGATCACCCGATCCGACGATTGCAAGCGCCGCCTCGACGCGGCGAAGATCTTCGGCAATCGGCAGGCCGCCCACCTTGATCTTGATCATGGTGTAGCCCGCATCCAGGTGGCGGCGCATTTCGTCTTGTACATCGGCAAGTGTCTGCCCCGGGCGATACCAACCGCCGCCGACATAGCAAAACACCTTCTCCGCGCTCTGACCATTGTTGAATCGCTCGGCGAGAACGCGATGGAGCGGCTTTCCTTCGATTTTCGCGGTGGCGTCCCAGATTGCGGTCTCGATCGTGCCGATGCCGATCGAGCGGTCCGAATGCGCGCCCGGCTTCTCGCCTTGCATCATGCAGGCAAGCGCCTTCAATGGATCGATGCCGCCTTGATCGTCAAGCAAGGCATCGGGCTTCGCACGCAGAATTCTCGGGATGAAGCGCGCGCGCATCTGGGCACCGCACGCATAGCGACCGGTGGAGTTGAACGCGAATCCCACGACCGGCTTGCCGTCGCGTACCACATCGGTCACCACGGCGACGATGGATGTCGTCATATCCGAGAAATCGAAAACGGCATTGCGAATGGTCGAGTTGATCGGAACCGCGGTCTCTCTGATGTCGACAATGCGCATGGGGAAATTTCCCAGGGTTTCGTTCGATGGACGCGGAGGCTATCATGCGGTCCCTGCTTGTCGCGGAAGAGCATTCCATCCGACCCGATTGGGCGACTGCAACGAGCGACTGCGGCAATCGACAACGAGACCACAATGTCATTCCTCCAATCGCGTGCCAGTGAGGCACCGCAAGGTTTCGGAAAAGACGTCCTCCGACTCGAAGACCCACGCTTGCTGCGCGGCGAAGGCTGCTTCAGCGACGACTTCAGGCTCCCCGATCAGGCGCATGCGATCGTCGTTCGGTCTCCGCACGCGCATGCGTGGCTTCGTCGCATCAACGTCGAGGAGGCGCTCGCCTGCAAAGGCGTTATCGCGGTTCTGACCGGTGCGGATATGCGGGCCGACGGCCTGCAACCGATCCCGCATCGGCCGGTCCCGACGAATCCCCACGAGATCGCGCTCAAGAACCGCGATGGCTCGGAGATCTTCGTCGCGCCGCATTGGCTGTTGGCGATCGACAAGGTAAGAATGGCTGGCGAGGCCGTCGCGTTGGTGCTCGCCGAATCGATCGAGGCGGCGAAAGATGCAGCCGACAAGGTGGTCGTCGAATACGAGCCTTTGTCCGCGACCACCGAATCTCGCGAAGCGACGAAGCCCGGTGTCGCGGCCCTCTGGCGCGAGGCACCGTCGAACATCTGTGTCGAATCCGGTGGCATCGGCGATATTGCCAAGACCACCGCGGCCTTTGCGGCCGCCCGGTACGCCGTCACCCTCGACACGTGGGTCAATCGCGCCACCGGCGTTCCGCTCGAACCGCGCGCGGCGCTGGCAACATTCGATGCGGCAACGAAGCACTTCACGCTGTACGCGGGCGGTGGCAGCAACATTCGGCTGCGGACCGATCTGGCAGGCGTGCTCGGTGTGCCCGAATCCTCGGTGCGGGTGATCGCAAAAGACGTCGGGGGCAACTACGGTACCCGCAACAATTTCTATCCGGAGTTTGCGCTGGTTGCGTGGGCCGCACGGCGTATACAACGACCGGTGAAATGGGCGTGCGACCGCTCGGAATCATTCCTTACCGAGTACCACGGACGGGACCTGGTTTCGCAAGTCGAACTCGCGCTCGATGCCAACGGCCGGTTCATCGGCTTTCGCGGGATGAACACGAGCAATGTCGGCGCGTTCGGCGTCTCGTTCGTGCCGCTTGCGAAAGGCTCGGAGATGTCGAGCAGCGTCTATGACATCGGAGCGGCGCATATGCTGCAGCGTGCGGTACACACCAACACGTCGCCCACCACGCCATACCGCAGCGCCGGACGCCCGGAAGTCATGTACGTCATCGAACGCCTCATCGATATCGCGGCGCAGCGTCATGGTTTCGATCGCATCGAAATCCGCCGCAAGAATCTTGTCGCATCCAATGCAATGCCCTATCGCAACCCGTACGGCATGCACTACGACAGCGGCAACTATCAGGCGGTACAGGATAAAGCCGTTGCCCTGTCCGATTGGGCAGGCTTTGCATCGCGACGGGCCGAGGCGCGCGCACGCGGGCGCCTGCGCGGGATCGGCATCGGCAACTACATCGAAGTCGCCACGGGATTCCCGCGCGAACGCGCCGCGATGACCGTGCTCCCGGACGATCGTATCGAGGTATCGCTCGGAACCTTATCCGCCGGTCAGGGTCATGAAACCAGCTTCGCCCAATTGCTCGCGGAGTGGTTGGGTGTGGAAGTCGGCCAAGTGCGACTGATCGCAGGCGACACGGATGCCGCACCCGTGGGCGGAGGATCCCACTCCGGGCGCTCGATGCGAATGGGCGGTGTGGTGATGGCCGGCGCAGCGGACCGTATCGTCGAGAAAGGGAAACGCATCGCCGCGCGCCTCCTCGAAACGGCAGAAGCCGATATCGAATTTGCGCGGCGGCGCTTCAGGGTGAAAGGAACCGATCGCGGTGTTGATTTGTTCGATGTGGCGCGCGCCGCGCTTCGCAACGACATGCCCGATGCGTTGCGCGGTCCGCTTGCAGCCACGCATGAAGAGGTCCTGAGCCTTCCGTCATTCCCGTACGGATCGCACGTCTGCGAAGTCGAGATCGATCCGGAAACGGGCGTGGTGGGCGTTGCTCGTTATACGGCAATAGACGATGTTGGCCGCGCAATCAATCCGATGATCGTCCATGGACAAACCCAAGGCGGTATCGCGCAAGGCGTCGGTCAAGCGCTCTGGGAACGCTGCCACTACGACGCGTCATCGGGGCAGTTGCTGTCGGGAACATTCATGGACTACACGATGCCGCGCGCCGATATGCTGCCGTTCTTTACCACCGAGGTGAGCGAGGTGCCCTCCACCACGAATCCGCTCGGCCTGCGAGGCGGCGGCGAAGGCGGGACCACCGGCGCACTCGGCGCGGTTGCCAACGCGGTGGTCGATGCACTTGCCGAGTTCGGCGTCGAGCATATGGAGATGCCGATTACGCCTGAGCGGGTGTGGCGTGCAATCCACGCCGCGCGAAACGCGAAGCGGCAATGATCGCCGGCATCGACTCGATCCACACGATCCACACCCTCGAACGTCCGGTGTCTGGTATGGTTCGCGCTACGCGTCCGTAGCTCAGCTGGATAGAGTACCGGCCTTCGAAGCCGGGTGTCGGGGGTTCGAGTCCCTCCGGGCGCGCCAAACATTCGTGCGCATCCGCCGCGCCCCTTCTTAGGGATTGGCCTGCCGCTCGTCGATGCGTTTCTTTGCCTGCTCGATCGCTTCAGGCGAGAACTGATCCGGATGACGGAGCACGACCGACTCGAACGTGAAGTCATCCATCCCGGCTTCGAGCAATGCGGGAAATTCCTCGGTCGGGATCTTTCGACTCACGACACTTTCCACCGTTGGGATAATTCCATTCCGGTTGATGCTCTGCCAGGTGCGGGTCGCTCGCGTTTTCTTGCCCGTTTGTTGGCGACGAATCTCCTCGAAAGCGTGCACTGCCTGTAGCGCTTCGATTTCCGCATCGGACGTGGCCCCGTGCGTCCCGGCGAGAAGCTCAACCGCACGCCGACGAGCCTGCTTTGCAAGGTCCGGATATTTCTCGTCAACGTTCTGGGCAAAGCCCTCGCAGTCTGCGGGGGTCTTGAGTCGGACGACGCGATAGTCACTCATTGGGATACCCTCTATTTGGTCTCGCGGCGCACGCCACTGACCATCGAACATCAAATAGTAGCACTCGCCGATGGCGAGCACGCGAAAGACCGGTCGTCAAGAGGGCGCTGGCTCGCGATCTTGGTGCCACAGCGCAGCACGCTAGTCCACCTTGGCGCCTGAGGCGCGCACCACATGCGCCCATTTGGCGGTTTCGCTCTTCAAATAGTCGGCGAATGATTCGACGCTGCCGCCAAGCGGATCGATCGCTTGCGCCGCAAACTGGGTGCGCACCTCCTGCATCGCGAGAATCTGCACGACTTCGCGATTGATCCGCTCGATGATCGAGCGTGGCGTCGCGGCGGGCGCGAAGAGTCCCATCCAGACCTCACCGGCGTAGTCGGGCAAACCGGCCTCGATCATCGTTGGCAAATCCGCCGCTGCACTCGCGCGCCGCGCGCCGGTCGATGCAATACCGCGCAGTGAACCGGCCTTCAGATGCGGCATCGCGGTCGACGGCGGCGAGAACGTGGCTTGCACCCGACCCGCCAACAAATCGGTCATTGCCTGCGGACTACTCTTATACGGCACATGGACCAGCTTGATGCCGGCCATCAGGTTCAGCATTTCACCGGCGAGATGCGGCGCGGTACCGTTACCGGATGACCCAAAGGTAATCTCACCTGGACGCTTCCGCGCGTAATCGATGAATTCCTGCAATGAGCGCACCGGCACCGACGGATGCACCACGAGCAGGCTCGGCGCGGTCCCGACGAGCACGATCGGCGCGGTGTCGCGAATGAAATCGAACGGCAAGCTCGCGTACAGCGTCGTGTTGATGGGATTCACCACACCACCCATCAATAACGTATAGCCGTCAGCGGGCGCGCGAATGACTTGTTCCGTGGCGATATTGCTGCTCGCGCCCGGCTTGTTTTCGACGATCACCTGTTGACCGAGCGCATCCGCCAGGCGTGGTGTGATCAGGCGCGTGGTCAAGTCGATCAAGCTGCCCGGCGTAAAGCCGAGAACGATCCGGATCGGCTTGATCGGATAGGACGACTGCCCATGCGAAAGAGGCGCGGCCACGGCAGCGATCGCAAGTAATCCCAGACCAACCATTACGCGGATCATCTCAGTTTCCCTCTACGACGATGCGTGCCTCCTTGACCAGGCGCGCGTACTTCGAAGTTTCTGTCTCGATGAAGCGGCTGAACACCTCAGGCGTGGTCCCCGCGGGCTCGAACCCCTGCTCACCGAGCCGCTCCACGGTCGCCGGCGCGCGGATTGCCTTGACCGCTTCAGTCGACAGTTGGCGCAATAACTCGTGCGGAAGCTTTGCAGGCGCCCATAAACCGTACCACGACACCATGTCGAATCCTGGAATTCCAGATTCCGCAACGGTCGGGACGTCCTTCAACACCGCCAAGCGCTGTGGCGTCGTAACGGCCAATGCCTTCAGCTTGCCCGATTTCACATGCGGCAAGTAGGCGGGGAGCCCATCGATTGTGCCGGACACATGCCCGCCCAAGAGATCGTTCATGACACCGGCGGTACCCTTGTATGGCACAACCTGGATCTCGAGATTCGCCTCAAAACGAATCGCTTCGGCGGCGATATGTCCAGGCGAGCCGAGCGATGCCGCACCAAAGCTGAGCGACTTCGGCTTTGCGCGTGCCAAAGCAATGAACTCAGCGAGATTCCCGGCCGGCAAATTGAGCGGCGCCACGAAAATCATCGCCACCGATCCGAGTTGCGTGACAGGTGTGAAATCACGCGTGACATCGTAGGGTGAGGTCTTCACCACCATCGGATTGATGATCAAGGTCGATGACTGAACCAGTAGCGTGTAGCCGTCGGGCGCCGCCTTGGCGACAGCATCGCTGCCGATCGCGCCGCTCGCACCCGCGCGATTCTCGACGATCACCTGCTGCCCCATCTGCTCGGTGAGCCGCTGCGCGAGCGTGCGCGCAATGAGATCTACCGCGCCGCCCGGGAGGAATGGCACGATGATGCGTACCGGGCGCGCCGGATAGGTCTGCGCGGCGCTGGCATCGCAGAGTAGGGCGAAAAGCAAAAAGAACGCGGCGCGGATTGCGTTACCCATTTGTCAGCGCACCTGAAAAACAAGCTTGCCTCTCAGGTGGCGCGACTCGCTCAGCCTATGGGCGTCACCCGCGTCGGAGAGACGATACAGCTTGATTTCGGGCGCACGAATGGCCTTCGCCAGATACAACTGGGCGATGCGTTCGAGCGGCTGGCGTGCACGTTTGACCGGGGGGCGCAGTGACGTTACATCGTCGCGATCGGGTTTCGGCGCCTGCGGTCCGGATGCGATGAATGTCGCGCGGCCGCCCGGCTTCAGCACCGCGAACGATTTGAGCGCTACATCACCCCCGACAGTGTCGAACACGGCGTCGCAGTTGGTGACCGCACGGGTAAAATCGGTCGTGTTGTAGTCGATGATCTGATCGGCGCCAAGCTTGCGAAGATAGTCGTGATTGGCCGCGCTCGCGGTCGTAATCACCCGCGCGCCGATATGCTTTGCGAGCTGAATGGCAAATCCTGCGACGCCACCCGCGCCGCCTTGGATCAGGATGGTTTCCTTCGGTTGCAGTTTCAGTGTTTCTTCGACCGCGCTGATAGCCGTAAGACCGGTGAGCGCCAAAGCAGCCGCATCGATATGCGACAGGCCTTCGGGCTTCTTGGCAATGATCGCCGCCTTGACCGCAATCTTCTCGGCGTAGGCGCCCTCCTGGCCCGCTTCGCAGACACCGAAGACCGCATCCCCGACGCGAAGATCCTGAACGCCTTCGCCCACCGCGCTCACCACGCCGGAGAAATCGCGGCCCAAGACATACGGGAACTTCAATTTGCCGTACTCGCCGCCCCGCACCTTCCAGTCGGCAGCGTTAACAGTGGCGGCGACGATATCGACGACGACCTCGCCGGCGCCAGCCTTCGGATCCGGGAGATCGCCATACTTCAGGACCTCGGGTCCACCGTTTCGTTCTATGTAAGCCGCTTTCATCGTATGTTTCCTTTGAGGTTCGAAGTGAATGCGTTGATGGTCACGTGTTTCGTGTCGTCGATGGTACTGGCACGGAGAAAAGCCCACAGGCGATCTGCTTGGACCGCGCAACGCGGAAGTCGCTGCCGGACGTGGCACGGGCATTCAATCCGCGCGGACGTTCGCCTCTTTGACGACGCGGGTCCACTTGGCGATTTCAGCGCGCTGAAATTCACCGAACTGCTCGGGGGTTCCGCCGAACAGCTCCATGCCATTTTGCGAAAGGCGCCCACGCACGTCCGGATCCTTGATCGCCCGATTGAAATCGCCATTGAGTTTCATGACGATTTCTTGCGGCGTACCCGCCGGCACGAATATGCCAAACCACGCCGAGGACTCCGCGCCGGGGAATCCCGCCTCGCTGATCGTCGGCAAGTCGGGCAGAAGCGGCGAGCGCCCGGTGGCGGCCGTGGCGAGCGCGCGCACCTTGCCCGCATTGACGTGAACCAGGATGTCGATGATGTTCATGAATGCGACTTCGACCTGACCGCCAAGCAGCGCGGTCACCATGGGCGCGCTACCTTTGTAAGGCACATGCACGGCCTTGGCGCCGATCAGTTGGAGAAACATTTCCGCGGCGAGGTGCGTGGAGCTGCCAACCGCATTGCTGCCATAGCTCATCGGACGCGCCTGCGAGCGTTTTAGCAGCCCCGCCAGCTCCTGCGCGGTCATAACCGGCAGCGAAGGGTTCACGACGAGAAGGTTAGGCGCGGCAGCCACCGAAACAACCGGGATGAAGTCCCGCACCGCATCGTACGGAAGCTTCGGAAAGAGTGCGGGATTGATGGCATGCGGCCCGATGCCGCCCATGATGAACGTGTACCCGTCGGGCGCCGCTTTGGCGACGTAGTCGGTGCCGATGATCGCGTTCCCGCCGGGGCGATTCTCGACCAGCACGGCGTGTCCCCAATATTCCTGAAGCTTCGCGGCGAACACGCGCGTGATCGTGTCGTAGCCGCCACCCGCGGGTTGCGGCACGACGACGCGTACTTGCTTGGCGGGATACGAAACCTGCGCATGCGTCATGTTCGGCATGAGCGCCAGAACAAGTATCAATAACGCTCGCATTCCAATGTCCCCCTTCTTGCGGTCCACCAATTTCTCGCCAGCCCATCGAACGTCAGTCCGATCACCAGGCGCGTTGCGAATCGCCATGCCTAAGCCCTCGCGGCCCAGCGCAGCGCGTTGACCATGCTGGCCGGATCGGCAATGCCCTTGCCGGCAATGTCGTGCGCGCTGCCGTGCGCGACACTGCCGAACAGCACCGGCGCACCCGCGTAGAAACCCGCGCTGCCCGGCTCCAGCTTGCCGGGAATATGCCCCTGGTCGTGAAGCATGACGACATACCCGTCGTAGCCACCCTGGACGAACATGACATCGGCGCCAAACGGTCCGGCCACATGCACCCCCGCAGCCTTCGCGTCTGCGATGGCGGGCGCAATCTCGTCGATTTCTTCGCGGCCGAACAGGCCGTTTTCTCCCGCATGCGGATTGAGACCGCTGACGGCAATCCGGGGCGCGGGCAGACCCATCTTGCGAAGCGCCGCATGGGTTGCGCGAATCGCCTTCAACACATGCGCCCGGCGAATTCTCTCGATCGCAAGCCGCACCGGCAAGTGCAAGGTCACATGGCAGATGCAATAGCTTTTCGATGCAAGCAGGAGGAACACATCGTCTTCAGGTGTTCCCGTCTGCCGCGCGACGAAGCCGGGGTAGCCGTCGAAGGCAATACCGGCGCGGCGAACGGAGGTCTGGTTGTGCGGAGCACCGAGCGCGGAGTCCACGACGCCGTCCTCTGCAAGGCGGATCGCCCTGCCCGCATACTCGATCAGCGCTCTGCCATTATCGGCGTCCACCACACCGAATTCGAAGCCCGCCTGATTGCGTGCGGGCACGTTCAGTATTTCGAGCGCCTTACCATCAAAGCGCAGCTCGCCGTGAGAATCGACGCTACGAAGCTCGCAGCCGATTCTCATCGATTCGTTGCAGCGCCGAACCAACCATGCGTCACCCACGATGACCGGATCGCAGATCGAGCGGATCTCGGGAAGCTTGAGCGCCTTCAACAACACCTCGCAACCGATCCCGGCCGGATCACCGATCGCGATCGCAATCCTTTTCTTTGACGAGGACCGTGCTGCGCTCACAGTGGAATCGCGAGCACGCTATCGATGCTTTTCGAATCAAAGATCACGAGCCGCTCTCGCAATCGGGGCACGCCCTGATCAAGGACGATGCAGTCGCGGTATTCCCCGCTCGAGAAAACCGACGACGAGCCATCTTCCAGAATCCGGATGACGAGGTAACTCGAACGCGCCGCGATCGACTTGTCCGCGTTCATGGTGAGTTGAATGCCGCTGATCATGTGGCGATAGCGCTGAGCGGGGTAGATATTGGCATGGCGCAGCGAGGCGATGCGATCAACGATCATCCCGCGATTCGCGCAATTGATGTGCGCCATCGGCAGGCCGCGCTCCACGTTGAAGCGCGACGCCACCTTGTATACCGATTGCTCCGCGAAAAAATCCGGGAAAGCCTCTAAGCGATCATCATCGATCGCGCGCGCCACCGCATGGATCATGTCCTCGACTGCGCGGCGCAGGCCCTCTTCGACGGGCAAGGTTTCTTTCGTCATCACAGATCGAGCATCGTGCGATAGACATTCCAGAAATTGCGCAGCGGCTTCTCAGAAAGCTTGGTGGTGCCGCCGGATTCGAGGTCCTTGCCGCCCATCTCCATAAAGGATGCGGCGTCGCCGCTGCCAGATGTACCGCGACTCACGAATTCACATACCGCTCCGTCCTCCATCGACACGAGACCGGCCGAGCCGGTGGCGTTGATATGCATAAGGCGGGTATTCGTCATTTCGGGTGTATCGTCCGCGAACCCGAAGTAGGTAAAGATGAGCTCGCAGCGCCCCTGCCCCTTCGGGATCAACTGGCGCACACCAAGGCTGTGCTGAACCTGGTGGCATACGAAGGTCGGAAAGGTCGTGGTGATGTAGATGGAGCAGCCGTCGCCGAACTCATCCTTCCACTGCAGGATCGATGGGTCCTGCAACGAGAACTCCGGCTTCACCGAGCGCAACGATACGGCCGTCTTGTCGTAGTCGGTGGTGTCCGATTCCGTGCCTCGCTTCGTGAACACGTAGAAATGCCGGCCACGCGGATCCATTACCATCCCCGCCTCCTGCGAATGCCGCGAGACACCGAACGTCCCGAAAAACGTGTGCAGGATGTTCGCGTGCAAGCTGTCACGCGTGTTCTCGTGGTAGGTCTTCCAGTTGGCGTTGATGATCTGGCTGTCGTATCCGAGGATGCGCACCGGACGGTTCATCGTGCGCTGGATGCCTGTCGCCGCCGCCGGGCCAAGATAGTCGAGAAGAGATTCGGCTGCCTCGGACAGCGTACCGAACACGATCCCGCAGAAGCTGTCGACGCGCACCTTCTGGAGCCCATGTTGAGCGAGCTCGAAATCCTTCGGCAGCCCGCCTTCGCCGCGCACACCATGCCGAAACGCGGCGTTGGTAAGGTTGCCCTGCAGGTCGTAACTCCAGGCGTGGTAGACGCATGTGAATCGTTTGCGATCCTTGCCCGACTGCTCGAGGCATACCAGACTGCCGCGATGGGCGCAGCGATTGACGAAGCCATGCAGGCTGCCGTCGCGGTCACGCGTCACGACCACCGGCGTGTCGCCGATGAAAGTGCTTTTGAAATCGCCCGCGTCGGGCAACTCGGCCTCGAGCGCGAGGTAGTGCCACACCGGCCCCCGAAAGATGCGCTCCTGCTCGCGCGCATAGATCTCGGGGTCGTGATAGACGCGAAACGGGGCGCGGCTGAAGCCACGTGGCCACTCAAGGATCGGACGCTCCAACGCGTGGACTTGCTCCATGCAGGACTCCAGGGATTGTTGCGATGGGCGCGCGGGATTTCGAGCGACGATGGCCCTCGGCATGAGTATGGTCCATCGTGGCAAATCGCGTCAAGAATCAAAGAGTGATGACGACATTTCCTCTCTTGCGTCCGGTATCGACGTAGCGATGAGCCTCGGCGATCTGCTCGAATCGATAGCGCCGATCAACGACCGGTTTGAATTCTCCCGCCTCGGCCAGCCCCGCGAGAAAACGCAAATCCTCCGCGCGCCCGGCCGCCGGGCCAGCGATGCCTTTCTTGTTGCTCGTCATCGACACCCACGGAATCTGCAGCATGTCTGGCAGCCCAGCCAAAATCATCAGAAGGCGCCCTCTCTCCTTCAAAGAAGCTTTGCTACGTGAGAACGGAGCCGTGCCGGCGGTATCGACAATGACGTCATAGGTTTCACCGTTCCGCGTGAAGTCTTCTTTGGTGTAGTCGATGACATGCTTGGCACCCAGGGACCGCACCAGTTCCGCGTTCGCGGTACTGCACACCCCGGTCACGTTGGCGCCGAAGTGCCTGGCAAGCTGCACCGCGGCGGTGCCCACCCCTCCGGAAGCGCCATTGATCAGTACGCTTTCTCCGCGCTGAAGATTTCCTCTTCTGAAGAAACTCAGCGCGGTCGTTCCGCCAAAAGACAGTGCGGCAGCTTCATCAAAGGTCAGATTGGACGGCTTTAGTGCCACTGCCCCGTCTTCCGGCATGCATTTGTACTCTGCATAACAACCCATGGCGGCATCGCTGAAAGCGAAAACTGGGTCACCGACCTTGAATCTCCGTACATCGTTGCCGACCGATTCAACCACCCCGGCCAGCTCTGTGCCGAGGATGGTTTTCCTTGGTCTTGAGACTCCGAACACCAAACGCGCGATAAGCCCGAAGCCGACGGGCACATTGAGACTTCGCACCCTCGAGTCCCCTGAAGTTGCCGTTGCCGCACGTGTCTTTATCAGGACTTCATTGTCCTTGGGCGTGGGCTTTTCGACCTCCTTCAATTGAAGGACCTCGGGCGGTCCATATCTTTCATACACGATTGCTTTCATACGTGACTGCCCTCGAAGATTGCATTGATCCGCAGGCGTTCGCGTCATCCAACGTTCGAGCAACGCTATGCCCATGTGTTGTATCGCGTTGGTCTTGCGGTGAAGAGCCCTCTCGGTGCCGTCGTGGGGATTCGCTGACACAGTCACCGAGCCGTCTAAGCGATCCAGCCGGCGACCGCACCGCCGCGTGGCGCCACTACTTCGGCACGATCCCGATCGTCTCCGCGAACTTGCGGTAGATCTTGATGTCATTCGCCATCAACGTCGCGAAGTCCTGCGCTGTGCCCGCTGTGACTTCGTAGCCGATATTCTCCAGCGCAGTGCGCGTCTCCGGACTGTTGAGTGCCTTGTTGAGTTCCGCGTTCAAGCGCGCAACGATCGCGGGCGGCATTGCAGCCGGCCCCATCACCCCGATCCACTGGTCGGGAATTGCATAGCCCGGGATGCCGCTTTCCGCCACCGTCGGGATCTCCGGTGCCACCTTCGCTCGACCGCTTTCAACGATTCCGAGTGCCCGCAATCGGCCGGATTTGATGTGCTGCAAAGTGTCCGCCAACACGAGAATCGCCATCTGCACTTGACCACCGAGCAGATCATTCAGCGCCGGTGCACCGCCCTTGTAGGCCACCGGCACGATATCGATGCCGGTGGTCACTCGGAGGAGATCGCCCGCCAGTTCCTGTACGGAACCTGATGCAGCCACTGCGTAGGAGATCTTGCCCGGGTTCTTTTTGGCGTACGCGACGAGCTCCTGCACCGAGTGCACCGGCAGCGACGGATGCACGATGATCGACCGACGATTGACCGCCGCGGCGATGATCGGCGTGAAGTCGCGGATGGCATCGTACGGAACGTTCTTGTTATAGAACGGAATGAGCAGATGCGAGGCGGGATTGACAAGAAGCGTGTATCCGTCGGGCGCGGCCTTTGCAACATGATCGGTGCCGATAATCGAATTCCCGCCCGCACGATTTTCAATGATCACCGGTTGGCCAAGAAGCTGCGCGAGTCGTTGCGCCACCGGCCGCGCGAACGCGTCGGTCGCACCGCCCGGCGCGTAGGGGACGACGAAGCGGATCGGCTTGACCGGATAGTCCTGTGCGAGCGATAGAGCCGGCGCGAATAGCAATGCTCCGACGAGCATGAAGATGCGGTACACGATTTTTCTCCCAGGGGTCCCGATTGATCGCGGGACAATAATCTTCAGCCCGCCTGCGCCGGTCGCCGCCAAGGCGCCCTCCTTCGGTCATCGCACCCGCATTCTCCCTCGGACGCACATTCTGTACGCTATCTCCTATACTAATCAAGCCGCCTCCATCTTCGCGAGGCGCCAGAAGAGAGTGCCATGCTCGCAGCCCTTCGCAGCCTCGACCTGCAATCACTCAGCGCGGCCGTGGACGCGGGGCAAACGACCCCAAGCGATATCGTCGACGCTATCGATCGCAGGATCGACGCGCGCGGCGACGACAAGGTCTGGATCCATCGTGTGCCACGTGCGGCGCTCGATGCGCGGGCAAATGAACTCGAGCGGCTCCGTCCGCGCGATTTGCCGCTCTACGGAATCCCGTTCGCAGTGAAGGACAACATCGATGTTGCCGGCCTCCCGACCACCGCAGGTTGCCCTGCGTTCGCCTACATCGCTCGCGAGACTGCACCCGTCGTGCAACGGCTCATCGCGGCAGGTGCGATTCTCGTCGGCAAGACGAATCTCGACCAATTTGCGACCGGCCTCGTCGGGACGCGCTCACCGTACGGCGCCTGCGCGAACGCATTCGATGCCGCATACATTTCCGGCGGATCGAGCTCGGGTTCGGCCGTCGCCGTCGCTTCGGGGCTGGTCAGCTTCGCGCTTGGCACCGACACGGCAGGCTCAGGGCGCGTGCCCGCGGCATTCAACAATATCGTGGGATTGAAGCCGACCCGCGGCGTACTGAGCGCGCGCGGCGTTGTGCCGGCATGCCGTACGCTCGACTGCGTTTCTATTTTTAGCCTGACCACGGGCGACGCGGCGCGTGTGTTCGACATCGCCGCCTCATTCGATGCCGAGGATGCGTTCGCACGACGCGAGGAACCGTCGGCCCTTGCATCGTCGTTTGCCGGCCTGCGTATCGGCGTCCCGAAGAACGATCAGCTCGAGTTCTTCGGCAATGCGGCAGCATCGGCGTTGTTCGCGCATGCGGTCGAGAAGCTGGTTGCCCTCGGTGCGCGGCGCATCGAGATCGACTTCACGCCGTTCCTCGCTGCGGCGCGGCTCCTGTATGAAGGCCCCTGGGTGGCCGAGCGTTACGTCGCCATTCGCGACTTCATCGAGAAGAAGCCCGAGGCCCTGCTGCCGGTGACGCGCGAGATCATCAGTAGCGCGACGCGGCATTCGGCCGCCGACGGCTTCGCCGCGCAGTACCGCCTGATGGCGCTTCGCCGGGAATCCGAACAGGCGTGGAATGACATCGACATCGTCGTGACGCCGACCGCGGGCACGATCTACACCATCGCCCAGGTAAATGCCGAACCGATCCGACTCAATTCGAACCTCGGCTACTACACCAACTTCATGAATCTATTCGATCTCGCGGCGATTGCAGTGCCCGCGGGGCTGCTCGACACCGGCCTGCCCTTCGGCATCACGCTCTTCGCGCCAGCGCACACCGACCGGTCGCTCTGTGCACTTGGTGACGCCGCGCATCGCACCCTCGGCAATACCCTCGGCGCCACCGGACAGCCGTTACCGCCCGCTGCGAAGATCGCCGGGCTGCGTACACCCGCGACGGTAAGGGTCGCGGTCTGCGGCGCACATATGAGCGGCCTGCCACTGAATCACCAGCTCACCGAACGCGGCGGTCGTCTGGTGCGCACGTCGCATACCGCGCGCGCATACCGGCTATTCGCCCTCGAAGGCTTCAAGCCCCCGCGGCCGGGACTGGTGCGCGTCGAGCCTGGAACCGCGATCGACGTGGAAGTCTGGGAGGTACCGTCGGCGAACTTCGGCAGTTTCGTGGACAGCATTCCCGGCCCGCTCGGCATCGGCACGCTCGAGCTCGAGGACGGCGAGAAGCTCCGCGGTTTCCTCTGCGAGTCCTACGCCACGGCCGGTGCGCCGGACATCTCTCATCTCGGCAGTTGGCGGGCGTACGTGAAGACCTGAAACGACCGGTATTTTGGGGTCAGGTCTTGCCTTTTGCCCCTACGAAGCAGACGGAGCGTCAAGTTTCTGGTCGACTGCGACACTGGCAAAAGGGGAGAGTAGCAGCGAGCATCCCGAATAACTGGACGCTCGCCGCCCTCGCAGAACCGGACTTGGAGCGTTACACCAACCGGCTCCCAGCTTGAGTCATCCACAATGGTTTGGGTAGAGATTGTGCTGGATGCGCAAAGACGGCATCCAGTCTGACAGGACTTTGCTAAAGCGCTCCCACTGCACGCCTCGCCGCTG